>NC_014374.1:748226-1496453 GCF_000144915.1 Acidilobus saccharovorans 345-15
TTGCCGCCAAGGAGCTTCTTGTCCCTCCAGTCGGCCTCCTCAAACCATAGGACCAGCCCTGTCCTTGCCAACTTATCCCACTTCCCATGCTGCGCTGTATAAAGCTTCTTATAAAAGCTTAGCTTTCATTTAGTTTAATATAAAGTTTCTGAAAAATAAACGCGGCTAAACTGTACGCCCACGCAGGCCCCCGAGGACCGGGGGCAGGAGCGAGACGAAGTCGCCCTCGGACAGCCTCAGGCTGCTCACCTCGGAGGGCTTGACCGACCTGCCGTTGACCAGGAGGAGAAGCCTGTTGCCCAGGGCCTCCAGGAGCCTCCTGCCGTGGGCCCTCTCAATATATGCCAGCAGGTCCGACAGCGTCGAGCCCTCCTGGAGCTCCACGGTCTCCCTGCTGACCCCTGCCATGGAGGCCAGCTCGCCGCCATACATAACGTTGACCTTCAACCCGCAGCCCCGCCGTCCCTGGGCCCCAAGGGATAAGGGCTTTAGCCAGTACACTCCTTGTGCACACGGATTTTAAAATACAAAGGTTTTTATGCACAAGTTGTGAGCTCCAGAGGCCGGTGAGGAGCTCGAGCTCAGCCCAGGGCAAGGAAAAGCCCCGCGCAGCCAGGGCAGTCCCAAGGCTTAGGAGGGGGGTCGTGGGAACCCTTGAGGCCGTAGCCCAGGAGATAGCTGCCATGGCGCCCGCGTGCGACACCGTGGCGTTCATAACGTCCGCGGCGGCGTTCGCCTTCGTCCTGACGCCCCTGGCCTTCCTCCTGGCCACGCTGACAATGTTCATAGAGGTCAACACGCTCTACCACCTCTCGAGGAGGCACGCCAGCGCAGGGGGCTACTACGGCTACGTCGCCACAGCCTTCGGGCCCTTCCCAGCCATAGTGACTGGGCTCATGTACCCGGTCTACCAGATAGCCAGCACGGCGGCCATACCAGTTTACGTCGCCGGGGTGGTGCTGCCAGGCGTCGTCCACTACTTCTGGGGCGTCAGCCTCCCTGGGTGGGTGTGGCTGCCGTTCATAGTGGTCTTCATAATGGTCCCCATAGCGCTGGCCGCGGTTGGCATAAGGCCCCAGATGAAGTTCCTCAGGTACGCTGCCCTTACTGAGGTCAGCTTTCTGGCAATCACCTCCCTCATAATAATACTCAGGGCCCCCGACAACACGTGGAAGGTCTTCGACCCCTTCGCCTGGCAGGCGATATACGGGCCCCACTGGAAGGCCTACGGGGGGCCCATGGCCGCCCTGGGGCTGGGCATGATATTTGGGCTCACGAGCTTCATAGGCTACGGGGGCTCCGCCCCGCTGGGCGAGGAGGTGAGGAGGAGCAGGGACATAACCAAGGCCCTTGTGCTCGGGGTGCTCATAGTTGGGGTCGTGCTGACAGAGGTGGCCTACGGCCTCACCGTGGGGTGGGGGACCGACAGGCTGACCTCCTTCGCGAGCAGCGCCATACCTGGCATAATAGTTTACACCGAGTACCTGGGCATAGCTGGCGGCCTCATGCTTGCCCTCTTCGCCTTCAACTCAGCCTTCTCAGACAGCGTCGCCATGCAGTCAAACGCGGGCAGGGTCTACTTCGCCATGGGGAGGGACAGCATACTCCCGAAGTTCTTCTCATACGTGCACCCCAGGTGGGTGACCCCGAGCAAGTCGCTGCTCTTCGTGGGGGTGGCCTCGAGCGCTGCCGCCGTGGCGTCCGCATTCATAGTTGGCTACTACAGCGGCGTCAGCCCGCTGGCCATGCTCGCGCTGCCCGCCACCTCGCAGAGGATAGTCACGGCGCTGGGCAACGCCTTTGACTTCCTCACTACCATAGCCCTAGTGGGCTTCATAACGGCCCACTTCATAAACAACACCGCAGTCATGGTTATGTTCAGGAGGCTCAGGGAGAGGCACTTCGGGCTCAACAAGGTGGTGCACCCGCTCCTCCACTACTTCCTGCCGGCGCTGGCAACGGCCATATTCGCGTTCGTGCTCGTTGAGTCCATATGGCCGCCTCAGTTCCCAGTGACTCAGGCGGTAATTGTGGGCGTCGCGCTGCTGGCGTTCTCAATAGGCTACACCGCGTGGCTCTCGCGCTCCAGGCCTGAGGCCTACAGGAGCGCTGGGGTCACTGTGAACATAGTGGAGGAGGAGAGGCTGGAGTCCAAGGGGTGAAGGTGCTAACCATTTATATCCCGCACCGCTCCTAGAGCTGGGGTCCGCCTTGCCTAAGTTTGAGAATCCTGTCATAAAGGAGCTTATTGAGAAGTACAGGAGGCTGTGGGCCCTGAACCACGCCATGTCACTCATGGGGTGGGACGAGGAGACCTACATGCCGTCTAAGGGCGTCGAGGAGAGGGCTGTGGCCACCGCCGAGCTGAGGGCCCTGTACCAGGAGCTGCTCCTGAGCGACCAGTTCGTCTCCCTAGTCGAGAGGGCCAAGGCCCAGGAGAACCTCAACGACTACGAGAGGGGGGTCGTCAGGGTAGTCGACAGGGAGCTGAGGATAGCCAGGAAGGTGCCCCCGAGCCTGACCTACGAGATGGCCAAGACTTCCTCTGAGGCCTTCATGGCCTGGAGCGAGGCCAAGAGGAGGTCCGACTTCAGCGCGTTCAAGCCGTACCTCCAGAAGCTCATAGACCTGAACAAGCAGATGGCGGAGAAGCTGGGCTACGAGGAGGTGCCCTACGACGCCCTGCTTGACCTGTACGAGGAGGGCCTGAGGACCAGGGACGTGAAGGCCGTCTTTGACGTCCTTGGCCCTGGCCTCAGGGGGCTGCTCGACAAGGTCGTCAGTGACGGCTACTACACCGTGCCCAGCCCCCTGGAGGAGGCCAAGTACCAGGAGGAGGCCATGAGGAGGGTCAACCAGAGGGTCCTGGAGCTACTCAAGTTCCCCCAGGACAGGGCGAGGCTTGACGTGAGCCCACACCCGTTCACGACCAACATGGGGGTCAACGACGTCAGGATAACCACCAGGTACGAGGGCTTTGACTTCAAGAGGAGCCTGTTCAGCGTGGTTCACGAGTTCGGCCACGCCACCTACGAGCTCCAGGTCGACCCCGAGCTGGCCATGACCCCCATAGGGTCTGGCGTGAGCCTGGGGGTTCACGAGGGCCAGAGCAGGTTCTGGGAGAACGTCATAGGCAGGAGCAGGGCCTTCGCCTCCCTCATAAAGCCCGTGCTTGACCAGGAGCTCGGGCTGACCAAGGGCATAAGCGAGGACGACCTCTACAGGTACTTCGCCACCGTGAGGCCGAGCCTCATAAGGACGGAGGCCGACGAGGTCACGTATAACCTGCACATACTCCTGAGGTTCGAGCTGGAGCAGCTCATGATAAACGGCGAGGTCAAGGTTGACGAGCTGCCCGAGATGTGGAACGACGAGAGCGAGAAGCTGATAGGCGTGAGGCCAAAGAACGACGCCGAGGGCATACTCCAGGACGTGCACTGGGCCCACGGAACCATAGGCTACTTCCCGACGTACACGCTGGGTAACATAGTGGCCTCCATGATGTACTTCGCGTTCAGCTCGCGCGTGGGGGACATATACAGCTACGTCACCAGGGGCGACTTTGACACAGTAAAGTCGTTCCTGAGGGACCTTGTGCACAAGTACGGGGCAACCTACGCCCCGAAGGAGCTGCTGAGGAGGCAGCTAGGGGAGGAGTACAACGCCCAGAGGCTCCTGGACTACCTGTCATCAAAGTACCTCAAACACTAAAGAGAAGAGAAAAGAGGGAAGAGCTGAAAAGAAACTAAGCTAAAGGGTTCCTTTTTGAGTTCAGTCGTACCAGGTCCGGGCCTGCTCCCTCATGAACGAGAGCAGGTAGTACGGCCCTCCGGCGTTCCTGCCGGTCCAGCCTGAGCCCTTCCAGCCTCCGAAGGGCTGCACGCCTGGCATAGCGCCGGTCGTGGAGCCCACCACCCTGTTGGCGTAGGTGACGCCGGCCTCTATGTTGTCGAAGAAGTACTGGACCTCCTTCGGGTCCTCTGAGAATATCCCAGCGGTCAGGCCGTAGTCCACGTCGTTGGCGTACCTTACCGCCTCCTCCAGGCTGTCCACCTTCATCACTAGCAGTATCGGCACGAAGAGCTCCGTCCTCCAGAGGTCGCTGGTGTACGGCAGGTCCACGACCACTGTGGGCTCGACCAGGTAGCTCTTCTCCTCCTCAATGACGCGGCCTCCCACTAGTATCCTCCCGCCCTCCCTCTTGGCCTGCTCTATGAACCTCCTGTACTTCTCCACCGCGGCCTTGTTTATTATTGGCCCGAGGAACGTCTCCCTCCTCCTCGGGTCGCCTATGACTGCATTCTTGACCCTCTCCACGAGCATCTCCACGAACTTGTCGTAAACTGGGGCCTCAACGAAGACCCTGGCGGTGGCCGAGCACTTCTGGGCCCCGAAGCCGAAGGCTCCCCTGAAGACCCCCTCGACCGCCTTGTTCAGGTCCGCCTTGGCGGTCACTATCGTGGCGTTCTTGCCTCCCAGCTCCAGCACGGCCGGCCTTGGCCTTATGTTTATGAACTGCTTCAGCAGCCTCTGGCCCACCTCCTTGGAGCCCGTGAAGGCGAGGCCGTCCAACTTGTTGTCAGTCTCGAGGTACTTGGCTATCACCTCGTTCTCGACGGTTATGTAGTTGACGACCTCCGGCGGGAAGCCTGCCCTCCTCATGGCCTCAACCATCTTGTAGGGCAGGAGCGGCGTGTGGGGCGACGGCTTCACCACTACTGTGTTGCCTGTTATCACCGCGCCGAGGGTCATAGTTGTCGTTATTGCTGCCGGGAAGTTGAAGGGGGCCATTATCAGCCACGCGCCGTAGGGCCTCATAACGGAGTAGGCGTGCTCGTTCCTGTATATGCGGCTCTCCATCTCCCTCACGAAGCCCCTGTTCTCCTCAAGTATGTGGGCGTAGTACGTGAAGTAGTCTATAGTCTCGTCTATCTCTGCGACGCTCTCAAACCTGTTCTTGCCGTTCTCGTAAGTCATGAGCGCCGCCAGCTCGAACTTCTGCCTCCTTATCTCCTCCGCCGCCTTCAGCGACAGCTCGACCCTGTCCCTCCAGTCAACGGAGGACCACTCCTTGAACGCGGCCTTAGCCACGTCAACAGCGCGTGAGACGTCTTCAACGCTCCCTGACTGGAAGACGCCCACCACTATGGAGGTGTCTATGGGGGACCTCTCGACAATCTTCTTCTCCGTCCTGACCTCCTCCTTGCCTATCAGGATCGGGTACTCCCTGCCAAGCTCCTCCTTCACCTTCTCGAGGGCCGCCTCGTAAAGCCTGTGGAACTCCTCCTCCCTGCCCTCGGCCACGTACCTGTTGTATGTGTTCTCGTTCACGAATGGCATGGAGGCTCGCCAAGGAGGGCGGTGGGCCAAGGGGACAATAAGCGGGGTGCCCTTGAAAATATATACATACGGATTAAATATCTTAGATGTGTATTAATACAGTATCAAGACGAAGCGTCCCTCGACCCAGGATAACTTAGGGTTGTCAGTGCAAGCCAGGGGTAGCTTTTAACTTCCCCCAAGGCTTTAGTGTTGGGCGCGCGGGAAGGGCCGGAGGGGCCGCCTCCCTCCCATGGCCCGAGGGCGCCACGCGGGGGCCAGTAACTCCGCCGCGGGCCACAGGGCCAGGCCAAGGCTCCCGCGGTAACTGTGAGCGCCCAGCCCACGGGGTCAACGGTGGCCGAGCGCCCGCCGGAGGACGGGCGTTGACGGCCTCAGCCGGGCTAACCTGGCCAGGCCCGGAAGGGAGCAACCTAGCCCGGCCGTTGACGTTCGTGGTGACTGGGCGTGAGGAGCCGCGGGGTTAAAGCCTGACCTGGTTCCGGGAACGCGGCGGGGGTCCGCGCGCCCGCGGTGAGAGGATGTCGCAGGAGCTCGAGGGCATAAGGAGGCTGAGGTCAGGAGCGCTTTACATGATAATAGTGCCGCTGCTCCTCATGCTTCTGCCGGCGGTGGTCGCCCTGGGCTTTGGCCTAACCGGGTACCCCAGGACCATAGTTGGCCCTGGCATGGTGCACGTCAGGTACGTGAGCTACGGCGGGGCGGCCGCCCTGGGGGCCCTGACGGCGGCCGTGGCCCTGGGCGTCGTATCGCTGGTCCTGATGGTCCTCTCCTTTGTCAACCTCAGGGAGGGCTTCAGCATGCTGGCCCTTGCCGGCAGGGGAGGCCTCACGGGCTCCGCGGGAGTCATAGTGGTCCTTGTCGGGATACTGATAGTCATAGTAGGGGCTCTGCTGAGCCTCATAGGGGGCCTCCTGCTCATAATGGTTGGCCTGGTTATCATCGTGGTTGGGTATATCTTCATAGGCGTGGGCTTCTTTGAGGTCGGCTCCTCCTACAACAACGGCATCCTTGAGGCGGGCGGCATCCTGGTGGCCATACCGCTGCTCATAACCAGCTTCGTAGGCCTCATATTCTGTTACGTGGGCCTGGGCGAGGTGGAGACAAAGCTTGGCACCCAGGCCGCCGGTTCAAAGAGTTAACTGCGCACAAAAAATTTTAAAAGCACTAGTAAAAACGCCTGTTAACACATATATATGGGCTATACCGCTATACATTGGTGTTATGCTTGTCCAACAGCGGCGAGCTTGAGGGAGTTGGGGACCTCAAGAGGGGCCTGATCTACATTTTCATATCAGACCTCCTGAGCAGCGTTTTCTACGTGTCTGGCTTCATAACCCACTCGGCATCGCCAATAGTTGAAGTCGTGTCGTTGCTGATAGGCCTAGTATTAGCCGTGATGGCGCTTATGAACCTCAGGAGAGGCTTCACCACGCTCTCCTCCATGGGCAAGGGAGGGTCCTTAGGGGCCTCCGGCGTGATGCTCATTGTTGTGGGCCTGGCGATAGCGTTACTCGGAATCCTGCTGATGTTCATAGTCCTCCTCGGCGGCGCCGCGGTGGCGATAATGGGCCTGGTAATAATAATCGTGGGGTTTGTGATGATTGGCGTGGGCTTTTACAGCGTAGGCAGCGCCTACAACAACAGCACCCTGAAGATAGGCGGGATACTCACCGCCCTGTTCTTCGTGCCGTTCCTCCCTCTGGTGGGCCTCATATTAGACTACGTCGGCCTGGGCGAGGTTGAGGGGCAGCTGAGGGCCTCCCAGGCGAGCCAGCCAGGCGCGGCGCCTACAGTGTCGCCCCCTACCCTATGACTATGGGGGCAGTGCAGGGCGTCGGCTCGGCAGCCTCGACAGCCCTGACCAGGTCCTCAGCCCCATTTGAGAGCGGGCATAGGGGGTCCTCGGCGTAGGGGCTGTCATGCCTTATGTAGGTCCTTGCCCTGCAGCCGCCGCAGACTTCCTTGAACCTGCAGGACCCGCAGGCCCCCTGTAGGGAGTCCCTTGACCTCAGGGACCTGAACAGGGGGCTGTTCCATATCCTTGAGGCCGGCTCCCTGGCCGCGTTGCCGGCTGAGACGGGCAGGAACGGGCAGGGCCAGACCTCGCCGTCAGGCTTTATGTAGAACATCCCCCTGCCTGCGGCGCAGCCGTAGACGAAGTACCTGGAGACGCCAAGGGGCAGGCCTGACTTGGAGGCAAGGTAAGCGTAGTACCAGGGCACGCCTATGGGAGCTATCACCAGGTTTGACCTGCCCTGGAGCTCCGCTGCCCTCCTGACAACGTAGACGGCCTCCTTCGGCGTCAAGGCCGTAAAACCTGAGGCCCTCCTGCTCCCAGCCCAGCAGGAGGCCTGCTATGAACGGCGAGAGCCCAGGCGTCAGGAACGGCAGCCTGCTGAGCGCCAGGAATCCCTTGATCTTCATGCCCAGGTTCTCCAATGTTTCACCACTTATCAGATAATGTTACCACGTATAAGTGGTTTTCCGTTAAAGCGACTCTCGCGGCCAAGGCGAGCAGCCGCCGGCTGAAGGGTTAATAGCCTGCCCAACTTCACAGCAGCGGGGGAAGCCTTGGCTAAGCTGTTTGGCACTGACGGCGTCAGGGGGGTTGTCGGGGACCTCATGACTCCCACCTTCGCACTGAAGATGGGGCACGCCATAGGCGCCTACTTCGGCCCCGGGTCCAGGGTGCTGCTGGCCAGGGACGCCAGGGCAGCTGGGGACGCCCTGGCCAGGGCGGTTGCCGCGGGGCTCATGGCTGAGGGGGTAAAGGTGTATTACGCCGGCATGGTGCCCACCCCCACAATGCAGTACGGGGTCAAGGCCCTGGGCTTTGACGGGGGCGTCATGATAACAGCCAGCCACAACCCGAGGGAGTACAACGGAATAAAGGTGATTGAGCACGACGGCGTTGAGATACCCCACGAGAGGGAGCCCATAATAGAGGACTACTACTTCAAGGGCCACGAGACCAACCTGCCGTGGAGGTCAATGGTATATGACGTCGCCGACGTGAGCCAGGTGGTCATAGACACGTACGTTAAGGCGGTCGTCTCCCAGGTCGACAGCGACCTTATAGCGAAGAAGGGGTTCACGGTCCTAGTGGACTGCGCCAACAGCGTCGGCGCCGTCACGACCCCCCTGATACTCAGGGAGCTGGGGGTTAGGGCCATAACTGTGAACTGCAACCTCGACCCCGGCTTCCCGGGGAGGAACCCGGAGCCCAACGAGGAGAACCTTGCCCTCACGCTCAGGTTCGTGAGGGAGGCGGGCGTCAACATGGGTGTTGCCCACGACGGCGACGCCGACAGGGCCATACTGATAGACGAGAGGGGGAGGCTCATATGGGGCGACAGGGCAGGCGCCCTGCTGACTCGCTTCGTTGTTGAGAGCGGCAGGTGGAAGGGCCTGCCCATGAGGACCTACACCGCCGTCTCGAGCAGCCAGCTGGTCGAGGAGTACCTGAGGCCGACGGGCGTTGAGGTCAGGTGGACGCCCGTGGGCAGCGTCACCATAGCGAGGACAATATTAAGCGAGGGAGGGGCCATAAGCGGCTTCGAGGACAACGGCGGCTACATGCACGTGCCACATCACACCGTCAGGGACGGGGGCATGACCACAGCCCTTGCCCTCTACATGCTTGCCCTCGAGGGCAGGAGCCTCGGGGAGCTCTACGACTCGCTGCCCCAGTACTACGCCATAAAGACCAAGGTGGAGGCCACCAGGGAGCAGGCGCTGTGCGGCGTCGAGGCCGTCAAGGAGGCCTTCTCGGGCTACAGGCAGATAACCATAGACGGGGTCAAGGTGATAGGCGACGACTTCTGGGTCCTCGTGAGGCCCAGCGGGACCGAGCCAATAATGAGGATATCGGTGGAGGCCAGGACAAGGGAGAGGGCGGAGGCCATAGTTAAGCAGGTCGAGGACCTGTACCGCTCCAGGTGCGGGGGAGCCGGGAAGTGAGGTACTACTTCTTTGAGCTGCTTGCCTGCCCCGTGTGCAAGAGCCCTGACCTGGTGCTGGTAGAGTTCAGGGTTGACGAGAGCAGGGCCAACGTTGACCCAGCCAAGGTTAGGTGCAGGGAGACCTGCTACCTGCTCAGGAGGCCCGCGGCCCAGGTGCCCCTGGAGACCTGCGCCCAGTGCGTCAACAAGGACGTCGTAGAGGGGGTCCTAGTCTGCAGGAGCTGCGGCAGGTGGTACCCAATAATTGACGGCATACCGAGGATGCTGGACGACAAGTTCAGGAAGGTTAAGGAGGACGTGGCCTGGCTCACCTCACACCTTGACAGGGTGCCGGAGGACGTGAGGAAGCTCATGAAGTGGCCCTCCCTCTCTTCCCAGTGAGCCCCTTAGTTGACATTGACTGGACCATTGAGCCCACCGTGGGGTCCTCCGAGAGGGAGCCTATCACCGTGTCAGGGCTGACGGCCAGCTCAACTACCCTTGTCTTGCCGTACCTGCCCCTGCTTATCACCCTGCTGCTTATTATGCCCAGCATGTCGAGCTCCCCGAGGACGCCGCTCACCCTCCTCAGGGTCACCTCCTCGAGGCCTAGGGACGAGGCCAGCTGCCTGTAGGCGTCGTATATCTCTCCCGTGGTAGCCCTCCCCTCCGGCGACGTCAACGAGGCCTTGAGTATCGCCGCCAGTATCAGCTTGCTGTGCAGGGGCAGGGTCCTTATGACGTCGCTGGCCTTGTCCCTCTCTATCTCCTGCCTGGCCCTGTAGACGTGGTCCTCGCTCACCCTGTCAGCCCCCTCCCTCTCAGCTATCTCCCCCGCCACCCTGAGCATGTCCAGGGCCCTCCTGGCGTCGCCGTGCTCCCTGGCCGCCAGGGCGGCCACAAGCGGTATGACTCCCTCCTCCAGCGCGCCCTCGTTGAACGCCATGGAGGCCCTCCTGGAGAGTATGTCCTTCAGCTGCTCAGCGTTGTAGGGCGAGAATACCAGCTGCTCCTCGCCCAGGCTGCTCTTGACCCTGGGGTCCAGGGAGTCCACGAGCTTCACGCTGTTAGTTATGCCTATCAGCGACACCTTGGCCCTGGGCAGGTGCTCGTTTATCCTGGTCAGGTCGTACAGGACATCGTCCCCCTTCCTGACCAGGAAGTCTATCTCATCGAGCACAACTATGTAGACGCCCTCAAGCTTTGAGAGCCTCTTGACTATCCTTGAGAACAGCTCCCCTATGGAGAGCCCCGTGAAGGGCACCCTGAGGCCCAGCTGCTCCCCCATGTCGGCGAGCACCTTGTACGGGGTCTCCCTCTGCCTCACGTTGACGTATATCCACGACACGCTGGAGCCCCTGGCCTTGGCAAGCTCCTCAAGCCTCCTCAGCACGTACTTCGTCACCGCCGTCTTCCCGGTGCCCGTGAGGCCGTAGATGAACGCGTTGCTGGGCCTCTCGCCCCTGAGGGCCGGGGCCACCACTTCGGCCAGCCTCTTTATCTCAGCCTCCCTGTGCGGCAGCTCTAGGGGCACGTAGTCGGGGAGCAGCACCTCCCTGTTCTTGAACACCCTGCTCCTGGCGGCGGCCTCGAATATGTTGTCTATCTCGTCCAAGGGAAACACCGGCTCCAGAGGAAGCCTTGCAGCTAGGCGGTGAGCAGAGGTAGGGCACAGTAACACTGGGGCTGGTGACCTAAGGGGCCCAGGGCCCTCCGCGCGGCTGGCAGGCCCATGGGCTTAACTGATGTCTTGGCCGCAGGACGAAGCAGCAGGCCCTGCGGGCCTGCCAGGGCTTCTGCGGCAGGCCTCTATGAGGCCTTAGCGATCGAAGGCATAATTAGGGGCCCTGGTGGACCGGCCGGGACTTGAACCCGGGACCTCTCGGATGCCAACCGAGCGCTCTTCCAGCTGAGCTACCGGCCCACAGGGCCATTAACAATACTTTAGGGAAGCATTAAAAAGCTTACAGCTGGAGCCGCAGGAAAATTTAGAAAAATGGAACATTAATTAGAATAATTGAATTTTGAAACTCTTTTTAATAACTTAATTATATAGGCCAAAAATATAACTCTTAAAAATGCATTTAATTAAACAATAAACTTTTATAAGTTTGTTTTACATCTTTTCACCTTTTGTGAGGTGAATACCGTGGCGAATCCAACTGTGCCGCAGGAGGCCGAGGAGAAGAGGGACAGGGAGGCCTACTGGACCATAAGCGGCGTCCTGCTGGCGCTCGCCATAATACTCCTCGGGCTTGGCCTCTACTTCCAGCTTGACCTGCACCACCAGCCTGCCCCGCTGCTCCTCGGCATACTTGCGGGCTTCGTGCTGGCCACCCCGCTGGAGATCTGGAACTGGGGTGACCCTGACATAGTCTGGAGGGTCGTGTCCTTCCAGGACAGGTTCCTAATGGTGTGCTTCGGCTTCGCCATTGGGCTTGGGGCCCTGCTCCTCTACGGCCTCTACCTGATACCTGGCACCGCGCCCCACTTCGGCATCAAGGACTTCTTCGTGCCCGGCATTGTAGTTGGAGGCCTGCTCTTCGGCATAGGGGTTGGCCTCTCAGGGTACTTCCCAGGGCTGATATGGATAAGCCTCGGCCAGGGCAGGAGGGACGCCATATACGCTGTGATAGGCGGCCTGCTCGGCGCCCTCACCTGGTCGCTGATATTCGGCGCCGCCAGGGGCTTCTTCTGGAACACCCTCAACTTCGGCCCAATAACCTGGGCCACTCTGGCTGGCTTCAGCATGTCTGACAGGCTCGGGTACTTTGCCGTTGCAGTGGTGTTCTTCATAATAATGTTCAGCATGTTCATGTTCCTGCCAAGGTACCCAGGGCAGCCTGTGAGGCAGTCCTGCGCCTACCACCTGTCGGGCGCCAGCAAGGAGTCGACCGTCTGGGAGGAGGTCGTAGCTGAGGAGATGAGGAAGTACCCTAAGGCTAACAAGTTCATAACAAGGCTGACCAACGAGAGCAGCATAAGGAACTCGAGGTCCATCATACTGCTGGGCATAGCCTTCACAGTGACGGCCGTGGCCGTTATCTACCTCAGGCAGATCTTCGGCGAGTCCACCACGTTCTCATGGATAGGCGCGCAGATAGCCTACGCCATCAACCCGAGGTGGGCAGCCGCTAACCCCTACTGGCAGCTCTTCGGAGGCCTCGGCTTCAAGAACGGGGTGCCGTACGACAAGCCCTTCAGCGAGATAGGCTGGGAGCCCTTCAGCGACCTCGGCACCTTCCTGGGAGCGCTGATAAGCTCGCTCTTCGTCACGAGGAGGTTCATGGGCTACAGGAGGCAGGTGCCGACCCTGTGGGCCAGGAGGTTCGGCGACAGCGAGGCCAAGAGGGCCCTCGGCAGCTTCTTCGGCGCCTACCTGGTGCTCTTCGGCGCCAGGATGGCCAACGGCTGCGCCAGCGGGCACATACTGAGCGGCAACACCCAGATGGCCATATCAAGCTTCGTCTTCATGATATTCGTGCTTATAGGCGCCTGGATAACCCTCTACGGCGTGCTCGGCCTGAGGATAAACAAGTGGGGCTTCAGGAAATAAACCTCAGCTCAACAACCTTAATTTTTATTTTTCTCTCCCCCTTTTTGAGGCTACCAGGATAGGGCCCTGACTCCGCAGGAGCTGTCGCTATACCTGGTTAAGTTAATCAGGGTGCTGAGCTCGGCCGCTGTCAGCGTCGTGACGCCCCTGTACCTGGAGTCGCTCGGACTTGGACCGCTCTACGTCGGCGCTGCCGTTGTGCTCATGGTTTTAGGCAACGTGGCGTCAAACCTCTTGGTGGCCAGGCTCCACGGACAGGGCCTCAGGCTGACCCTGATGGCAATGTCGGCGCTGACGGCCGCCAGCGGCGTCGCCCTCTACGCCTCCAGGGAAGTGGCTGTCATAATGGCGTTCCTGGCGCTTGGCAACATAAGCACCACGGGCACCGAGGCGGGGCCGTACCAGTCCGTCGAGACGTCAGTGATACCGCTGGTCTCCAGGGACCCCCAGATGGCATACACGATCTACAACTTCCTTGGCTACGCCGCCTCGTCGCTGGGAAGCCTTGCCGTGACGCCCCTCAGGGACCTCAGGGCGGTCTACCTGGGCCTCGTGGCCTCAGGCCTGGCGATGCTGGCCCTCTACTCCAGGCTCACAATGCCGGCCAGGAGGCCAGGCAAGAGGTACTTCTCTAACGAGAGGTCGAGGTCAACGGCCGCCCTGCTGGCCGCCATGTTTGCGGCCGACGCCTTCGGAGGGGGGCTCGTGTCGCTGTCCCTGCTCTCCTTCTGGTTCCACTACCGCTACGGCGTCGGCCTGAACAGGCTTGGGCCGCTCTTCTCCGTAGCGTTAGCCTTAACCGGGGTCTCCATACTGGCCACGTACCCGCTGGCAAGGCGTTATGGCAACCTAAACATCATGGTATTCAGCCACCTCGCGTCTAACGTCTTCCTTGTCGGCGTGGCCCTCTCGCCCAACTTCACCCTGGCGGCGGCCACGCTGCTGGCAAGGCAGTCGCTCTCCCAGATGGACGTGCCTACGAGGCAGGCCTTCATGTCCGAGGTGTTTCCCAGGGAGGACCTGGCCCCGGCCAACTCGCTGACTAACACCGCTAGGCTGCTGGCCTCCCTGCCGGGCGGTGCAATAGTTGGCGCCCTGGTAAGCGTTGGGGCCGTCCAGCTGCCGGTGCTCCTGGCGGGGATGATAAAGGTAGGGTATGACATTAGCATCTACGCCAAGTTCAGGGGCCCCTACAGGGCGCTGAGGCCCGCGGGAGGCAGGGGGCCTCATTAACTTTAGATATTTTATATTTCTTAATTTATAAATAACGTTTAAACCTTACGGATGTCACTTAACCTTTAGTGACAGCCCTTGGAGGACCTCAGGGTGAACACCAAGGTACTGAGGATAGACCCGGAGAACATAGACATGGACCTGGTGAGGGAGGCGGCCGCCGCTATAAGGGCGGGTGGCATAGTGGCCTTCCCCACCGAGACCGTCTACGGCCTTGGGGCTGACACCTACAACCCCGAGGCCGTCAAGAAGGTGTTCATAGCCAAGAGGAGGCCCATGGACAACCCCCTCATAGTTCACATACACTCGCTCAACCAGCTTTACGAGGTGGCAGTTAAGATACCCCCTGAGGCAGAGAAGCTAGCCAGGAGGTTCTGGCCGGGCCCCATGACCCTGCTGCTCTGGAAGTCGGACAAGGTGCCCCCGGAGGTGACTGCCGGGAGGCCCACAGTGGCCGTCAGGATGCCCGCCCACCCAGTGGCCCTGGCCTTCATAAGGGAGAGCGGGGTCCCAATAGCCGCCCCCAGCGCTAACCTCGCCGGCAGGCCCTCGCCTACAACTGGTGAGCACGTGGTAAGGGACCTCTACGGCAGAGCTGACGTCATAATTGACTCTGGCGAGACCGTTTACGGCGTTGAGTCCACGATAGTTGACATGACCAGGGACCCGCCGGTCCTCCTGAGGCCCGGGGGGCTGCCGGTGGAGGAGATAGAGAGGGAGCTGGGCAAGGAGGTAGTTATACCGCAGTTTGCGAGGGGCCTGGGGCAGGCCGACGTGGCCCTGGCCCCCGGCATGAAGTACAGGCACTACGCCCCCTTCAAGAGGTTGACCATAGTTGAGGGGGACTACAGCGACCTAAAGGCCTACGCGGCCAAGGTGGCTGAGGTAGTTAAGCAGGAGATAGCCAAGGGGGCGAGGCCCATAATACTCTGCTCCTCCGAGACCGCCCAGTACTACGAGCAGCAGGGCCTGAGGCACCTGGTGCTCGGCCCGAGGAGCAACATATTCATAGTCGCCAGGAACCTTTTCAAGACGTTCAGGGCCATTGACGAGATGCTTGACGTGGACGAGGCCTTCATGGAGGGCTTCGAGGAGAGGGGCCTGGGCCTCGCGGTCATGAACAGGGCCAGGAAGGCCAGCGGCTTCAGTATTATCCGCGTCTAGAGCCCCATTCAAGGTAGCTGGCCTGGCCGCACGCCTTCGCTTTTAACCAATGGGCTCCAAAGCTAAGGCTTGGTGAAGCCTATTTCGAGCGCGCGGAACCCTGAAGCCCTCATGCTAGAGCGCGGCCTCAGGAGGGCCGCCCTGGGCCTCCTGGCTGACCTGGAGGTCTACTTCAGGGAGACCGTGGGCAGGGGCTTCGTCCAGTACCTCATGGAGGACCCTGTCAGGGCCTACAGGCTTGCGGCGAGCAGGTACCCTGAGAGCCTCGTCAGGGCGGCCCTGAGGGCGGCCCTGAGGCTTGGCCTCGGGGCCTCCTCGGCTGACGTGGAGCTGGCAGTGGAGATGCTCAGCACGGGCATACCGTCAAAGTTCTTAGCCCTCCTCAACAGGGCGGCCCAGTGATCAGATCTCCTGCTGCTCCTGGTAGGGGGACCTTGACCTGTAGTAGGAGTAGCCCATGTAGGCCGCTATCGCAGTGGCGGCCAGGGCCCCGGCTATAATGTAGTACTTAACGTTCCTCACAACGGGGGCCCCGCGCCTGACGGGGACGAGGCCCAGGGTAACGTTCACAGTGGAGCCTGGGGAGACCGTCACGGTCCTGTTAACTCCCACGTAGCCGGTGCCCTCCGCCGAGACCACGTACTGGCCCGGGGAGACGGAGACCTCCACGCGGCCAACGCCGACCGCCACAAGTGTGCCGTTGGGGAACCTGACGTAAACAGAGGCGGAGCTCACGTTGCTAACCGCCTCTATTGTGCCCCTGGGAGGGGCGGGCGGCGCCGTCGGCGTCACGTTGTAGGAGTAAAGCTGGGGCAGCGTGGCGTTGACCTTAATGCTGGCTGAGAGGCCGTTAGCTGTAGAGAGCACGTCGTAGCTCCCCGGCGCCACGGGCAGGTAGAGAGGCGCCTCGGGCTCCAGCTGGCCAGAGAACACGGTAACGCCTGACTTGCTGACCTTAACTGAGGCGGGGAGCGAGCTGACCAGCTTTAAGACGGGCGTCGTGAGGCTACAGCTGACCTCGATGGTCCCGTTGGACTTCATTATAACTGTCTCGCTCACAGGGGCGCAGACGTTAAGCGGGTAGAAGTAGTTGACCTCGACCTCGTAGGGGATTCCCGAGAGAAGCTGGAGGCTCGAGTTGACCGGCAGCCTAAAGCTTGACCCATTTATGTAGCCTTCGACGTAGCTCACGGGTATGGGTGAGACCACCGAGAGCGTCGCGTATACGGTGACGGGCCTGAGGCTGACCTTTATGTCCTCAGACGTCAGGGGCAGCACCGTGGAGGAGTAGGCGGCGTAGCCCGCGGCAGAGACGGTTACGTTAATTGGCGTCGCTATGTCGTAGACCGTGGCGGAGCCCACGCCGACCCTCGTGCCATTTATGTATATGACAGCCGAGGGGGGCGACGCTGAGATGTTGACCTGCCAGGCGCCCTGGACCAGGCCCTCGTAGCTAACTATCTCGACGGTGAAGCTGCTCTTGTTGTATATTGCGAGGAGCCCCCCAGGCATCGGCGCGTACCTCAGGTAGCCGCCCCAGGCGGGCATCACCACGTACTCCGTCATGGAGCTCAGGTTCACTATGTACAGGTTGCCGTCAGCCCCCTGAAAGGCGGCCGAGGCCCCGTTGACTGAGGCGGTGCTCACAACGGCGGGCAGGCTAATGTTGAGCCCGGGAGCCTGAACGCCCGCGGGCGTAACTGCAACTCCAGAGGACGGGTCCTCAACAACCGGCGACTGCAGCCGGTACTCGCTGGCGCCGCCAGGGCCGTAGACGTACATGTAGGCGCCGAAGGGGCCTGAGGACTCCACCATGACGTAGTAGCCGCCGTAGGCCCTGTAGACCCCCATGTAGGTGGGCACGAACGTTATGTTGGCCCTGTAGGCCGCCACGGGGCTCCCGCTGTAGCTGAACACGTAGACGGTGCCGTTGGCCGAGTACAGGGCTATCCCGCCCGGCCCGAGGCCCCCGTAGAGCCACTCGCCGGGGATGACCAGGGGCCTAGGCGACACAGTAACATTAACGCCAGGGGAGAGCACTATGGCCTTTGACGGCACCACCAGCAGGAGGGACCCACCCCCTGAGGCCATGTAGGTGACCTGCCTGAAGACCTCCAGCGGCGAGACGGCCGGCGGCCTTACAACGTAAACTGCTCTCACGGGCCCGCCTACCTTGGCAGGGTAGGCCAGCGTGCCCCCAAGCAGGTCAAGGAGCCTGTTGCCGACGAGCAGCAGGGAGGGGGTAGGAAGCTCATATGCTCCGGGCGTGAGGTTCAGCTGGACCAGGAGGCCGCTTATGTTAAGCGTGCCGTACACGGGAGCCTCCGCGACCAAGGTTGTAGGCACGGCCGGCGCGAGCAAGGTGACGCCGTTGTAGTCGGTTATGAAGGCCACCCCTCCCAGCGAGGCCACCTCAAGCCCTGGGACAGGGATCCAGGAGCCCCCGCTCATGACGTAGCTGTAGCCCGAGGATGGCACGTAGTAGCCGTCAGGCACCGGCAGCGCGTCACCTATGACCTGCGCCCTGGTCCTGCCGCAGCAGGCGGTCACCAGCTCCAGCCCTGGGGGGCCCTGGACAACGAGTTCGTCGCCCTGAGCCCTGTAGACGGCGAGCGGCACAAAGCTGGCGACGAACTCCCCCACGGGGACTGCCCTCAGGGGGCTGGCGCTGACGTCAAATATTAAGAGCATGGGGCCCTGGCCGTCAACGTAGCCGAAGACGTAGGCCCTCGTCCCGTTCAGGATGCCCGTGGGCTGCCCGCCGGAGCCGCTCACGTTAAGCGGAAGCGCGCCCTGGGGCGACTGGAGCTCAAGGGTCCCGTTGACGTCCTCGAGGAGCAGGGGGCCGTTGGCGTAGCTGAACGACAGGACCCGGGAGCCCTGGGGCAGGGGGATCACAGCCGCCGTGCCCCTTGGGCCCTCGACGTAGGCCTCGTTGCTCAGGTTGTAGACCACCATCCCACTGTACACGCCTATTATGTCTGAGTAGGGCTCCCTGACCACCCAGGCCAGGGACGCGTTGGAGGAGTACAGGAAGTAGGTGCCCTGGTACCCCAGGACCGCTATGAAGCCGTCGCCGCATGACGCCCCCAGGGCGACGTCGCCAGGCCAAGGGTCAGTGAAGGAGCCCGTCGCCAGGTCCAGCACCCCGCCCTGGGCTATGAGGTAGGGGTAGCAGAGCCCCACGGAGCTCCCGTTAAGGAGGACTGGCAGGGTCGCCGAGGCCTTCGCTGAGGTACTGGCAGCGTAGGGACCTAGGGCTGCCGCTATAAATAATATCAGCAGCGCTGCTGTCCACACCTTTAACAAGGGCGCGCCCCATGGTGCTAACTCAAGCTAAGGGGAACCTAATTGCGTTACTCGCCTCGGCTTAAGCCGCAGCCCCATGGAGGGCCGCCCTCGGTGTTACCGGCCGCCCACGTGCCTCCAGAAGTTAAGCTCATAGGTCTGGGCCGACAGGGCCACGTGCCTGTACATCTCCATGTTAAGGTGTCTCTCAGCTATGGCCTCTGCAAGCGACTCCCTGGCCTCGTCTATCCCCCTGCACCTGAGGAAGCCGGCAGACCTCACGCCGAGGGACTCGGCCCACTCGGCCAGGACGTTGGTGTTGACGCAGAACGACCTGAAGTTGACCCCGACCAGCACCGCCAGGTCGCCCATGGTGCCGTTCACGCCAAGCCACGTCAGGAAGTGGGAGTAGGCCACGGCGTCAGGGCTCACCTGGTCAGGGCTGTAGGACACCCCCAGCTCCCCCGCGAGCGACCTTATGTTCCTTATCCACCTGGGCCCTCCCTCGAGGAGGCCCATTATGAAGTCCACCTCGTCGTCAGCGGCCGCCTTGGGGACGAAGAGCGAGAGCGCCCTGTAGTCGTAGGGCGCTATGTACATCTCGTTCACCACGAACCTCCTGAGGGCCTCAAGGCTTGGGCCGAGGCCCTGCAGCGATGACTCCACCTGCCTGGTCAGGTCGGCCACATAGCCCCTGAGCTCGTCAAGTACGCGGCCCACCCGAAACCCCTGAGCCTTAGGGCTCCTCGGCTTTAAAGAGGGCCCTCTTTACACTTTCAAGGGAAGAGCTTGAACCGCAGGGACTGGATGATATCGCTGATACCGTTCAACCTCGCCATGGGGCCACTCTCCACGCTGGTGACGCTTGAGGTCTACGAGCTCAGGGGAGGGGCGGTGGGGGTAAGCTACGCTATATCAGCCGGCACCGCGGCCTCCATACTGGCCTCCCTGATATGGGGCTTCGCCCTAGACAGGTACGACAGGAAAGACGTGCTGACCGTAGGCCTCGCCGGCACCCTGCTCTCACTCCTCGCCCTGGCCTTCTCGAGCTCCCTGGCCGAGGTGGCGGCGTACTACGCCGCCGCGTCCCTCTTCTCCTCAGCCGTAGGCATGGCGGTCAGCGTCCTGATAATGGACACCATAGAGAAGTCCAGGTGGAGCTCCGCCTACTCAAGGTATAACATGCTCTCCTCCGTCGGCTACTTCTCGGGGGACGTGACCGCTGCCATAGCCTCGGGCCTCATGCCCACCAGGACCATAGTTGAGGTTATGACAATGATCACAGCCGCCTCAGTGGCGTGGGCCTCCCTCACGGTGCCCAGGTCGCCGATCTCGTTTGAGAGGGAGTCCCTGCTCCACATAATTGAGGGCTTCCTGCTCAGGATAAAGCTGGTGCCCACGTTCTTCCTGAGGCTGCCATCAAAGAGCACCTTCAAGCCCCTGAGGCTCATAAAGCTCGGCAGGAGCCCCGCGGCCTACGTGCCCATGCTGTTCATAGCAATAACTATATTCTACGTCTCGTCCGGCATATTTAACACCCTCTACCCCTACGGCCTGAGGGCCCTGGGCCTCTCCAGGTCAGAGGTCTTCCTGGTAATATCAGCCGGCATGGCGGCCCAGGTGGCCGGGTTCCAGCTCGCACCCAGGATAATAGCCGCCTCAAAGGGCAACGCCGGGGCCTCCTACAGGGCCCTCCTGGCCAGGGGGGCCTCCTACATAGGAATTGGAATTGCCACGTCCGCGGGAGGAGGCCCCGTTTACCTGCTCGGCACGGGGCTCACGCTCTACCCCCTGGCCGCCGGCATAGCCTTTGCCACCTTCTTCACGGCCTCCAATGTAATGGTGTTTGAGGTGCTCAAGGGCAACAGGGAGGGCAGGGGCCTCGGGCTCTACAGCACGCTCACCGGCTCGGCCTACTTCGCCGGGTCCCTGGCCTCGGGCTTCCTGGCCAACTCGGTCGGCTTCGGGTACACTTATGTGATAGCCGGAGCTATGCTGGGAGGCTCCGCCTACATATTCAACGAGCTCAGGAACATGGCCTGAGGGTCAGCGAAGAGCGCTTCGGCCACGGCTTAGCCCAATGAGACCTCTCGTCATCCCTAGGCTCCAGTGGCCCCGCGGGAGTTAAGCGTTGCCCAGGTACTTCATCACGAGCCTCGTGAAGCTCCCCACGTCCTCCGCTGGCCTGAAGAAGTACTCGGCGCTCCTTATTATGCCCAGCACGAAGTCCCTGGGGACCCTTATGGGCAGCCTTGAGGCTATCAGGTCAGCTGAGGCCTCGGGGTCCCTCCTCATCATGTTAACTCCAAGCTCGTAGGCCTCCCTCACGTAGCCTAGGGCGTCCGCGTTAAGCACGCTCACCCCGCACGCCCCGGGGGCCCCCACCATGGCCTCAAGGGTTGGCCTCCTGTTGACCATAGCTATGCTCAGGACCGCGCTGTCAACCTCCCCCGAGGAGAGCATCCTGTAAAGCTGCTGCCACTCGTCCGCGTAGACCAGCGACGCCCTGACCCCGTACATGTCCATGGCGGCCCTGACCAGGACGTCGGCGGCTGACCCCCTCCTCCACACGCCCACCCTTGGCCCCCTCAGCTCGGGGTAAACGGTCATCAGCTCCCTCACGGTCACGTAGTCCACCCTCAGCCCTCTCCTGATCAGCGACACTACCGAGTCGGCCACGGCGTCCGCCGAGCCCTCCTTGCTGAACTCCAGTGATATGTTGGCCCTGTCCTCGGCCACCACAAGCGGGTATGAGACTGGCCCTGGGGCAGCAAGCACCTTAACGGCCATCCCGGTCACCTTCAGCCGCTGGGACCGCCGTCACTATTAAGCGCTTCTATATATCACATGATTTAAGATAAATTATTTACTACAGCGGCCGCAAGGAGTATGAACCAGTATTTTCTCGCATATATTTATTTTTACAAAATAAGTAACTTTATATACGACCCTTTCTCTTATAATAGAATTGGTGGGAAGGTGTCAGCTGGAGACTCCTTCCTCTCGGACCCCCGGAAGAACTTAACCGCGATAGCTGTTTACACCGCCGTCCTGTTCGCCATATCACCGCTGCTCGGCGCTAACTGGATATCGCCGGGCGACTTCGACTCATCGACCCAGGCGGTCTACCACGCGCTCATGATACCCCTGACCCTGCTCCTGGCAATACTTGCGTGCGAGCTGCTCGGCCTGCCCCGCTGGGCCAAGCTGTTGGCAAACTACGCCACCTACCCGACCCTCGCCCTCACGTTCGTGGGTAACGCTATACTTCAGAACTACTACCCCTCCTCGCTGGCCAACTACGCGGTCCAGGGCGTCAGGGACGTGCTGCTCTACCTGGTGGCCCTCGCTGTCATAGTTGCAGCGCTCCTCAAGGCTGCCCGCGAGAGGGCCTGGCTCAAGGCGTATTGGGCTCCCTTCCTGCTGATATTGGCCGCCGGCGTGTCAATAGCCCTCGCCCCCATCTATGGAATTGTATCGCTCATGCCGCAGACGTGGCACCTGTCCTTCCTGGCCTCCACAGTTAACGCCGTTGGTAACCAGACCTTTGTGTCAGACCTCGTGACGTCGCACTCGCACCAGATGCTCCCAGCGGTGGGTGACGCCATTGTTGGGCTCACCGCTATCTGGTTCGGGTACTCCGAGCTCAGGGGCAGGGCGAGGGCCGCCGCGGCTGCAGGCCTCATTATAGGCCTCGCCAGCGTCATCGTCTTCACCTACCTGTACTGGGCCTCGGGCGTCGGCACCTACTCAATACCTACCATAGCCCCCTTCGGGCCTCAGGGGGTCAACGGGCTGGCACTTGACGACTTCACCACAGGGCTCTCCGGCTGGGGAGCTATGCTCGTGCTCGCGGCCCTCTACGTTGGGCCGCTCGCGTACCTGGCCAGGTCTGGACAGAACGCCGAGAGGCTCTACAGGCTCGCCACCCTGGCCACGTGGGTTGCAGCCATGGCCATACTTGTAGGCATAGGCTACTTCATAGAGTTCAACGAGGCCTTCTTCGGCTTCGGGAGCCCTGGCCAGCCGCCCAGCGGGGGACCCGGCTACATGTTCGATGACGCCTTCATGAAGGGGCACCTGGTCACCGCATTCATGATAATACCCCTGCTGGCCGCCACCATGCTCGCCGTGGACTACATAGTTAAGGAAGGGGGCAAGGCCAAGAGGTACCTGGCCTACCTCACCTTCGCCTCCCTCCTCCTCTGCTACCTCGGGGTCCAGTTCTACACAATGACGCTGATACCTACACTGCTTGAGGCGGCCCTGGCGGTCTCAGGGCTTGACCTGCTCCTCAACGCGCTGGCGCCCCTCTACGTGAGGCCTAGGACGGCCAGCTGAGAGGCTTTAGCCTTCACACCAAGCCTATTTTTCTTGGTCCAGGCCGGCCCGCGTTTTACCTTCTCCCCGCGCTCCCACCTGGGCGTCCGCCAGGTGGAGGTCTTCCGCATAAAGGGCATGTCAAATTCCTACCTCACCAGCGACGGGATCCTCATAGACGCCGGGGCCAGGGCCAGCGACGTGGCCAGGGTGGCCGAGGAGCACGGGGTGAAGGTCAGGTACCTCCTCATAACGCATCAGCACGTGGACCACGTCAGGTACGCGGCTGAAATTGTAAAGGCCTTCAACTGCAGGGTCGTTGCCCCCTCGCTGGAGGCCGACGTGATCGAGGGGAGGGCCAGGCCCTCGGGCAGCGCCCTGACGGCGATCTTCCAGGCGCTGCTCAGGGCCAGGGCCGTCCACGTAGATGTCAGGGTCAACGAAGGTGACGTGGTCGAGGGCTACAGGGCGGTGCTCGCCCCAGGGCACACGCCGGGCAGCACGGCCTACGTTAAGGACGAAGTGATGTTCAGCGGCGACGCTATAGTGAGCCGCAACGGGAGGCCCTCGCTGCCCTCCAGGGCCCTTAACGTGAACTACGCCTTAGCCGAGGAGAGCCTCAGGAGGCTCCTTGAGCTGAGGCCCAAGGTCATCTACCCTGGCCACGGGAGGCCCATAACGCTGTGACTGAAGGTGGTGGGCCCGGCCGGACTTGAACCGGCGACCTCCGCCGTGTGAGGGCGGCGTCCTAACCAATCTAGACGACGGGCCCACCAGCGCTAGAGCTTCAAGGGGAACCAATTAAAGCTTTGTGCCAGGCCTTAAGTTCTAAGCCATTATTATCTGGTAGCCCTGCGCCACCAGGTCCTCAAAGGCGTAGTGGTGCTCCTCATCGCCTATGAGCCTGAACCCCTTGAGCCTCTCCCTCAGGTTCAGGTGCGGAGGGGAGGCGCAGTAGCCGCAGGCCCCCAGAAGGAGGTTGTTCCTGAGCACCTCCTCAAACGCTGGCCTGAGCCCCCTGTAGGGCGACTCCGACACCGGTATCTTGACGCCCGGGCCGTCGAGGTATACTTTAACCTCGTGGCCTGCCTTCGCCAGGCCCACTGCGTAGTGGAAGGCGTGGGCGGCCCTTATGGACCCCTCAAGGCCTGAGGGGTCATCCATCACGACGAAGAGCAGCCTCATGTTCCCACAGGGCTCCCCCCTCCAGCGATATTTAAAAATGTTGATATTGACTAGCTCAGCCACGTCGCCCTCCAAGTACTTCATCTTAGCTTATAAGGGCCCCGCCCAACGGGAACTGGGTAAATAGGAGTGCAGGTAAAGGACCTGGCTCCTGGCGTCAACGTTGACAGCCTCACTGTGAAGGTTGTCAAGGTTGAGGAGCCCAGGAGCGTGAGCGGAAGGGACGGGTCAACCCACAGGGTTGCCGATGCCCTAGTTGGAGACGAGAGCGGCAGCATACTCATGACTTTGTGGGACAGGAACATAGACTCCGTTAGGCCGGGCGCCGTCATAACCGTCAGGAACGGCTTCGTGGGCACCTTCAAGGGCCACATGAGGCTGAACCTGGGCCGCGGCGGCACCCTGAGCGAGTCGGACGCCCAGATAGAGAACGTGAACACGTCAAACAACCTCTCCGACAAGGTAGTTGAGGACGCCCCGCCCAGGAGGCGCGGCTTCGGGAGGAGCCGCAGGTTTTAACCCTCCCTATCACCTTGTTTTAGACTAATTCTTCCTTGAGCTATAGTCTGCGTCTTAATACTAAGCCCTCCTATAGTCATGGATAGGCCTTACAGGCCTGAGCTCCACTTTATACGGCTTGGCCTCCCCGACAGGCTGGGACTTGCTGTGAAGTGGTACGGCTACAAGGGCCGCATCCTGAGGGTTGACCTCTCCGCTGGCAAGACCAGCGTGGAGGAGCTAAGGCTGGACTACGTCAAGATGTACATGGGAGGCCTCGGCTACGCCGCCAAGGTGCTCTGGGATGAGCTTCAGCCGGGGGTAGACCCGCTGTCGCCCGACAACATTCTCATAGCCACCGCCGGCCCCTTCACGGGGACCCTGGCCCCGGGCAGCGGCAACATATACTGGGCCTTCAAGGCCCCCATGACGGGCGGCTGGGGGGAGACGAGGTCAGGGGGCAAGTTCGGCTCGTGGATGAAGTACAGCGGCTTTGACCTAATAGTCATAAGGGGCAGGGCCCCCGAGCCCGTCTACCTGTACCTTGAGTCAGGCAGGGCTGAGATAAGGAGCGCAAAGAGGTACTGGGGCATGACAGTACATGAGGTCACTGACGCCCTCAGGGATGACACAGGGGTTCACGAAGCCTCGGTGGCCGCCATAGGCCCGGCTGGGGAGAACCTGGTCAGATTCGCCGCCATAATAAACGACTATGACAGGGCGGCCGGCAGGACGGGCGGAGGGGCGGTCATGGGCTCGAAGAACCTCAAGGCCGTGGTGGCGGCCGGCGGCGAGGGGATAGACGTCTACGACCCGGAGGGCTTCATGGCTGCCGCGCTCGAGGCCCAGGGAGGCATAAAGGCCGACCCAGGCCAGAGGTTCATGGGACAGCACGGCACCATAGGCGGGCTCCTGGGAACCAACGCCATGGGAGGGCTCCCCACGGCGAACTTTGAGACTGGCTACTTTGAGGCGGCCGACAGGGTGTCGCACGAGACGCTCGAGAGGAACTACATGATAAAGAGGAGGGCGTGCCACGCCTGCGCAATAGGGTGCAGCAGGTACAGCTACGTCGCCTACGGCCCCTTCGCCACCCCGCCCAACGAGGGCCCCGAGTACGAGACTGCCGACATGAACGGCCCCATGAACATGATAGACAACATGGAGGCCATAATAAGGGTCAACTACCTCGCCAACAACTACGGCCTGGACACCATATCAACGGGGCACACGATAGCGTGGGCCATAGAGGCGTACCAGAAGGGGATAATAACGAAGCAGGACACCGGCGGCCTTGAGCTGAGGTGGAACGACCCCGAGACACACGTGAAGCTTGTCGAGATGATAGCCTACAGGAAGGGCTTCGGGAACCTGCTGGCGGAGGGGAGCTACAGGGCCGCCAAGGCCATAGGCAGGGGCGCCGAGGAGCTGGTGAACCATGTCAAGGGCCTCGAGTTCCCCGCCCACGACCCCAGGGTCGAGTCCAAGCTGTTGGCCATACAGTATGCAATAAGCCCGAGGGGCGCCTGCCACGTGCACCCAATATACCCGTCGTACGACATGATGCAGGTGGACGCCGGCCTCAAGGACTTCGGCCTCCCGTGGCCGCTGCCTGACAGGCTCGCCGAGACGGGAGTCGGCAAGGGGATAGCCTACAGGGCGCTGGCCAGCTACGGGGAGGCTTTCAACAACGTGGGCCTCTGCATATTCTACTCGGCGGGGCCCGAGAGCGGGGTCATAAGTCCAAGGAGGATAGCCAGGATATACACAGCGCTGACAGGCATAGAGACCACCCCCCAGGACGTGCTGTTGGCCGGCGAGAGGACGTGGAACCTGAAGAGGGCCTTCAACCTCAGGGAGGGGTTCACCAGGGAGCACGACAGGCTGCCCAAGAGGATGATAACGCCTATACTCACGGGGCCCGCCAAGGGGCTCAAGGTTGAGAGCCCAGACGGCCTTGTAGATGAGGCCTACGATGCCTTTGGGTGGGACAGGAGGACTGGCTACATAAGGAGGTCAACGCTTGAAAGGCTTGGCATGAAGGACGTTGAGGAGCAGCTCCAGAAGCTCGGCAAATTGTCTGACTGAGATCCAGATAAATGCTACAAAGCGGACGTTGAAGGAAAAAAGGAAGCTTTTCACCAACAGTGGTCGTGACGGCCGCAGGGACTATTTATCACCCGGACCTCACCCTGTAGATAGTGATGTATAGGTCAGCCACGGCCTCAAGCCTCTGGTTCTGCCTGTTAGCCTGCCTGTACCCCCTCTCCATTTTTCTCACCTCTTCTCCAAATATTTAATAGAATCCAAAAAGCCTAAAAAAGGTTTCTCCTAATATTTACCTGAAAATACCCTTGTAATACTGTATACAAAAGTTGATAAACGTCTCCGGGGCTGGTAACACGAGCTGCCGTGAGCTCCGACGAGTGCGACCCCTTCACCAGGGGCCACGTGGTGGAGGTCTGCAGGGAGAGGTGCGCAGAGGTCAGCCTGGGAGGGAAGGACTTCGCGGAGTGCGTCAGGTCCTGCGTTGAGGAGCTCAGGTCAAGGTGCGGATCCTAGAGACCAGGTCGTAGAACTTCAGCCCGCTGCCCGTGAGCACGGCTATGAACCCGCCCACGTCAACGCCCACCTCCCTCAGGAGCTTCAGGGCTGCATATGCCGAGGCCGAGGTGGGCTCAGCCATGAGCCCCATGGACCAGAGGTCCCTGGTGGCCTCCGCTATCTCCTTGTCCGAGACCAGCACCAGGCCTCCCCCGCTCCTCCTTATGGCATCAGCGGCCTCCTGGGCCCTCGGCGCCGAGGGGAGCACCAGGCCGTCGGCCAGGGACGACGTGCTGCCGGAGCCAACGGCTATGGGCTCCACGAGGCCCCTGAGGGTGGCGTTCTGCACCCCCTGCACGGCGTACAGCCTGACCTTGCCCCCTGAGCCCCTCCAGATGCCAAGGAACAGCGAGAAGCTGGCCGAGGGGACCACCACGGCGGAGCCCTCTGGCACCTCCCTGCCAGCTGAGGTCATCCCCTCAAGGAAGGCGGCGCTCACAGAGTGGGCCACGTAGAAGCACCTGCCAGCCATGGCCTCCGCGTACTTGGCCGCCTCCTCCCTGCTGTCGAGCTCGACCACCCTGGCCCCCAGCGACGCTATTATTGACTTCTTGGAGGGGGCCGCCGTCCTGGGCACCGCCACTACGGCCTCCAGCCCAAGGAACGAGGCGTAGGCGGCCGTGGAGATGCCCGCGTTGCCGCTCGAGTCCTCGACCACGCACCTGTAGCCGAGGTCCCTGGCGAGCTGAAGCGAGTAGGCCGTGCCCCTGTCCTTGAAGCTGCCCGTCGGGTTGACGTACTCCAGCTTGAAGCCTATGGGGCCGAGCGGCGTCTCCCTGTAGACAAGGGGGGTTGAGCCCTCGCCGAGGAGCCTCCCGTACCTCGGCCTCTCCCCCTCAAACTCCAGCGGCGAGCCGCACCTGGGGCACCTGTGGTAGTACCTGCCCTCCTCGCCCCTGAAGCCGCACCTGGGGCACACGAGCCTCCAGGCCAAGGCCCGCACCTCAGTAGGTAGGGAGCCCCGCGGCCTCAGCCACCTCGTCGTAGGCCCTCCTGGCGTCGTCCTCGTTCATGGCTCCCTCTATCACTACGACCCTCCTTCCAAGCACTGTGACGCTCACCCCCTCCTTAGTGACCACCTTCACGTAGTTGGGCCTTGAGACCACCCAGCTGAACCTGCTTGAAAGCCTGGATGCCAGGTCCTGGGGCTCAGGGGCGTCAAGCGGGAGCCTGAGCTTGAACGCCTCGCTGCCGCAGACCCTGCTGATAACTCCGAACCTCGGGGGCCTTGAGAGGAGTTTGAACTCCCTCCTGACGCAGACGGGGCACGAGGGGTTCCTCTCTACCTTAACCTTCTCAACGGTGTTCTCCCTGGCGTCTATCGAGTACAGGACCCCTGGCTCGGGCCCGTCGCCCGCCAGGTACCTTATAGCGAGGTTGGCGGCCATGGCGCCAACTATAGTTGTCACGGTGCCTATTGCAGGTATGATATCGCATGAGGCCTGCTGCCCCTCCTGGCCCTCGGGGATGAGGCACCTGAGGCACGGCCCCCTGCCGGGCTCTATGAGCATCACAGTGCCATACCAGGAGTTCACGCCGGCGTAGACCCACGGCTTGTTGTACTTCACCGCGGCCTCGTTTATCACGAACCTGGTGTCCATGTTGTCCGTGCCGTCAAGCACTATGTCAACGTCCTTAACTATGTCCTCTATGTTGTCCGAGTCAACGTCGTCTATGTAAGCCTCAACCTTAACCGACCTGTCTATCCTCGCCACGCCGTCCCTGCAGGCTATAGCCTTGGGGACCCCCTGCTCGGCCTCCGCCTCGCCCACCATGTGGGTCCTGTGGAGGTTGGTGTAGTCCACCACGTCCCTGTCAACGACCCTCAGGAACCCTACCCCTGACCTGGCCAGCAGCTCAGCCTCGGTGGAGCCGAGGGCCCCACAGCCTATTATTGCGACCCTCGACTCCCTCAGCCTCTTGACGCCCTCCTGCCCTATTCCCTTTACCAGGGCCTCCCTTGAGAACCTAGAGAGGACCTCGGCAACGTCAGCTGAGGCCATAAAGCTCCCAGCTGGGCGTGGCCCAGCGAGTTTTTGAACGTTAGTAGGCTGTCCGACTGGCTCAGTCCTCGCGCGGCACGAACCTCAGGTCCAGGTTCTCCTCCTTAGCGAGCTTCTTGAGGCTCCTGACCTTCCTCGAGCTCAGGTTCGCCCTCCTGGGGAGCTTAACTATGAGGGCCCCGTCCCTGACCTCGGCCTCGGCGCCTGGGACTATCCTTGAGACCTTGTCCTCTATGCTGAGCGATGACCTCCTCTGGCCCACGGGTATGACCATGACCTGCTCGCCGAAGGTGTACATCTCGTACTCCAGCTCGCCAGTCAGGAAGTCCCTGACCTCCACCACCGGCCTGGCGAGCTCCTCCTCCTTGAGGCCCGTCGGCAGCTTGACAGTTATGCCCAGCTCGTACACCTTGCTGACCTGGCCGCTGTCTATGAATATTACAGTGTCAATGATGCTTGGTATCATGCCGAGCTCCACCCTGGTGGCCAGCCTCTGGACGGCGTCTATGGGCGTCGTGGCGTGAACAACTCCTATCATGCCTATGCCGGCCAGCCTGAGGTCCACGTAGAGCTTGAAGTCCTCGTCGTCCCTCATCTCGTCGAACACCGTGTAGTCGGGCCTCGAGAGCAGGAGTATGTCGTGGAGCTCCGTCATGTCAGCGTAGTTCTTGGAGTACTGCGTTATAGAGGGCGAGAGCCTCATGTCCCTCGGCGACTCTATGGTCTTCACTACCTTGCCCCTGCTGGCGTAGAACTCGGCCAGGGCCTGGGCGAACGTTGTCTTGCCGGCGCCGGGCGACCCAGCTATGAGTATGCCCTCAGCCCTCGAGAGGAGCCTGTCCATGAGCTTCTCAGGCAGGTTGTAGTCCTCAAGCTTGAGCTTCGCTATCGGCCTCACCGCGGTTATCTCCCACCCGTCGCTCAGCGGGGGCCTCGTTATGACGACCCTGTAGTCGCCCAGCTGAACTATGGTGGAGCCGCTCCTGTCTATCTCGACGAAGCCGTCAGTTGTAGTCAGCGCCCTCTCGATTATCTCTCTTGCCATCTCCTCAAGCTCTGACCTCTCAAGCGGCCTGTCAGAGAGCTTCACGAAGAGCCAGCTCCCGGGCCTCCCTACCTTAGCCAGCGGGGCCGCCCCCTCCTTGAGGTGTACGCTCATTGTCTTCTCGTTGAAGTACTCCTCTATCCTGAGCTTGCCCTCCCTGGGCATGCCAGTGTAGAGCACCTTGACGCCTATGAACTGGGCCGCCTGGGCCTGTATGGGGTCGCTCGTCACCAGGACGGCCCCGCGCCTCAGCGCGTAGTCCCTCACGGACAGCTTGAGCCTCTCGTAGCTCTCGCCCTCCACCTCGGCTGAGACCTCTATGGTTACGCCGTTGGGAGCCTCCCTGGCCAGCCTGTCGAGCTCCTGGAGCCCCGTGAAGCCCACGCTCCTGCCGGCCTTGGCCTCCGAGTAGAAGTAGTCGACTGCGCCCTTCGGTATAACCACCCTGCCCATAACCTTGCCTGACTCCACGAGCTTCCTGAGGCTACCGTCAACTATGGAGTCCACATCTGTTACGTAGGTCGTCGGTTCACCGCTCAACCCATCTGGCCCCTTAGTCCACTGTAAGCATAAAGTCCAGCGATTTTAACCTCTCACGTGACTGAGGACTTCCTCAATGGGAGGAGCGATCCGACACGCGTAATTACCCACGGAAGACCAAAGGGAACGTGGATGAAAGATGACCCTCACCGTGCTGATTAACGCGGCGGCGGTCTACACGGGCAAGGAGGTCATAAGGGACTCCTACGTCTACATAGAGGACGGCATAATAAGGGACGTGGGGCCTCAGCCCGCCCCCGATGACATACAGGACGCCACGCTGGTGATAGGCGGCGAGGGGAGGGTCGTTGTCCCCGGGCTCACGGCCGTGGCAGATGTGGCGGCTTACCCCATAAGGTATGCGAGGCCCTCCCTGACGGCTAGGATAGAGCTCTACAGGAGGCTCAAGGACGAGGAGCTGTTCACAGCCTCCCTGCCGGGCGTCTACGAGCTCCACATGATGGGGGTGACCACCGCCCTGGTCGAGAGCCTCTCAAGCTCCCTCGCCCTTGACCTGGCCCGCAGGATAGGCGGCTTCTACGGCGTCGCCAGGCCGTCGTGCACGGAGGCCTTCTCCATACAGCCCATACTGAGGGGGATGGTGACCATAGGCGGCAAGGACTGCCCAGGGGGCCAGGTTGAGGACGGCGACAGGGAGCACCTGGTGCTGACCGGGAGAGGAGGCTACGGCCTCGAGGACCTTGGCGACGCGCTCTCGCTGAGCCAGTCCCTCAGGAAGCTGGCGGGGCTTGAGGAGACGCTCATAGAGCCCAACAGGCCCGCCGAGGTGGCGGTTTATGACGCCTCGAAGCCCCCAGCTATGCTGATATACAAGGCCGGCGAGGACGAGATAAGGAGGATCTACACGTCCCACGCCACGCTCGAGAGCCTCATAGCTGGCATGGACGTACTTGTGGAGATGGGGGAGCACATGAGGATAGGCAGGAAGCACCTGAACGAGGCGGCCCAGCTCTACAGAAGGCTGGGCTACGCATGACGAGTGCACCCTTTTAATCTAAAACTTCGCGGCCCTCCTGAGGGGCTACTGAGGTGAGCCTAGAGGAGATCCTCTACCTCTCGCTGGCCGTGGGCTTCATAGTTGGTCTCGCCCTCGAGGGCAAGGGGTCGGGCCACCTAAAGGTCCTTGACACGACGTCAACCATATTCATACTGGCCCTCGTGTTCTCAATGGGCCTCGTGGTCGGCTCCGAGGTGCTCTCCATAGGGAGGAGCGCAGTAAGTATAACAGCGGCCTCCCTGCTGATAGCGGTCCTTCCAGGCATCCTGGGGGCCTATATAGCTGAGTGGGGGCTGAGGAGGCTTGAGGGAAGAGCTAAGGGCAGCGGCTAGGACGGCCTCCGCGTTTGTTATAGGCATTGCCCTGGGGGCGGCGCTGAGGCCAAGGCCAGACGACGTGCTGCCCTACGCTTACATCTTCCTGTATATAGTTGTCGCGACTGCCGGGGCCTACGTGGGCCTCTCGTGGAGGAGGCTCGCCAGTGCTGGCAGGAGGATACTCTCCGTGGGCCTCATGTTCACCGCCGCCGCGCTCGTGGGTGACGCCGCGGCGGGGCTGGCCATTGCCGAGCTCCTGGGCCTCCCGCTGAGGCTCACCGTGGCCGCCGCCCTGGGCTCGGGCTGGTACTCCTTCACAGGGCCGTTCCTGTCGCTCTTCAGCCCATCCATGGGTGTCATAGGCTTCGTGGCAAACCAGCTCAGGGAGGACCTGACCCTCGCCCTCTTCCCCGCGATTGACAGGCTCATAGGGGAGGGCTCCGTCGTTATGGGGGGCGCCACGTCGATGGACACCACGCTTGGCGTCATAACTAGGTACGCCGGGCCCGAGACAGGCCTTGAGGGCCTTGTCCAGGGGGTGGTGCTTACCCTGCTAATTCCTATTATAGTGCCTGCCGTCGTCAGGCTATAGGTTCTCGCCCTGGTATGAGCCCCTGTAGAGCGAGGAGGGCCTCGACTCGAGCCTTATAAACACCATCTGGGCCACCCTGGCGCCCTGCTCTATGACGGCCCCATGGGGGTTGGCCACTATCATGAGGGCCTCCCCCCTGCCCGTGTACCCGGGGTCCCACACCGCGCATGAGATGGTGACCCCCATCCTCAGCAGCGTGCTCCTGGGGTAGCAGATGCCGACGGCGTCCGGGGGAACTGCGACAACGTCAAGGAACCTTATCTTGTAGGCTCCAGGCTGGAGCCTGTAAAGGCCGTCCACTGGCTTCACTGGCCTGACGTCGGGGAGCCTCTTGGAGCTCGCCCTCAGCTCGCCCTCGTTCAGGAACTCCATGACCTCCCCCAGCCTTATGTCGACGCCCGCCGGCTGAACCTGCTCGTCCACGGAGTCCCTTATGTAAGACCTGGCCGCGTGGCCCGGGACAGCCAAGCCCTGCACCTGGGATAACTCAAGGTCTAGGCCTAAAGAAGCGAGTGGGTCTAGAGGGTCAGAAGGAGACAACCTCATAGCCTTCCTGTACCTTCTTAGCCGTGTGGACGCCGCCCATCACGGGCTCAACGCCCTCTATCAGCATGTCTGGCGTCAGCCCGAGCCCCTTGGCTGAGACACTGCAGTAGGCCACGTCTATGCCGGCCTGCTTCATCTGCTCTATCTGCTTCCTCACCTCGTCTGCGTTGGCCGCGTTCTTCATAAGGTACTCAACGCCCCTGCCGAGGAACATGAATGACACGTCGGCGCCCGCGTTCTTCCTGGCGCCGAGGGCGAAGTTTATGGCCATGTTGACCCTGTTTATGTCGTCCCTCCCAGCCGTGCAGATTACAAATATCTTTACCATGCGCGCCACCCTTGACCTGAGTGCTCGGTGGGATTAAACGCTTCAGCCGTGGTAGATAAACGTGTACTTGACGTCCGCCGGCATCCCCTCAGCCGAGCAGGTGCCTCCCCTGCACCTTACCGCGGCCCTGGCGCCGTCGTCGTAGTAGGGGTACTCCGCCTCCGTCACCTTGAACGCGTGGAACTCCACTGGGCTGAAGCGGCCGTCAGGCACGTGGTCGACCTCAACCCCCAGCAGTGGTATCACTGAGCCCTCCTTGACCAGCAGCGGGAACCTGTCGAGCGAGTCATATGATATGGTCACCCACCTGCCGCCCTCGTACTCCCTGCCCGTGAAGTAGTCTATCCACCTCCCCTCCGGCAGGTAAACACCCCTGCCCCTCTGGCCCTCCTCAACTATCGGGGCCACCAGCAGGCTCGAGCCCAGGTAGAACTCGTCATCTATGTCATACACGTTGGGGTCGTCAGGGTGCTCGAGCGGCAGCGGCCTCACGAGCGGCACCCTCTCCTCTACGGACCTCCATGACTCCGAGTAGAGGTAGGGCAGCAGCCTGTAGCGCAGCTTGAGCGCTGCAAGGGTCTCCTTGGGTGAGTACTTCCAAGGCTCCCTGTCAGTCACGCCGTGGGCCCTCACGTGACTCACAGTTACCCCCGCCTGGAGGAACCTGAGGTACAGCTCGTCGCTCGGCCTCCCTATGAAGCCCCCCACGTCGAAGGAGCCGAAGAAGGCGCCGCTGGCGTGGTATGAGAGCAGCCCCCTTATGGCCTGCCTTAGCCCCTCCCAGCTTGAGGGCACGTCGCCGCCCCAGTTCAGGGGGTAGGCCCAGACGCCCGTGCTGCCTGACCTGCCCCAGACTATGCCGTAGCCCTTGGCCTCCACCGTGGCCTCGTAGACGGCCTTCATGTATAGGAGCGGGTAGTAGTTGTGGGCCTCCTCGCCGCTCATGCCGTTCCTGAAGTCCGCCTCCTCCGGTACGGCCTCGCCGTAGTCAGCCTTTATCACGTCCGCGTATGGAAGCACCAGGTCCTTGAGCGCCTCCTTGAAGGCCCTGAAGCCCTCGGGGTCCGTCAGGTCCACTATGCCGGCCCCCTCCCTCCTCTGGCAGTCAGCTGCCGGGGTTGCAAGGCCCCCCAGCTTTGACTTGACCATGTACTTCTCAAGCCTGGCCCACAGCCTGGTGCCGGGCTCTATGTAAGGGTTCATCCAGAGCGACAGCCTGAAGCCCATCCTGTGCAGCTCGTCCACCAGCCCCTTGGGGTCCGGGAAGGCCGACGTGTCCCACTCAAGGTCTATAGTGTCGCACCTGTACTTCTTCCAGTTGCCCTCCCACGGCGGGTCTATGTGGATGACGTCGGCCGGGTAGCCCCTGCTCCTCAGCTCCCTGGCGACGCTAAGGACCTCGTCCTGGCTGTAGTAGGCGCACTTGCTCTGCCAGAAGCCGTAGCTCCACTTGGGCGGAGGCGCCTTGGGGGTCCCGGTCAGCCTGTAGAGCTCCGCCAGTATCTCCTTTGGGCTTCCCAGGAAGAGGTAGAGGTCCAGGGGGCCCCTGACCATGATGAGGAGCCTGTCGTACGAGTTCTTGCCGAGGTCGAAGTAAACCGGGGAGTAGGTGTTTACAAGGAGCCCCCAGCCCCTCGGGGACCATATGAAGGGCACGGGCACGTAGGTGGCGTAGTTGGGCGTCGAGGGCGCGTCCGCCGCCCAAGTTATGAACTCGCCTCCCCTCTTGTTTATGTGCCCGAAGTGCTCCCCAAGGCCATACAGCGGCTCGCCGGGCCTGAGTGAAACGGCGAAGGAGCTGCAGGCCCTGCCGTCAGCGCAGGTCACCTTGCCGGTAACTATGGTGCGGTAGTTGAGCCAGCTCTCCGTGGGCTTCACGTCAACGAAGAGAGGGTCGACCCAAGTCCTGTTAGCGCCGCGCACCAGCCTGTCGTCCGGCTCCCACTCCTCAAAGATCGTCACGCCCCCGCGCGTTACCCTGATGTGAGGCAGCAGCTGCACCCTGTAATCCCCTGTGACGAGCTCGGGCGACCCCAGCTGCTGGGCCTTGAAGTCCTTGGCCTCAGGCTCGGCTATCCTTATGGTCCTCTCGCTGACCTGGGAGACGCATATCCTGCCGGCGTCGCTCGCTATACAGCTGTCCACGAAGGCCCTGTTGGACGAGGGAAGAAAGCTTACAGCCCTGAACCTGCTCTCATCAAACCTAAACGTGGGCAAGCTGAGCCCCTACAAGGAGTGAAGTTAAAAAGTGAATAAAAGGACCTACGTTAATCAAGTTTTAAGTTAGGGGCCCTTGAGTGTCTGCACCAGGGCCTCAAGGTCCTTGGTCCTGCGAGCGCTGAAGAGCGCGAACACGTAAAGAACTGCGGCCACCACCGCTGTGCTCACGTCGTCAAGCGGGTAGCCTATGGGCGCGTTGGACCCGAAGGGGCCCAGGGTGCCGTAGAACACAAGCACTAGGCCGATAAAGAGGGCAGCTATGACCCACCAGCCCGAGCTTATCTCCTGCCTCAGCTCATCGTTGCCCTTAGAGTATATGACCAGCGTGAAGCCGACGGTCGTGAGCAGGTTGACCAGCACGAAGGCCCAGAAGTCAACCTGGTAGGACTGCCTGAGCGCGAGGGGCCCATAACCTATTGAGGCCCAGGGAAGCACTATGCCCCTGTATATGAGGAAGTACGTGGTGAGCGCCAGCACGACCCAGTAGGTCACGCCGAGGGCGACTCCCAGGGACCTGCTGACGCTGTACCAGCGCGGCGCCACGTAAATGTAGAAGATGGGCAAGCCTGCGAGCACTAGCGGCACCGCTATCCACATGGTGCTGAACCCCGCCCAGTAGACTATCATGTAGGCCGCTATGAAGGCTATGCCTCCCATAACTGTCGGGGCCCAGAGCTTGAACGGCCTCCTTATCTCGGGAGCGTGCTTCCTGAGCGCTGGGACCGCCGCCCCGCCTATGGTGTAGGTGAACACCGTGGCGAACACCGTCAGGCTGGCTATGTAGGCCCACGAGGGGAACGGCAGCAGGTAAAGGGCCCCTATGAGCCATGATATTAGCAGCCCTACCCAGGGCACCCTGTGCCTGTTGAGCTTCATGAAGCTCTCCGGTATGCTGCCGTTCGTCGACATGCCGTAGAGAACCCTTGAAACAGTGCCTATGTATATCAGGCCGGTGCCTATGGGGGCAACTATGGCGCCCACCATGACGCCCCAGCTCCACCACCTCAGGGCCGAGGAGCTTGAGAGCCTGGCCACCTCAAAGAACGGGGCCGCTGATATGGGCGTGGCGGAGAGGCCCGTCCAGTTTCCGGGCCTGAGGCCAAGGGCCGACCACGGTATTGACCCCGTGAAGGAGACCTGCAGGAGCACGTAGACTATTATGCCCATCACGAAGCCAAGTATAGTGCCGAGGGGCACGTCCCTCTGCGGGTTCTTCGCCTCGCCCGCAAAGTCAAGGCCCTGCCTGAAGCCCAGGTATGAGAACACTATGCCGGTAGTAGATATAGACATTATGATCGGGGCCGTGCCGTAGGGCACGAACGACGGGGTGCTGAAGTTCCTTGGGTGCAGCGCGAGGCCCAGGAGGAGCAGCACCGTGACTATGGGCACCACGAACTTTATGTAGGTCAGGAACGTGTTGGTTGAGCCCATTATGTTAACTCCATAGTAGTTTATCAGGAAGAACGCAGTCAGCAGCGCGAAGGCTATGGCAACGCCAGGGGCCGTGAGCACGGTGACGCTTCCCAGGGGCGTCGTCTTGCTGGTGTAGAGCCACGGGAAGAATATGGCGAGGTATGTGACTACCGCTATCGCCTCCGCCGGGGCCACGCTCAGGGAGGCTACGAGGTAGGACCATGAGAGCGTGAACGACGCGAAGCTGCCGTGCGTGTACTGGGGGTACCTCACTATTGAGCCCGACTTTGGTATCGCCGCAGAGAGCTCAGCGAAGGCAAGGGCTACGAAGAGCATGAGCACCCCAGCGACTATCCATGATATGAAGGCCGCCGGACCTACCGCCATTGCTGTGTAGTAGGAGGCGAAGAGCCACCCGCTTCCCACCAGGGCGCCGAAGACCAGCGCAGTTATGTCTATGAACGACAGGGACTTCCTGAGCTGCCTGTCTGTGCTCTCAGCCCTCTGAATTCTCTCCTCGCTACTCATACGCTAAAACACCAACAGGGGTCCCACTGAATGATCTTTAAAAATATTATGATATGGACCGCACGGGTTTATGAAGCGCGTTCTTAGCAATAACGTCTATCCCATAGAAGGTGGACGCATATTATAACACCACTTAGACCGCGTTTAGGCCCAGGGCCTTAGCCGTGGAGAGGCCGACGTAGAAGTAAGCGCACTTGAGCCAGGCGAGCGTCGCCCTGATGTTAGCCTTAAGCGTCCCCCCGATCCTGGGGCTCCGCCTCCTTGGGGGCGGCCTGTAGAGCACCTCGCAGACCTTTGCCCCCCTGAGCCTCGAGGCCGCCAGGAGCTCACAGCCGAAGGTCTCCCCAAGCTTAAGGTTATAGTCAGCCAGGAGGGACCTCCTGAAGACCCTGAAGTTGGAGAAGAGGTCCCTGACGCCCAGGAGCCTTCCGAGGGTTGCTGAGGCTATCACCTCGGCGGGCCTCGGGAGCCAGGTCCTCGACGCCACCACCACGTCGCACCCCATGTCCCTGGCGGCCTTAATGATGCCCGGCACGAGCTCGGGCGGGTTCTCTAGGTCCGCGTCTATAGTAACCACTAGGTCTCCTGAGGCCTCCTTGATGCCCTCCAGGAGGCTCGCGGTCTGGCCCACGTTGTTCATAACTATGACCCTGTCGAAGTACTTGGCCGCCACAGCCGCGGTGCCGTCAGGCGAGCTGTCGTCGACCAGTATAATCTCGTGGTCGTAGCCCTTCAGCGCGGCCCTGAGCCTCTCGGCGAGCTTTGGGACGTTCTCCGCCTCGTTGTAGGCAGCTGTAACCACTGAGATCAAGGCTCTTCCGTATTACTTTCCTGCAGTTTCAGGGAATAATAGCCGTACCCGGAGGGGAGTCCCTTTATTAGGTATTACTGTAACGTTATTACCACGAGCATAACTGGTGAGCAGCACGCCGTCTGTCTCAGAGATAGTAGGCGAGCTCGCAAAGAACCTGCTTAACCCGGGCAGCAGCTCCAGGAGAAGCGGCAGGTCGTCACTTAGCCTCTCTGAGATCCTTGAGGCGTCAAGCGACGAGGACAGGGGGCCCGTGGACATGTTCGAGAGGGCCTCGAGGCCCCTTCTGCCCAGGAGGGTGCCGGGCTACTCGAAGGACATGGTGCACATAGGCGTTGACACCAGCACCAGGCTCCTGGCCACGCCTTACGCTGACATAGTAGTCTCCGCCCTCTCGGTGTCAGGCCCGGGCCCCGTGGAGCTGTGCGACTACCCGTCGCTCTACGGCGAGCCCATGAGCTGCGGCCCCTCGCCCCCGCCCTTCATATATGTAGTGCCCCACGGGGCCGTCGAGCTCCCTGAGCAGGAGGGCGTGGCCTCAGTAATTGCAAGCCCCTCAGACCTGTCCCAGTCGTTTATATCTAAGCTCGCGGACTACGCCAGGCTCTCGCTCGAGAGGTGGGCCATGGAGGTCCCAGTTGAGCAGATAGCCAGGGCGTTCGCCGAGGCGGGCAGGAGGCCCGTGGTCATGCTCGACGGACCCATATTCATAAGCCAGGGCAAGGGCGTCGGCAACCTCATGGTTCAGAGGTATGAGGCCGTTAAGCAGCTGGAGTCCGCCGGCGTCCCTGTGATAGGGGTCGTCAAGAGGGTTGAGAGGAGCTTCATGCTCTCCTCATCGCCGACATACTCAAGGCTCCTGGAGGGCTGCGGCCTCTCGGCGTCCGGCGAGACCGACGCAATGATATTGCAGAGGCTGGCCTCGCTGGGGTGCGTGGACGAGGTGCCGGGCAGGGTATATGTTACCCCAAAGATAATAGTTAAGGGCGGCGACGGCATAGAGAAGATAGTGGAGTACGTAATTATGATGCCCAGCGCGTGGCAGAAGCTCGGCGTCAGGTCCAAGGTCTTCAGGCTGGAGTACACGGAGGAGACCCTTAACATGCTTGAGGAGTTCAATGTGGACCCGCTCCAGGCGTTCCTTGGTGACTCCCTGGCCAGGGAGAGCCTCGAGCCTGTGAGCGTCTCCATGAGCGACAGGAGGGCCAAGGCCCTGACCTCCTCCTTAAGAGCGCTGTTGGCTAAGGAGGTCGTGGGGCTGGGCGGCAGGCTGGGCTACGAGAGCGAGGTCGAGCTTAGGGGGCTGGCAGGGGAGGGTGAGGAGTAATTGGCTGACAAGGAGGGGCTGCAGCTCGACAAGCTCAAGGCTGTCGAGAGCGAGGTGGACAGGCTAGACCAGATGCTGAGGGCCGCCTATGAGAAGGCCAACAGGGTCGGCAAGCTGGTGGGCAGGGTCTCGAGGTTCAACGAGGTGAAGGTGGGCGAGGGCTCCAGGATAGAGTTCGTCATAGACCCCTCGACCTACTACAGGGAGAGGGAGGCGCCCTTCCAGAGGGTCGGCGACTACCTGGTCATAGTTGACCCCAAGGACCTGAGGCTCGTCCTTGTGAGGGTCACATCCATAAACAGGAGGGACGAGCTCGCCATGATGGGCCTCCAGCCCCCAGTGAGCCCCATAGTTAACAGCGTCGAGCCCAGGGGGCTCATAACCGACGCCATAATAGAGGGGGAGCTGGTCCTGGAGAAGGGCGACGGGGACCCGTCGCCGAGGCCAGCGGTCAAGAGCATAGAGCCCCAGGCCCCCGTCGTTGTCCCATCGCCCCAGACCCTCAGGGAGCTCCTGGACCTGCCCTCGGAGGGCGTTGTCCTCGGCAGCCTCGCCACGCCGGGAGGCCTCATAGAGGGCGGCAGAATACCAGTTAAGCTGCCGGTCCAGACGTTCCTTCACCACATACTGATAGTGGGCACCACCGGGGCCGGAAAGACGACCCTGCTTAAGAACATGATAACCGCCGCCTACAGCAACTCAAGGAGGGGGTTCACGGCAATAATAGTTGACCTTAATGATGACTTCGTTCAGCTGCCCATGAAGCCCCAGAGGCCCCCAGAGCCCCGTGAGGTCTACGAGAACGCCTACTCCAACGTGTCGCCGCCCCCCGGAGTAATGGTGGTCCTGCCCATAACTGCCCAGGTCCTCGGTGAGATCTGGGCTTCAAGGGAGGGAGGCAAGTACGTTGAAGTCCTCAGGGAGCTTGGTAAGGAGTACGTCAGGGACGTCATAGCTCCCCTGCTTGAGAGCGAAGTTGAGGCCGACTTAAAGCACAAGGTGTCGGACTCCACCGGCCTGACGTACCTTGAGGCGCAGGGGCTCCCGTTTAGGCTGGCCCTGGTGCCGTACTTCATCGACACCAGCAGGAGCACCACTGACTCACTCGTCAGCCTCATGCCGGGTCTGAGCGAGCTGGCAAGGAGCATGCTGGCCTCAATAAGGAGGAAGTTCAAGGCCAAGTTCAAGTTCAACCCACCCATGGAGATTCTGCAGGCGGCGCTGCTGGTCGCCCTGATGAAGCTCAGGAAGGGTCCATCCGACGAGGAGGCCATGAAGATGGCCTGGGAGCTCATGAGTAACTACGTGGCCAACTGGAGGGAGTCCCAGGAGGCCGCGAGCCCTGAGGACATACCGCTCCTGAAGCTCGTGGGCTACGACGAGAGAGGGAGGGCCAGCGCCGTCAAGCTCGACGAGGCTGTGGACTTCACGACCAAGGTAATACTGTCACTCATGCCGCACAGGAGCACGGTTGAGGCCCTGTTCAGGAGGGTCTCAGCCCTCCTGGACACTGGATTCGTTGACGTCATGATAGTCTCCGACAAGGGCCTTGAGGTCCTCAGGGAGCCCAGCTGGGAGAGCATCGTGAGGGAGGCCAACCTGCTGCAGGTGCCCGTGGTGCTTGACCTCAGGAAGGGCCTCGAGAGCTCCCAGGGAGGCCCCGAGTCCCTGAGGGTGCTTACGTACAGGATGCTTGAGAGGATCATAGCGTGGAAGCACGAGGCCTGGAGGAGGAGGGAGAGGGACTCGCCTGAGGTAGTTATCTTCATAGATGAGGCGCACCAGTTCTTCCCAAGTGAGGGTAGGTCCAAGGAGGAGGCGGAAGAGGTCAGCGAGATCTCAGCAATGATTTCCAGGATAGCCAGGCTCGGGAGGTCAAGGGGCATAGGGCTAGTCTTCAGCACCCACAGCCCCAAGGACCTTAACAGCATAGTAATACAGCTCACTAACACCAAGGTGCTGCTCAGGAGCGAGGAGTCCCAGGTGGAGTCGCTCTCGCTCCCCCAGGAGGTTAAGCAGTACCTGCCGAGGCTCCAGGACAGGTACATGGCCATAGTAAGCTACGCCTTCAGGGAGGGCTACGTGTTCGCCCAGACCACCACGCCACTGACAATGCACTATGACATATCAGCCTAGCGTCGGCTGGCGACTTATCGAGAAACCATAAAGAAATGCGCTGAGGAACAGTGAGTGAAAGAGAATGAAGAGGGCTAGCGTCGTTAAACTCGTTGTGGCCAAGAGGATTATTTACCGAAGGGCTTCAAGCTGACCTTAAAGTTCAAGGAAAAGTGGCGCGGGGAAGCGATTTAGACCGACTGGAGGTAGTTTATAACTAGGTTAGGAGGGGTTAGTATGCTCACGTCCCAGTTGAGGTCGAAAATACCACATGAAAACAAGGGTAATTTAGGGGCCTTCGTTGATTTGGGAGTCATTAACTTGGCCGCCGTGTACGTAGAGGACGGCGACGTGGTGGAGAGGCAGCCGCTGCCCACGCTGGGCAACAACGGGTGAAGAAGTTTGGAGGACCCCATCGCCCAGAAGCTGATGAACGTAGTCTCAATGAACGAGGAGCTGCTGGAGATGGCAGTGGCCTACTCAGACGCGAAAGCCTTCAACCGGTTCTACGAGGCCGTGAGGAGCGCCTTCGCTGAGGACGGCCTTGAGGTGGTCAAGTACCCAGCCCTCGGCGACGTGGACGAGACCGGCACCATGTACCTCTCCACGGTTGCGGTGAACGACGTTAAGAATGGAATTTCCTACGTAGTGTTCGGCAAGGTCAAGGCAGAAGTGATGATAAGGACTATCTACAGGTACGTGGGGTTTGAGGTCGACACTACAGTGCTGCTCGACGATAAGAGGGCCCCGCTGGCTAACGCCGTGATGAGGTACGCTGCCCAGAACATCAAGGACGGCGAGCTGTTTGACGCCATTGAGAGGGTAGCCATGGAGCTCTCCAGGGCCGAGGCCCAGGGCAGGGTCAGCGAGTTCATAAAGGAGCTCGACAGGAGAGCGAGGGCGCACGACACAGCTGCCGCGGTAGTCAGGTCGATACTCAGCGACTACAGCGCCAACACGTGACGGATATGAATTAATTACAAGCCTCGCCCTTTCAGGGGCGGGGAGAAGGCCAGGTATTAGCTTAGCGGCGCTGAGCCCAGCCTTTATTACCCTGGCAGGCCTTAGCCAGGCGGTGGAAGCGCTTGCCCCATGTGTTCACTAGGACGGGCGACGAGGGCACAACATACTGCAGCCTCCTCAACGAGAGGGTCCCAAAGGACCACGTCCTCGTGGAGCTAATGGGCTCCCTGGACGAGGCCAACAGCTTCGTTGGGCTCGCCAGGTCGCTCGTCCCCAGCTACATGACTGACGTGCTGGCCGACCTGGAGTACATACAGAGGCTCATCTTCAGGGTCGGCTACACGGCCTCGGGAAGGGTCTCGGTGACGGAGGACGACCTGAGGAGGCTTGAGGACATGGCAGATAACTACTATGGCAGGCACCCCCTCAAGAACTTCGTGTTGCCCGCGGGCCCCAGCCCCGCGGCGGCGCTGCACGTGGCCAGGGCCGTGGTCAGGAGGGCTGAGAGGGTCATGGTAAGGGCCTCTAGGGAGTACAAGATAGACCCCCTCGCGCTGAAGATAGTCAACAGGCTGAGCAGCGCCCTGTTCGCGCTGGCAGTCTACGTGGCCACCGCCATGGGCTACCCTGAGGAGCCCGTGTAGGAGGTGTAGGCCTTGAGCGAGGTCCCCGGGCTCCTGAAATCAATAGACGAGGTCCTCGTCACGGACGACGGCCTCGGAGTTAGGTACGTGGTCGGGGGGCAGGCCAGCGAGCAGGGCAGGAGAGTCTGGGTTGAGACCCCGCTGGGCCTCAGGTACTACATAACCGTCCCGCCCGACCCCTCGCCGGCCTTCAGGCTCAGGTACGACTCCCTCTCGCTTATGTCGCCCTCCGACAGGGTCGAGTCGCTCCTCGAGGCCTCTGACGCCATAGATGACTACAAGGACATTATTATAAAGGTCATCTCCATGGAGACGGGCAAGAAGCTCTCCGAGGCCAGGGACGAGGTTGAGGCCTCACAGGCCATACTTTCACAGGCCCAGGAGCTTGCCAGCGCCAGGGGAGGCTCGCTCACGGGCAGGCTTCACTTCGACATGAGCGGCGAGTGGACCTCGACCACAGTTCACTCCAGGGAGGGCGTAGGCCTAGTCCTGCCCCCCTTCACGTCGCCCTTCTTCGGCGCCGTAGCTGGCGCCGCCTCGCTCCTCGCCAACGGCATGCCAGCAGTGGTCAAGTCCCCCTGGGGGGCCTCCGCCTCGACGGCCGCAGCCGTAGCAATACTCAGGGGCACTGACCTTGGGGACTTCGTGTCCCTTGTCAACATGAACGGCTACAGCAGGCTGACGGAGCAGGACGTCGCGGCAACGGTGCTCTTTGGCAGGGAGTCTACCAGGCTTTCAGTCAGCAGGACGTTCAGCAACGTGATAGCCAACTGCTCAGGAAGGGCTGCGCTCCTCCTGTGCGGCGAGCCCAACGACATAGAGTCCCTGGCTAGGCAGGTAGTTGACTCCGCGGTCTCCAACGCAGGGCAGGCCTGCGGCTCGGTGAGGTGGGTGCTGGCGTCTAGGCGCCTTGGCGAGGAGCTCCTCGACTCAATGGAGGACTACATATCGCAGCTCAGCGTTGGAAGCCCGCTGGAGGGCAAGGACGTGGGGCCGCTGAGGACTAGGGGGCTCGTGGACAGGGCCGTGAAGCTCATAAACGACGCCGCCTCCAAGGGCGCGTCGCTCTCCGACGAAGTTAACGTTAACGGCAACTACGTCTCGCCGCTGGTGATAAGCGACGTGCCCAGGGGCGCGGAGCTCCTCTGGACCGACGTCCAGGCGCCTATAGTATCCGTGTCCCTCTACGACGACTGCTCAGAGGCCTCGCAGGTAGCAGCCATGATTGAGGGCAGCACCGCCGTGCTGGTCTATGGCAGTGTGAGCGCCGCCCTGCAGCTCTCCAAGTTAAGGCAGGGAGTAATAATAAGGGGAAGGGACGACTCCTTTGAGGCCCTGAAGGCCCTATGTCACGTCGTCGGCGACCCCGTTAAGTACTTTGGTGAGGGGCCCGAGGTGCCCACGACCAGGACCTCGTTACTCCTCCTCTGACGAGCCCTCCTCTTCCTCCTCTTCTCCCTCGCTCTCCTCGGCCTCCTCCGACTCCTCGGACTCCGCGGCCTCTTCTTCCTTAGCCTCCTTCCTCCTCGACCTCCTGCCCGTCTTCTCCTCACCGGCGGCCTCGCCAGTGTACGGCGCCAGCACGTACCTAACTGAGAAGCTGGGCGAGTCGAGCCTAAGCTCAAGCGGGTTGTCGGTCTTAAACATGACCTCCACCTGCTCGGCGACCTTGGTTAGCGACAGCACCTTGTCCAGGTAGCTGTAGTCATAAACAGCCTTGGCGCTCTCCTTGACCTCAAGCGATATCAGGGAGCCGGAGCCACTGAGGAACTTCGCCTCGGCGCGCCTCTCCCCGCTGGCCCTTACTGCAAAGTATGTGTCCGTGGCCTCGAACTCCACGGCGTTCCCAAACTCGCCGGCGTCCTCTACGGCCCTCCTGAAGGGGTCCGCCATTATCTTTATGTCAGCGTCGTGCTCCAGCTTCATCTCAGGTATCTCGCTGGCCACCTCTATGTTAGGGAGCAGGTAGACCCTCCTGGCCTGACCCTCGACCTTTATAAGCACCTGGGACTGGGAGACCCTGAACTCAACGCTGTTGCCCTTCTTAGTGTCAACAAGTGCCTTGGACAGCGAGGCCAGGTTGGCCCCCATGGTGACGGAGTCCTGGGAGAGCTCATACTCGAGGAAGCTCGAGTAAGGTATCGTAACCTCCACGTAGGCAACCTTGGCCGGGTCCAGCCCAGAGACCTTGACCCCGTCCTTGGTTATTGTGAAAGCCGCCTCCTCAATGATGTCGGACAGAGAGTCTATTATCGACCTGAACATCTTGGCGTCAGGGTACCTGAACCTGGCCACGGCGTTGCCGAACTGCGACTCAAGCTCGCTCAAGCCCTGTCCCCTCTTGTAGATAGCTATTACAGCTTATAAGCGGACGGCCCCAGCGTTCTTGGGGCCCTGCTTGTCAAAGGCCGCAGCCTACGCGGAGCTGATGAGGCCCGTCAACGGCGTCATGATGGGAATCATAGTGATAGTTGGGGCCTTCGTCGCCGGCCACGGCAGGCTTCCGCCCGTGGCCTCGATAGTCATGGGGTTCCTGGTGGCCTACACCTTGACGTCGTCAGCCATGGTGCTCAACGACATAGTTGACGTCAAGATTGACATGGTTAACTCGCCCGGGAGGCCCATACCTTCAGGCAGGGTGAGCGTGGCTGAGGCCAAGGCCCTCTTTTGGCTGACGTCTGCGGTAGGCCTCGCTATTTCAGCAGTTATGGGCCTGCCGGAGCTGACCGTGGCCGCCGTGTCCTACGTTGACGCGGTACTTTACGACACTGTGACGAAGAGGACGGGCCTCCTGGGCAACTTCATGGTTGCCTTCACTGGGGTCTCGCCGCTGCTCTACGGCGCCTTCATGGGGGGCGGGGTCAACATGGCCATAGTGTTCGAGACCCTCATGATATTCCTCTCCATGGTGGGGAGGGAGATAGCTAAGGGCGTCGCTGACGTCGAGGGCGACAGGCTCCACGGGGTTAGGACGCTGGCAGTGGTGCACGGCCCTGCGAAGGCCTCCCTGGCCTCCATGGCCTTCTACCTGGCGGCAATAGCCCTCAGCCCGCTGCCGCCGCTCCTTGGAATAGCCAACCCCATTTACTACGGCGTGCCAATAGCAGCGGTAGACCTGGTGTTCATCTATGAGTCGCTAAAGCTGGTGAGGTCGCCCACAAAGGACGTCGCCACCAGGGTCAAGGACGTGGAGCTCTACGTGGTTCCCCTGGCCCTCCTGGGCTTCGCCCTCGGCGCGCTTGGCTGACGTTACCGGTTTAATTATTTACAAAAACTTTAAAGAGTTAGTTTACACATTATAGCCTCCCTGGACCAAGCTATGACACACGTGATACCGCTGTACGCCCTCGTGCTCATAGGGGTGGCCGTCGGCGCCCTCACGGGGATAACGGGCTCCAGCGGCGTCCTTATAGTGGTTCCGGCCCTCTCCTACCTAGGCCTTAGCTTTAAGGACTCCATAGGCTCAAGCCTCCTGGTCGACGTCATAACTACTACCTCGGTGATATACGTTTACTTCACTCACAGGAACGTCGACGTTAAGAAGGCCGTACTCATAGGCCTTGGGGCCGTCCTTGGGGCCCAGGTGGGCTCAGCCATAGCCTTCAGGGCCCCCGTCAGGGCCCTTGAGATAGCCTTCTCCACCTTCACCGCATACATGGCCTACGTGTCATTTAGGAGATCCAAGAGCCCGTCGCTGAACGTGAGAAGCCTGGGACTGGGCAGGGCCGCCTATGTACTTGCGCCTGCCCTCAGTTTCGTGGTAGGCCTGGTGACGGGCACCCTTGGGGCCAGCGGGGGGATAATGTTCATAGCCATAATGATGCTCCTCTTCTCAATGGAGGTCAAGAGGATGATAGGGACCGCCACCTTAGCCATGTTCATGTCCGCGGCCTCAGGGGCTGAGGCCTACATAGCTGACGGCATGTCAGACGTCATGGCGTCAGTAATAATAGGCGTCGTTGCAATGCTCTCCGGCATATACTTTGCAAGGCTGGCCAACAGGATGAAGTCATCAACCATATACAAGTTCCTCGGGAGCGTGTTCGTGCTGACCACTATAAGTGAGCTGGTTAAAATAATTTGAAAGAGTTACGTGCAGTCAAGCTGGGCTTGTAATTTATAAGCGCGGCCTCTGAAGCAGAGCTGAAAGGCGAGGGTTTTGGGAGACCTTGAGCTGATCGCTGAGCTGCCGCCCAAGAGGTCCCTGGAGAAGATGGCGAGGGCGGCGTCAAGGCTCCTTGAGCTGGCGGACTCCCTTGACGTGCCCGATGCACCGCTCGGCGCGCCGGCCCCCTCGTCACCTGTCATGGCTGCAGCCATTAAGTCGGCCCTGGACGGCAGGGCAGACTTAATAGCTCACCTGAGGCTCCTAGACGTCAGCCCCCTCGGCGCGATCAACATTGCCATGTCAATAGAGGCCGCGGGGATCTCGAGGCTGCTCCTCCTCAGGGGGGACAGGCCCACCCTTGGCGACCCATGCAACACTGACCCCGAGGCCATGGCAGCGGTAATAAGGTCCCTTGGGATAAGGGTGAGGGTCGGCCACCTCCTGAGCCTCGCTAAGCCTATGGACCAGGTTCTCAGGAGGGTGTCCTCGGGCGCCGACTTCTACGTGATAACGAGGCCCTGGCGCTCGGGCCTCGTGGGCGAGGTGGCCAGGGAGGCCCACCTCAGGGGCTCTAAGCTCTACGTGTACCTGGTGCTGCTCACTGAAGCCAACGCCGATGCGCTTAGATCCATCCCCAGGGAGGAGCTCATTACCATGAGCGAGGTCAGGGAGGCCGTGGAGAGGCTCAGGGACGTGGTGGACGGGGTCATAGTTTCCTCCCCCAGGGACCTCGAGTCCCAGCTCAACGCCCTCAGGGAGGCCAGGGCGGCGCTTTAGAGGAGCAGGAAGAGGGAGGCCGCCGACGCCCTGGCTATCGCCGTGTACAGCATCAGCTGCCTGAGGCACTCGTAGCCCTCTATCGCCTTAAGGTACTCGAAGGCCCAGCCGCCCAGCTCGCCCCCTATCAAGGCCCCCACGCCCATGACGACGCTGTAGGTGCCTATGGCGGCCCTCTTGTCCTCCACCTTATCGACGAGGTATGAGAAGTAGGCCACGTTATTTATTGAGTTGGCCAGGCCTGCCAGGAGCTGGGATACGTATATGCCGTAAATGTTGGGTGACACGGCGTAGGCCAGCGCGAAGAAGGTGTTGGTGAGCCTGCCCAGGAACATGGAGAGCTTCATCCTCCTAGCTATGAACCCCCCTATGAACCTCTGGACGACAACCGTTGAGGAGGTGGCTATGACGTTTATTATGGCCACCTGCTCGGTCGTCATCTTAAATATGTAAATTTGCGAGAGGGGGAAGAGGGGCCAGGCGAAGGACCACACAATCATGTAGACAAAGTTAAACGCCAGGAACTTCTCAAGCCCCTTGGCGGAGAGCCTGAGGGACCTTCGTCCCTGGGGCTCGTCGTAGGGCAGGTCAAACACTATGAAAGTGGAAAGGGTGGTCACCACAGCTGATGCGACGAAGATGTACTTAGCCAGCTCCACGTTAGTGGCCATATACAGGCCTCCCGCCACTATTACAGGAAGCGAGCCCAGGGCCGAGTAGAAGGCCATCCTGGACAAAACTATGCTCCTGCTTCCCCTGCTGTAGTACTCACTCAGGAGGGAGAGGCCCATGGAGCTTACGCCTGAGCCCGCCATAATCACGGCGACTAGAATGGTGTATATGATGTGGCTGTTCAGGAAGAACAGCATAAGGAAGAGGCCGAGGCCCCTAACTAAGTTCCCCTCAAGTACCAGGAGCCTCGCCCTGCTCCTCGTCACTGACGAGAAGTACTGCGCCATGTTAGTGAAGAACGTGCCTGCGGTTGAGACTATGCCAAGGGTGTAGCCTGAGAGCCCCAGGGAGGCCCCTATAAATGAAAGGTAAGGCGAGTAGGCGCTGCTGGTCATGCCGTTTACCAGGTTGTAAAGCGATATCCTCATCACTCCGCGCGATCTTTCTGGGTCGTCCGGCCGTCCTTTCATTGTTAGCCCCAGCCGCTGGGAATCCTTTTGCCCAGCGCAATAAATAACGCCAACAGCCGAGGACCTGTGGCCCTATTAATGCTCCACGCCGAGGGAAGCTGGGTGGTAAGGTTGCCCAGGGTTGAAGGCGTCGTCGTGCCTCTCATAACGCCCTTCACCGCTGACCTCAAGGTAGACTATGACGCCTTCGAGTGGCACGTTAAGAGGCTCGTGGAGAGCGGCGTCAACGGCCTCTTCCCAAACTCCACCACGGGCGAGTTCGTCCACGTGACCTTTGACGAGGCCCTCAGGCTGGTCAAGACGGCAGTCAACGTCGCCCCCTCAGGGATAATGGTGCTTCCAGGCGTCAGCTCCCTGAGGACAGAGGACTCCGTCAGGATGGCAAAGGAGTTCATTAACGTCGGCGCAGACGGCGTTGTTGTTCTGCCCCCCTTCTTCTACAGGTCCTCTGATGAGGTAATGTACAGGCACTTCTCCGCGGTGGCCAGGAGCGTTGACGTGCCTGTGATAATATACAACAACCCGCTGAACACCGGGGTTGTCGTGCCGGTCAGCATCTACGTGAGGCTGGCCAAGGAGTTCAGCAACGTGTCGGCGGCTAAGGTCACGTTCGCGGACTTCTCGTACCTGGTAGAGCTGATAAGGGAAGTCAAGTCGGTGAGGAAGGACTTCAGCGTGCTGACAGGCCTTGACTACATGCTGCTCCCGACCCTCTTTGCGGGAGGCGACGGCGTCGTCCCAGGGCTCGGCAACATAATGCCTGAGCCCTACGTGAGCCTCATAAGGGCCTTCGAGTCAAAGGACTGGGGGCTCACGGAGAAGTTTAACAATGTTATACTTAACCTGAGCAGGCTGTACTGGATGAGCGGGCAGGGGGTCGAGTCGCCGGCTGTAATAAAGGCCGTACTGGAGGCCATGGGAACCCCGGTGAAGAGGTTCGTGAGGGAGCCCCTCAGGCCGCTCAGCGACGATGAGATGAGGGATGCCATAAAAATAGTTGACGAGGTCAGGAGGGAGCTAGGCTGAGCCGACTATTCTGATTGCCCCAAGCACCATGCCAACGCCGGCCACGAGCGCGAGGACCCCGTAGGCGAAGTAGACCAAGGGCACGTCCTGAACCCTGAGGACCCCGTCGTGATAGAATAGCACGGTCACATTATAGAGTTTATAGATGGCGGTCGAGTACGGGGTGCCATTGGCATAGACGTAGGTCAAGTTAGCGAAGAGCAGGTTTCCAGTGCTCAGGTCATAGTAGGACGTTATGGACCCCCTCAGGTTGCCGTTAGTTATGTTGGTCACGTTTAGCTGGGCCGCGGCGTAGGGGGCTCCGTTAAGGTAGTAGACGAGGTGCGGCAGCTGCTCCAGCTCCGTCTCATTAAGCACGAAGGGCTGGGCTGACTCTAGGACCTCCGTGGGCTGAAGCGATAGGCTCTGCAGCGACGCCACTATTACAGGAGATCCACCTGTACGGACAACGTAGACTCCCATGACCATGAACGGGGGCTGCGTCTGGTTGAACCTTACCATTATCAGGGCCCACCCAGTGCTGTTCTCATGGTAAAGCCTTGCACTCACGTTGTAGAAGAGAGCCTCATAGGTCGGGTTCTCAGCCAACGATGAGCCCCTGAGTGGGTAATATATCGTGAGCTGGCTCATCGCGAGGCCCAGGTAGAGGCCCAGCGCGATAACCCCTATTATTATGAGGGCCACGCCCTCAATAACCGTCTGCCTGTCCAATCGCTACCCCCTCTGAGCCTGGCATCGCAAGGTTAAAGTGAATTTAAGGCCTAACGTCAATTACCCTTGCCCCCTCAGCGGGGGTCACCACCCAGTGCTGCGGCCTGTGCGGGAACCTCCTCACATACTCCTCCTCGGCCTCCCTGCCGAGCTGCTCCCCCTTGCCCCTGTCAACCAGTGCTATGGCGGCACCCCCGAAGCCGGCGCCCGTTAGCCTCGCCCCGTAGGCTCCGTGGGAGGTGGCGAACTCCACGAAGAAGTCGAGCTCGGGCACGCTGACCTCGTAGTTCCTCGCAAGGTCCCAGTGGGCCTCCGTCAGTATCCTGCCGGTCGTCACCACGTCGCCGCTCCTCAGGGCGTCCCTCACGGCCAGGACCCTGGAGTTCTCCCTTATGACGTAGCCGAGCCTCTTCCTCTGCAGCTCATCAAGCCTTGAAAGCTGCTCCTCCCTGACGTACTTTGACGAGCTCACCCCGAGGGCCCTGAGGGCGGACTTAACAACCTTGACCCTCTCTGAGTACTCAGTGCCTGCCACCGCCCTCCTTATGCCCGTGTGGAACACCAGGAACTCTACGTCCTCAGGTATTGGAACGTACTCGTAGTTAAGGGTCTCCGTGTCCGTAAACACCGCCTTGCCCTCCTTGCCCATCACGGCAGCGAACTGGTCCAGGATGCCGCTCGGTATCCCAAGGAACTCGTTCTCCGCCGTGACCCCCAGGCGGGCCAGCTCAAGCCTAGAGAGGCCCAGCCTCGCCAGCTCGTTCTGGGCGACGGCTATTGCCATCTCGAGGCTTGCCGAGGAGCTGAGGCCAGAGCTCATGGGCAGGTCCCCGCTGAGCCTGCCGCTGACGTGCATGTACCTGAGCCCCCTGCTCCTTATTGCATAGTAGACCCCCTTGACGTAGTCTATCCACCTGCCCTCCCTGACGAGCTCGTCACCGAAGCAGAGCTCCTCCTTCATGGCCTCTGAGAATATGCACGTCCTCTCGTCCAGGGATGGCTCAGCGGTGAAGGTGGTGCCCAGCTGAATGGCCATGGGCATAACGTAGCCCAGGGCGTAGTCCGTGTGCTCGCCAATTATGTTAACCCTGCCAGGCGACCTAACCGTTATCATGTTAAGCCTCCTGGGCCCCTGTGGGCGTCCCACCTAAATAATGCCTGGCCCCGCGCCGCACGTTCCAAGGAGGCCAAGCCTGGGCTTCACGGACTCACAGGCGCTCCTCAGCAGCCCAGCGTTCTCCTCCGGCACGCTGTCATAGGTGAAGTCCCAGGTGGACATCTCTATGCCAGCCGCGTACTTCAGCTTGTCCCTGTCCCTGAGCAGCGGGTATATCTCAAGGTGCATGTGAAGGAAGGGCCACCTTCCCTTGAGGGGCGCCTGGAACAGGTTGAATGTGTAGGGCATCTGCCTTGAGAACAGGGCGTTAAGGGCCCCCAGTGAGGCCCTAAGGGCGTCCGCCATGTACTTCAGCTCCTCGTCGCTCAGCTCAGTTATGTATTGGACGTGCCTGAGGGGGTATATGTGGAGCTCAAAGGGCCACGAGGCGTAGTAGGGCAGGAAGGCGACGAAGCCGCCGTTTGAGTAGACCACCCTCTCCTTGTCCTCAAGCTCCTTCCTCACTATGTCGCAGAAGGCGCACCTGCCGAACCTCCTGTAGTACTTCCTGGCGTTGTCAGCCATGAGCCTTGGCCTGAGCGGGAAGAACGGCATGGCATAGTACTGCCCGTGGGGGTGAGTGAGCGAGACCCCCACCTCCTCGCCCTTGTTCCTGAATATGGCCAGGTAGACTATCCTCCTGTCCGACATCTCCTTGGCAGTCACCTGCTGCCACAGCTTCAGTACCTTGACCACGTGGTCAAGGCTTAGCTCGTCCAGGTCCTTAACGTTGTGCTCGGGCGTCTCAACTATCACGCCGCAGTCGCCGTAGGCCTGGGCCCTCCTGAGTATGTCGCCGCCCATCACGGGCTCGGCCTCCCTTGAGAGCACGGCAAACCTGTTGGGGAGCACCAGGGCGTCCCAGCCGTAGCCCGTCTCCTCAGCCCCTGGGCAGAACGGGCAGTACCCCTGGGGCCTCCACCTCCTCTTGGCCCTCTCGCTTGAAACCATTATCCACTGGCCGGTGAGCGGGTTGTACCTCAGCTCCCTCAAGTTGCCCGCCGGGGGCAGTGGGTCCCCCTTGAAAATATAAGGCAGCATCGCTTTACCTCGTCCTGATCGCCCTCACCTTGTACCGCCTGGCTCCCAGCTCCTCAACCGTGGCCACCCCGAAGCCGCTCCTGTTTATGAGCTCTGCCGCGACAAAGGCGCACTCCTTTATGTCAACCTCAGCCTCAACCCACTCGCCCACGCTCAGCTTCCCGAACTCTCGGTAAAGAAGTATGGCTGGCTCTGGGCAGTCGAGGCCCCTGAGGTCAAGGACCTTTGACGCCCTGTCAGCTATGGTGGGTCACCTCACATGGTTGTGAAGTGGGCGTAGTTGCAGCCCGTCAGGTCCTCAACCTCTATGTTATCTATGTCGAAGTGGCTCTCCCTCAGCTGCTGGAGAAGCTCCTCTATGGACTTCTCCTGGCCCTGGGCCACTATCTCAACGCTGCCGTCAGGCATGTTCTTGGCGTAGCCTGTCAGCCCTAACATAGTGGCGTGTCTCCTCACGTAGGCTCTGAAGCCGACCCCCTGAACCACGCCGGTCACCCTGATCCTCTTGCAGGCCTCAGGCACCTCCCGCACCCAGCTCAGAGAGTATGGCCTCATCGTATATATAATATGAAATATCCCTGGGCGCTATCACCTTCGGCGTCCCCTTGGCCACGACCTCGCCTATTATTGACGGCGAGTAGCCCCTTGACCTCAGGTCCCTCACTATGTCGTCAGCCACCTGCTCGGGGGCTATTATTATGAAGCCCCCGTTGGTCCCGGCGGTGGCGTTCGGCATTATGAAGTGCTCCGTGGCGAACCTGGCTATCTCCGGGAACAGGAGCGGGAACTGGTCTATCCTTATCGTCGTCCTCGAGAGGTCCGCCAGCTCCTTGACAACGTAAATTCCGGGCCCCGTCACGTCCGTGGTCGCAGCTATGTGCTCGTCCGGGCTGTACTCCTCGCCGAAGGCAGGCAGGTACTTCTCGATGACCTCAGCCGCCGCCCTGTTGGGCGATGATATTATGTTGACGGCCTGCTCCTTAAGCCTCTCCAGCTCGTCAAAGCTTATCCCCTCGGCCTCAAGCTCATCAACGACGCTCTCATCTATCGCCGCTGTGAGGTAGGTAGTTATCGGCGCCAGTTCACCCAGCGGCCTCGTCGCTATCACCTTCATGCCCGGCCTCACCCTGTCGTGGAACTGGGGCGGCTGCCTGTCGCTGTAGCCCATTACCGTGGCCCCCATGAGGAGCCTTCCCCTGCCAGGTCCCGGCACGTCTAGAACCTCTGCCCCTATGGACTTTGAGAACTCGCGGGCGTTCTCAATTAGCCTCTCCTTGAGATCCTGGCTAGGGGCGTTTATCACAGGCGCTATCATGAGGCCCCTGTGGACCCCTATTACAAACAGGTCGTTGAGCGCGTTCGACAGCGCCCCCGAGACCTGCCTTATGTCCAGGGGGTCCTGGGTAGGATCTATTATGTGCATGGTGTCGTTGTTTATCGCTATGAACTCGTCGCCCTTTCCTGACGAGACCAGGTCCGCGAGTATGAACTCGTCCTCCCTGAAGGGGGTCACTATTGAGTGCCCCTTGCCTATCCTTATGCGCGGCGCGCACTTGGCGAGCGACCTGTACGCGGGCTCCACGCTGGCTGCGAACTTCTCCGGGGACTCAGCGTTAAGCTGGTACGCCTGTATTAGCACGGCGGCCCTGGCAGGCCTTGAGAGCCTCCTGCTGGGCTCGAACTCAGTCCCCAGGGGCGACACCGCCCTGACTACCTCCAAGTCATTATGGTCTCCAACGAACACGTCTGCGTCCTCCCTCTCGGCTATCTCTATGGACTCGCCGAGCCTGGACCTCAGGGACTTCATGGCAGGGTACACAACCCTAAGCAGGTCCACCTTGACGGAGCAGCCCGCAGCCAAGGACATGGGGTCTGCCCCCAGGGACCTGTAGTGGGCCGCCATCTGCCTTACCCTGCGAAGCCTCTCCTTAACTTCCTCGCTCACCATGGCCGTTCACGATAACATTCTCTAGTAGAGAATTTAAGCCTTTTTTATAAAGAGAATTACATGGCCTGTTAAAAGTCCTTAAGCTGCAGCGGCACGGCTAGGCTGGTGTAAGCTTGAGGCTGAGGCCCCTTGAGGAGCTGAAGGCAGAAGAGGTAAGCTTGGAGGAGCTGCTGAACTCCATGAGGTCCATGCTGAGGTCCAACTCGGTGGCCTCCTCGCTCGCGGTGGAGGGAGACAGGGTAATTGACGGCGCCGTCGACTACTGGGCCCTGAGGTGGCTCAGGTGCAGGCTGGCCCCCGTCAGCGAGGGCCTAAGGGAGGGCGGGCCCATACCGCTTGAGGCGCTGGGATTCTATGACAACGCCATGTCCAATGAGTACAGGGCCTACAGGGACGTCATGGAGCTCCTCAGCAACGACCGTCCAACTCCCATGGTTATGCTGAGGGGGGACTGGGGGCCAGGCGTGAGGGTGTGGGCCAAGCTTGAGTGGTACAACCCTCTCAGCCTGAGCATAAAGGACAGGACGGCCCTCGGGGTGCTGATGGAGGCCCTATCAAGGAATCCCGACGCCAGGAAAATCTTTGAGGTGTCCTCCTCTAACACCGGCATAGCACTCGCCGCCCTCTCAGCCGCCCTGGGCCTGAGGGCCAGGATATACGTGCCGACCACTGCTGAGGGCTTCGGCCCCTCCATGCTTAGGATCCTCGGGGCCGAGGTCGTGGTGAGGGGCTCATCGACAGTCGAGGCCCTTCCGTCAGCCATTGCGGAGGCCAAGGCCGAGGGCGCCATAATGCCCAACCAGTTTGAAAACATTGCCAACCCGCTCACGCACGTGGGGACGACGGCCAAGGAGATAGACCTCCAGGCGAACTTCCTGGGCCTCAAGCTCAGGGGCATATTCGTGACGCTTGGCACCCGCGGCCACTCCGCTGGCATAGCGTTTTACTTCAAGAACAGGAGGCCTGACGTCAAGGTCTTCGGCGTGCAGCCGGCCGAGGGAAGCATAATACCCGGCATCAGGAGGCAGGACCCCTCAAAGTGGTGGCCCATGGCTGAGAGGCCCGATGAAATCATCGACGTCACGGACTCCGAGGCCATGGACTCCGCGATAGCTGTTGCCAGGACCAACGGCCTCCTGTTTGGGATGAGCGGGGGCGCGGCCGTGGCGGCCCTGCTCAAGAAGGGCAAGCTGGAGGAGGGGGACTACGTAGTAGTGGTTCCTGACCACGGCATTAAGTACTTAGATCGCTACCTCTCAAGGCTGGGGGACTAAGGAGTTGTGGGAGGAGGCCATCAAGGTAGTCGATGACGCGGTTGAAGCCCTCAGGAGGCTCCCCCTGATAGTCCACCTCGACGGTGCCAAAAGCATAGCAATACTCGGCGACGTACATGGATATGATGAAGTTGTCGACAGGTTTGAGCAGCTGGTGGACGAGTTCTCGATAGACAAAGCCGTAATGTTAGGGGACTACGTTGACAGAGGGCCGAACAGCTCCCAGACCATAGTTAAGGTCCTCAGCCTCGCGAGCTCCGAGCCCAACAGGTTCGTACCGCTGAGGGGCGACCACGAGGACCCCAGGATGAACGAGGGCTACGGGTTCTACGAGGAGGTGCTATACATGCAGGCCACCGACCTCTTCTCGCACGTGGTAGAGGCATACCAGCATTTGCCTGTTGCCGCGGTGGGCCTTGGGGCCTTCCTAGTCCACGGCGGCGTACCGTGCGCTGACTGCGCGAGGCCTGACGTGCCGATATCGCTTAGCAACGTTGAGCTGCAGTACTCGGGCGTCAAGGGCACCAGACGCTACCTTGAGCTGGCTGACGACGTGCTCTTCCAAATGCTGTGGAACGACCCAAACGGCGACGCGGAGTACTTTGAGCCCAACCCTAGGGGTCCCGGAATTTACTACTACGGAAGGCTGGCGTGGTCCTCGTTCCTCAGGGAGAACGGCCTGGACCTAATAATCAGAGGGCATGAGGTCGTCGACGGGGCCTTCGCGATAAGGCACGACGGCAGGCCCGTGGGGACGCTCAAGTGCAACGAGTGGCGCTCGAGGCGCGAGGTCAGCGGCGGGGTGATAACGGTGTTCTCAAGCAGGTACCACGGGGGGAGGGCCGGGGCCCTTATAGTTGACAGTGACGGCCTCATACTTAAGTGCCTGTGACGCTCGGCCTGAGGCTCCTGCCCTTCCATGAGATGGGCCTGAACCTCGCGCTGACAAACCCATAGGCAACCAGGGCCCCGGCAAGCGGCGACGCGAGGAACCAGGGGCCCCTTATGCCCTCCAGCCTCTGGCCCATGGCAGTGAACGCCGCCTGCGCTGCGTAGGTGATGGCGGGCCCGAGGGCCAGCAGGGGGTGGCCCAGCGCCGCCAGCGGGATCATCACAAGGGGCCAGACCATTAAGATCGTAACGCCCACCGAGAAGGCCAAGTAGGACGGCAGGCTCATGACGTTGGCCACCGCGTAGGAGACCCTCCTTATGAGGTTAACGAAGTCCCTCGCCGTGCCCCACGACTCGACCAGCAGGCTCCCCCTGGCGTCGTAAGGCCTCAGCCTGAAGCCCCTCTCCTTGAGCTTCACGGCCAAAGTCCTGTCCTCAACTATGGAGTCCCGCACCTGGGCCATGCCCCCGGACTCCCAGAAGGAGTATGGATCTATAGACCAGCAGCAGCCGAACATCATCGAGTGCCTGTCGCTCGGGTTGAGGGCCCTGTCAAACCCGAAGAAGCCGTGAACTATTGACGTGAGGAGCGGCTGGGTGAGCCTGCACAGCGACGTCCTGCAGACGAACCTCGGCTCAAAGGCCACCAGCTCCCCAGGCCTCACTGTGGAGGCCGTCACTATCACGTCATGAAGGTCACCCCTTACGTCGGCGTCAAGGAAGAGCATTGAGGAGCTTAGGCTGACCCTGCTGGCGCCCAGCTCCAGCGCGTGGGGCTTGGGGAGCCAGCCCGGCGGAGGGCCGTCCGCCCTGATAACCTTAAGGCTCACCCCTTTGAGCTCCTCCTCAGCCTTCCTGACGGTGCCGTCAGAGCTGCTGTCATCAACTAGGACCACTTCCCTGAGCGGCTGCCACGAGAGGGACCTCATGAGTCCCCCTATCCTGCGCTCCTCGTTCCTGGCAGCGACTACCACTTCCACCGGCCTCCTCACTTCGCCGTCCTCGAGCTTCCTTAGGAGGGAGTAGCTCCCCCTGAACTTGATTATGCCGTAGACGTAGATCCCTGTGGTCACCGCTGAGAGCAGCCAGGCCAAGAAGTAGAGGAGGTACTTTAGCGGGGCCATCACGACTCAGCCAGCCTTAGGAGCACTTCCCTCAGCTCCTGGGGGCTTGCCACGTAGTACCTCGCCTTGCTGGGGCCATAGCCCACCTTGACAGTTATGGCTCCCTGGGGAAGCGACGCGAACAGGTCCTCATCGTCGCCCGAGTCCCCGGCCGCAAATATGAAGTCGTAGCTTCCCCTGGAGAGCCAGTTCAGCGCCGCCCTCGCCTTGGTGAGCTCCGCCAGCCTGACCTCTATGCTCATGGGCCCCCTGACCACCGCCAGGTTAGGGTGAACGGCTATGAACCTCGAGAGCAGGTCCATCAGCTCGTTCGACCTGGCCTCGCCGAGCTCGCTGGGCACGTTACGGTAGTGCCAAACTATTGAGAAGTCCTTCTCCTCGACGTAGGAGCCGGGGGTCCTCTTGGTGAACGACGTGAATATCTTCATCACCTCCTGCTTCCAGCTCAGGTCGCTCGCTGCCACCCCCTGGGACCACTTTCCGTCGATGTACAGCCAGCCGCCATTCTCTGCAGCTATCTCAATGCCCTTGACGTCGCCCAGCATGGACTCTATCGAGGCCCTTGACCTGGTGGTCACTATAACCACCTTAGTGTTCGGCTTTGACGCTATCCTGGAGAGCAGCCCCTTGAGCTCCTCGTCAGGCCTAGCCATCCACGAGAACTGCGTGAGTGGCACTAGCGTCCCGTCATAGTCAAGGAAGAGTATCCTGCTCCTTGACGCTATGAAGGAGCTCACAACCATAGTGAGCTGCACGCCTGAAAGCCTCCTGGTCCTGGCCTCCTCTATTTCCGCTGCCTGGGTCTTCTTGAAGGACAGAAGCGTTGATACAAAGTCATATGACCAGGCGTTAACGTCATAGCTTGAGACCCTGCTCTCGAGGGAGGCCATCCTGTTCTCGCGCTCATAGTCGCTCATGTCAAGGGCCCTCTTCAGCGCGTCTGCAACGCCATCGTAATCGTTGGGGTTCACCACTATGGCCTCCACCAGGTCACTCGACGCGCCTGCCCCCTCGCTGATTATAAGGACGCCGTTGTGGCCGACGTTGGCAGCTATGTACTCCTTCGCCACCAAGTTCATGCCGTCCCTGAGGGGCGTTATGAGGGCCACGTTGGCAAGCCTGTACAAAGCCAACAGCTCTTCCTCGGGTATGAACCTCCTTATGTAAATGACTGGGGTCCACTCCAGCGTTGAGAACTGGCCGTTTATCTCGCTCACAAGCTCGTTTATCTCCCTCTTCAGCCTGGCGTACTCCTCAACCCTCTCCCTTGAGGGGGAGACCACGAAGATGTAGGACACCTTGCCGCGGTACTCGGGGTACTTCTCAAGGAGCCTCTTGAAGGCCCTGAGCCTCTCGGGCAGGCCCTTCGTGTAGTCAAGCCTATCTATTGAGAATATTACCTTGACGTCGCCCAGCTTCTTCCTCAACTCGTTGTACTTGGCCGCCACGGCCTCGCCCATGGCCGCCGCCCTGATGCCCCCGAAGTCTATCCCCATCGGGAAGACGTCGACCTTAACGCTCCTCTCGCCGTACTTTAGCTCGCCAAGGTAGTGCTCTATGCCGAGGAGCCTCCTGACGCTCTCAAGGAAGTAGTTCATGTAATCGTAGGTGTGAAAGCCTATGAGGTCAGCCCCGAGGAGCCCCCTTATTATGTCCTCCCTCCAGGGCAGCTGCCTGAAGACCTCAAATGAGGGGAACGGAATGTGAAGGAAGAACCCTATGGGGACGTCATCCCCCAGCCTCTCCCTCAGCAGCGAGGGGAGCAGCATCAGGTGGTAGTCGTGAACCCATATGACGTCGCCCCTCCTGTACGCCTGGAGCACCACATCGGCGAACTTCCTGTTGACCTCCACGTACCACCTCCAGTAGTCCTCATCGTAGGCTGCCCTCTCAACGAAGTAGTGGAAGAGAGGCCATATGGTGCTGTTGCAGAACCCCTCGTAGTACCCCTCTATCTCCCTTGAGTTAAGCCAGACCGGGACTACGCCCCTGAGCCTGAGGGTCTTGCTTATTGAGTCCCTGAGGTTGCCCGCGGCCTCCTCGCTGATGCCCGGCCAGCCCACCCATGTGGCTAGGCCGCTCTCCAGGAGCGGCCTCATGCCTGTGGCCAGGCCCCCCGTGCTCGGCGCTAGGCTTACCTGGCCCTTCTGGTCCACCTTGACCGTGAACGGGAGCCTGTTGGACACCAACAGCAGCCTTGACGTGCCCAGCAGGTAAGATATGTTGCTTGACACCTTGACCCTCCTTGGCTCTCAAGGAGGCTAAGAGGCATATATTTTCAAGCAGGCGTAGGTATACAGGTGCAAAGTTTGGAGATCGACGAGTCCCTTGAGAAGGCCGCAAAGCTTACCGACATAAACGCGGTTGTCACGGTTAACGAGAGGGCCGAGGCAGAGGCCAACGCGGTGGCCAGGAGGGGCCTGACGCCCATCCCAATAGTTATCAAGGACATAATATACACCAAGGGCCTCAGGACCACCATGGGCTCAAGGGTATTCAGGGACTACGTGCCCAGGGAGGACGCGGCTGTAGTTGCCAGGCTGCGCAGGGCGGGCTTTGTAATTATAGGCAAAAGCAACGCCCATGAGTTCGCCTCAGGGGCGACCACGACGTCGTCCGTCTTCGGGCCCACCAGGAACCCCCTTGACAAGGACAGGATAGCCGGCGGGAGCAGCGGGGGCAGCGCCGCTGCCGTGGCGGCCGGCATAGTTGAGGTGGCCATAGGCACTGACACTGCAGGCTCAGTGAGGATCCCGGCCTCCCTCTGCGGCGTCTTCGGCTTCAGGCCCACCTCGGGCTCAACTCCCAAGGCCGGGGTCTTCCCGCTTGCCCCCACCTTTGACGAGGTCGGAGTCATAGCGTCAAACCTTGACGTTCTGAGGAGGGCCCTTCAGGCCATAATGGTCAGAAGGAGGAAGGCCAGGCCGATCCGTGGACAGCCAAGGCTTGCGGTGCCAAGGGGGCTCCTGGTAGCCGACAGGGACGTCTCCAGGGCCTTCTGGGACCTGGCGGCGAGGCTGAACGCCGCTGAGGTTGACCTCCCCATAGCCAGGGCCAGGGGCAGGGAGTCGTTCACAGTGATAAGGCTCTCCGAGGCCTCCAGCGTGCACCTGCCCTTCAGGGACAGGTGGCAGGAGTACTTCCCGGACGTCAGGAGGCTCCTTGAGAGGGGGCTGGAGTTCAAGGCAACCGACTACGCCACCGCGCTGGAGGTTATGAGGAGGGTCAAGGACGAGTTCACGTCTGTCATGAGGAAATTCGATGCAATGATACTGCCATCAACGGCAATACCGGCGCCGAGGATAGATGAGGTGCTGGGCAAGGAGGATGGACCAGTGAGGGACCTGCTGACGGGCAACTCGTGGCTTGCCCCCTTAGTTGGGGCGCCTGCCATCTCAGTGCCCATGTTTAAGGTCAATGGGCTGCCGGTGGGCCTTCAACTTATAGGGAGGCCTGGGGAGGACCTGGAGCTCCTAGAGCTGGCTGAGCGCATACTGAGCCTATAAGATTATAAAAAAGAAAAGGGAAGGATTATGAGGGCATGCCTTGGCTAAAAGGAGTTAATGACCGGTGACCAGTTCATGGACAGGGCTCTGGGTAGATCGCCGTGGCGTTGGCGTACTCGGACGGGTAGAGCAGGTTGACCGTAGTTGTGCCGTTGGGCCAGACGAAGACCTGGGCAGGTATTGGGTTCTCACCAACCTGCATCCCGTTTGAGGTCACGTTGAATATGCCGTCTATCGTCATCACCTTGCCGCTTACGTCGCTGAGCACGGCCTGCTTGAGCGCGGCCTGGTTCAGCGTGCCCGCGTCCTGTATGGCAAGCTGGATTATGAGTCCAGCGTTGAAGCCGGCTATTGCCAGGAAGTTAGGCGACGTGTGGGTGAAGTTCACCCACATGCTCTCGAACTGGGGCAGCGTGGGCCCAAACCACTGAAGGCCCAGCTTTGAGGCCACCTGCGGCGTGTACTCCACTATGGGCGGGTAGGCCAGGGTGAAGGTGCCGTTGACCGCTGTTGGCTCGCTGCTCACAAATATTGGGAGCAGCTGGCCTGGGAAGTTGGTTAACACGAGCGGGAAGCAGGCGTGCGAGGCCTCCACCTGCGAGAGGAAGGCTTCATCGTTAGTCGGATAGCCAAGCTCAAGCACCGCCTGCGGGTGTAGGCTCTCAATCGCTGCCACTAGGCTGGTGTACTGCGACGTTGACGTCGCCACGCTCGTGTTGTAGACCACCTTAATTCCGTAGCTGCTCAGGCCTGGGGCCAGGAAGTACGCCTGGTAGGCGTTGAAGTCGTTATCATCATAGACCACTGCAACATTATGAATTCCTAGCATGTGCAGGAACCCTGGGACGTAGAGGACGAAGTACGGCGAGACAGGCAGGCTGGTCAATATTATGTAGTTGTTGTTAGTGAAGAACTTGAACGAGCTGCCCGTCACGTCCCACAGCAGCACGTGGCTGGCGTTAGTGAAGCTCACCGCGGGCGCTGTCATCACTGAGCCGAAGTCAGCCACAAGCACGTCCACGTGGTAAGTGTTGACTAGCGTCTCGTAGTCGCTCTCGGCAGTGGACGGGTTGCTGGCCGCGTTGAGGGCTATTACCTTAACCGTGAGGTTCCTGCCGTACTGCTTGACGTATATGCCGCCGTGGCTGTTGACCCAGCTCGCCCAGAGCTCAAGGCCCTCGTACTCTGGCATTGACGACGACGCGAACTCGCCGCTCGAGTCGTAGACCACGCCAATGGTTATGTACTTGACGGAGGGCTTCTTAGTTGATATATATGCATAGTATCCTCCTATAACAGCTACTACGACTACTACCACGATAATGACCGCCAGGGCGGTTGTTGATATACTTCTGCGGACCCTACTCAAAACACCCGTCACCTCGCTCAAAGTTCACCTATTATATCGTGTGACTACAGTTGGGCTGCCAGGGTATTAATTTATATCATGGTCGCTAATCATTATTCCCAAAGTTTTCCGGGGCGCCCTTAGCAAAGCAACCGAGAGAATGGCCATGGTTTGGCCCTCGTCCTGATCAACAGTCACGAAAAGCCGCTGCTAATAGCTGGCCTTATAATCCTTTCCCTCAACAGGCTCCTCGACAGGCGCCGCCTACGAGCTACCTAGCCTCAGGGACCATGAGACCTCGTTGGGCGCCCTCCCTCTGCCTTGCAACTGTCGCCGGGCTTCACAGTGGCACCTTCAGTAGCCTAAAGTAACTAGCAGTTACGTAAATAGCATTACAGGCGCTCCCGAGGCCCACCAATGAAAGGGCCCGCGCCTTGCTTTACAAAAGGGTGCAAGCCCCCATCATGACGGCCTAGAAATCAACTTTTAAGTCCAGGCGTGTATACCACGTTGACCAGAGGCTGCAACAGGTTGAACGCTGGCCCACTGGTAGGATATGCCCTGGTCGTCGGCCTCCTTGAAGGCCTTTACTTCGCGTTTATGGCGCTGGGCCTGAACCTGGTTTTCGGCGTGGTCAGAATGGTCAACATAGCCCACGGCGACCTAATAGTTATGGGCGGCTACCTGGCCTTCGTGCTCTTCTCAGCGTTTAAGCTTAACAGCCTCGGCTCCATGGTGGCCGCGTTCCTGCTGTTCTTCGTTGTTGGCATAGCCCTCTATTACGTCCTAGTGCCGAGGCTTCAGGGCAGCTCAGACCCTGAGATGTTCTCGTTCATAGCCTTCTTCGGCATCTCCATGTTCATAGAAGCTATAGCGACTCTTATATTCGGCGAGTACCCGCTCAGCCTCCCCTTCTCGGCGCTGTTAGGGGGCTCCGTTGAGTTCATGGGCCACGGCATACCCAAGGCCTTCATAGTAATGGCCGGCGTCTCAGCGGCAGTGCTCGTATTGACCTACTACTACCTCGAGATGACGGGCCTCGGCAGGGCCACCAGGGCTATGATGCAGAACCCCGAACAGTCGGCAGCCCTCGGCGTGAACTCCAAGCTGGTGGCCCTCTTCGCCTTTTCCTACGGCATAGCCCTGGCCGGCGCGGCCGGCGCCTTCACCCCGTACGTCTTTGGCAACATCTACGCCGCGGCGGGGACGCAGATAACTGCGATAGCCTTCACGATAGTCATCATAGGGGCCCTGGGAAACCCGCTGAGCACCGTCATAGGGGGGCTCATATTCGGCGTCTTCTACCAGGTGCTTGAGGTCTTCGTGCCGTCGCTCGCATACGCCATAGTGTTCATCGCGCTGCTAGCGATAATCGTGGCAAAGCCGGGAGGCCTGCTGGGAGGTGAGCAGCGTGAGGTCTGAGCTGAGGAGCCCCGTGGGCTTCGGCAAGAGGGAGGCCAAGGAGCTGGCCATACTAGCAGCTGTCCTGGCCGTCATATTCCTGGCCGGCCCGCTGGCCTACAGGAACCAGTTCTTCTTCCTCAGCATGATGATCTACATGATGCTGGCCTTCGGAATAAATATGATATATGGCTTCACGGGCTACCTTCCCTTCGGCTACACGGTGTTCTACGGCCTTGGAGCCTACGGCGTTTACATAGGCCTGGTCCTCGGCCTTCACCCCGCCCTGGCGTTCATCTTCAGCATAGCAATATCAATGGCCGTCGCCGCAGTCCTGCTGCCCCTCTTCAGGCTCAGGTCCCACTACTTCGCAATAGCCACCTTGGCCGCCCTGCTGGCAGTAAATTACCTCGTGGCGTCCTCGGAGCTGGCAAGGTGGACCGGCGGCGGCAAGGGCGCGTCGCTGGTGACCATTTATGACCCCAACCTGACGTACTACGTGACCTTTGTGCTCCTCCTGGTATTCCTGGCCGTGACGTCGCTGGTTAAGTACAGCCGCTATGGGCTGGCCCTCAGGGCCATAAGGGGTAGCGCGCTCACAGCGTCGATGGACGGCGTCAACGTCCCCCTAATAAGGGGCCTGGCGTGGCTCATCAGCGCCCTCATGGCAGCTGTCGCCGGGGCCATGTATGGCTGGTACGTCTCGTTCTTCTACCCTGATATATTCAGCGTTGCCACCGACGTCTACGTGATAACCTACGCGATATTCGGCGGCGCTGGGACCCTTACAGGTCCCATACTGGGCTCTATAATACTGAGCAGCGTCTACCAGTTCATAGGCATCTACTACACGGAGTACCTTAACATAGTATTTGGCATACTTCTGGTGCTGCTGATACTCTTTATGCCAAGGGGCCTGGTGGACCTGCTCAACAGGAAGGCGCACCTGAGGCTGCCGTAGCCTTAGGTCACCTGGAAGAAAGTCTTCCTGACGTCCTCCAGCTTGCCGACCTCCTCGGCCCTCCCAAAGATCTTGGCCCTGCCCATCTCCATAACCATCACGTAGTCGGCCACTGATATAAATGATGGGTTCTGCTCGGCTAGAAGTATAGTTATCCCCAGTGACTTGAGCAACTTCACGTAGCCCACCACCTTGGACACCATCAGCGGGGAGAGGCCCGTTGAAGGCTCGTCGAGGAGCAGGACCTTCGGCTTAGAGACCATGGCCATAGCCATGGCCAGCATCTTCCTCTGGCCACCCGAGAGAGAGGCGGCCCTGAAGGAGAGGAACTTCGAGAGCTCAGGGAAGTACTTAACTGCCTCCTGGACAACTCTGCTGTCCCCTGTCCTCGCGGCAAGCTTTATGTTATCGGACACGGTCATGTCAGGGAAGACAGGGTTATCAGTTATCATGACCAGCCCCATCCTGGCCCTCTGGAAGGACGGCGTGTGAGTTACGTCCTTTCCCTCAAATGTTACGCTGCCCTTAATGGCAGGCAGTATGCCCGCTATAGTCTTAAGGGTTGTAGTCTTTCCAGCCCCGTTAAGTCCAAGTATCAGCGTGGTGGTCCCCCTCTCCAGCGAGAGGCTCAGGTCCCTGACGACCACGAGCTTTCCGTAGCCTGCCCAGAGGCCCTTGACCTCAAGTATGGGGTTATTCGACTGCACCCTTCTCACCCAGGTAAATCTTTATGACCTCCTCGTTATTGGCTATGTCGTCGTAGGTCCCCTCGGTGACCTTCCTGCCCTCGTTCATTACTATAACCCAGTCGGCCACGGACTTCACCATCTTCATTATGTGCCCTATGTAGAGCACTCCAACCCCCTGCTTGGCCACGGCCCTTATCTTTGAGGCCAGGCCCTCAAGCTCGTCAACGCTCAGGCCAGCCCCTATCTCATCAATAAGAAGGTACTTGGGCCTGGCGGCTAAGGCCCTGGCAAAGTCGAGGAGCTTCTGCTGCTCTGCGTTGAGCTCCGAGGCCAGCTTGTCTGCCATGTTATAAATGCCCACGTACTTAAGCGCCTCCACGGCGGCGCTCATCGCATCCTCCCCCTCAAGGCCCGCGGCGTAGATGGACGACACCATGACGTTCTCCAGCACCGTGAGGTTCGGGTATGGCTTGGGTATCTGATAGGTCCTAGCTATGCCAAGCCTGGCCCTCTTGTACGATGGTAACCTGACTATGCACCTGCTGTCAAGCCTTATCCTTCCCTCGTCTGGGGTCAGGGCCCCCGTCACAAGGTTGACAAACGTAGTCTTGCCTGCGCCGTTAGGGCCTATGAGGGCCTTTACCTCGCCCCTCTCTATGTTCATGCTGAAGTGGTCAACCGCGATCAGCTTGCCGAAGCTCTTGACCAGCGACTCCGCCTCTAGCAACCCTTCTTCCCCGCGCCTTGTGTAGGGTTTTCTGGTAGGAAAGAAATATGTGTAACCCCGACCCAGGTATTAGTTTCCCGCCCCTTAAGAGCCCTGTGCGAAGACCCCCAGTTACGTTCAAAGTCCTAAACCTTAAAGTCCTAGAGATCGCAGGCCTGCGAGGAGGCCGACTATGAACATAGCCGAGAGGCCCATCAGGCTCTCGAGGCCCGCCGTGGTAGTTCACGGCGGAGCCGGCGCGTGGAAAAACGCCGACAAGGAGGCCGTGAGCAGAGCAATAAGGGAGGCCCTGGAAAACGGCATGAGGGCCTCAAGGAACGGGGGCAGCGTTGAGATGGTCGTTGAGGCTGTGGCGTCCATGGAGGACTCCGGCGTCTTTGACGCTGGCGTGGGCTCGGTGCTAGACCTGAGGGGCCACGTAACTATGGATGCTGCCGTCATGAGGGGCCACGACCTGAGGGCTGGCGCTGTGGCGGCCGTGACATATCCGAAGAACCCAGTCAGGCTGGCGAAGGCAGTTATGGAGAGGACCCCGCACGTAATGATAGTGGGCAGCTGGGCTGACGAGCTGGCTAAGAGAATTGGCCTTGAGCCCTTCCCAGGGCCCAGCAGGAGGTCGCTGGAGAGGTGGAGGCAGCTCAAGGAGAGCGGCGGGGGCGACGACGAGCTGGCGAGGAGGTGGATCGCCATGGCCAAGGAGGTGGGCCTCGACACCGTGGGGGCCGTTGCCGTGGACTCGGACGGAAGGCTGGCGGCCGCGGTGAGCACCGGGGGCGTGATAATGAAGTTCCCCGGCAGGGTCGGGGACTCCCCCATTGTTGGGGCCGGGCTTTACGCTGACAGGCTCTCGGCGTTTGCGGCCACGGGCATAGGGGAGTACATCATGTCACTGGGCCTCAGCCTTAGGGCGTCGCTGGCCTACGCTCAGAGAGGGGACATTACACAGGCCGTGGAGTCCCAGATAAAGCTCATAACGGATACCTTCGGCCCTGGCACCGCGGGCCTTATTGGGATAGACTTTATGGGCAACGCGTGGGGCGATGCGAACACTAACGCAATGCCGTGGGGGGTAGCCGACGGCACGAGGCTCCTGGTGCTTGGCCTACCTGAGGGCCACCCCTAGAAACCAAAATTGTAATATTAAAAGAATAAAGTAAATTTTTGAAATGTATATATGTTAATGGGTCCCTTTCTGATAGGATAAGCCTTAAATATTCCCATTGGGAGGAGTCTCCCAGTGCCAGGAAAGTGGTGATTTTATGAAAGGCAGGCATAGTATAGGTTCAAATAACAGAAGGTCCCTCTCGACCACAGCCCTCGCGGCAATAATCATTGTAATAGTGGTTATAGTGGCCGTAGGCGGTTACCTTGCCTACACGTCTACCAGGCACCATGTAACTACGACTTCTCCTACCACTACACCTGTTACTACTACAAGTACCAGCCCGACGACCACGACAACTACCACCACTACCACTACTACCACCCCTATATCACCTACCTACACCATGTCGCCGGCGGCCCTCAGCTCCTACTCAACCACCGCGGGCTCCCCCATATCGATAACCATATCAACATTTACACCATCAGCTGGCAGCTACGTCCTCGTCTACACAGGCAATGGATCTGTAATTAACACCACCAAGTCTTACGCATCAGTATACTACGCTTACCCAGGCCACTACCTGGTGTACTACGCCATATATAAGAACGGCCAGCTCGTGGGCAGCTCCCAGGGCAACCTGCTTGAGGTCCTCGTGGCCCCGCCGCAGTTCAACGAGAGCTACGCCCAGCTCATAACAGTGCCAGTGATAACGCTCGTCAGCCCCACCACTCCAGTCGTCAGCGTGGGCCAGCCGGTCAACCTCTCGGCGGGCTTCCTGCAGCCGCCCTCGGGCACCAACATGACCATAGAGGAGTACGTCTGGAACCTCGGCAACGGCACGACGATAACTATACCTTCAGTCAACGGCACGGGCTACGCCGAGCAGGTGTGGCTAACAGGGTCAGGCAACACCACTTACCTGGAGCCGAAGGAGAAGTACATAAAGGTAAGCTACAGCTCCCCAGGTCTCTACGCCGTGTCGCTCACGATAGTCACTGAGAACATAACTACCAAGGCAACGTACAAGTATACCACGTACTACACCATAGCCGTCAGCTCTACCAGCTCGCCGTTCGCTGTATTCAGCCCACTCATAAGTGTGCCTAACCCAGGCACCATTGTGGTTGCCGAGAACGTGCCAGGAGGTCCCTTCAGCTTTGACCCAGACATAGACTATGAGAGCGTGGGCTTTGAGGTCATAGCCAACATCTACGGAACACTTATACAGTACTTCGGCGCTAACACGACCAAGTTCATACCGATGCTTGCCGAGTACGTGCCGACCGTCGGCCATGGCATTAACTCCAACTACACTGAGTACACCTTCCAGCTGAGGCCAGGCCTCAGGGCCGCCAACGGCGACCCCATAACAGCTTATGACGTGTGGTACAGCGTCATAAGGGACATGCTCTGCGCCGGCGGCACTCCGGGAACCCCAGGCTGGATACTCACGCAGTACCTCATACCCAACTACACGCCGTTCACCTTCGTTGTGACCTCCCCCAACGACACTCAGGGCGCGGAGGAGATCGTGAACGCCATAACCTACGACAACACCACCGACACGGTGACCTTCCACCTGGCACAGCCGACATCGCCTGAGGCGCTCTTCACCGCAATAGCTGACCCACTTGGAGGAGGGGTCCTTGACGCCAAGTGGCTTGAGGAGGTCGGCGACGGCATAAACCTCACGGGGCTCTACGACCACAACCTCACCCAGCTGGCGGAGGCCTTCTACAGCTACGAGCAGACCTGCAGCGAGGGGAGCTACAACACGGCGGTCCAGTGGCCCTCGGGCCCAAGCGCTGGGTTCACCGGGCCATACTACATAGCCGTTTACACGCCGGGCCAGAGCGTGGTTCTCAAGCCTAACCCGTACTGGCCCACGAACATAACTTACTTCCCGAGGCCCAACGACACCGTGATCATAGAGTGGGTCAAGGACCCGACGACCGCTTACGAGCTGTTCGCCTCAGGCCAGGCCGACATAGTGACTGGACTGCCTAGCAGCTTCATACCTAGCCTTGAGGCCCTCGAGTCCAAGGGCCAGGCAGAGCTCTACGAGTTCCCAACGCTCAGCGAGTTCTTCTTCGTGTTCGTAAACAACGTGAGCCAGTCAGCGCTTCACCAGCTCAACCCGGCCTACCACATACCGAGCTGGTACTTCGCCAACCCGCTCGTCAGGGAGGCCTTCGCCTACGCCTTCAACTACACCGAGTACATAGACGACATAGTTGGCAACGTGAAGTATCACTTCAACTTCGGCAGCCTTTACTGCGGCGTGCTCATACCTGGCCTGAACTACTACTTCCCGCCGTCTGAGCTCACCGGGTGCCCGACCTTCAACCTCACATACGCTAAGCAGCTGCTGGAGGAGAGCGGGTTCTACAACATAAGCGTCTACTTCCCGATAGTGATATCAAGCGGCGACACCACCGACTACACCGCCGCCCAGATGTGGGCAGCGGCCCTGCACAACATAGACCCGAACATAAACGCTGTGCCAATATACTTGCCGTTCTCAACCATAATAAGTGACGAGATACCAGGCCAGAACCCAATGCCATTATACTACCTGGGCTGGATAGCTGACTACCCGCTGGCCTCGGACTTCATAAACGCCATGTACGAGCAGGGAGGAACGTACCCAAGCCCTGACGGGTGGACCGTGCAGTACTTTGAGAACCTCAGCGCGTACTTCAACCAGTCAAAGATAAGCTACCCGGGGCTGAGCCCGAGCGTCGAGCCTGAGATAGGCAAGTGGCTCTGGCAGGAGGCCATGGAGTACCAGGAGCTGAACAATGTAATCACTAAGGCCGACGCCGCCGAGCTAGCCAACAACGTGACTGCCGCCTCCACCTACTACAAGCAGGCTGAGGACATGGCCATAGAGCTCTACATGTACGTCTACACAATACAGCCCAACGAGTACTGGGTCATCAAGCCGTACATGCACGGCTACATGGGCATGATATCGTGGGAGGAGAACCCAATGGTTGGGGGCTCCGGCGACAGCTGGTACTTCTGGTGGGTTAAAGGTTAGCCAACAGATTTTCAAATAATAATCTTAATATTTTATTGATTTTTCACACCCTAACGCTTTTTAGGTTCCACTTTTGTTCTCCGTTGCCGTGGAGGGTGGTTTAAAATAAAGCTCTGGCAATACATACTTAAGAGGGTTCTCTACTACATACCCACGCTAATAGGGCTCACAGTACTGGTCTTCGCTTTAATTCACGTCGGCGGAGTCACAAAGCTCCTAGCCATGTACATAAATCCAAGGCTCACGGGGCCCGCAAGGCAGCAGCAGATCCAGATGCTAATAGAGAAGTTCCACCTCAACCAGCCCCTCTACGTTCAGTACTTCTACTGGCTTGACGCGGTGCTTCACGGCAACCTTGGCTTCACTGCCACGAGTTTCTTCAGCGGCCCCGTTACCCAGGCCATAGAGATCTTCTTCCCCAACACGGCAATGCTAGCAATAGTCGCTGGCATACTTACATGGCTTATGGGGATACCCCTGGGCACCTGGTCCGCCGTCAGGAGGGACAAGCCAGATGACATAGCTATAAGGGTCATCTCATATGGCCTTTACGGCATGCCTATCTACCTGATAGCATTTGCCCTGATAATCATCTTCGGGGTCTACCTCAAGGCGTTGCCCATCTCAGGAACCGTCAACACCGCCCTCCTGGCCGGGGTCAGCTGGTACCGCGATGGAACCTCCTACCCCACTCACGTGATACTTATAGATGCAATAATACACAGGGACTGGCCCGTGGCCCTGAGCGCCTTTGAGCACCTGCTGCTGCCCGCATTCACGCTGGCGCTGGCCGTCATGGCAGGGGTCATAAACATACTCAGGGCCTCCATGCTTGAGGTCCTGGACCAGGACTATGTTAAGTTCGCCAGGTCCAAGGGGCTGCCGGAGAGGGTTGTTATAAACAAGCACGCCAGGCCGACCGCTATGTTCCCGGTCTACACGAACTTCGCCTACACAGTGGCCGGCATGCTGAGCGGCGTAGTTGTCGTTGAGGACGTATTCAACTACCCTGGCATAGGCTACTGGCTCACTCTTGCCATGGAGGAGAACGACATGGGGGGAATTATGGCCGGGACCCTGCTCTTCGGCCTGATATTCATAACGGTCAGCCTCGTGCTTGACATAGTGTTTGCCCTTAAGGACCCGAGGGTGAGGCTGGGATGAACATGCTTGCCACAGTAGCTGCGGCCGCCGCCTTCGTGATCTTAGCGCTTTCTGTGACGTTCGCCAGAGGGCGGAGGTCCCTCTCAATTCTGACGCCCGAGAGGAAGCTCTCCCTTCAGGTGTTCTTCTCAAATAAGCCCGCCATAGCCGGCCTCATAATAGTCCTAGCGTATGTTATTGACGCCCTGCTCGTCCAGTTCGCGCCGTGGGCGCTGGGCCTCAGGCACCCCTACGTGCTGGTTCCTAACTATGCCAACCCTATACCGCAGCCCCCGTCCTGGAAGCACCCCCTGGGCACAACTTACCCGGGCGTTGACCTGCTCAGGGCTGTGATAAAGTCAATAAGGGTCGACTTAGCCCTCTCCGTCGCAGTCGTGCTTCCAGGGGCCTCCATTGGGATAGTCATAGGTATACTGGCCACCTACCTGGGCGGCATAGTTGACGACGTGCTCATGAGGCTCACGGACATATTCTTCAGCATCCCCTACCTAGTCCTAGCGGTTGCCGTGGGCTACGTGCTTGGGAGGGACCTGAAGAGCCTCCTAATAGCGCTCATAGTTGTCTGGTGGCCGCTCTACGCCAGGTACACCAGGAGCGTCACGCTTCAGGTGAAGGAGATGACCTTCATAGAGGCCGCCAGGGCCGCCGGGGCCAGCAACGTGAAGATAATGTTTAGGCACATACTTCCCAACGCCCTGCCCCCAGTGCTGGTGCAGATGTCAATGGACCTCGGGACCATAATGCTCGTCATATCAACGTTGGCCTTCATCGGCTTCCTGCCAGTCTCCAACTTCCCAGAGCTGGGCTACCTCACCACGCTTGGCATCCAGTATCTCACCACAGCCCCCTGGACGGTCATAGTGCCCGGCTCCTTCATCGTGATATTTGCAGTTGCGGTCTACTTGATGGGGATGGGCCTCATGGACGTGATTAACCCGAGGAGGAGGAGCTCGCTATGAGTGGGAACGACAGGGCCCCAGTGGTTGTAGTCAGGAACCTCAGGCTCGCGTACTACACCAGAAGAGGCATCTACAAGGCGCTGAACGGAGTTGACCTGGAGATCTACAGGGGTGAGGTGCTCGGAGTGGCGGGGGAGAGCGGCTGCGGCAAGAGCACGCTGGGCCTCACAATAATGGGCCTTATACCCAGGAACGCCGCCGTAACTGACGGCCAGGTCCTTGTTGACGGCTTTGACGTAGTTGCGCCTCTCAGGGAGTACTTCAAGAAGGCAAAGAAGTTCAAGGCCGATAAAAACGAGGACGTTCTAAAGAGGCTCCACAAGAAAATGATGAGTATAAGGGGCACCAAGATATCAATGGTGTTCCAGGAGCCTATGACAACTCTTAACCCTGTGCTGCCAGTGGGCTACCAGATAGCTGAGGTGGTGCTTCAGCACAACCCCGCGCTCCTGGCCAAGAGGAGGCTTGCGAGGGCCAGGGCCACAAAGGACGACGTTAAGACCATCTTAGGTTACCTCAAATCTAACGACTATGACAACCTGAGGGAGTTCGTCAAGGCTAGGGGGCTCGAGGGCCTTGATGACCAGGCTATAGCTATCTGGAGAAGGAAGGACATACATGACATAGTCAAGGAGCTCAGGATCCTTAACCTCTGCTGCCAGAAGATCAGCCCAATGCTAGCGAAACCCCTGGAGGACGTGGCCAGGACGAACAGGATACCTAAGACGCCGATCATCTCCTCAATCGTGAGGAGGGAGCTCATCAAGGAGGGCTACATCAAGGCGGCCGAGTTCCTGGGCCTGCTCGGCATGCCCGAGCCCGAGAAAGTGGTTAAGATGTACCCGCACGAGCTGAGCGGCGGCATGAGGCAGAGGGTTGTCATAGCCACAGCTATGATTAATAGCCCTGAGCTAGTAATACTTGACGAGCCCACCAGCGCCCTGGACGTGACCATACAGGCCCAGATACTGGAGCTCCTCAAGGAGCTCAAGGAGGACATAGGCTCAGCCTTCATGTTCATATCCCACGACCTGAGCGTGCTGTACCAGGTCTCCGATAGGGTAGCTATAATGTATGCAGGGAAGGTGGTCGAGGTAGGCCCCAAGGAGGCTGTCTTCAAGGAGCCCAAACACCCCTACACGCAGATGCTCCTTGAGGCCGTGCCTACCATAGAGCCGCACGAGCTCAAGGGCATAAAGGGCGAGGTCCCTGACCTGAGGAACCCGCCGAGCGGGTGCATGTTCCACCCCAGGTGCCCGTTTGCCATGCCGGTCTGCAGGTCCAGGGAGCCCCCGACCGTAGATCTCGGCAATGGGCATAGGGTGGCCTGCTGGCTTTACGCCGGAGGTGAGAGGCAGTGATAATAGCTGGAAGGAACCTTAAGATGTACTTCCCAGTCAAGGGCGTCAGAGGGGCCTACGTAAGGGCTGTCGACAACGTCAGCGTTGAGGTCAAGGAGGGAGAGATAGTAGGCCTGGTGGGCGAGAGCGGCAGCGGGAAGAGCACCCTTGGAAGGCTGCTGATAAGGCTCCTTGAGCCCACGGCAGGCGACGTGCTGTTCAAGGTGCCTGACAACGAGCTTGAGAACTATGACGCCGCAGTTGAGAGGAACGACCTTGAATCGGCCAAGAAGATAGCGTCCAGGTACTCCATCCTCAAGCTGAGGGGGTCAGCCCTCAAGCAGTTCCGCAGGGAGGTCGGCATAGTTTTTCAGGACCCCTACTCGTCGCTTGACCCAAGGCTAAGGATAGCAGACATCATAGCCGAGCCAATGATAGAGACGGGCTTTGCCAGCAGGGACAAGGCAATGTCAAGGGTCTACGACCTCCTGGAGGAGGTGCAGCTACCCAGGGAGTTCGCCGACAGGTACCCGCACGAGCTCAGCGGAGGGCAGAGGCAGAGGGTTGCCATAGCCAGGGGCATAGCCACCAACCCTAAGTTCGTCGTGCTCGATGAGCCCACCAGCGCCCTGGACGTCTCAGTTCAGGCCGAGATACTTGAGCTGCTGAAGGACCTTAGGGAGAAGTACAACATGGCCATGCTCCTCATAACTCACAACATCTCCGTGGTCTCATACATGGCCGACAGGATATACGTTATGTACGCCGGCAAGCTTATGGAGAAGGGCCCCAAGTCGGCCGTGATAAAGAGCCCCGCCCACCCATACACGCAGGCGCTGATATCTTCGGTGCCCCAGGTGGGTAAACTGATGCAGAGGGTGGTGCTCAAGGGAGACGTGCCCAGCCTTGTCAGCCCTCCCAAGGGGTGCAGGTTCCACGAGAGGTGCCCGGTGGCAGTGGCGACCTGCGGGTGGACCTCTGACGAGGTCGCAGAGGCCCTCACCAGGCTCTCTGAGGCCAGGTACTCTGAGCTTAGCAACAGGCTCTCAATTAAGGTAATAGACGAGCTTACCCTGGCCGTCAGCGGCATCTCATCAGAGGAGCTGAAGTCCATAATAGACAACGAGTCGGAGGGGGTCAGGGCCCTTAAGTCCATAGAGTCGGTCAAGGAGGAGGACGGCAGGGTCATTATAAAGCTAAGCAGGTACGCTGAGCCCCCGATGCGGGCTGTCTCCGAGGGCCACTATGCGGCGTGCCACCTGGTTAACCCAAGGCTTCAGACCTGAAGCCTTGAATAGAGATCTTTTCTTAGCCTGACCCCTTATATATACTGGGCCAGTAGTAGGAACAGCGGTGACAGGGGAGAGGGCCACTAAAGGGCCGCAGCGCCAAAACCTGAGGGTTCCAAGCCCTCAGGCCAAAGCGCCGCGACCCACTGGAACCCTCACGGCCTCAGGCTGTGGGGGCTTCCGATGACCCTCACCCCTGTCACCTCCTGGACCCTCACTCCACCCTGATAACCGCCTCCTCGCCATATCCAACTGTGACCCTTCTGTAGCCCCTGAGCTGCCTGTTAAGCTCCTCATCGCCGGTGTCGACACGGAGCACCTTAAGCCTTGAGATCTTGTCCTTGGTTGCGACTATTATAATGTTGTTTACTCCAACCGCCCTTATCACCTGGGGGCTGAGCTGCTGGTTCCCCCTACCCAGCAGGAAGCCCTGGCCTCCAAGCGGGGATAACACAACCTTAGCCTTATGGTAGGTCCTCAGCAGGCCGAGTATCTGGGCCTCGTTGAGGTCCAGGCCCACCACCTTGCCGTCGTAGACTGCGTCCACGCCGAGAAGGGTCTTAGGGACCCCCAGCTCCTCGGCTATCGCTGCCACCGAGGTCCCAGGCCCCAGGAGGTAGAGGGTCCCTGGCTCCATGTTCTCAACTACGTACTTCGCTATGGACTTAAGCTCCTCCAGGTCATGCCTTGAGGAGTCCTTGCCCTCCAGCACGACCTCCGGCGCCCTGGGGACCATGGCGTAGCCGTAAAGCCTGACCATGAGCTCGCCCCTCCTGAATGCCTCCTCGTCTATGTCAAGCACCTCGGCCCTGACCAGCTCGGCCTCCCCGCTGAGGAACTTCCTCAGGGCCTCAGCCGCCGCGGCCGGCGTCTCGGCAAAGACCCCGCTGTACATCTTAACCCCTGAGGGCACGCCGAGTATTGGCACCCTGCAGCCGACCGCGCTGATTACGTCCCTGGCCGTGCCATCCCCTCCAACGAAGACTATTAAGTCCACCTGACTCATCATCATAGAGGCGCACCTCCTGGTGTCCTCAGCGCTCGTCAACTTGCCTTCACTCGCGCATCGAATCACCGCAGGTCTGAGGCCCTCCTCAGCGGCCTCCTCCTCGCCCATGATGCCGTTGGGAGCCACTACCTCCACGCCGCGAGGCAGGGACCTCAGGAACTCCCTGGCCCTTGAGGGGGCCACGGGCTTTGAGCCAAGGCTAAGGGCCTTCAGGTAGGCGTCCCCGTCCGTCCCCTTCAGGCCCACCCTGCCCCCCATGCCAGCTATTGGGTTGACTATAAGCCCAACCCTGCCCTTCATTTTGCTTCACTTTCAGCGGGGGGTGAGGGATGCTCTTTAACCTGCGCCACCTGTGGTGAAGTTAATGGGCAGGAGGTCCCTGAGCGAGGTAATAGGCGCCTTCATAGTCCTTGGCGTGGTGCTCCTCGCCGCCATATCGCTCGTCAGGATGGGCTCCGAGATCGTAGGCTACTCGGAGAAGGTGTCGTCGCAGCTCTTTCAGAGGGCAGCGGAGGAGGCGACCCCTCCTAAGCTAGAGCTCCTGGTAAACGGCTCCAGGCTTTACCTGATGGTGTCGCCCAACTCCCCGCTTAACATCTCCTATGCTATAGTTGAGGCCAACGGCAACGTGTTTATAGAGAGGGTTAACAGGCTGGTCAGCTCATCGGAGGCCCTGCCGCTGCCGGGCAACTACTCCGCCTGCCAGAACGTGAGCGTGTACCTGGTGACTTCGAGCGGGGCCATGTTCGCCTACTCGGCGTCCTCAGATCCGCTCATAGCTAAGGCGTGCGGGTGGAACATCTCCGACGCCGGAGGGGGCTACCAGGCGACGGGGCCCTCGCAGGCGTACCTTGGGCCGGACTCCTACCCGGCCGCCCTTGACATGGTTTACATCTCTGGGCTCGACGGGGGTAACTCCACGCTTGAGTACCTGGGGGAGGTCAACGTGACTGTCCACTTGTCGGGGAAGCTGCTCAGCTACATCAACGTAGTTGTCACCTCAGGGGGCAGGAGCCTCAGCGGGACAGTGAACCCCTCGGCCGGCGACTACGTGACCTTGCTGGGCTACATTAACGTCTCCGGACAGAACCTGGCGGTGGCAGCCTACGATATACCGAGCAGGGGCGCGGTGGGCATAGCAATAGGGGGCCCGGGCGACCTAGTTAACTACACGGGCCGCGTCAGCGTCAGAGGGTTCATCTCTAGCCCCTACACCACTATCCTGTCGACTGTCCTGGCGTCGCTGGTGGGCTACTCGGGCAACTTCACCTCTAAGTGGTTCATAGGCAACCCCATAATTAACACCACGTACTACTACCGCTATAACTCCACCGCGACGGGCTACGGCTCAACCCTGGGGCCCATAAACCTCGCCTACTACGTGATGTTCTACCACGACCCGCTGATATACTGGCCCACCACGATAAACCTTAACGCCTCCCTGAGCCTGAAGGTCTACCACGTCACGGGAGGCTCCTACGTGAACATCAGCCTTCCGTCGCCGCTCTCGCTCTACTCAGTGCCGGTCTACACCAATGCCAGCGAGAGGGCCTACGTGGCCGGGAAGCTAATGGCAATGTACGGCCCCTTCAAGGTAACTTTCCAGACCAGGCTGGGCGAGGCCTCCGAGTACTTCGGTAACGGCACCTTCCTCATACAGAGCAGCTCAATATCTGTGGAGTCCCCCGAGCTGGTCATGATACCGATAACCTCTAACCTGACCTTTAACTACACTAACTATGGCAGCTACGTCAGCGGCGCCGCCTGGGCCAGGCGCGCGTTCTACGTGGAGCCTCTCGCGTACCTGCTTGAGGTCAACGACTCCTCCTACAGCGTGTTCCTGTCGCCCTCAGTATATAACAGCAGGCCCGTACTTGTCAACGGGGTCCTGGAGTCAGGGCCCGTGCTGGCCGTGATACCTGGAGCTAACGTGACCCTGCCCTGCCCTGGGCTGCTGTTCCCCGCGCAGGTTGAGGGGCTCCGCGTCTCCCTTGGAAGCCCCCTGGCGGTCGGGCAGTCCCTGCCCCAGCTCAAGCCAGGGCTTTACCTTTACGTGTGCTCCGACCAGGAGTACTGGCTTGTTTACTCATGACGCGGCCACGCCTCAATCAACTATAAGCCCTTGGCTTAACACAGCAGGCCAGAGGAGGCTTGATACAGGGGGTAAGGGTAAAGTACGACTCTGAGCGATGGGAGATCCTGCGGGGGAAGAGGGCCCTGGCCGAGGTCCTGCTGAGGGCCCTGGGCGGGCTCAGCGCCTTCGTGTACGGCAGCGTTGCCAGGGGTGACGTGAGGCCGTCCAGTGACGTTGATGTAGTAGTTCTTGATAACGTGTCCCCATTCATGGTTGAGGTCAGGCTTGAGGCCGCCGGCCTGAGGCCGTACGCCAAGGAGATAGTCCAGGCGACCCCCAACTACGTCCCAAAGGCTTACATTTACCTTGACCCAGACCTCAAGGTCACCGTCAGCTTCCCCCTGGGCAGGATGAGGAAGAGGGAGGCCGAGTTCTACTCCTGGGGAGGGAAGCTTGACCTGGACGGCCTCAGGAAGGGGCTCAGGGTCCCGGGGGTCAACAAGGAGTTGAACCTAATAGTTCCCACGGAGGACGGCCACATAGAGTACCCCGTGGCCGGCCACGAGGCTGAGGTGGCGAGACTGCTTAACATAAGCTTGGACACCGTTGAGGAGAGGCTTAGGGTCCTCAGCAGGAGGAGGGAAGTGGGGAGGACCGGCACCTTCCTTAAGGTCGAGGTTCCCCCGGACGAGCCCATAGAGGACGCGGTGAGGAGGATTGCGGGGAGGAACGAGTTCTTCAGGAGGGCCGTGGACCTCTAGGCTTTTATTTTGAAGGGCACTAGGCAGGTGGGAGCTGAAAATGTCGGCGCAGCCCGTGAGGATAGCCCTCGTGGTCTCGGAGTTCAACTATGACATAACCAAGATGATGGAGGAGAAGGCGCTGAGCCACGCCAAGTTCCTCGGGGCCGAGGTGCCAGTGGTGTTCCACGTGCCAGGCTTCTTCGACTCCCCCTTTGGCGTGGCCCAGGTGATAAAGCTTGACTACGTTGATGCGGTTGCAGTGATAGGCGCCGTAATCCAGGGGCAGACAAAACACGACGAGCTGATAGCCAACCAGGCCACAAGGGCCCTCGTGGACCTGTCGCTCCAGTACAACAAGCCCGTGACACTCGGGGTCATAGGCCCAGGGGCCTCCAGGGCCCAGGCCCTCGAGAGGATAGAGGAGTACTCAAGGAGGGCCATAGAGGCCGCCGTGAAGCTGGTAAGGAGGCAGAGAGAAATGTCAGCCCTCAGCTACACTCCGGGCCAGACGCTAGTGGTGGAGTGATCTTGAGCGAGTGCGTCAAGGTAACACTGGTGGAGCTCGCGAGGTACAGGGAGTGGACAGAGCTGCTCGGGAGCGACAGGGAGTGGAGGATACAGGAGGAGCAGTCAAGGATTTACAGCAGGGCGCAGGAGGCGGCCTCCTCAAGGGGAGGCCTTGCCATACCCCTGAGGTACGACTACCTCCTACTCCTCACCAGCGGGCTCTCGGATGGCGACATAAGGGCCATAGTGGACTCCATAAGGGAGGAGTCGCCCGTTGAAGTGAGGTACTCCACGGCCGCCTCACGAAGCCCTGCCGCGGCTGTTTCAATGGCATTCGCGCTGCTAAGGGGGAACGCCGGAGGCCAGCGGGAGGGATGCAGCCAGGAGGTCTCGGTCCTCGGCCACGTGGACCTTGACGACGTTACAGGGCTTACCGAGAGGACCGACCCCCTGGAGGCCTTCCACAGGGTTCAGGAGCTGCTCCACTACGTCTCAAGGGAGGCCAGGCTGTACGGCGGCATAGCTCAGTACCTTGGAGGTGACAACATACTTGTGGTAATGCCTGTTGACAACTACGAGGCCCTCGCCAGGAGGCTCTCCGAGACTGACAGGGTTAAGGTTGGGGTGGGAGTTTCGGTCACGCCTAGAAGGGCCGCTGAGCTTGCCACTAAGTCGCTCGACTGGATCAGGAGCCACAGGGGGGCCGCCTACGTAAAGGTCATGGATGACCTTAGGGCCCCCGTGACGGCCTCAAGCGGTGAGGGAAAGGCCGCTAATACATGATACCCCTCGTGGCGATCTTGATGGGACCCCCGGCCCTCCAGGAGTGACCTCGGGGGAACTCCAGGGGCCCCTCGAGCTCCTTTAGGCCTTCCTCCTCATTCCCAGCCCACAGCTTGGCCCAGGCGGCCAGGACCTTGGAGTCGTCGAGCGCCCTTTGAGGCGTGTCATCTGTGGCCGTTATGTCTATCCCTACCGACGTCGTAACCCTAGATATAGGTGTTATTGGGCCGCACGTGTACATAAGTACAAGCCCCCCGTAAACAGTGGCATACCATAGGGAAAGCCTGACGGAGTCCCACCCAGCTGGAGGGCTCCACTGAGAGAACGAGAGGTAGGCGTCGTTTATCGCTTTCTCAACCTCAGGCTCTGCGGCGAGCGGTGCGCCCTCAAGGGGGGCGGCCACCTTAAGGCACCTGGAGGACGCCAGGATGGCCGCGGGCTTCACCTTGACCAAGACGAAGGCACCTCACATGTGGATAACCGTGCTGAACCCAGGGCCCTGGTCCACGTGGGCCACCTCTGCGTTGAAGAAGCTCACTATGAGCGCATACTCATTGACCAGCACCCTCACGCTCTCGCCTATAGCCGAGGGCCCTATGTTCTCGTCGTATATTACCTTGCTGACAACTATCGTGTCCGGTAAGTCGAGCTGGGGCTGAAACACTATTATGCAGGATGGGCACAGTGATGTTACGTTGACCAGCAGCTGGCTCATGAGCTTTGCCCTTTCCTTTGGAGCCATTGAGGACAGCGCTGCCTTGTGCTGGTCGGCCACCTTGACGACCATGCTTATCACCAGCCTGTCAGCCTTGGTCTTGGGCTTCTGAACCCCCAGCAGGACCCTGAGTGGGGCCTTCACGGTAGCGTTGAGGGCCCACTCGACCGGCGCCCCCGCGGGCACTGGAACCTCGTCAACGTCTATCTCCTCGTCCTTGAGCCACCTGGCCACGTCGTCCTTGAGCCCCAAACCAGACGCCTGATAGCTTCTAACTACACACAGTTATTAACCTTCTCAATGCCGTTAACCTTGGGCGAGAGCTTTGCTGGAGGACCTGCTGTCCAGGCTTGACAGGCTCAAGGAGTTCCTTACCATAAAGCCCCTCTACTACGACCTCAACACTAACGAGTTCGTCTGGATAGACACCAGGCAGCTGCCCTGGAACGAGGTCTACATAAGGACTAAGGACTACAACAGGGTCGCCAGGGCCATAAAGGACATGGAGATAAGGGGCGCGCCGGCCATAGGCGTCACGGCGGCCTTTGGCCTCACGCTGGCGGCCGTGCACTCTAAGGCTAAGAGGGCTGAAGAGCTGATGAATGAAATAAAGGAGGCCTACGGCGTCCTCGCAGCCACCAGGCCCACGGCCTACAACCTGTTCTGGGCCCTTGACAGGACGTGGAGGGCCGCGCAGAGGGCCTTTGAGGTCGAGAACGACGCTGACGCCATAAGGGAGGCCGTGCTGAGGGAGGCCTTCACCATATACGTCGAGGACGTTGAGAACAACGTAAACATGGGCAGGAACGGGGCCAAGCTAATAGATAACGGCGACAGGATAGTGACGCACTGCAACACCGGCTCCCTCGCAACCGCGGGCTTTGGAACGGCCCTGGGAGTCATAAGGTACGCCTGGCACGAGGGCAAGAGCATAAAGGTATACGCTGACGAGACGAGGCCCCTGCTCCAGGGCGCCAGGCTGACGGTGTGGGAGCTCAAGAAGGACGGCATACCCGTGACCCTGATAGTTGACGGGGCCTCAGGACTGCTCTTCAGGAGGGGCATGGCTGACCTTGCAATAGTTGGCGCTGACCGGATAACGCTCAGTGGTCACGTGGCGAACAAGATAGGCACCTATAACCTGGCGCTCGCGGCCAACGCCAACGGCAAGGAGTTCTACGTGGCGGCCCCCACGAGCACGATACAGCCCGTGGTGGGCGAGGACTCAATAGTTATTGAGGAGAGGTCGCCGGACGAGGTGAAAACGGTCCTAGGCCGTCTAACGATAACAGTTGATGACGTCGAGGCCTGGAACCCAGCCTTTGACATAACGCCCCCCGAGCTCGTGTCTGGCATAATAACTGAGAAGGGCGTGGCGAGGAGGCCCTACGAGAAAACTTTAAAGGAAATCATAGGCCTAACGGAATAAAGCTACATTTAACCTTTTTAAAGCCTCGTATGTACCCCTCTGCCTGGGACCTTTCATGGTCTCTCACCCCTGCACTGCAGACGAGGCTAAGCCTCCTTCGGAGGGCCAGCTGGCAAGGTTTGAGAACGGCAAGCTCATAGTACCTGATAACCTGATAGTGGCCTACTTCAAGGGAGACGGCATAGGGCCTGAGATCGTTGAGAGCGCCAAGAAGGTGCTTGACGCTGCCGTTGACAAGGCCTATGGCGGCACCAGGAGAATAGTTTGGTGGGAGGTGGCCGCCGGCGAGGAGGCCCAGAAGGAGTGCGGCTCCCTGCTGCCTGATGGAACGCTTCAGGCCTTCAAGCTGGCCCGCGTCAACCTCAAGGGGCCCCTGACCACCCCCGTGGGAGGAGGCTTCAGGAGCCTCAACGTGACCCTCAGGATGGTGCTTGACCTATACTCAAACGTCAGGCCAGTCAAGTGGTATGGCCAGCCGACCCCGCACTGCCACCCAGAAAAGATAGACTGGGTGATATTTAGGGAGAACACTGAGGACGTCTACGCTGGCATTGAGTGGTCCTTCGACAGCCCCGAGGCCCAGAAGCTGAGGGACTTCCTCAAGAAGGAGTTCGGAATAGAGCTGACCCCGGACACGGGTATAGGCATCAAGCCAATATCCAAGTGGAGGACGCAGAGGCACGTCAGGAGGGCAATGGAGTGGGCCATAAGGAACGGCTACAAGCACGTCACAATAATGCACAAGGGTAACATAATGAAGTACACTGAAGGCGCTTTCAGGCAGTGGGCCTACGACCTCATACTCTCGGAGTTCAGGGACTACGTTGTCACCGAGGACGAGGTAAACACTAAGTATGGAGGCAAGGCGCCCGAGGGCAAGATAATAGTTAACGACAGGATAGCTGATAACATGCTGCAGCAGATAATAACTAGGCCCGGCGACTATAATGTGATAGTGACTCCCAACCTGAACGGGGACTACATAAGCGACGAAGCCAACGCCCTGGTGGGCGGCATTGGAATGGCCGCAGGACTTGACATGGGTGACGGCGTGGCCGTCGCCGAGCCCGTCCACGGCAGCGCCCCCAAGTACGCAGGCAAGAACGTCATAAACCCGACCGCCGAGATACTGAGCGGCATGTACCTGCTCAGCGACTTCGTGGGATGGCCGGAGGTCAGGCTGCTGGTTGAGTACGCCGTCAGGCAGGCAATTGCCCACAAGCAGGTTACCTATGACCTGGCCAGGGAGATGGGAGGGATAACACCGATATCGACTACGGAGTACACGGATGTCCTAATTGACTACATAAGGCACGCGGACCTCAAGGCCCTCAAGGGCCAGTGAGGCCCTCCCACTTTTGTCCTTCACCCTCTATTTTCTTCAGGAGGTCGCACACCTCTGAGAGCCTGTTCACCCTATACTTCGCCACGCCCTCGAGGGACGCATCATCACCCATGGCAACCGGGTAGCCTACAAGCTTCATGGCCCCTGCGTCCCACTGCGAGTCGCCGACATACATGACCTCGCCGAGGCTAACCCCGAGCTCCCCTGCGAGGAGCTTTATGGCCCTGGCCTTGTTGACCCCCACCGCCGCCACGCCCCCGGGAACCAGCCTCCACCTGGAGTCAAAGCTCAGCTGGTTCGCCATCCACAGGTCAGCGCCAACCACGTCAGCGACCCTTGCGACTAGGAGGTCTATGCCTCCACTCAACAGGGCTATCCTCTTACCCATCCTGTGGATGCATATCGAGACCTCCCTTATGCACGGCCTCAGCGGTATCCTTGATAATATCCTCTCCAGGTCCCACCTCGTTATCTGGCCTCCTGTTGCCTCAACCCAGAGGCCGGTGTCCAGCCTAAGCCAGTCCTGGTATGTTATTTCGCCTCTCTCGAACATTTCAGCGTACCGCCTGGCCCTGTCGGCGACCCCAAGGGTCTCGTGGACGAAGCCCCAGCTGCTCTTAACCTCTGTAAGGACGCCGTCAACGTCAAATATCACTGCCTTAACCTTCAATGTCCCGCGGGTCCCCCGGCCCTGGGGGCCTGGGGGCTTTATGATTTTTAACCCATAAGGACCTTAGTCGAGGTGAACGGGCACCTCAATTGCTTATGTCCCACCGACATGGTCATCACCAAAATCAACAAGTGTCCCCACAGACTTGAGAAGCGACACCACCGCGGCCCTGTCGCTGCATATGAACATGTGAGGCCTCTTAGAGTCCGTGGCCCCAAGCATTCCCACGGGCCTCAGCGATTCGAGCTCCATTAGCCGCCCGGCCAGCTCGTCCTCCGCCTTAACGCCAGAGCTCCCAACCCTGTAGAATATGAACTCGACGGAGGCTGCAGCCCTCGATATGCAGTCTACGTGCCACCAGCAGCGGTCGGCACCCCAGAAGTGCCTTGAAATCCTCGACCTAAGCCCTCCTGGCCCCCCGGCGCTGCCTACATATAGCACAAGCCCTGGCCCGGCCGAGCCCAACACCTTGCCTCCTCTGCCCATAACGATAACTGGGCTGTCGAGCCTGAAGCAAATGGCGTAGACCCCCTTACAGGAGGGCAGAGCGTCAACGACGCCGTCAGGGCGGCGTCTGATACCCCGGAGAGCGTCACTGCCCCTAAGGGCTCCCTCCGGGCACAACTTACTTCACCCGCCGCCTTAGGTTGATGCACGTAGGTGGAAGTATTATACTTATGTGCGCTTATATGTGCTAGGAACCGGGCCTGCGCCATGAGCAAGCCAAGATTAGGCCGTCGCTGCCCTGTCCTTTACTTTGGCCTGGCCCGCGGGACGCAGGGCCTGACGCCCAAGTTTGAGGCCACGTACTTCTTCAGCTCCGACAGCGAGGGAACGCCTATCATGCGCAGTTCCTTGAGCAGCCTCCCCTGGGACACAACGGCCCAGTAGAGCGTAGGGGAGTCCTTAATCTTGAACTGCTGGAAGGCCCTCCTTGCCATCGTGTCAAGGCACATTGTAGTGAACCAAGTGCACGAGACCACGTAAATTGTCGCCCTACAGTAGTACATTTCAACTATGTCAGGCATCTTGAGGTCCAACACAGCGCAGGAGGCGCACCAGTTGTTCCTAAAGTATATCAGGTTCAGGCCGTCGCTGAGGGATGATGGACTTAAGCAGCCGGCTTTTGACCAGCCCTTACCCTTGCTGTAGACGTAAACGCCTTCGGCCTTAGGTATAACATCTGATGACACTGCCCTGCGCCTCAGCCCTCCCCTATTCAAGTGATGAGAAAAGAAAATAACAGGAAAAGGACGAGTTTGTAGCTCATTATTCACCCGTAGAAGGGTACCCACTTTGCCCAGTCGGCCGTGTGCTCAAACGTGGCCATGCCACCTATGTATGCTGACAGCAGGGCTGCCAAGACGAGCAGTATTACCTCTAGGTATGCGACGTACTTTGATGACTTGCTCAGGTTAAGGAATGGACCAAGTATTCCAGAGAGCCCTACCAATACGAACAGCGCCGCCGCTGCTGCAGGAGAGTTAGTTAGGTGATACTTAGCTATGTCAGCTGCATATATCAGGACAGAGATGGAGAGGAACGCTATGGCTATCGTGGGGCCCTTGAGGTCCACGCCGGCTATAAGGGCGAGGCCTATCATGAGAAGCGCGACCCCGTAAAGGGCGTATGGATCCATAAGCACTATGTTGTAAGAGCTTGGCAGAGGCCACGTCATGGAGCCCCAGAGGCCCATCACTAAGGCGTAGACGCCTATAGCAAGGAAGGCGTACCCAAAGCCCCTGTCGGCCTGCTGCCCCCTGCCCATGACAAACCTGTAGGTCACCCAGGCGGCCGCCGTGAGGAGCCCCCAGGCCAGCACAGCGAGCCAAATGTCGAGCGTGTCCACGAATAGAGGATCCGCCACGCTCCTTCCCCTTTCTCTAGTTAGAGATCACGATATTTAAGGTTTTCTCTAATGAGAGTACGTTCGTACCCCTATTGACCCTAAATAACGCGGGGCCGCTGAAGGCGATCCTTAGGCTTTGCCTCCCGAGGTCGCCGCGCTCTTTATCGCCTCAACTATGGGGTCCGTCACCTCGGGCCCGTAGCCCTCGCGGGGGTCCTCCAGCAGGGGCAGCTCAACCTTGCTCACGTAGCCCGTGAGCTCAAAGAGCTCCGAGGCCTTGGAGACCCACGGCTTGCCGTCCATTACTAGGATCTCCATGGCGTTCCTGTACCTCCTCCCGTCGACTATGTAGGCCTCGCCCGGCGACACCAGGACAACCAGGTCTGGGGCGGCCGAGGCTGAGGTGGGGGCTGCAACGTCGCTGTTAGACTCTATTACTACCACATCGCTTGACCTCTCCTCAAGAGCTATGCAGCTGTCGGCGGCCTCGTTGGCTGAGCCCATGAATATGCCCTCGGCGACCTGCTCATTTACCTGGACCGGGGGAGGCGTCAGGTATGAAACTATGTCCTGGACCTCCTGCTCAACGGGACGGGTGACCCTTGAGAGCGCGGCGGAGTTGACCAGGTGGACGCTGGAGCTGCCGCCGACGCAGCTTGTTATCCTGAGGAGGGCCGCCCTGGAGTACGGCTGTGAGAGCGAGGCCTCATACGCTGTCCTGCTGGGGTACTTCGACCTTGGCGTGGGGACCAGCAGGGCCCCGACGGGGTTCACTATCTCCACTGGGAGCCTCTCGCCCGACGCCTTGTACAGCACGTATCCGTCCTCCGTGGTTAGGATGTGAAGCCTGCGCGTGTATGCAGCCGCGTCTGGAGAGCCCCACAGGTCCGTGGCGCCCACCGGCTTTGAAGGCGCCGCAGTAAAGCCCTCCCGTATCAGCTGAGCTGTTAAGCTCGCCGCCAGCGTCGTCTTGCCTGAGTTCCTTGGCACTAGGCCTGCCACTAGCACCTTCAACTTCTGTCCCCGACTCGTGAAACAGTAAGCCTTTATCTCATATACGGCTTAGCCTCTGTCGTGGCCAGAGGGAGGCAAATGAAGGTGCTCCAGGTGGACGGCAGCATGGGAGAGGGAGGGGGCCAGGTGCTGAGGACGTCATTAGCCCTGGCGGCTGTCCTTGGGGTGCCGGTGAGGGTCTACAACATAAGGGTCAAGAGGTCAAGGCCTGGACTACAGCACCAGCACCTGGAGTCCGTCAAGGCCATAGAGGAGATGTCGCACGGCAAGGTTGAGGGCGCCAGGCTCGGCTCCACCGAGGTGACCCTTTACCCTGGCAAGATATCAGGGGGCGAGTACAGCTTTGACATAGGCACCGCGGGCAGCATAACGCTCCTGCTCCAGGCCATAATGCCGCTCATGGTCGCCGCCGAGGGCGAAGTCAAGGTCCGCGTCAGAGGGGGCACGGACGTGCCCAAGTCGCCCCCGATAGACTACTACCGCTTCGTCCTGAGGCCCCTCCTATCTAAGTTTAACGTAGAGCTAGACTTAGACCTCATCAGGAGGGGGCACTATCCAAGGGGTGGGGGCGAGGTCGTAGTTAAGGTTAGAAGGAACGGGGCCCTCAGGCCCGTTGACCTGGTGCGCGCGGGGAGGCTCATCAGGATCGAGGGCCTCAGCCACTGCGTCAGGCTCCCAGCGCACGTGGCCATAAGGCAGGCTAGGGCTGCGAGCGAGGCGCTCAGCGGCCTCGGGGTGCCAGTCAATATTGAAGCTGAGCATTACGAGGGCAGGCCAGACCCGCACCTGGGCCCCGGAAGCGGGATCGTGGTGTGGGCCCTCACGGAGAACTCCGTCCTGGGCGGCGACTCCCTTGGAGAGAAGGGCAAGCCCGCGGAGCGAGTTGGCAGGGAGGCGGCCACCTCACTGATGCAGGACCTCTTAACTGGGATGGCGCTGGACAGGCACTCCTCTGACATGCTTCTAATATACGCTGTCCTGGGCAGCGGGGTCAGCAGGCTGGGAGGAGCCTCGCTGACCTCCCACGCCAGCACGGTGGTGGAGCTAATCAAGATAATGGCCCCTGAGGCCTCGATATCAGTTGAGGGAAAGCCTGGGTCGCCCTTCACTGCAACAGTCAAGGGCCTGGGCCTCCTGTAGGCCGCATATAATCAGCCACCATGTAGTCCGTTAATGACGCTCAGCTGCTGTATATGAAGTATAACCCTGTATTTACGTGTATACATATTAGCATAAAAGTTAAAAACAAGATAGCTTACGACTACGGCGGTGTAAGTTATGGAAGCCCTTAGGAAAGTCCTTGCGGCTTTCACGCTAGCCCTAGTGGTAGCCGCCCTAGTAGCTCCCTTCACGTCGCTGGGACCCCGCGTCTCCCTGGCTCAAAGTGACGAAGTTTACTCTAACTTCACGGTGACGCCCACTGGCTACCTTACCGTTTACCTCTACGGAGTGCCCCCCTCATCTAAGGTGCTGCTCTGGTGGGGCGTAGAGCCGTACCCGCAGGGGCCGTGGAGTACGGTCAACGGCACCCCGGGGAACATGGAGACCCCAATGACTTACAACAGCTCGATAGGGGCCTTCCAGGCCACCGTGGGGCCGTTCAAGAATGGCACGTGGATAGGCTACGTCTTCAACGTGAACGGGAGCACCTGGCTAAACTACGACAACCACCCGTTCTGGAACTGGAACGTCATAATTAACCCGCCAGCTAACATAATAGGCTTCACCAGGGCCTGGGTGCTGCCGAACGGCTCCATAGTTATAACTACCATAGGAAGGCCGCCGGATACCCTGCTGCTGTGGTGGGGCCTCACAACCGGCCCGCAGACGGGCCTGCCCTGGTACAACACGGTTGGCAAGCCAGGAAATAACGTGAGCGTCATGCACTACAACCCTCTCTGGGGCAACTACACCGTGATGATAGGCCCCTTTGAGCCCGGCCAGTGGGTTCAGTGGGTCTATCATGACAACACCACTGGGGCCTGGATACACAACAGCAACGTGAGCTCCAGCGCGAACTTCGCAATACAGGACGTCTACACCCCTGTGCACGTCGTTGCCGCCTACTATAACGAGTACGTCTACCTTGTCGGGGAGCAGGCCAAGGTCAACGTTACAGTGCAGAACGAGGGCCCGGCCGCAAGCTACGACGTGGCCCTTGTCGTGGGAACTAAGGCAGTCTTCAACTCGACAGTTACAATACCGTCGGGAACAACTAACCTGACGTTCAGCTTCCCCATCAACTACCCGCAGGGCATCTATAACGTGTACTTCCTGGTAGGCACCTCAGGCCTGTGGCAGAACACGTCTCTGCCGCAGCTCTACGTGCTTAACACCACCGGCAAGAAGCCCATAAGCGTCGTGATAGTGTGGAACATGCACCAGCCTCTCTACATAGAGCCCAACGGCACCTGGGGCCAGCCGTGGGTTCAAATTCACACGGGCCAGGATATGGACTGGAACGGGCAGCTCGTGGGAGCCTACGAGCTGCAGGCGATGCTGCTCAACGAGTTCCCCAACCTAAACGTAACCATAGACTTCACGCCAGTGCTCCTCTACCAGTGGGAGGCCTTCCTGCACCAGTCGAGCCCCACCTTCACGACATCCGGCGTCAACGTAACCCATGACATTAACGCCACCGAGTACACGCTGAGCCTCTACAGAAAGCTAGTCAAGGAGGGCAGGCTCCAGGTGCTCACGGTGCCCTTCTACCACCCGCTCATGGCAATAGAATATGATAACGGCTGGTCCTCCGACCTGCTGGCACAGATACTCATGGGCAAGAACATGACCGAGTACGTCTTCGGTGTCGTGCCCAACGGCGCCTGGACCCCAGAGATGGCCTTCAACATGGGCCTGGTCTGGCTCTACAATGAGACGGGCATTAACGCCACCGTGCTGGACTACCAGGCCTTCGTTCAGATGGCGCCCGACCTAACGGTCGTGTCAGGAAGCCTTAACAACGGCCCCTACGGAGTCTACGTAGTTCAGAACTCCCTGGGCCAGAGGATCTACGTGCTGTTCAGGGACACTAACCTCTCTAACGAGTTCGCGTTCCTCTTCTTCCACCAGTCGCCGCAGCTGACGGAGCAGGAGCTGCTCCAGTACCTGGCCAAGGTCTACATGGAGCACCCAGGAGGTGTCGTAGTGGTTGCCCTTGACGGCGAGAACCCGATAATATTCAACCCGATGCCGCTCTCCGGCGAGGACCTCTATGCCATATATCAGGCCCTCTCAAACGCCGAGGGCCAGGGATGGCTTGTCACCCAGACAGTTGACCAGGCCATAGCAACCCACGGCGTGTCAGCCGTGCTGACAAACCTGCCGGAGGAGAGCTGGGCCCTCAGCCTCAACAACTGGAACAACGGCTACATAGGCAAGGTGCTCATCTGGAGGAATGTGACTGAGGCCAGGGAGTACCTGGTGGCATTCTCAAACGTGCTCGGCATGCCCACGTCGCCCCTGGTGCCGCTCTCCTTTGCCCACGCGCCGAACGCCAGCACAGCGGCCTTCGAGGCCATGACCCATATGCCCGCCTATGTAAACGTCTCTGGCTACACTGAGGCCAACCCGCTTTACATGTACTATTCGCTGTGGAACTACCTCTACGTCAGCGAGGGCAGCGACTGGACGTGGCAGGCTGGGCCGCCCAACTATGGGCCGCAGTGGTTCTCCGTGCAGCCCATAATATATGACAGTGCCATAGTAAACTACGTCAAGTCCCAGCTCTCTGAGATAACTCCAAGCGGCGCCATACCGCTGCCTGGGCTGAAGGGAGTGACCGTGTTCATAAACGACAGCCTCGGCGCGCCGCTGCCTATAGCGTCCCACGTGATAGTTGTCGTGAGCAACGGCACCGCCAACGCGAGCGCTGAGGTAACGTTGTACCCTGGCGTTGACATAGCAATAGTTAAGGGCGTCTACTTCAGGCCCTCGTCGCCAGTCTCAGTCTATATCTACGCCCCGCTGAACGCATCGCAGCTGGGCTCCTACATAGTGCCCTTCAGCAAGTATGGGCTCCTGATCTCCAGCGGCACCTTCGGGCTCGGCAACGTAACGTTCAACGTTAACGCGGTGCACATAGCTAACGTGAACACCACGGCGCCTGAGACCACCCATCAGACACCGCAGCCCAGCGACTACAGCGTCTGGGTAGTCGTTACGTTGGTTATAGTCGCAGTTATAATAGCGGTCATAGCTGGATACCTTAGGCTCTAAGCTTGGCTAAAGCTCTGACCCCTTTAATCATTCTTCTTTTTCTCCCCTTTTCCCTGATTAAGCTCAGGACTCCGCTGGGCCACAAAACGCGTTTATTGTTAATTGGCCGCTGAAGAATTCCTAGGCGGGGACCTTGTCCGGGTTTGTAGGGCTAATAACTGACTTCGGGGATTCCGTCTATGACGGCATTGTGGAATCCGTCATAAAGTACGTGGATCCCTCCATAAACGTGATAAGAATTGATAACGAGGTTCCGCACTTCTCCGTGCTCGCTGGGAGCTACATAACGTACTCCTCATACAGGTGGCTGCCGCCGGGCTCCGTAATAATGATAGTAGTTGACCCCGGAGTTGGGACCAGCAGGAGGGCAGTAGTCATAAGAACCAACAACTACTACTTTGTAGCACCCGACAACGGAGTGGCCTATGAGGCCGCCGCAGAGGACGGCATAAGGGAGGCCTATGCAATAAACTACTCCAGGGTCCGCTCGCTGGCCGGCGTCAAGGCATTCAACTCCTGGCCGCTCTCATACACGTTCCACGGCAGGGACGTCTTCGCTCCAGCGGCGGCCCTCATAGCCAAGGGGGTCCCACCGTCCCAGTTCGCCACCCCTATACCAGCTGGCTCCCTGGTGTCGCTTCGCCTCAGGTACAGCTTCCGTTCAGAGGGCGTCACGCGCACGAGGGTGGTCTACATAGACAAGTTCGGCAACGTCGCCCTAGGGCTCACGACAAGGGAGTACAGGCTGCCGCGCGGCAGGCTAGTGGTAAACGTCAAGGGCACCCAGCACCTGTTCACCACTGGCAGGACCTTCGCTGACGTCAGGCCTGGGGACGCCATAGCTTACATAAACAGCTTCGGGTTCGTGGAGCTCGCGATAAACCAGGGCAGCGCTGCCTCGAAGCTTAACGTTAACGTAGGTGATGAGGTGTCGCTGATACCTTAGCACTCGCAGAGCCTGTCAAAGGGCTCCCTGGGGCCGTTGAGCCTTCCATATAAGAGCCTTCTAGGCGAGAGCCTGCCGTCCTCTTTGCTGACTCCCTCGGCGACGTCCACTACTAGCCTTGCTAGGCCTGGTGAAAGCGTGAGTCCGGCTCCGTCGAGGCCAGTGAGTATATAATAGCCGTTGAGCTCGCCGACCACAGGCATGCCGTCTGAGGCTGATATGCACGGCGCTGCCCACGATGAGACGGGGTAGAAGTTCTCGGCGTCAGGCAGCCTGGCGGCCACAAGCTCCAGCACCTCATACGCCTCGCCCTGGGATAGCCTGAAGCCATCCTCAGGCCTCACCAGCTGGGAGTCCCCACCCCCAACTATGGCCTGGCCCTCAGCCTCAGGCACCACATAGAAGCCATTTATGTCGTCTTCAACTATCACGTTAGGCGTCTGACCCCGCACGCTGTGGGCAGAGCACCTGTATATAGTGAAGTTGTCCCTTAAGCCGACGAGCTCTGGCGTCCAGGGCCCCGCCGCTATGAACTTCAGGTCCGCCTCCACTTCAAGGCCATTATAGAAGAGCCTGTCACCTTTTCGGATTACGGGACCCTCCTTCAAGGTGAAGCTCGCGTCGGCCAAAGCCTTGGTCAGGTGACCTAGGGCGTCGCCCGGACTTACTACCCCCTGCACCATAATGGAAACGGGCAAATCGTCGTCGCCAGCGAGCTTCAGGTTTAGCCCTCTTAACTCCTCGAGCCTCAGCACGTCAGCGTCTATGCCCTCGAGCCTCAGGGTGGAGATTACGTCCTTAATGCAGTGAAGTTCCTCAGGCCTTGGTATCCATAAGGTTTTTGTCATCCTCTCCACTCCGAGCTCTGCATAAGCCTTCACGCCCTCTATGGCATATCCAAGTAATGACCTAGGAAGCTGTAACGATATTATGCCCGCGGCCCTTGATGAGGCCCCATAGCCGACGGAGTTCGCCTCATAGAGGGTCACGTCATAGCCTCTTCGAACAAGTTCATAAGATATCCAGAGGCCTGAGAGGCCGCCGCCTACGACTGCGGCCCTTCCTCGTCTATGCAACATCGCACCTGTACGTTGACGGTAGTCCTGGAGGGTTATTAGCATTAGCATGTAGCTGCCGTGTCCAAAAGAAGGGATTGACTTAGAGGTTACAGATGGCGGCGCGGTTACCTCCTCATGGCCTCCGCGGCGAACTCGGCTATCCTCTTGACGCCTTCAACTATGTTATCCATGGACGTGGCGAAGCTGAACCTCACGAAGTCCCTGCCCAGCCTGTCAGGGAACGTGGTGCCGGGCAGCACTAGGACTCCCTTCTCGTAAAGAAGCCTGTTGACCAGCTTGTCCACGCTGTCAAGCCCTAGGGCCTTCATGAGCTGCGAGACCCTCGGGAACATGTAGAAGGCGCCCTGCGGCTTGTAGGACTCGAAGCCAGGGACCTCCTTCAGCAGGTTGTAGAGCGCGTCCCTCCTCTTCCTGAACTCGTCTATCATGTTCCTCACGGGCGTCCAGTCGCCCCTGAGCGCGGCCACGCCGGCCTTCTGAGCTATGCTGGTTGCACAGCTGTATATTGAAACTGCCAAGTCAAGCATCCTGCTTATGACCTCGCGCCTTGCAACGAGGTAGCCCAGCCTCCAGCCAGTCATCGAGAAGGTCTTGGAGAAGCCGTTTATGTAGAGGAGGTTGTCCCTCCAGCCCGAGTGACTTATTGTGCTGCCGAACTCCCCCTCATATATGAAGTTATCATAGATCTCATCAGCGACCACTATAACGTTCTTCTTCGCCGCCACCTCCATTAGCTCCTCTACCTGCCTGGGGCCTATTACCACGCCAGTCGGGTTGTTGGGGTTGTTGAGGAAGAGCAACCTGGTCCTGTCAGTTATGGCCTCCTCAACTTTCCCTATGTCGAGGCTGAACCCCTTGCCCGGCTCGAAGTCCATGCTCACAAACCTTGGCCTAGCGCCGAAGAACTTCGTGACCTGGGCATAAGCGTAGTAGCTGGGCTCTATTATTAACGCTTCGTCCCCGGGCCTCAGGTAGGCCGCCCCTGCCATGAAGAGGGCGGTCTTGGTGCCCGTGGTAACTATTATCTCGTTTGGCTTGACGTCGGACTTATACCTGCTGTTGAGGTAGTCGGCTATGGCCTCCCTCAGCTCCGGTATGCCGGCCGTCTCCGTGTAGCCCGTGAAGCCCTGGTCAAGGGCGTCCTTGGCCGCCTCCCTTATGTGCTTGGGCGTCGGAAAGTCAGGCTGCCCTATGCCAAAGCTGATAACCTTAATTCCCTTGGACTCAAGCTCCCTTATAATCGGGAGGTAGCTGAAGGCGCTCTCTCCCTGTATTAAAAACATCTCCTGCTTGAGCCCCAGCGTCGGAGGCTCATTCGACAATTTTCAGGCACCAAAGTTAACTTGTACTGTCAGAAATTATAAGGATTTGAGATACAGATAGGGACATCTGAAGTATTTAATCTATAAGAGAACCCGCTACTACGTATTAAATACGCTTTGGAGAGGACAACTAGAGGGGGAGCCTATTGGCAAAGCTGCAAGTTAGGTGGTTCAAAAGGAGGACGCTGACAATAGGCCCAGTGGAGCTTGAGGTGATGAACCCAGTCGCCGATGACACAATAGAGGTCAGCGGCAACGTCCTGGACTCGATGCTTACTGAGGCCGACAAGTTAATGAGGAACAGGAAGGGGGACTTCGTCATAATCGTTGGTGAGACGCCCGAGACCAAGTACGTCATTGGCGAGGGGGTCAGGGACAGAGCGGGAACCAGGCAGCTGAGCGCCCTGCCCAGGAGGCTCCTGAAGCTCGCGGTTATAAGGCTAGGCTCCCTCTCCTCAGTTCAAACAGAGGGCATGGCAAAGTTCTCCCTGAGCTCGCTGGAGTGGTACGACGCCCCGCCAGACACCTACATATTCGACGGGCCGCTCAAGGCAGAGGACGACGTTGAGTACGTCGTGCTCCAGCTGGAGGACGGGATCAGGATTGTAAGGGCCCCGAGGCTCGCGAGGCTCCTGCTATCCTTGAGGCCTCCTGTCTCACAAGATCAAGGATCTCAGGGTGATGAGAGCGAAGAAGGTGAAGGTAGTAGCCCCGAGGAGTGAAGGATCCCCTCCTCTCATTGCAGAGGGCGCAGGTGAGAACCCCATCCTTAAGGCTCCTCAGCCTCATGCCGACAAGCTTTACAGCCTCGGCGTAGTGGCCTGAAAGGATTCCGAGCTCGGCGCTCTCGGGGCTCTCAAGGCCGCTGGCTATTTTGGCCACATGTTCAACTATAACGTATTCTAATAGCTCTGAGCTCCTCCTGGACAACTTGCCTCAAGGTAATATCACACTTTGACGGTTAAAAGCGAGGGGGAACATTGGGTCAAGCCTTAGCCTGCTGACCCCTGGGCGAAACTGAGCCTTCAAGCCAGGAGAGGTACTCCGGAAGCCCCCTCTCAACCCTGAGCGCCAGGACCTCAGGCACCTTATACGGGTGGACCCTCCTTATGAGCTCCTCAAGCCTGTCGTAGGCCTCCTCCGTGGTCTTTATTATAAGCAGGTCCTCCTCAGCCTCCTCTACCTTGCCCTCCCACCAGTAGGAGCTGTGGACCCCAGGTATCACGTTAACGCAGGCCGCTACCTTGCCGTCCAGCAGCTCCTTGGCTATCCTGGTGCCGTCGCCCTTGGGCGCCGTCACCAGGACCACGAGGGCCGCCAAGGCCTAGCCCTCTTCCTCGGGCGGCTCGTCGTTAAAGTTCTGTATGTCGCTTAGGTCGAGCGTTATGGTCTCTCCCTCCTCCTTTTCAGTGGTCTGCGGGACCCCGGCCCCCTCCTCCTCGCCGCTCTTGAACTTCTTTATCACGGCCTTCCAGGTGTGGCCGTTGGGGCACCTGAAGGCGCCCATAACTGTTATCGTCACCCTTCCCTCCCTGTCAGGTATTGGCGACACCAGCGTCCAAGTCCTCTCTGGGTCCGTGACTCTGACGCCGCACACGGGGCACGTGAACGGGTCCCCTGACTTACCCTTGGACTTCCTTGGCAAGCTTCCGCCCACTGGCCTCCTGACCCTTAGCGTTAAAATACCTAATAGGGTGCCTTGCGTCTGCAGCTTAATAAGAGGCCTCGGTCAAGGCCTGTGGCGGCGTAGGCGGAGCCCATCGCTTTTTACCTAGGGCCCTCACTGGCCACGCGGTGAGCTGAGTGGCCAGCGACGAGGACTTCATTATATCCTCGGTGCACGGCGTCCTAGCCCTCGACTCGAGGGGAAACCCCACGGTTAAGGTAATAGCTAAGACGAAGGCTGGGGTAGGCGTAGGCATAGCGCCCAGCGGGGCTAGCAAGAGCAGCAAGGAGGCCATAGAGAAGAGGGACGGCGGCAGGGGCTGGGGCGGCATGGGAGTTAACCAGGCGCTGTCAAACGTTAACACCATAGTCGCCCCCAGGCTCATAGGCCTCGACTCAAGGAAGCAGTCGCTTATAGACGGGGTCCTGATAGAGATAGACGGCACCCCTAACAAGTCAAGGCTCGGAGGTAACGTCACCACCGCGACCAGCATAGCGGTAGCTAAGGCGGCCGCGGCCTCCTCAGGGGTTGAGCTCTACGAGTACCTTGGAGGGCCAGGAGCTAAGGTGCTGCCGACCCCCCTCATGAACGTCATAAACGGGGGAGTGCACGCGGGCAACAACCTAGCCTTCCAGGAGTTCATAATAATACCTGCAGGCGCCCCCACGTTCACTGAAGCCATGAGGATGGCCGTTGAGGTCTACAAGTCCCTCAAGAGCTACCTAAGCGACAAGTATGGCAAGACGTCAACTAATGTGGGCGACGAGGGGGGCTACGCGCCGCCTATGAACGAGGTCAGGGAGCCCCTCGAGGCCCTGAGGGCGGCCATAAAGGCCGCAGGGTACGAGCTGGGCTCTGACTTCTTCCTGGGCATTGACGCGGCCTCCTCAGAGTTCTACGACCCTGAGAAGAAGGCCTACAGGGTTGACGGAAAGCTGTACGACCCTGGCTCGCTCCTCGACCTCTACGTTCAGCTTGTCGACGAGTTCAGCATAGCCTACCTCGAGGACCCCTTCCACGAGGAGGACCTGCAGCACTTCTCTGAGATAACTGCAAAGCTCGGCTCCAGGGTCCTCATAGTTGGCGATGACCTCTACGCTACTAACGTCAAGTACCTGCAGGAGGGCATCAAGGCCAGGGCGACCAACGGGGCCCTGGTCAAAGTAAACCAGGTGGGCACCCTCACGGAGACCCTGGACTACATAAGGGTCGCCAGGAACGCCGGCATAAGGCCCGTCATAAGCCACAGGAGCGGGGACACCGAGGACCCGTTCATAGCTGACCTCGCAGTTGCGGTCGGCGCCGGCGTGATAAAGACCGGCGCCCCGGCCAGGAGCGAGAGGCTGGCCAAGTACAACAGACTCCTTGAGATAGAGGACTCCCTGGGCCCGATGGCGACCTACGCAGGCAGGGAGCCCTTCATTACCAGGGCCTGAGGCCCACATCTGAGCTTATTTTTAGCGGCCCCTCCCTAGGCCGGGGAAGCCAAGTGGAGGTCAAGGTCAAGGACCCCTCGCTCGCCGGCGAGGGCAGGCTTAAGATAGAGTGGGCCGAGGCCCACATGCCCGTCCTTATGGAGCTCAGGCGCAGGTACCAGGACAAGAAGCCCCTGAGGGGCTACAGGATCTCAGCGGCCCTTCACGTCACCAAGGAGACGGCCGTGCTCATAAGGACCCTGAAGGCGTGGGGCGCCGAGGTATCCCTGGTGCCAAGCAACCCCCTCTCAACGCAGGACGACGTGGCCGCGGCCCTGGCCGATGAAGGCATAGCGGTGAGGGCCTGGAGGGGCATGAACGAGCAGGAGTACTTTGAGGCCATAAGGGAGGCCGCCAGGTCCTCCCCTGACGTAGTGGTAGATGACGGCGCTGACCTCCATGTGACCCTCCACGAGGAGATGCCCAGCGTGGCTAAGAACGTCATTGGGGGCAACGAGGAGACTACAACAGGGGTCATAAGGCTCAAGGCCCTGGAGGCCAGCGGGAGGCTCCTCTACCCCGTCATAGCAGTTAACAACGCGCTGACCAAGTACCTCTTCGACAACAGGTACGGCACCGGCCAGAGCGCGCTGGACGGCGTGCTCAGGGCCACTAACGTGCTCCTCGCGGGCAAGAGGCTTGTGGTAGCCGGCTACGGCTGGGTCGGAAGGGGCATAGCAATAAGGGCCAGAGGCATGGGGGCCAGGGTTATAGTCACCGAGGTTGACCCGATAAGGGCCCTTGAGGCGGTTATGGACGGCTTTGACGTGATGAGCATGGACGAGGCCGCGCCCCTGGGCGACATATTCATAACGGCCACGGGGGACAAGGACGTCATAAGGAAGGAGCACATGCTCAAGATGAAGGACGGGGCGATACTTGCTAACGCCGGCCACTTTAACGTTGAGGTGAGCGTGACGGACCTGGAGTCCATAGCAAAGTCCAAGAGGGAGATAAGGCCGAACACCGTGGAGTACGTGCTGCCCGACGGCAGGAGGCTCTACCTCCTGGCAGAGGGAAGGCTCGTCAACCTGGTCGCGGCTGAGGGACACCCAAGCGAGGTCATGGACATGAGCTTCGCTAACCAGGCCCTCTCGGTTCTATATCACATAAACAACAGGGGGAGGCTGCAGCCCAAGGTTTATGACGTGCCCCTTGAGCAGGACCAGGAGGTGGCCAGGCTGAAGCTAAGAACCATGGGCATAAATATAGATGAACTCACGCCGGAGCAGCAGGAGTACCTGAGGAGCTGGAAATGAATGGAGCCACTGCGGTCCTGGCGGCGGCCCTGTTTGTTGTGGCCTGGCTCCTGCTATACGTTAGCCTGAGGAACCGAAAGGTCGAAGGCCTCACGGTTTACCCCTTTATCCTGATTTACAGGCTGAGATACTCCAGGAGCCCCCTGAGGCCGGGGCTTGAGTCAAAGCTTGTAAAAGTTTACGGCGTTGCGGGCCTGGCGGCGACGGCTTTTGCCATGGGCTACTTCTACTTTGTCAGCGGCTCCCTGTTCCTTGAGAGGTACCTCGTCAGGGCCCCGCAGGCGAGCGCCGAGGGCTTCGTGCCCCTCATACCGGGGGTCACGGTAGGCCTCTATGAGTTCATGTTCATACTGATAGCCGTTGGCGTGGCTGTCCTAGTTCACGAGTTCTCCCACGCCATTGTCTCAAGGGCCGCTGGCGTGCCCGTGAAGGGGGCCGGCCTGCTGCTAATGGCCTTCGTGCCCGCGGCCTTTGTGGAGCCAGACGAGGGGTCCCTCAAGGCTGCCCCGCTAAGGTCAAAGGTAATGATATACGCGGCCGGCGTGGCCTCCAACGTTGCCCTGGGCTTCCTCTTCGCCTACATCATGTCATTACTTATACCGTCGCTGGCCTCCGGCATAACCATAGTGTCCGTGGAGGCGAACAGCCCAGCTTACGTCGCTGGCCTGCTGCCCGGCATGAAAATCATAGCAATAAACGGCGCGCCCGTGAGGACCGTCACCCAGGGGCTCCAGGAACTGATAAAGGCCGGCGCTGAGGGCGCGGCGCCTGCCAACGTCACCCTGACCGTGATATACAACGGACTTGAAAAGGCCGTGACAGTCGTCAAGCCTGCCGGGGTGGACCACATAGGCATAGAGGTTGTCCAGAGCTTCAGGCTCAACTGGCTCGTGGAGCTCCTCACGTCATTCTACGTTGTTAACATGGGCCTAGCGCTCATCAACGCCGCCCCCTTCGCCTTCCCGCTCCCAGGCTTCGGCGTGGAGAGCGACGGGGGGCAGATGCTCAGGGAGGTGCTGTCAAGGGCCGCGGGCAGGCTAGGCTACGCTATATCAGCTGGGGTTGAGATGGCAACCTTGCTCCTCATAATAAGCCTCCTGACGCTCGCGCCCGTCAGGCTCCCGTGAGTGCTAAGGAAAATAAGTTCCCCCAACCACGCCAGAGGGGGTAACGCCTTGTTAATGGCCGTCATAAGTGACTCGCATGACGATGTGGCCTCTATGAGGCTGGCGGCCGCTAAGGTGAAGTCCCTTGGGGTAAAGCTTATCATACACCTGGGCGACATAATATCGCCGTTCACGCTCAGGGAGCTCGGTCAATCTGGGGCGAGGGTGGAGGCCGTTTTTGGCAACAACGACGGCGAGTTTGAGATGTTAAGCGAGGTTGCCAGGTCGCTTGGAGGCAGGATAGGGAGGTGGCCAAGGGTCCTGGACATAGATGGAAGGAGGATCCTCGTAATGCACGGCCAGGGGCCTGCTGATAGCACCGTTGAGCTTGCCCACGCTCTTGCTGAGTCGGGCAGGTACAGCGGGGTCCTCTATGGGCACACCCACCAGCAGGAGCTCACCTATGAGAGGGGGGTGCTGATACTGAACCCAGGCCCGCTGGCTTCATTCCTTGGGGGACCGTACATGGCTTTGCTTGAGACGACCTCCATGGCGGCTAAGCTTGTGAGGCTGAGCTGATTGAGGAGCCTAGTTATCGGCAGGGGCCTCGCGGAGCACCTCAGGATGCTCTCCATGGGGAGGAGCGAGGAGACGGGGCTATGCCTTGGGATAGGCAACAGGGTGCTCGCGCTGGAGCCGGCCGAGAACGTGCTGAGGTCGCCGACTGAGTTCATGGCCAACCCGCTCGACATAGTTGCCGGCTATGCAGTAGCAGAGAACCTAGGAGTGGAGGTCGTAGCGCTTTACCACACGCATCCCGGCGGCCTCCCTGTGCCAAGCGATAAGGACGCCGAGGGCATGAGGCTCTGGCCGCTTCCATGGATAATAGCCTCGAGGAGCGGCCTAAGGGCGTGGGTTTTAAGCAATGACGCGCCTGAAGAGATAGCTATTGAAATTGTGTAGTCCGAGTATAAACGAAAGCCCTTTTGCGAAAGGGGGCCGCTGAGGCGCCTGTGACCGACCATGGAGGCCGTGGAGCTCACGCTGCCTCCCTATGACTCGCTCTCTGACATACATGGCTATACCGATGGCGTTCCCATGTCCTTCGCTGGCAACCAGTGGTTCCTAGTCGACAAGATCGTTGAGATCCTCCTGAGGAGCGGCATAAGGGCCTACATAGAGACCATACCTCCTGGAATAGTGAGGCAGAGGGCCCTCGGGGCGCCGCTTAAGGTGGGGACACTTACCTTCTCGGCCAGGCCCCAGGTGGTTTCCCTGCCGCCAGCGCTTCTGGAGGGCCTACAGCTTGAGGAAAGGTATGAGTACGTCGAGGACACTATAGTGCTGGCCTACAGGGGGTCAAGGCCTAACGTCAGCTCATGGTGCGACATCAGGGAGATCCCAAGGCTTGCTATACCAAACCCTGTGACCGAGGGCATAGGCGCCCAGGTAAGGGACGCCATACAGAGGTCCTGCGGAGGGTATGAGTCGCTGGCGTCCCGCTCCTTCATAACTAGGGTTCACCACAGGGAGATACCGCCCCTGCTCTACGGCAACGTGATAGACGCCGGCGTCATGTGGATCTCTGAGGCCAGGTACTGGGGCCTCAACTACGTGGTGCCGCAGCCTGAGCTCAGGGGGCGGCTGGCCTTCGCGCTCCTGAGCGGCGCCAGCGAGGACGCCAGGAGGGCCTACAGGGTCCTGGTGAACTCAAGGGATGAACTTAAGGCTGCCTATGAGGCCTACGGCTTCAAGTGGATAGGAAGTTGATAAAGCAACTCAGATGAGTTCTATATTAAAAAGTCTTTTTAACTAATAAGCTCTTCAATGGCCTGTGAGCGGAAATGGCAAGGATAGTGCTTCATGAGAGGAACCATCCTTATATCATAAAGTTAGATAACGGAAAGGAACTCCACATATGCGCCTGCGGCCTCTCCCAGAACAAGCCGTACTGCGACGGCCATCATAAGCTGACCCTGAACGAGGAGCCAGGTAAGATTTACGTCTATAAGCCTGACGGCACGAGGGTCGAGCTCATAAGCTACTACCCTGAGGGGCAGGGCAAGTAAATCAGGCCTGAATAATAACCCTCTTCTTTCTTCTTTTCTTTTGTTCTTAGGTATTATTTCCCCTGTTGGCGTTAATGGTCTCCATGCCTACTACCTCCTGGTGTCCCTGTTGGAGTGCCTGGACGTTCACGTGGAGAGGCTCCTTAAGGAGGAGATAGCTGAAGTCCTTGAGGAGATAGGAAGCGTTGACGCAAGGCTTGAGGAGCTCAGGGGGAGGAGCGACGACGACTCAAGGATAGAGTTTATAGTGATGAGCGCCTACAAGAGGCAACTCGTCGAGGACCTTGACCAGCTGCTGGGGTTCGCAAGCTATCATAACATGGACGTCATAGGTGACCTAGTTGCAAAGCCTCAGCAGGCCGCGGGCGTCACGTGAAGGCCCTCAGTGCTGCAGTGGGTCCTCATCAGTCAGCGGTTACATTACATCACCGGGCCTACGCATTTTAACTGGTGGTCTCAGCTTCCCCTAGGTGGCTAAGGCTGAGGGCCTTAATAACGGCCTCTAGCAGGGGCATAGGTTTTGGAGTCGCCAAGGTCATGCTTTCGAGGGGGCATGAGGTCACGATAAACGGCAGCTCCGAGGAGCACGTGAACAACGCCCTGAGGCAGCTGTCCCCCCTGGGCAGGGTGCACGGCGTTGTGGCCGACATGACCGCCCGCGAGGGCGTGGTGAAACTTGTCTCGGAGGCGGTTAAAGCAATGGGAGGGCTCGAGGGCCTCGTCTTCATAGCGCCGCCGCCGAAGCCAGGGAAGTTCGAGGAGCTGAGCCCTGCTGACTGGGAGCTCGGCGCCAGGCAGCTGATGCTGAGCGCGGTGTGGCTCGTGCAGGAGGCGCTGCCCTACCTTAAGGCCAGCAGGGGAAGCATAGTGATACTCTCAAGCTTTGCCATAAGGGAGCCCGTGGAGGTGCTGGCGCTGAGCAACGTGATAAGGATTTCCCTGGCCGGCCTGACCAGGACCCTGGCCAGGGAGCTGGGCAAGTACGGCATCAGGGTCAACATGGTGCTGCCCGGCAACATAGAGACTGACAGGTCGAGGCAGGTGATAGAGAGCAGGGCCAGGGCTAAGGGCATAAGCTACGAGGAGGAGCTCAAAATAGAAATGGCTGACGTCCCGCTAGGCAGGATAGGAAAGCCGGAGGAGGTCGGGGAGGTGGTGGAGTTCCTCCTGAGCGACAGGGCCAGCTACGTGAGCGGCGCTGCCATACCGGTTGACGGCGGGCTGCTGCACGGAGTCTTTTAGAGGGGCTCGAGGTACGCGCTGAGCCCTAGCCTGCTCAGGACTCTCCTGCTGACCCTTATTCTGGCCCTGTGACCTCCGCTTAACTTTATGAGGACCTCGTTCATAAGCCTACCCTTGACTACCTGGACAGACAGTATATGATATTGTTGAAGCCCACTGGGATTGCATGACTCCCTCAGCGCCCTGCTAAGTCTAAGCGAGCTGCCCAATAACAGCATGGAATCAAGGAAGGCCAAGGCGCCAGCTACTAGGCCGAGGACTATGACTAGGGAACCCCTCAGGTTAAGCGATGAGATGGCCAAGCTCAAACCAGTTAACACGGCGGCCGCGGCCTCCGCCAGGTAGACGCTCCTTCTCTTGCTCCGAGCGGCACCCATTACTAGATCCTCCCCGATGGGCCTCTCCGCCACAGACCCCGACAATATAGTGATAGCGCAGGAGTACTCCTCGTTGTCGGGTCCAGAGCACATGCCTGTGACTACCCATGCGCCGGCCCTGCACCTCTGAACGTATGACAGCCAGGCCTTATCCCTGTCCATCTCAAGGCCTAAAGCTAAGCGCGTGTTAAAAAGGATTGCACAAGGATGAGCGCTAACACGTAGGACTTCAATATGTGGGCGTTGGGCTCAGAACGCCCTGAGTCCTAAGCCGCTCAAGTTCCCTGTCGCTCAAGTAAAGCGTAGCCCTGACGCCGTTTGCCATTGTAACAACTACCTGCCTCGCGCCCCCAGGGCCCTCCCGCTCCTCGGCGGACGTTATGGTTACGAACTCCACGCCCTCCGCCTTGCAGAGCTCGTCCCTGCTAGTCATGACTGAAATTGAGGAAAACCTCCGTGCGGGTGAGGGCCTGGCCCTTAGGACCACCGCGATAACAACTATTGCCAGCGCCGCAGCAGCGAAGTAAAGTCCCTGGGAGGTCACTGCCTTCGTCTGGGAGAGGATAAGAGTGAGCAGGACGTCAAGTGCCACCCCAATGGCCGCGTAGAGCCACCTCCTGGCCGAGCCCTGCCCGTACGAAACTGCCTGGCCCATTGATGCCAGCGGCCTGACGCCGCCCTCGGCCCTCCTCAGGTACACCATGCAATGAGCAGGGCCCCTGTAGCCTTTGACGCCCTCGCACGTGCCAAAGCTGACGTAGATGCCGTTCCTGCACTCAATAAGCATACTAGTCAGCCGAGACCTTAGACGTCTGTCATTGTTTAAATTTTTGAGAAGGGCTCAGCCGCCGCCCGAGATGAGCGAGTAGGCCTCCCTTATGGCCGCCTGGACCTTGTTCAACACATCAATTGCCGTTATGTTATCCCCTTTCTCCTCGACCGCCAGCTCGCCCGCCCTGCCAGAGGTCCAAGCGGCCGCAGCAGCTATGTTGAGAGGCTCCAAGCTCTTTGAGAGGGCGGCCCTCCTGGCCAGGAAGCCCGCGGTTATCCCAGTGAGCACGTCCCCGGTGCCGCCTACTGCCATGGCTGGGTGGCCCGTCAGGTTGAACCTGCACCTGCCGTCGGGGCTGCATATTACGTCGCCCGGGGGCTTAGGCGCCTTAACTATCACGGTAGCGCCGTAGGTCTTGGCTATCTCTGCCGCGAGCTCCTGGGGTTCCCCGTCGTGGCCCGCGAGCATCCTGGCCTCGCCCCTGTGAGGCGTTAGCACGGCCTCTGGCCACAGCTTAGGCCTGAGCTCAGCGACAGCCTTGAGGGCGTCAGCGTCTATGACGGTTGGCTTGCCCCTTATGGCCTCGAGGAACTCCGCCACAGCCTGCTTGGTCTCCTCCGCGGTGCCGAGCCCTGGGCCTATTGCGACCGCGTTCACGTGCCTGGCCTCCTCGACCAGGTCCTTAACGTGTTCCCTAGTAATGATATCGCCCTTGAGCGGCACCGGTATTATGCCTGGGTTCGCCGTGGCGGCGGACCTCGCCACGTCCTCGGGCGCCGCCAGGAACGAGAGGTCTGCCCCGGCGTAGAGCGCTGCGGAGGCCATGTAGAACGGCGCCCCAAAGTAATGGTAGGAGCCGCCGACGCTCAGGACCTTGCCGTTGCCCCCCTTGTAGGCGTCCCTGGGCCTCCTTGGGATCCTGGCGGCGACGTCGCCAGGGCCGGCGTAAATGTAGGCGTCCCTCGGCATCCCTATGTCGGCCACCAGCACCTGACCCACGTAAGGCTTAGCCTCGTCGGCCAGAAGCCCTGGCTTAAGCGTGCCCATGGTCACAGTTATGTCCACCCTCGCGGTCCCCTCGACGGCCTTCCCAGTGTCAGGGTCGAGGCCAGTCGGTATGTCCACGGCAACCCTGAGGCCCTTGGACGCGTTGAAGGCTGCCAGGGCGCTGGCGACGGGCTCCCTCAGCTTGCCTCTCACGCCTATGCCCAGTATGCCGTCTATGAGCGCATCGGCCTCCTGGGGGCTGTAGTCCCTGGGGTCGTCAAGGTGTACCACCTTTACCGTCTTAAGCCTCTGGAGGTGCTGCAGGTTCAGCGCGGCGTCCCTGTGCTCCATGAGCTTTGGGTCGTATAGGAGGTAAACTGTGACGTCAGCCCCTCTCAGGGCCAGGTGCCTCGCCGCTACTATGGCGTCCCCGCCGTTGCCCCCCTTGCCAGCGTAAACTACGACCTTCCTGTTCCTCACGTCACCCAGGACACACTCGACGGCGTCTGCCACGGCCCTCCCAGCGTTCTCCATGAGGAGGAGCAGGGGGAGGCCGAGCCACACGGTGTTTGTTTCGTAGGCCCTGGTGTCCTCAGTGGTCCAAGTCTCTGGGTTCCTGATAAAACCGGGACACTCCAGCTCCAAGCCTGACCCCGTTGACTCTGGGGTCCAAGGCTCTATTTAAGTGGCCACGGGCTAGAGCCCGGCCCTGTTAAGCCTTCCCTCGGGCTCGGCCACGTAGCCCATTACTCCCAGTATTTCCTCCCCCTCACCTATTGCGTGGCCTATTAGCTCCACCTCGTCGCCAGGCCTGAAGACCTCGAAGTCCGCCAGCACGCCCATGGGGTCATAGCCTCTAGTGTAGAGCTCCTGCATCACTATTATGAGCCTTCTGACGCCCCCTCGCAGGACCTCTAGCTGGACAACCTTCGGCGAGGGCGACTGGTTGTAGAATCCAAATATCACTATCGCCTGGTCGTCCCTGACCCTGTACCTCAGAAGCGTGTTCCTGCCGCTCCTGACCTGAAACATCCACTCAGGGCCAGGAAGGCCAAGGTCCTGGGGCCTCAGCTGCCTCACCACAAGCCTTTTGCTGACGCCGCCGCTCAGGAACGCTATGCCTGCCTGCATGGCCCTCTTCTGGGCCTCCAGGTAGACGCTGTAGACTGACTCCCTGGGCATCACCGTTATGGGGTAAATGACCGCGTACTGCTCCTGCCTAATGTTATACTTCGAGATATCTATGTCCTCAAGCCTCCTGAAGCTGTCCTCCATTCGCTTCACCCATGGCGCTTCCAGGGCGCAAATTTAAAGGCTAGATATTTCTAATAGAGATATATGGAAAATTTACGCTTAGGGGTAGCCAAATGAAGGAGCCCACCAGGTCGCTTGTTTACCTGAGCGTGCTGAGGTCCGTGAGGAGCGTCGCAGCCGGGATACTCTTTATAGTGTTCCCCTACATGGTGCGTGAGCTGCTTCACGGGAGCCTCTTTGAGCTCGGCATAATGTACGCCGTGGCGGGGCTTGCCACAGCGGGGCTCTCAATCATAGTCGGCTACATGGCTGACCTCATTGGAAGGAAGGCCTCGCTATACATATCCTCCGTCCTCCTGGTGCTGACGCCCATAGTAATGCTTGTTAAATTTAACCTAGCCACAGCGTTCGCGGCTGCCATACTCGGAGGCATATCAGCCACCGGAGCCATGGGGGCGGGAGGCGTCGGGGGCGTCGTGGGGCCCGTGCAGAACGCCATAATAGCTGACCTAACCCACAGGGGCAACAGGACGAAGCTCATATCGCTGCTTTCCTTCATAGGCAGCGTCACAGCCGCGGCTGGAACTCTGATCGGCGGCATGTTTAACTACAGGGAGGAGCTCCTTCTGGCCACCGTGATAAGCGCTGCCTCGATGCTGCTCATACCGCAGCTCAGGCTCCCAGACGTGAGGGCCAGGGGCCTGAGCATGAAGTCCAAGGTCAACGCCTTTAAGTTTTCAGTGACCGGGATGCTCAACGGCCTCACCAACGGCCTCACTGTGCCATTTATAGTGCCCATATTCATCTATGTCTATGACGCCCCGAGGTACCTGACCGGCGAGGTGACAACGGCCGCGTCGCTTATAGCCACGTTCTCAATGCTGCTGGCGCCGAAGCTTGAGGAGTCCCTGGGCTTCCTGAGGAGCATATACATAACCAGGGGGCTCACGATACCCATAATGCTGGCGTTCCCCCTGGTCGGCAACTTCTGGGCCGCCGTGGGCCTCTACCTAGCGTACCCCATGCTGAGGGTCATAGCAATACCTGTGCAGCAGTCCTTCCTGCTCGAGCTCACCCCGCCCGAGGAGAGGGGGAGGGTCTCAGGCTACAACCAGGGGTCAAGGCTTCTCCTCTCATCAGTTGGCACCTTCATAGGCTCCCCGTTCTTCTACCTGCAGGACGCATCACTGCTCGGCCTCATGCCCCTCTACGCAGTGCCGTTCTTGGCCTACGCCGTGGCCATGGGGGCTAACATATACCTTTATAGGAGGTTCTTCGGAGCTGACGAGGCAAGGCTAAGGGGGTCAAGCGCTGGAGTTGAGGCCTGAGGACAGGCTAGCTATAATAGGCGCCCTGAGGGTGCTGGGCTTCTCTATAGCGTTGCCCTTCGCTGGGCTGGCGCTTAACCTTGACTTCAGGGAGCCCCTGGCGGTGGTCTCAGAGTTCTACGCTTCGCTTGCGGTGGCCAGCGCCGTGGGCCAGGTGGTCGGCGGCTACGTCAGCGACAGGACGGGAAGGGTGAGGACCATGTTTATGAGCGGGCTCGTGGCGTCCCTCAGCCTGGCCGTGGCGGCCCTCCTCTGGAGGGCTACAGCCATAGAGGTGCTGCTCGCCGTTCAGTCCTTCTTCTCCAACGCCTACTCGGTCGCCAGCATGGCAATAGTGGGGGACTACTTCAGCGAGCACTCCAGCCTGGTGAAGGCCTACGGAAGGCTCAGGGTCGGCTCCAACCTCGGCTGGGCCCTCGGAATAGCTGTTGGCGGGGAGCTCTACGCGCTCATAGGCTTTAGGTGGCTCCTCGCGGTGACCTCGGCCGTCCTGGCGGCCTCCCTGGCGGCCCTCTGGGGGCTTGGTGAGCCGCCAAGGAGCGAGCTGGCCGTCGCCTTCGAGAGGCCGACCCCTGTCATGGTGAAGTTCCTGGCCCCCACGTTCATGACCTTTATAATAGCTGGGCTCATGGGCTACCCGCTCGTGCAGTACTTCTCAGGGTTTCTGAGGATAAGCACGAGCTACTCTGGGGCGCTGCTGGCCATAAACGGCCTCATGGTAGTTCTACTACAGGACATGGTAGCTAGGAAGGCCAGCGCGCACAGCCCGGCCAAGTCCCTCGCCACGGGCATGGCAATCTACGGCCTGGGCTACGGCCTCATGCCTATGGTCAACAGCGTCCCGGCCGCCGCCTTGGACATAATGCTAATTACCTTGGGCGAAATGATAGTGATGCCTGTCTCTTCGGCGGTAGCTGCGGAGCTCAGCTCCCCTAGGGCCAGGGGGTCCCACATGAGCCTCTACGGCATAGCTAATACTATTGGAAGGAACCTCTCCTCGGCCATCTTCGCTGCAGCAGCCTACTCCCTGGGGGCCTCCTATGGGTGGGCCCTCATGGCCTCCATAGCTATGGCCTCGTCCGTAGGCTACCTCGCTGTAATAGGCTGAGCTGACCTGAGGTAGCTCTCCACCTCGTCACTGTTGAGCACGGTCGCGCCGTAGACCTTCTTGTAGTAGGTCTCCCAGTTCTTGTCAATCCTTGCGGCCACCGCGTCCCTAACAACGACAACCTTGTAGCCCCTGAAGAAGGCGTCTGCCGCCGTGTGCCTGACGCATATGTCCGCGTCAAGCCCCACTAGGACTACCGTATCAACGCCGAGGGACCTAAGTATGTGGTCCAGGGCCGTGCCGAAGAAGCCGCTGTAGGCGTGCTTCTCGAGGACATACTCGCCCTCCCTGGGCGCCAGCTCGCTGTAGACCTCGGCCCCCCTGGTCCCCTTCATGGCGTGCGGCCCCCAGAGGGGCATCTCTATGTCTGTCGGGTAGTGGGCGTCATTGACGTATATGACTGGCCAGCCGTTGCGCCTGAAGGCCTCAAGGACCTTTCTCGCGGGGGCCACCGTGGCCTTGGCCTCCGGGGTCGCGAGCGCCCCATCAATGAAGTCATTAAGCATGTCAACAATTACAAGCGCGGGCCTCAAAGCGCTCACCTAGAGAACAGCTGTTCTCCAGGTATTTATTGATTAACACTGACGTGCTGGGGCAGCTCGAAGGCCACGCTCTCATAGCCCTTCACCTTGGTGCCGCTCCTGACCCTGACGGAGAGCACCCTGCCGTCCTCCGAGAGCCTGGCCTCGCCGCTTATGTCAAAGCTCTTTATCCTTCCTCCCCTCGGCATTATCCAGTAGACGGTGTAGTCGTACTCCGCCACGGCCTCCTCATACATGTTTTCATAGGTGTTGGTGCCGCTCAGGGGCCTGTAAGGTATCTCTATGAAGAACGTGGCCGACGAGAGCCTCCTTAAGCCCCTGACCTCGGCCTTGGCTGAGAGCACGAGCGCCCTTGAGTAGGAGCTGTTTATTACGATCCTCTCATCGTCAAGAATCCTCTGCATCTCAGCCCTAAGCCTCTCCTCCTCTTCTCCCTCGCTCCCTCTGCTGATCAGACTGTAATATTCTTCCTCCTCGTCGGAGTACTCGAACACTATGGTATAGAATATGGTCCCAGGGGTGACGTGAAAGAAGCCGTTGCCGTAGATGGGCCTTGCCATCGCTGACCGCCCAGGAGGCTGTGGCCCTGGACCTTCTAAGCTGAAGCGGCCAGCCTTAGTGCTTGAACGCGGGGCCCAGGTAAAGGAACAGCTGCACAAGGGTTAACGGCATGAATGCCCAGCCTGCAGCCACCTGCCTTATCGTGTGAACTCCCAGCCTAACCCTAGCCCACGTCAGGGCGGCCGGTATAGCAAAGAGGGGGAGCAGCGAGAGGCCGTCCAGGTAAACGATTGCGGTAACTATGGCGGACGCCGTTGAGACGTGTATGCTGATCTTAAACTTCAACAGGAGCGTCACTATTATTACTATAGCTGAGTTGACCAGGTAAAGCACCTCAAGGAGCAGGAGTCCCCGGCTGCGGCTCACGAGAGCAGTTGTTATTATGCCGACCACGTACGAGGCCTCGGCTAACATGAGCGGCGCCAGCCTCTGTGACGTCCTAACTACGTCGAAGGAGCTCACGAGCCCGAGGGCCCTCAGAGCCGCTAGTAAGGTGAGGGGGAGCAGGGAGTAGGTGAACACCGCTATAGCCGCTCCCAGCGGCCCATAGCCCAGCGCTGGGCTGGCGGCCAGGAACAGCGCTGCTGTCATTACAGTTGGATGGAAAATCCAGGAGAACGCTGCAGCTAAGTTCTCAGCTTTCAAGGTAATCTCCTTGGTTCCTTGGCTTTCTTCATATTAAAAGCTCTACCCGTGGACCCACATCTATACCCTGCCTTTTAGAGATTCCCGGCATAGCGGTCCCGGGCTAAGAAGATGGCAAACTTAGTAGACTACATAAAGTCCACCAGGCCTTGGACTGTGGCGTTCTCAGCGCTAATTTACATGCTAGGCGTGTTCGCTGCGGTCAGGCTGGGCCTGGGCATAAGCTACCTCCTTGTGGGCCTGGGCCTTGCTGGGGAGGCCCTGGTGCATACCATGGTTAACATGTTCAACGACTACTTCGACTTCAAGCTCGGCTTTGACTCGGCCCCCAGCCCCGTCAGGCTTCACCCAATACTTAACGGCATAACCAAGCCCTGCAACCTGAGGAGGGACGCCATCGCCGTTGGCCTCGCGGGGCTCTCGCTGGGGGTCGCGGTGACGGTGCTGGGCAGGCCCCTGGCCATGGTGTTTGGCCTTATAGGCATATTCTTCGGCTACGGCTACAGCGACCCCCGCATAGGCTTCAAGTACAGGGCCCTCGGCGACCTGGCGTACCCGCTTTCAATGGTTGTCCTGGCAGAGGCGGGCTTTTACCTTGCGAGCGGGAGGCTCCTGCCAGAGGGCCTCCTGGCCGGCCTGCCGGTGGTTATTGCCACTGAGGGGGTGCTCTTTGCAAACTACTGGAGGGACACGGATAGGGACCGCTCCCTAGGCGCAAGGACCCTAGCGCAGGTCCTGGGCCCCCGGCTGTCGGCCGCCTACTACGCGGCCGTTCTCCTCGCCTCCTTAGCGTCGGTGGTCGTGCTCGTGACCATAGGACTATACCCGGTCCTCTCGCTTGCGTCGCTGGCCTCAGCAGCCTACGCGGCGAAGCTGCTCAGGGAGTCTATGGCTGGGAGGCTGGAGAAGCTTGACTTTGAGACAGCCGTTTACTCATACCTAATCGGTTTCCTGGTGCTCGCTGGAATGGCCTTAAGCCTAGCTTAAATTTAGACCGTCATGTTTGTGCCGCCTGCTGGCTGGGACGCCGCCAAGGCCTCGGCCCTCCTTATGAGAGTGCGCTCGTGCAAAACCATGGCACCCGCAGCTATGTAAAGCACTAGCTGAATGATATCTATTATAGACATGACTCCAACTATGATCAATATAACTCCAATTGCTAACGATGCGGAGGAGGCGCCGCCGAAGTTCATGTTCAAGGCCATGCTCCTGGGCGCCAGCAGCGCAAGGCCCAGGGCCAGCCCTACGACGCTCACCCCGAGCAGGTAATAGCCAAGTCCCCTGGCTATGGAGATGACCTCAGCTAAAGTCTCGTTCAGCTGGGACTGACTTATGTTTGGCACCCTCTCCACTAGGACGCTCCTTAGGTAATTCATGGCAATCGGGGACCTTATGTAAAAAATCATAACGTAGGACATCACGAAACCTATGAGGCTTGCCACGGTGGCAAGCACCATCCCTATTGCGAAGAACTTAACGTCTGGCCTTATTTGCTGCAAACGTCAGCACCCAGTGCCTTGACGTGAGGGGACTTAAAAAGGACTCACCAGGTGCCCTGCCTTTGTAACACCACCTTACGACTTGTATATCGCCTTTTGAACGGATATTTACCTGAGGGCCCTAGTTGTAGTGGAGAAGCGAAATGCCCACCCAGAGGAGGTTAGCGGGCGCTGAGGAGTTCTTCGCCGCATCTATGACGTTACGTGAGGCGGGCCCCAGGCTTAGCCTCATGAGGCTCATGTCATTTGACGGCATGATTAAGGCGAGGGAGGAGCTCAGCAGGAAGGCGCCGCTTCAGAGGCTCACGCCGACGGTAATCCTGCTTAAGGTTATGGGCGCCCTGCTCTCAAGGCCCCAGTATAATGAGCTTAACTCCAGGGTTGACCAGGACACGGTTATAACTTACGAGTCCGTCAACGTAGCGCTCCCAATATATAGGGAGAGGGGGAGAACGACAGTCATAGTAGTTGAGGACGTAAACAGGAAGACCGTTGAGGAGCTGTCCTCAGAGGTGAGGTCGGCCAAGGAGGGCACCGACTACTCAAAGGCCACGTTCCTCCTCGTAAACCTCGGCGTGATGGGCATAGACGCCATAACTGGCATCAGCCTGCCCGGCATAGCCTCGTCGGTAGCGATAGGCAGGATCAGGAAGGGGCCTGTCTACGACGAGGCCAGGGATAGGACGGTCACTGCGAACATAGCGTGGGTCACGCTTACTGTGGACCCAAGGGTGGTGGGGCCGGACGTCACAGGGTCCTTCCTGGCGGACCTGGCCAGCGTGCTGGCTAACAAGGACCTGGTGCTTCAGCTCTTGTCTTGAGTAGGTAGCTGCGGTGACTTTATGTGAGGGTCAAGACTTACGAAAACCGTCTGCCAATTAAGTTTTAAAAAAGCTTGATAAAAGTGCTTGCCAGGCCCAGGTATATAGTCGATTCTTTCAAATTATTTATATATAGTGGGCCTACTATTAACTATACTAGTGGGCGTCTGCCTTGCCCCGACTAAGTACAGGCCTCATAATAGTGGGCGCTTACGCCACAAAGGTTCGAAGGGCGCTCTTCGCACTTCTCAGCGACAGGGCTAAGGGGGACAAGGAGTGGTCCAGGAGGATTGCCTACTCATCAGCCCAGCTCAACAGGGTGCTCTTTGAGCTCCTGGTGAGGAAGCTTAAGCTTGATAAGGGTGACGTGGTCAGGGTCAGGATAGAGTTCGACGTTGATGAGAACTCCAAGGAGATCAGGTGGAAGTGGAACACCCTAGCCGTGGAAGCCTTCAGGAGGGTTAGCCAGGAGGACCTGAACGCGGCGATGCGCGACACCATTTCCACCGCGGAGCAGCTGGCGGCCATTCCAAGGTATTCGCTTGTCAAGCTGGGCTCCACAATAGATGGCGACGTACTTTACTCACTCAGCCTAAATGGCGAGGACGTGGGAGCTATCATAGTGACTCCCCTTGAAGGGGGCGTGCTCATAAAGGGAGGCGCCGTCCTCTCGCCATCGCCGGCCACAATAAAGAGGTCACAGCTTAAGCTGAGGGGCCGCACCCCTGAGGACGCTATAATGGACGCGCTGCCAGGCCTCTTACAGGAGGAGCAAGATCAAGAGCGCGCATCTAAGATTATAAATGAGCTCAGGTCAAGGCTGAGCCCTGAGATAACGAGCTCGGATAAGCCATAATAGTATCAATTAGTGCCCTGCATATGTACAAATATGTATAAAATTCCTTCCTTTTAATGTTGATGACTGGTGGGAATGAAATGAGGGCTGGCATGTCCTCCATCGCAGTTGCCGCGATAATAGTTATCATAATCGTAGCCGCCGTGGGAGGTTACATTGCATATAACGCCTACTCTCATAGGCTCTCAGCCGCACCTAAGTACATACTTGTTGGTACCGTTTACGACAATAGCGGAAGCCAGGCAGTGGACTCTCTGGCACAATACGAGGGCCTTGAGCTCTGGGCGAGCTGGGTCAACAGCCACGGCGGCATATACGTCAAGCAGTACGGCAGGAACCTCACGGTTAAGGTAATAGCCCTCAACGCGGCCAGCAACCCGTCCACTGCTGAGAGCGACTACGAGACGCTAGTCAACACTTACCACGTGGACGTGCTTGTGGCTGACTTCGGCTCAGTGATGACAGCGCCCGCGGTGAGCTTCACGAACGCCAGCCACGTGCTGCTGTGGGACGTGACGGCTAGCGCCGTTGGGCTCTTCACTAATAACAACTACATAATAGACACCTCAATACCCGTCTCCGAGGTCTGGATGAATAACGTGACTGACTTCCTGAAGTATGAGGGGGTCCGCAACGTTTCCGTCATCTGGGACGACAATGACTTCAACGCCTTCCAGTCCTACTACCTGGGCTACTTCCTTAGACAATACGACATACCTGTTGTCTACAACACCAGCGTGGCCACCGACACCACGCAGTACCTATCGCTCATAAGCGCCATGGAGTCCGAGCGCCCGTTCGCAGTAATAGAGCTGGGCTACCCCACCAACGACGAGGCCTTCCTGCCTCAGCTCGTGGCCTCTAAGGCGTGTTTCCCACTGGTGTTCACGAACTACCCAGGCTTGATGCTCCCAACCCTGCTGAGCGACATAGGGAGTGACATGAACGGCACCTTCACGGCGGTCTTCCCGCCCATAATAAACTACACGCCGCAGGTGGCCTCAAAGCTGGGCCTCCAGTGGTTTGGGCCCACGCTGCCCCAGTTTGAGCAGATGTTCGAGCAGGAGTTCCACACGAGCGGCGTTAACTATAACAACATAGCTGGCTTCAACGCTGGGCTCATAATCCAGCTTGCCATACAGGACGCGGGCACGCTGAACCAGGCCGCTCTCAAGCAGGCCGTGCTCAGCGACGTAAGCGGCAAGGTGATGACATTGGCAGGAGTCTTTAACGTCACGTCCAACGGAATGCAGGTAGGAGAGGCGCCGCCCATAGGGCAGGTCTTCGTATGGCCTAACGGGACGACCACTGTTAACATAGTTTACCCACCAGCGTTCGCGAACAGCACGGCGGTAATACCTGAGCCATGCCCGTAACCTTCAGTGACGTCTTAAGTCCTGCCTCTTAGCAGAAGTATATAAGGTGTTTGTTGCCAGCATTGATAATTTTATTTTAAAAGGGCCTGCTGGCCAAAAACCAAGGAATGAGAGACTGTAGCCCCTGGTGTCTCATTTGGCTACGTCAACGTCTGATGAGATAACTATACCACTAAATGCATGGTATAAAGTTGCGGGCAGCATAAGGAGGGGCTCCATAATACTTGTCGCGGGCTACCCCGGGGCGGGGAAGACCACGCTGGCGAGCCAGTTCGCCTACCAGGGCGCCTCATCCGGGGAGCCCTCCCTTTACGTGAGCTTCGTTGAGCCCAGGGAGGACTTCATGGCCAACGCCCTTCAGTTCAACATGGACTTCAGGCCCCTGGAGGGCAGGGGCCTGTTCAGGTACTACGAGGCGCTGAGCGTCAGCGACCCGGAGGCCCTGGGGGACGTGGTCGAGGACGTGCTGTCTCAGGTTGACTCTATGAACGCCAAGCGCGTGGTAATTGACAGCGTCACAGCGGTTGAGCAGCTCGCCAGGGACCCTCCCAGGGCGAGGGAGATAATGCACTCGGCCCTCTACCTTGGGCTCAAGAGGAGGGGGGCGACGGCGCTGCTTATCTCAGAGCTCCCCGTGGGCCAGGAGGCCTCAGGCCTCGGGCCCGAGGAGTTCATAGTTGACGGCATAATAGTCCTGAGGTACAGGGTCGTCAAGGGTAAGCTTGAGAGGTACGCGGAGGTGAGGAAGATGAGGGGGACGAACATAAAGAGAAGCGAGTTTCCTATAGCGATAACCCCCAGGGGGGTCGAAATAGTGGTACCGCCGGACATATCATCGATGCCCAGCGGCGTGAAGCCGCGCAGAAGCTTCTCACTGCTGGGGCTGAGGATACCTGAAGGAGCTAATATCCTTGTGGCTGTCGACCCCTCTGTGGACCCCCTTAAGATAACCACGCTGCTTCTAGCCTCCTCCGCCATTTCGGCTGGGCTTAAGGTCGTCGTTAAATCGTTCATACACGGGCCCTCCACTATAAGGGACCAGGTAAGCGAGTGCGTTGGTGAGGACCTTCAGGGAAAGCTATTAGTGCCTACCTACGAGCCTTCATCTATGAGTGGCGGTGAGCTGCTGGCCAACCTCTTCAGGCTCGTTGAGGATTTCAAGCCAGACGTTGTTATAGATGAAGGTAATAACGTGCTTCTAGACCTGCTGGATAGGGATGACTACACTAAGGTCATCTATGGGTGTCTGCCCTACTTAGCTACAAACAACGTGGTCACATTCCACATATACCTGTGGCCTTCCGAGAGAGTTTTCGAGATCCCGCTGGCCAAGTTCTATGACTTTGTAATCTCCGTGAGGCCCGTCGGGGACTTGCTCGAGGTCAGGCTCCTCAAGACGTGGGGCGAGGTGCTGCCAGGGGGCAGCACTTACCTTAAGGCTTCAGACTTTACTTCCTGCGACTTCATAAAGTCGAACGGCCTCAGGCCCATATCATAGTCAGGTAAGCCGCCAGCCCTCCAAGCCCCAGCAACATTGTTACCCATGATATCCTTCCCCTCCACACCTCATATGCAGCGGTTGCGCATGCAAGCTCAGTGGCGGCCACGGCTGCTATCCCGTGAGGTCCCAGCTGCCATGGAGTTGTCAGCAGCCCCACTGCAGGGTAAACTGTGGCGTAGAGCACCATCTCACCTATGAGGGCGCCCACGGCGAGGCTGTCGTGGCCTCTTAGCTCCCAGAGAAAGGCGACGCTTGACTCAGGAACTGCGGTGGCCAACGGAACCAGGAGCACTGAGACCTCGAGGGGGGAAAGCCCTAAATGATGTGAGGCAGCGACCACGCCCCTCACCAGGACCCCTGCCCCCACGTAGAGGCCCGCCAGTGAGAGCAGGAGCTGAAGGAAGCCCCAGGCCAATCCAGCCCTCCCCATGAATGACGATTTGAAGGGCTCGGCCAACGGCTCGCCAGCCCTGCTTTGCGTTGCAGTGAAAACCACGTAGGCGGCCATCAGCAGCGCCGCTGCCAAGTACTTGGCTTTGCTGTCGGCCAGCAGCTCGGGGGCTGCCACGGAGGGGAAGAGCGCAACAAAGACCACCAGGGGCGTCAAGAGCTCTTCCTCAGCCGACAGCCCTCTGCGGCCCCTCAGCAACGAGAAGGCCACGAGCAGGGGCAGCATCAGCGTGGACACGAGGAAAGGCTCCCCAATGACAGTGCCCTCCGCCACCTCGCTGCCCCTGCCCCCGTGGTAAGCTATTAGAGCGTAGAGGATCACGACAAGCTCTGGGATGGACGTTAAGAGGGGCGTTACCACGGAGCCCATCAGGCCAGTCCTAAGGCCAAGCCTAAAGCCTAGAAATTCCATAGAGTCCCCAAAGACTATCGAGGACGCTAAAGTTAGGGCAAGGCCTGCCGCGACATCAAGCTGCCAGACCAGCGCTGACACCTTCCACCAATCAAAGTCTTCCCCCTCCTTTAAATGTGGCTGGGCTTGAGCAGGCATGAAATAATTATTTTTAATATTAATTTATTTTTATCTTTAAAAATAGTGGGACACATGCGAATTTAAACACGAGCTCCCTACAATAACCTATACTCAGGGAGGTGTGTTTTCCTTGCACAAAAGTAGGGGAAGTAGGCGGGGGTCTATCTCAACTGCAGTGATGGCCGTCATAATAATAGTCGTAATAGTGGCTGTTGTGGTCGGCGTCTTCCTTGCAACATACCACCCAAGCAAAGTTATAACTATCACTTACTATGACGACCTGTCGCCTACGGAAGCCAGCGTATTCCAGAATGACATACTGCCCGAGTTTGAGAAAACACACCCCAACATACATGTAGATTACATAGACGCCAACGCTAATGACATAGCTAGTGACGTAGAGGCGCTGGTTCAGGCCGACGCTCACTGACTCGCCCTGAAGAGCTCGCCTGGCACCTGCTTTGGTATCGCCATTCCAAACCTGGCCTTCTCCCACAGCTCCCTTATGTTTGAGGCCCCTGCGTACCCGAGCCCTGCCCTTATGCCCTCCGCCAGGTCAGCCAGCACGGACACCACCGACCCCCTGTAGGGAACCACTCCCTCCACGCCCTCAGCGACCCTCTTAGAGGCCCGAGTGTATCTGTCGACTGCGAACCTCCTCTCCATGGCGCCTCTGCTGGCCATACCCCTGTACGGCTTATACGCCGAGTCCCCGATCCTTATCAGCGGCGCCGAGGCCTCATCAGTGCCCGCCAACAGGTAGCCTAGCATCACGCTCGAGGCCCCAGCCGCCAGGGCCTTGACGGCGTCGCCCGACGACCTTATTCCCCCGTCAGCTATTATGGGCACGTCGCCTGCTCCATGTTGATCAATGGCGTCCCTCACAGCGGCGACGGCCCAGAGGGCTGGCGCGTACGCTCCGCCAACGCTTGATGTGGTGCATATTGAGCCTCCAGCTATGCCGACCCTGAAGCCATCAACCCTCTCAACTACCGTGAGGGCGTCTACCGCGGCCTCATAAGTGCCTATGTTGCCTACCACGAAGTCCGCTGAGACCTCCTTCGCCATGACTTTAGCCGCAGTCATAGCTTCAACGTTGTGGAAGTGCGCCACGTCAGTCACCAGGGCATCGACGTACCTGTCAAGGAGCCTCGCCCTCTCCAGGTCGAACGGCGATACCGCGGCCGCCACCAGAAGCCTTCCCTCCGAGTCAAGTGAAGGCTTGACCCTGTTCAGTGAGGAGTCGAAGGTCACGGTGCCCACGTAAGCGTTTCCTGGGGCCACTATTGCGACGGTGTCCGACCCTCCAGACTCCAGGAAGTTCAGCGCATCCTCGACGTGCCTCACGTCGAAGGCCTTCGAGGGCTCCGCGAACTCCGCCACAGGCCTGCCGCTGCAGCCTCTCAGCGACCCGGCCCTGACGTGACCTAAAACCTTGCCATCGGCCGAGACCAACGGGGCGTCCCTGAGGCCCAGCGACCTAAGGTCATCATAGGCTCTGCTGCAGTCCTCATCAGGCGTCACGTATATCCTCGAGGTGGGGATCGGAGGAGCGCTCTTCACCCTGCTCGCTATTTCCGCCTGCTGCTCCTTGGGCATGTTCCTGTGGATCACGCCTATGCCTCCCATAAGTGACATGGCCACCGCCATGTCGTACTCCGTCACCGTGTCCATGGGAGACGATGATATAGGTATGAGGAGCCTCACCCGCCTGCTGAACCTGGTGCTTACGTCAACTTTACTGGGATCCATTGGCGCCCTGCCTGGGACTATGTAAACGTCGTCAAACGTGTACAGCTTCTCAGCGCTGCCGAGCTTTTCAAGGAATCCCATGCTCTCCACCACGTGGGACCTTGAACGCGCTGCTTTTATAACTTTAAACGGGCTCTATGGTTGACGGTGGCTTGGTGGTCACAGCGTACGTTACCATCACAACCTCAGGCACCTCAGACGTTATCCTTGAGGCTATGCGCTGCAGCAGATCATACGGGAGCCTCGCCCAGTCAGCAGTCATGCCGTCCTCGCTTTCAACGACCCTCACTGTTACTATGTAGCCGAAGGCCCTCCTGTCGCCCTTGACTCCCACCCACTTGTCGTCGCCAACGACGGCAAAGGCCTGCCAGACCGAGTTGTAAAGGCCCGCCCTCCTCAGCTCCTCCTCTACTATCATTGACGCTCTCCTTGCTATCCTGAGCTTCTCCTCTGTGACCTCACCTATGACCCTGACCGCGAGGCCGGGCCCTGGGAACGGGTGCCTCATAGCAATGCTCTCAGGGATGCCGAGGGAGAGGGCGAGCCTCCTGACCTCGTCCTTGTAGAGGTACCTGAGGGGCTCTATCACCCTGAGGCCCAGGTCCCTGGGAAGGCCCCCCACGTTGTGGTGGCTCTTAATCCTGTCAGCCCCCGCCTCAGCGCCGCTCTCGATGACGTCAGGGTATGTCGTGCCCTGAACCAGCCACCTTATCGAGCTGTCCGAGGTGGCCACCTCCTTGAAGACTTCAGCAAACACCTTCCCTACTACAAGCCTCTTCTGCTCAGGGTCCGTCACCCCCTTCAGGGCCCTCAGGAACCTGTCAGAGGCGTCTATGTAAATGGGGTTCAGCCCCAGGGACTTCAGCGCGCTTAGCACCTCCTCCGCCTCGCCCTCCCTCAACAGGCCGTGATTTATGAAGACCACGACCGCCCTGTCGCCCAGGGCCCTTTTTGCTATGACTGCAGCCGTGGTCGAGTCGACGCCACCGCTGACCGCGACTATAGCTTTATCTTCACGAGGAATCTGGGACCTCACCTGTTCCACGAGCTTCTCGGCGAGGCCCTCAACGCTCCAGGTGGGCCTTACCTTAGCTACCTTGAAGAGGAAGTTGGCAATCAGCTTCACCCCTTTCTCCGTGTGCCTGACCTCTGGGTGGAACTGAACCCCGTAGATCTTGTCACCGGCCTTCATGGCTGCTATGTAGCCCGTGTCCTTTGATGTGGCCAGAACCTTGACGCCGGGACCCACCGAGGCCACGTAATCCGAGTGGCTCATCCAGACGTCCTCTTCCCTGCCCCAGCCGTCAAAGAGCGGGTCAGGCCCGTCAACCGTGACCCTGGTCCTCCCGTACTCTCCCTGCCCCCTCTCCACCCTCCCCCCAGTCATCTCGGCCAGGAGCTGGTGCCCATAGCATATGCCCAGCACGGGAAGGCCGAGCTTCAGGACCCAGTCCCCTATGGCAGGGGCCCCCGGCTCGTAGACGCTGCTCGGGCCCCCGGACAGTATTATTGCCCTGGGCCTCAGCTCCTCAACGGTGCTCTGGCTGACCGCGGCGTAAGGCACCACCTCGCTGTAGACTCCGAGGTCCCTGACCCTCCTTGATATCATGTGGGCGTACTGGCCCCCGAAGCTAATGATCAGCACAGTGTCGTGCTCCGCGCTGGGGCTCCACGACACCTCAGGACACCTCAAAGAGGGGCACGTAGGACCTCCTGCCCACGCTGTAGAGGCCCTTGTCTGTGACCCTGAGCTCAGGTATCACTGGCAGAGTGAGGAGCTGTATCTGGTTGAGTACCAGGTCGCCGTCACAGCTGCAGGCCCTGCTGAGCTCGTTGGTGACCTCCTCAAGCCTTGAGGCCACCTCCTCAGAGCTCAGGTCACTCATGAGCCCGGCTATGGGCAGCGGCAGGAAGGCCTTCACCGAGCCCTCCTGCGCAAACGCTATGCCTCCCCCCTTCGCCCTTATGGCCTCCAGGGCGGCCTCCATGGAGCCCCTCTCGTTGCCAACTATGATAATATTATGCGTGTCATGGGCCACTGAGGACGCCAGGGCGCCGCTTACGCTGAGCCCCAGCAGGCCGAAGCCCTGAAGCTCCTTGCCGTACCTGTTTATTACGTGCACCTCGGAAAGGTTGCCTTTGATTATGGGGCGCCCGTCCTCCACCCTTAGTACCTCAAACGACTCTGAGGTTATAGTCGAGCCGTTCACAAGCTCTATCACCCTCGTCTGCACCTGGCCGCTGCTCACAGGCGCCCTAAGCTCAAACGACGGCCTGAAGCTCACCGTTACCGTGTTACCGTCGAGCTGCGACGACACTTTCTTTGGCGAGCACACCGCCTCGGAGCCGTTTATGAAGGTCTGAATGACGCGAAGCTTATCGTCCAGGGAATCCAGCAGGACCAGGTCAGCGAACCTTCCAGGAGTCACCGAGCCGAGCCAGCGCTCAAGGCCATAGGACAGGGCCGGGGCCAGCGTGACTGCCCTCACGGCGTCCACGGGGTCCACGCCGAGCTCTATGGCCCTCCTCACGGCCCTGTCCAGGTGCCCCTCGCGGACCAGGTGAAGGGCGTGAATGTCGTCAACCACTATTGGCACCAGCGGCGAGTACCTCGAGACCAGGTCGCTGAGCCTGTCCAGGTCCCTCCAGCTGGAGCCGAACCTCACGAAGGGGAACACGCCCCTCGAAAGCCTCTCCATGAGCTCCTCCCGCGCGGTGACCTCGTGGTCGTTCCTCACCCCTAGGCTTACGTAGGCGTCGAGCTCTGGGCCTGAGAGGCCCGCCATGTGGCCCTGGACAACCGCCTCCGAGGCTGAGGCCTCGGCCACGAAGTTCATCAGGTCCTCGTCGCCTTCAACGAGCGACTGGAGGTCCATGACCTCGCCCAGGCCTGAGAGGGCCCTGGCGGCCTCAAGGGCCTCGGAGTAACTTATTGAGGCCCCTCCTGCATCGTCCACTCGCCTTGAAGGTGGCACGTTGGGCGGCGCCAGCAGGAACACCTTAAGCAGCGCGTGCCTGAACTCCTCAGCCACGGCATAGACTCCCTTGATGCCAAGCACGTTGCCGACCTCATGTATGTCAACGAAGGCGGCTGTGGTGCCGTGCTTGACAAGCTCCTTGGAGAACTCGCCGGGGCTGAGGAAGGTGCTCTCCAGGTGCATGTGGGCGTCTATGAAGCCGGGGGCCAGGTAGGCCCCCTTAGCGTTAACAACGCGCCTCGCTCGCGACCTGCAGTCGCCGACGCAGGCCACAACCCTGCCCTTAACGCCCACGTCCCAGCCTCCTGTCCTCCTGCCCCAGACGTCGACTACCTCTGCACCCTTTATCAGGAGGTCCAGGGGCTCTAGCCCAAGCGCGGCCCTGGACGCTGAGACCAGTTCCTGAGGGGATGGGCCTACAGGCCTCTCCAGCGTCAACAATCAACACCTTACTACGCTTTATTTTTTGTCTCAGTGTGTTGGAAATGGGGTTAATAGCTTTGCTGTTTACCCATAAGGTCAGCGTAGTATTTAACCTTTGGCATACACACTAAACTTTTGGCCTCCTATGGGCGACAACGGCAAGTCATAGGGTAATTCCCTATGTCTCAAGGGTCCCGGCCTTCACATCAAATGTAGAGTGACGGCCCAAAGCGCGCATTGCCCAGCAGGACTGATTAGGATGTTCAAAAAGGCACTCTTAAGGTAATACTCTTTTACTCTGGGCCGCAGCGACTATATGCTAAATGTCTGCGTACATCAAGGGTAAGCTGATTACCTTCTTCTTATTAGCACCACCGCTGACGCAGCTGCTATTACTGCTATTACAGCTCCGACCGCCACATAGATGGTCGTAGGGCTGGAGTGAGCCCTTGGGGACACCGTATTAGTAGGCAGCGTACTTGTAGATGTGGATGATGTTGAAGTCCCTGTTAAGGTTTGCGACTCCGCCTGCTGTGTCGTAGTTGTTACTGTTGTTGAAGTCGTCTCGCTAACAGTTGTAGTGCTAGTTGTGGTGGTTGTAGTAGAGTATGTTGTAGTCTGAGTGACCGTGGACGCGTTGCTGGGCTGTGGGTATTTGAGCGGGTTCATGTCGTACTGACCTGGGGCCACCTCATACGGCTCATCGCATATGTATGGGTCTGATGGTGACGAGGGTGTCACCTGCGAGAAGCCGCTGCCGTTCGGCAGCAGCCACGCGTTTCCAGCTATTACTTTGCCACCAAGCACGTTAGTGCCAGGCCTTGGCGTGACGTACCAGGTGGCTGTCGAGTTCACAACTTTTACAGGACCGTCAAAGACGTTGTTATATATTAGGTCGTTGTAGGAGTCGTAGAGGTAAAGCGTGTAGTTAGCAGCCTGTATGTCTGAGCCATATATGGTAGCGTTGGGCCCTTTGACGTACACTCCATAGGCGAAGGAGCTTACGTTCACATACACCAGTGAGACGCCGCTTCCTGTGACGTTGATTCCCAGGCCGCTGCGCCCAGTGACCAGAGCTCGGAGTCCGATATAGTTATGTTAGTGCCCGTCGAGTTTATATCATATGTGTAGCCGGCCTCCCTGACCTCTGACATATTGATGTTTTCGCCCTTCACTAGCAGCCCTGTGGCCCCCGTTCCATTATACACTACATTATATGATAGGCTAAGCCCGGACAGCCTTATGTGGCTGCCGAAGGCCTCAACTCCTACCCTGGCCGTATATATCGTGACGCTGTCCACGTTCACGTGGCTGCCGTTAATTAGAATGCCTATGCTGTCACCGTTGGCCTCTATGTCTGAGAGGTTAACGTAAGAGCCGTTAACCTCTACGCTCACCTGGCCTGAGCCCGCGGTGACGTTGAGCATGGTCACGTAGCTGCCGCGCACGCCCACGCCATAGCTCTTGCCGTATAAACCACTCTCCACGTTGAACGTAGAGTTGACCACACTTATGTGGCTGCCGTTAAACGTTGCCCCAAACCTGCTCGAGGAGGCGCCGCCTATCACGGTTACATAGTCTCCATTAACTACGATGCCGTAGCTGTTATCCGGGTTAGTCACCCTCTCCAACTTAACTTGGTTGCCATTAACTGCAACGCCTATGTAGTCACCAAAGGTGTTAACTTTGTATATGGTTATGTTGTTGCCAGTTATGTTAATGCCGCGCCCGCTGCTTGGCACAAAGGCGTTGTATATGCTTATGTTGTTGCCCCACAGCTGAAGGTCTGCCGTGAGTCCCTTCTCCAGGGAGGCGTTAATGACGCGTATGTCGTTGCCGCTTCCATTCACCACATAGTAATACTTCCTGACAACAAGGTCCTCTATGGTTACGTTACTGGCATTGTTTATAAGTATGCCAACGCTTTTGACGACGCCAACGCCGATAATTACCCTGCACCCTGTGATTACATGGCCTTCTCCATTTATTATTACGTTGCTCGCGAACACGCCTATCGTATAGTTATCGCTGCACACGCTGATGTTGCTAGCTATAACATAGTATCCTGGCTTTGTTATATTAATAGGTCCCGTTATTTCCACGGGATCCTTCGAAGCGCTGTAAACGCTGTTGGCGTTCTCGCCCACGCTAAATGATGAGGCCGGCCTTCCGTGGGCTGCCAGTGCCCCCAGGGGCTCGCCCACTAAGGCAGTTATAGTCACTAATGCCATGAACACTATTAAAACAAAAGCTAGATGCTTTTCCTTACTCATTTTAGGTCTATGAACGGGAGAATGGTATCATCTAAATGTGCTGGTATATAATAGAAGATGCATCTATCAATATAAGCATCTAGCAGGTCCTCGTGATACACTAAGTTTTCAAAGTCAATTACATAAATTGAGTTATAATACTCAGCTCCTAGCGCGCGTTGCGCTGCTTATGCTGTTCAGCTCCCTGTAAGCCTTTATCATGCTTCCTATTCCTATGCCTCCCACCACAGTAAGCACGAGGATCAGCCCTACGTCCACGGCGTCTAGGTTAGGTATTGGCACCCCAGTGCTCAGGGCCAGGTAATCTATTGTTGGGAACAGCACTATGAGAAGGCCTATCACCACAAAGGCTAAGCCTCCGTAGTATAGAGTCCTTCCAGCGGTGGCCGCGCCCAGCCTTTTCACGCCCTCCTCGCCCAGGCCCTTAAGCCTTGCCAGGTTAGCAAACGCCGCCCCAAATATTATCTGCATCGTCATTGTTCCAAGCCCAAACATCGCCCCAGGCAGCGGGGCGTAGAGCAGGGAGCCGACCCTCGGCGCGAGTATGAACGTTATTACGCTGGCGTAGGCGCCAAAACCGAAGCCAGCTATGAGGCCATGAACTATGGTCATCTTAAGCGGCACGTCCCTCAGCTGCTCGTATATGTTCTTCCTCTCAGCTGCCCTCCCGTGCGTTCTGCTGCCCAGCAGCCTGTCAAGCTCAAGGTGCAGGTACTTGCCCTTCAGTATGTAGGACCCAGCTATAGCCATAACTATTCCAACAACCACGTAGACCGGGCCGTCGAGGTTATACTTTTGATAGAAGTAAGCCAGCCCGAGGAACCCAAGGGTCGTCAGGAGCGCCCTCTGCAGCGTGAACCCGAGCGAGAAGAGGAAGCCCGCCTTCATGCCCCCCTTGGTGCTGTACTTGCCAACGGCGTAGCTGAAGGTTATGGGCCACGTGTGCTCGTCCGGCGTCGCGCCGTGCAGGAGGCCCAGCACATATGAAATAAGCAGTATCATGCCCAGCGACAGGCCCTGCGGCGGGTTCAGCAGCCACTCGACCCAGCCCCAAGCGCTCATTGTGCACACTCACCAAAGGAACTGATGCTTACTGTGCACATATAAACCTTACTTTAGACTTACTATACTGCTATGCCGTTGCCTAAAGTAGTTGTATAGGCCTGTAAGGTGTTCGCTCGTGGCTTACTCTGCCATGCTTAGGGCTCAAAATTACTAGAAGTTCATAGCAGTAGGGGCGACGCAAAGGCCACAAAAGTTATAACTAGCTAGGAGGAGAGGGAGCTGGGGGCCAAAAGCCCCCAGCGCCGCCGTAGCTCAGCCGGTAGAGCGCTGCCCTGGTAAGGCAGAGGTCCCGGGTTCAAGTCCCGGCGGCGGCTCTGCCATGCTTTAGCTTATGGCCCCCAGTGCCTTGCCAAAGTCCTCCACTAGGTCGCCCTCATCCTCCAGGCCCACTGAGACCCTTATCAGGGACTCCTCTATGCCCAGGGCCCTCCTCTCCTCTGGGCTTATGTGGCTTGAGGCGGTGAACGCCGGCAGCGTCACTAAGGTCTCGGTGCCTCCAAGGCTTGGGGCCACCCTGGCCACCCTGAGGGCCTTCACAAGCCTGAGGGCGGCCTCTGGGCCTCCCCTGAGCGTGAAGGAGAGGACGCCGCCGTACAGGGGCCTCTCAAAGAGCCCTGAGGCCACTCCATGATATGGGCTGTCAGGGAGGCCCGGGTAGTAAACGGCTGCCACCTTGCTGCAATCATGGAGGAACTCGGCCAGCGCCATAGCTGTCCTGCTCTGCCTCTCGAACCTCAGGGACAGTGTCTTCAGGCCCCTGTAGGTAAGGTATGCCTCGAACGGCGGCTGCACAGTTCCGAGCTTCCTCCTCCACTCATAGAGGTCCTTTACCTCTGGGCCACCTGCAGCGGCGATCCCGCCTACCACGTCGTTGTGACCGGCTAAGTACTTGGTGCTGCTGTGTACTACCACTGACGCCCCCAGCCTGAGGGGCCTGACCAGCAGGGGGGTCGTGAAAGTGTTATCAACTATAAGTTTGGTACCGGCCTCTTTGGCTGCCCTGCCTATCTCCCTTAAGTCTATCACCTTGAGCGTCGGGTTTGTCATTACCTCAAGTACGGCCACATCGTACTTCCCTCCCGCAAGCTCATTAATTACCTCTTCAGTTGAAGGGTAAACTTTAACCAAGGAGCCTCCAACGAGGTTCAGTAAGTCCTGAAGCAACTGGATTGTAACACCGTACATCTCCTTCAACGTCAGGATTCTCGCGCCCCTTTTCAACAGGGCCAGGAGGGACGCAGCTATGGCGCCCATGCCTGAACTGAAGGCAAGAGCATCGTCAGCGCCCTCCAGCGCGGCTACGGCCTTCTCGAGGGGCCTTAGGCTTGGATTCGTCTCCCTTGAATATCTGACCACCCTGCCCTTGTCGTCTCTAACTGCATTATCATCAGTTATGTAATCATAGGCAACACTGAGATAGATAGGAGGTACTACAGACCTGTAGGGGTCATTACCGTACTGCGACCCTAGGATCTCCGTGTCCTCGTGCAAGTCGAGCACCGGGCCTTAGATATAGTCATAGCTTATATATGCTGCTAAGTAAGGCCCAGTTAAAACATAGTAATGTGGCTAAGATTTCCAGTCAAAACTATAAGAAAGTGATAATTTTAGTGCCTGGCGGCGCGGACCCTCGAATACCTAGTAGTTACCAGCAGATACCTTAGATGCTCGTAGGCGTCCTTGGTGTTGGGGGACGCGTACACCACTAAGCTCTCAATGCTGCTGCTCTCAACCATTTCATAGGCCTTTTCAACGTCTCCTTTGGCCAGGTACATAGCTATTTCCCTAGCGCTCTCCCCAAGAGACTTAAGGGCCTCAGCTACGTCCCTGAGCCCCTCCCGGTAGGCTAGGTTGGCCTCCCTTATGGCCTGCCTCGCCAGCTCTATGGAGACGCTAACCGCCTCGTCTGGGAGAGCGCTGGGCATAGCTCTCACTAGATCTCTAGTGACTACCAAAATTAAAAAGATTTATTGTAAAGCTTATGATCAATACATTATGTCTGGGCCAACCATTACATGCCCTTTCCTTTGGGAACAGTGTAAGGCTTGCCGCCCTGGGCGAGCGGGTAGAAGTACCTGAACTTAAGGCCGCACCTGGGGCACTGGAGGCTCCTGCCCAAGTACTTGCCAAAATACCATGGAGGGCGGAGGAGCTTGAAGTCCCTGACCTTGCCCTTGAAACCGCAGCCCGGGCAGGTGAGCTCCGAGTCCCAGCCTAACATGGCGTCGCTGAGCAGCTTGACCGCGTCCGCGAGAGACTTAACGTCGCTGAGCAGGCTCGCCAGGTCGCCCCTGCCTATGTAGTCAAGCCATGCCCTTATGTGGCCCTGGGCCAGGTGATACTCCACGGCCTTGGGGTCAACTTCCGAGAGCCTCTTCATCTCCGTCAGGAGCTCCTCCTCATCCTTGGCAACCCCTATCACCCTGTCAAAGCTCTTGAAGTAAAACGGCTCCTTAGACGTGGCGGCTCCCGGTTATTTAGTACAACAGCTTCTACTTATCCTTACCTGTGGCTAGCCCTTTTCCTTGCCCAACAAAGCCCCTGAGAAGCCTGCGGCCCAGAGCAGGTTGGGGTACACTATGAGCCTCTCCATCCCGCCCCACCCAAGGCCCAGGTATATCCCGTTCACGTAAAGCGCCAGGGCCATAAGGCCTATGGTGCCCAGGGCCCCCCACAGGGGAGTCCTAAGCCCCCTGTAGAGCGACGCTGGGTATGAGGCCAGGGAGGAGGCCAGGAAAGTCACGAGGGAGAAGATTATGTGAAGCCCGTGCGGGGACCCCTCTGGGAAGAGGCCAACGCCCGCAGCTCCAACGCCTGAGGCCATCACCAGGGCTCCAAGTGCCCTGCCGGTCGCGTCCCTCCCAGAGCGATATAGCAGCGCGCCGCCAGCTATTAGCAGAATGCCCAGTAGCATTATTGAGGTGTTGAAAACGGCTGCGTGAGGCGTAGAGGGCTCCAGCCTCAGGTTCCCCAGGTCGCTTATGTAGTTCCTCGAAACGCTATACCCTGGGTATATGGCCTCGGCTATTAACATAAAGAGCACGAACTGGGCAACTCCAACAAAGATGATGTATCCGGCCAAGCGGTTCCCACTCAAGCGGGATCCCAGATAGCCCGCCAGTGGAAGACAATAAGCGTAGTTGTCGCCGCCGTAACTTTCTGCATAAAGGCCCTAAGCTTATAAACCCATCAAAGTTGACGTTAGCCGAAAGGGCGCAAGGGCACGAACAAGCTGAGGCAGGAAGTTACCCTGCTGCTGACGAGGCTGGTTTACTCGATGCAGTGGTACGTCCTAGCGCCAGCCATGCTCCAGATACTGTCGGAGTACGGTGCCCCTAGCTGGCTCTCTGGCGTGCTGCCGCTGGTCTTCATAGCAGGGGCCGCGTCCACGCAGCTGGTCAGCGTAGCCCTCTCCGCCAGGATAGGGGCGAGGAACACGTTTGTCATCGGCCTTGCAATACTATCGCTCTCGGACATCATGATATACTTTGCCAGCAGCGCCTGGGAGGCTGTGATGCTCAGGTTCATAGCGGGGCTCGGCACCGGCCTCTTCTTCGCCCCGGCTGGCTTCGTGCTCGTTAACATAAGCGACTCCTCGTCAGCAAGCCTCATGGGACTTTACAACGCCACCTTCAACTTGGGGGGCCTCGCGGCCCTGGCCTGGGGGGTTGTGGACGGCCTCCTGGGGTGGAGGCTCGGAACACTTGTGGCAGGGCTCCTTGGCATAGTTATGGACGTCGCCAGCGCCACGGTGATAAAGTTCAACGGCAGGCCTGCAGGTGCGGGCCCCAGGGCAAGGAGCTCGTGGACTGACCTCCTGATAGTTGGCGCGGCCGGGGCTGGCTCCTTCGGAACCTCCTACGCCTTCGGCTTCCTCCTGCCCTCTATGGCTCAGCTCTCGTTCGGCGCCTCCCCCTTCGGCTCTGGGTCCCTGACGCTGCTCATGTTCGCCGGGGCCGCCCTTGGGGGCTTCCTGGCGGTGTGGGTGCCCGCCAGCTGGGCCAGGAGCAGGCGGCTGGTGTCCATACTCCTGGCAGTGTCATCCATAAGTTACCTTATGATCTACAGCAGGTCATTTGTGTTCTTCCTGGCGGCATCCTTTATTAACGGCTTCCTGGTCGACCTGGCCTTCAGCATTTACTACGCGTACGCTGTGGAGAGGTACGGCAGAGACCAGAGCGCCCTGTCCCTAGCTTTCATTAATATGGCTAACATGGCCGTCAGCCTCTGGATATTTCCCCTGGCTGGGTACGCGCTGCCCAGGGGGCTCCTGGCGGAGGCTCTTGTCCTAACAGCCACCAATGTAATGACAGTGCCTTTGCTTTACGCTACCAGGGGGCGATCAGGCAATTAGCCATCGCCATCACAGAATAATATAACGTGACGCATAGAATGTAGAAGGACAGGATATTATGAACTACAAATATAGAATAAAGATATATAAAGCTCTTAGATAATCCAAGCCCAGGTGACCCACACGTCAGACGTGAGCATACAGGCCATAAACCTCACCAAAAGGTACGGCAACCTCCTGGCAGTTGACCACATAAACTTCAAAGTTATGAGGGGCGAGATTTACTCGCTGCTAGGGCCTAATGGGGCAGGCAAGACGACCACTATCTCTATGTTAGCAACGCTCAGGATGCCCTCCGAGGGCGACGCCCTCGTTGAGGGCTACAGCATAGTGAAGGACAGGGTCAAGGTCAGGAGAGTCATAGGTGTGGTGCCCCAGGACCTCACTGCAGATGACGAGCTAACAGGCTTCGACAACGTGTTACTCATGGCGAGGCTTCACGGCTTCAGTGGCAAGGAAGCTGAGGAAAGGGCCTGGGAGGCCATAAAGTTCATGGAGCTTGAGGACGCGGCCAAGAGGAGGGTTATGTACTACAGCGGCGGCATGAGGAGGCGGCTTGAGATAGCCATGAGCATAGTTCATAACCCCAAGGTAGTGTTCCTTGACGAGCCCACGGTTGGGCTTGACGTTCAGAGCAGAAGGCACATATGGGACCTCGTGAGGGCCCTGAAGAAGGAGGGCGTCACGGTCATACTGACTACCCACTACATGGAGGAGGCCGAGGAGCTTTCCGACAGGGTGGCGATTATAGATCATGGGCACATAGTGGCCGAGGGCACCCCCGAGGAGCTGAAGGCCAAGGTCAAGGGCGACAGGATCTACATAAAGTTCTCAGGCGACGCCGAGGCTGAGAAGGCCGTGAGGGAGCTCTCCCGCATCTTCGGCGATGTGAAGCTGTTGGAGGGCTACGTCGTAATAAAAGTGGAGTCCTCCACTGAGGCCATGCCGCAGCTCATAAAGGAGCTGTCGCAGTTTAACGTGCTTGAGCTCAGGGTGGTGAGGCCCAACCTGGAGGAGGTCTTCCTGGAGCTCACAGGTCATGGGCTTAGGGACGAGGAGTCCTTTGACGCGTTTAAGTTCAGGAGGCTCATGAGGGCGGTGAGATCATGATAAGGGAAACCTACGTGCTGGTGGAAAGGGAGCTCAAGAAGTGGGTGGGAAGGAGGGGCACCTTCTTCATATCGCTGATAACCCCCATCGCGTGGCTGGCCCTCTTCGGGAAGAGCCTCAACTTCGTCAACATGTTCTCCTCAGCGGGCCTGCAGGGCGCCAACCCTGTCATCGTTAAGCAGTATGTAGACCAGACGCTGCTCAGGCTCTTCGGGACCACCAACTACTTCGCCTACCTGGCCACCGGCATGTTTGTGGTCTTCGCCTTCTTCCAGAGCGTCTTCGGCGGCGTGAACATAGTGTTTGAGAAGAGGCTCGGAAGCATGAACAGGCTAAGGATGACCCCGGCCCCCAGGTCCAGCATATTCCTGGCCAAGATGGCAGCCACGCTCGTAAGGACCTTCTTCTATGAGACCATACTCCTTGTTATAGCCGTGGCGCTGGGCTTCAGCGTCGACTGGAACGCCATCAACTTTATTGAGGCCGGCGCTGCGATAGCCCTACTGGCGGCCGGCTTCATAAGCATATTTGAGGCCATAGGCTTTGCTGTCGACAACCAGGAGATAATGTTCTCCATAGTTAACCTCATAAACCTGCCCCTCATGTTCGCGTCGCCGGCCCTCTTCCCCCTCCAGCAGATGCCGTGGTGGCTTAGGGACATAGCAAGGTTCAACCCGCTCACGTATGCCGTTGACATAGTTAGGTATAACCTGCTTGGAGTTCACAGCTTCAACATACTTGAAGACTGGGCGATACTTATAGCAATAACCGCCGTCTTCGTGACTGCAGGTCTTCTGGCCAGCCTGAGGGTGCTTGAGAACTACTGAAATATAATAAATAAGGTGTTTATTTAATTCAAAAAAGTGAGGTTAGCGCGGCCAAGTTGCTTATTACTTCCTCTCGCTTATGGGAGCGTACTTGAGGCCGGTGGGGCCCACGTACTTCTCGTCGGGCCTTATTAACCTGTTGTTAAGGAACTGCTCTATGTAGTGAGCAGTCCAGCCTACTATCCTGCCCATGGCAAATATTGGCGTGTACATCGGTATTGGAATGCCGAGCTGGTAGTAAAGCACGCCAGTGTAGAGGTCTATGTTGGCAGGCAGGTTCTTCTCCTTCTTCATTACATCCTCGGCCTTGGCGAGCACCTTAACCCACATGTCACCGTTGGGCAGCTGCGCCACGAACTTCCTGGCCACGTCGGTCCTCGGGTCGTGCACCTTGTAGACCCTGTGGCCAAAGCCCATTATGAGCTCCTTCCTGGCCAGCCTGTCCTTTATGTACTGCTCTATGTAGTCCTCCAGCGGTATTCCCTTTGCCTGGGCCTGCGCCTGGGCCTCGAGCAGCATCTTCATGGCCTGCTCGTTGGCCCCTCCGTGCAGCGGCCCCTTGAGCGAGGCGACGCCGGCTGCTGCAGCGCTGTAAATGTCCGTCAGCGTGCTGGCGGCCACCCTTACCGTGAAGGTGCTGGCGTTGAAGCCGTGATCCATGTAGAGGACTAGCGTGGCCTCAAAGGCCCTCGCCTCAACGTCGCTCGGCATCCTGCCCAGGATCATCCTCAGGGCGTCCTTGGCGTGAGGCAGGCTTGGGTCAGGCCTGTAGAGGACGCCGTCCCTCGGCAGGTGCCACGCGGCGGCAAATATGAACGGGGTTAACGCTATGAGCCTCATTGCGTGCTCCTCTAGGAACTCGAAGGAGGCCTTCTGGGGCCACTCTGGCGCGTAGAACTGGCCCAGCAGGTTGTAAGCGTACTGGGCATAGTACATCGGGTGAGTGGCGGGAACCAGCTTCAGCGCGTCTATTAGCTTCTCGGGTATCTCCGCCCTGTAGCTGTCAAGCTTCTTCCTGTACTCGTCGTACTCCTTCTGGTTGGGCAGGTGTCCATAGTGTATGAGGTAAGCGGCCTCGTAAAAGTCGGCGTTCGCACCTATGTCATCTATTGTGTAGCCGCGATATATGGTAGCCTTGCCCGTGGGGTCAACGCCACTTATGTTAGTGGTGTCAACTATCACGTTGTCAAGGCCTTTTGGAACCACGATCCTTCTGCCAAGCGGGCCCTCTTCGTACTGGCACTCCACCTGCTTAGACAAACTGGACCTACCTCCGTCCACGCTAAACTGTAGGCGAGGCTCAATAAGAGAGTTAGAGGTCAGTCGTATCTAACTTACTAAGGCTTGGAGAGTTAGAGTCCAGCCTGAGGTATGTTGAGAGGTCCTTATGCTTTCTCTCCAGCATCTCCTCCACGTCCCTGAGCCTCATGCCGCTCGCCGGGTCATCAACTGCGAAGCTGGAGCCGGTGGGCCTCAGGGACTCGACAGCGTGGAACCTCCACTCGCCTCCCCTGGCCCTGAACGCTATCAGTGCCAGTCCCCCCGCCCTTCTTGCGAACTCAGCCAGGCCTACCACCTGCTCGGCCTCTATGTAGAGAGGGCCAGAGCCCGACCTTGACTTAACTTCTATGACGAGGACCTTACCGTCCCTGACGGCCACCAGGTCAGGCTGAAACCTCCTCTTAGCCCCTCCCCCGCTGGCTGGCCCCCTGACCACAGCGAACCCTCTCTCCCACAGGATGTCAGCGAGCTCATTCTCAGCCCTCGTGCCCTTTGCCTTGGGGTTCCTAATCATCCACGCCTCAACATCTATATAGTTCTACACGATTATTAATTCTTATGTCCTGGGCCTCCAGGCGCGGGGAAGGGCTTTGCGACATAGGCTGATGACGACAGCGTCAGTGACGCTCTCGTTTCTGTGGGCCGCCGTCTCAGTCCTGTCGCTGGGCTACGACATAGAGGGCGTGTCGCTGTCCCTGAAGGCCAGCGTCAGCGAGGCCTCAGTGGCCATACTCTTGTCGTGGGAGGTTGGGGCGGTGGCCTCCGTACTCCTTGGCAGGCTTGCCGATCGCATCGGCGACAGGCCGGTCATGGTCATGTCCTCGTCGCTCCTCGCTCTGGGCCTTCTGCTCGCGGCCGCCTCCAGGGGCCTCTGCGGCCTTTACGTGGCGTGGGCCCTTGTCGGCGTGGGCGCCAACTCAAACAACGGAATAGCCTACTATGTGGCCGCCGACCTTCACCCATCTAGGTCTGGGACTACGATCGGCGTGCTCGAGAGCCTGTACTTCGTTGGAGCCATGATTATGTCCGGCCTCTACGCCGCCCTTGGAGCCTCTGGCTGGAGGCTAACGTTTTTGCTTCTCTCCGCACTAAATGTGATCTCAGCCGTACTTCTGGCGCTGTCGAAGTTCCCTCCAAGGAGACAAGCGGTTGCCCTCAGGCTTTCAAGTATCCCCGCAAAGCCCCTTCTGTTCTCCTCGACTATAATGGCATCATATTTTATACTGACGGTTCCACTCCTAACGTACCCAACATACACGCTCTCGCTAGCTGGCATAGGCGGATCCTTGGCATCGGTAGTTATAAGCGCTGCCAGCGCCGCCGGCATAATATCATATGTTAGCATAGGCGCCCTCTCGGACAGGGTTGGAAGGAGGCTCCCGCTGGCGATCGCAGGCATCATGGGTGCGGCCTCAGGCGCCCTTATGTTAGCCTTGACAAGCAACAAAGCGGTGTTTGCAACAGCCTACGCTGTCGCAGTGGCTGCCAGCGGCTTCTTCTCTGCGGCGGGCGCGTGGGTAACTGAGCTCTTCCCAGGGAGCAGCGAAGGCTTAGCTATTAACCTGTCGCTCCTGTTTGGGAGAGTGATAGGGGGCCTTGCGCCGTTCCTCGTGACCCTTCCCAGCTCCGGCAGAGGGCTCATCATGGCAGTGCTGGTGGCCTCAACTATACTTATCGTAAGCTCGGCCCTTGCTCCGAGGGCGCGGACCGCAGAAACAAAAGAAAGGAAAACTTGAGCCTATGGCCTTAAACTTAAGTGGGCACGAGCCTGTCCTTGAATGCGTCGAATGGGTTCGTCAGGGCCCTGCCGTTAACCCCGACCACTCTCCTGGCCGGCGGGTTCTGAAGGTAGCCAGGCATTATCTTCTCTATCCTCACGTCGAACGGCTCTATCATGGTGTTCCTGTAGAATATGCCCAGGGGTATCCTCGCGTCCCACTCCAGCATCTTCTCTACTATCTTCGGTATCTTCTTGACGTCCTCGGGCTTCTCTATATTGGGGTCCCAGCTCGGGTCTTCCTTGTCCAGGTAGTATATCCTCTTCTCGTACCACTCCTTGGTCATTATGTCGTTATAGGTCGGGCACGGCTGAAGTATGTCAATGAGGGAGGTCCCCTTGTGCTTTATGGCGGCCTTTATCATCTCCTTCAGCTGATCTATGTGGTAAGCGTAGGCCCTTGCTATGAACGTGTAGCCGCTGGCGAACGCAAGCATGAGCGGGTTGACGGCGCTCTGTATGTTGGGCTGTCCCAGGGCCTTGGTCTTGACGTAGAGGGGCAGCGTCGGCGCTGCCTGACCCTTGGTGAGCCCGTAGACGGCGTTATCATGCAGTAGCACCTTTATGTCTATGTTTCTCCTGCCAACCGCGACGAAGTGACCAGCACCTATTCCCAGGAGGTCGCCGTCGCCTGAGGCCACTATAACTACCTGGTCAGGGTTGGCAAGCTTTATGCCCTGGGCCACGGGTATAGGCCTGCCGTGGAGCGTGTGCACGTTGGAGGTCTTAACGTAGTACGGCATCCTGCTGGAGCACCCTATGCCTGAGACTATGGTGACCTTCTCGTTCGGCAGGTCCAGCTCCGCCAGCGCCCTCTGCAGGGCTGTCAATATGCCGAAGTTGCCGCAGGCAGGGCACCACTGGACCCACGCGTCCGTCTTGTAGTCCATCCAGTTACGAGCCATCGCTCACCACCACCAGGCCCTCCTTCATTCCAAGCGCCTTCTTAACTCCATTGTAAACCTCCTGCTCCATGAGGCTCCTGCTGTTGAGCTTCGCAACCCTCTTCTTTATGTCAAGCCCCGTGAACATCCTTATGGCCATAACCATCTGACCGAAGGCGTTGTTCTCAACTGCTATGACGTCGTCCGACGAGCCTATGATACCCTTCACAACCTCCGTTGGGAACGGCAGGAACGTCTTTATCTGAAGGAACCTAACCCTGAGGCCGTCAGCCCTGAGCCTCTCCATGGCGTCCAGTATCGGTCCCTTAGTGGACCCCCAGGACACTATAGTTATCTTGGCGTCAGGATCCCCGTGGAGCACGGCCTTCTCTGAGTCGGGTATGCCCCTCTCTATGGCCTCCATCTTCTTTATCCTCTTTAACATCATCTTCTCCCTAGTCGAGGGGTCCTCGGTCACAATGCCGTACTCGTTGTGCTCAAGGCTTGATACCAGGAACCTCACGGAGCCAAGCGGAGCCCTTGGGCTTATGCCGTCCTCCGTGATCTCGTACCTCCTGTAGTCAGGGCCTGGGTTTGACACGTAGTTGCCCCTCGTGAGGGGCACCTTATAGGGATCTACGTCCTCCCTGTCGAAGCTCATCATGCTTGCGGCCATGTACTTGTCAAGCAGGTGAATAACAGGGACCTGGAACTGCTCGGCCCAGTTGAGGGCCTTTATTGTGTCATAGTACGCCTCCAGGTGGTCGCCGCTGGCGATCACTATCTTTGGCCACGCCTCGCCGTGGCCAGCAAATATGGCGTGCAGGAGGTCCTGCTGCCCCTGCCTTGTGGCTATTCCAGTTGAGGGCCCAGTCCTCATCCAGTCGCTTATGACGACCGGCACCTCGGCCATCACTGCGAAGCTTATCGCCTCATTCATAAGTGAGAGGCCGGGGCCGCTCGTGGTGGTGGCCACCCTGGCGCCAGCTATGGCTCCACCTATGGCCATGTTGAGCGCCGCCAGCTCGTCCTCGGCCTGAAGGGTCAGCGAGTTCATCTTGCTGGTCCCGAGCGCTTTGCTCGCCTCCTCGTCAAGGTCGAACACCCTGTGGGACTCCATGTAGAACGCCTCGTCCTGGCTTGGCGTTATCGGGTAGTACGTCTCAAGCCCGACGCCGCCCACTATCTTAGCCATCGCAACTATGTCGTTGCCTGTTGCTATCATCCTCACCTTACCCCTGTGGGGGCCATCGGGGAGCTCCTTGGAGATGCCGAAGTTGCTCCTGACGTACTCGTACGTGACCCTGGCGGCCTCCACATTAGAGTCTATGATGCTCTTCCTCCCTGAGAAGTACAGGTTTATGGACCTCTCAACAGCGCTCAGGTCTATGCCCAACACTGTCGCCAGGGCAGTTATTGTCATAGTGTTAACGCTCTTGGAGACGCTCACAACCGTCGTCTTAAGCCTGTCCGCGGTCTGCTTCAGGAGATCCTTCAGGGGGAGCCCGATGGTCTTTATGCCGTTCTTGGAGAGGTACTTGACCAGCTCAGACGCTATCGGCTCTACTCCCTTAGACTTGAGGTCAGCTATCACCCTCTCCTTTACCTCGGGCTCCATGGGCGCTATCTTCTCTATCCTGGTCTGCAAGGAGTCCACGTCATATATCAGGTAGCTGCCCTCCTTCAGCTCATTATAGTGCGTAAATATGGCCTCAGCGTCTAGCGCTAGCAGCGCGTCAGCAGGAAGCCTCACGCTCCTGGGCCTTGAGGCCTTCACCCTTACATTATAATAGCTGTGGGCCCCAATTATATCGCTGTGGTACTCCCTTATGCCGAAGACGTCATATCCCTTAAGCATGAAGACCCTGAGCATCATCTGCCCTGATGACTCTATGCCGCCTCCCTGGGGCCCTCCTATCATGACGTCAAGGTCCACTGCTTCGCTCAACTTCAGCGGCACCCCACACCGTGCTCTCTGGCCCTAGCAGGACTTATTAAGTGAGATCAAATTACCTATAAGTTTGCCCCTAAAGCCTACACAGACCTTTAAAAGGCCCCGTAGATCTCCTCCCTGACGTCGGGGTCAACATATGCAGCCACGTACACCCTTACACCCTCCTTAACCAGCAGCCTTGCCTCCTCCCCGTTCACTCTTGTCCTGAGCTCCGGCACCCAGTAGAACGAGCCGGGATCTATCTTGAGATCCGCGTGCCTTTCACAGCCATCGTCGTCCATGGTGAGCTTGCCCCAGGCGGTGCAGAGGCCCACGAAAGGGTAAACCACGTGCGGCCTCCAGTAGGCGCAGGTGGAGCAGCTCTTAGAGCTATTCAAGCCCCCTCCCAGGGGGTCGCAGTAGCCGTTAAAGAAGTAAAATGCTAGCTGCCAACAGCTGCAGGCACTATCGTGGGAGCCTTAGCCTTAAGACCTCAGAGGCGGCTAAGCCGCGCTCCTTTAACGCGGGGACTCAGCTAACTCTGTCGCCCGCTTAAATTTTCGGCGGAGCCCTGCCACTGGGGTCAACCGTGAGCGCCAGGTATAGGGCAGTCATACATGTTGACGAGGACTCGCGTGAGAAGTTGATGGCTGCCCTGAGGAACGCCTATAATTTGCTCGACAGCGTCGGCGAGAAGAACGCTGAGGTGGCATTTGTATTCAACGTCAGGGGACCCCTGACAATACTTAGGGGGTCCCTGGACGACTACGCCAGGGAGCAGATTAATGAGCTCCTCAGCATGGGGGTGAAGTTCTTCGTGTGCTCGATATCGCTGCGGGCGCTCGGAATCAAGAAGGAGGACCTCATCGACGGCGTTGAGGTTGTGGACTCGGGCATCAAGAGGATAGTTGAGCTTGAGAGGGAGGGCTACGCCTATATAAAGCCCTGAAGGCAGCCGCTCCGCCGAGGCCTGCGGCCGCCGCCACGCACACCGTGGGCAGAACCCCGACCAGCGCCGCCCTGAGGCCCTGGGATATCACCTCATAGTAGAGCCCAGCTATCATCAGCGCCGCTCCCCCCACGGCGAGCGGCAAACCCTTCGCGGCGCTCCTCAGGTACCTCCGCGAGAACGCAGCATAGAGCAGAGATATCGCTGAGTGGGAAGTGAACAGCGCAGTGAGCGAAACTATTACAGAGTAGAAGTAAACGTTAAGCACCCCAGCCACGGCTCCAACTAGGTTAACTCCTACAACTACTGCTAGGACCAGCATCGCGGACCTGTCGACCCTGATGCCAGTTAGCGCGTAGGTCAGCCTCTGCACTGCCATGAAGGCTGCCACCAGCGTGCCGAAGAGGCTGCTCAGGGTAAGCGCCACGTAGAGGTAGGGGAACCAGCCTCCGACGAACCTCTCTGCTACCCAGAGCCCTGGATACTGGGTCTCCGCTAGCAGCGAGGAGACCCCCAGGTCTGTGAAGCCAGCCGCGGCGACCTCGTAGTACGCGGCAAAGGATATGGTCGCTGCGCCTACTAGGAAAGCTGCAAGAAATGAGAGGCTCACGTCCCTTGACCCCCTCCTGGCCTCGTAACCCATGAAGAACGAGGCCCCGCCCCCTGCCACAGTGAAGGCGGCCGCCATGGAGCCTGCGAAGAGGTCCTGGGGGGCCACTGAGAGACTGGGGGGCCTAAGCCCAGTGCGCATCAGCACTAACGCTCCAAGCAGAACGATCACTACGACTTCCGCCGCTGAGGTGAAGAGCGTGATCCCCAGGGGGGCAGTTGTGCCAGTCACCGCAAGCCCTGCCACGGCAAGCGGAACTAAAATGGCCGCGAGCTCCGTGAGCGGCCTCGAGGCGGGGAGCAGCACGGGGAGCATTGCGCCAGCGAAGTATGATGAGATGGCCGATATGTACACGGTGTAGCTAAGCCAGTACGTCCAACCGACGGCCCTGGCTATGCCCTCCCCGGCCGACCTCCTGGCAAACTCGTAGGTGCCGCCGTAGGAAGCTATGACCTTAGAGTAGCTGTAGCCTATGGCAACCCAGATCCCATACATGGCCACGCCGAGGATTGTGGCCAGAGGGGCTGACGCTAGGGACTGGGCCATGACTATTGTCAGCAGGGCGGCGGTCGAGCTGAGGGGCGCTATAGAGCTTAACGACTGGGCAAATATCATGTAGCCGGGGACCGACGACTTCCTCAGCTCCTTCACTGGATACCCTATCCAGCCATCTAAGTGACCTAATAAAATGTGTTTCTACCTTGGCCTGTAGGCGCTCCTAGCTATGGCCTGCGGCGGATTTATCGCTGTGGCCGCGGCACCGTAAAGCACCTCGTCGTCCCCAAACGTGCACCTCTCTATTCTAGGCACGCCGAAGACGCCCACGTACTCCTTCATGAACTCTATTAGCTCGCCCTTTATCAGGTCCTCGTTGTACAGGTATATGCTGCCCCCTATGAATATGGCCTCGGGGTCGTAGGCGGCGATTATATTCATCATGCCGGCCGCGTGGACCCTGTTTATGAAGCTCACCGCGTAGCGCGCGAACTCGTCGCCCTGCCTGGCCATTGAGTAGAGGGCCTCTGGGCTGAGCTCGCCCCTGGAGGCGAGCTCGAAGGCCTTAGTGCGAGGCCCTGACCACCTGGACGTTAGGTACTGGGCCGTCCTGGGTATGTTCCTCCCTCCCACGTAGGCCTCCCAGTGGCCGTTGCCCCCGCAGCCGCACCTGAGCTCGGACTCGAAGTCAACTATGCTATGTCCCAGCTCGTGCGCGTTGCCCCTCCTTCCAACTATGAGGTTACCATCAACTACAGCGCCTACTCCAAGGCCCGTGCTCATAGTGACGTAGGCCAGGTCCTCGAGCTCCTTGCCAGCCCCCAGGACCTTCTCAGCCCAGGCGCCTGCCAGCGCGTCGTTGGTGAGGTAGACCGGCCTCTGGAACTCGCTGCCCAGGGAGTCCCTTATGTTAACGTTACCATAGCCCAGGTTGGGGGCCCAGAGCAGGGTCCCATTCCTTAGGTCAAGGGGGCCTATGGAGGCCACTCCTATGGCCTCAAAGTCGTAGCCCCCACTCACGTCCCTTACCAGGTCTACTATCGCCTTAACTAGGTCGCTGCCGCTGGTCCTAGGCGTCTGCGTCTTCCTTACAGCGACGGGCCTTTCGCCCTCAAACAGGGCAACCCTCAGGTTGGTAGCGCCTATGTCAACGGCTATTATCCTTCCCATAGGCTCCCCGGCCCACAAAAGCGTAGCCTCCGATATATTTTTAAATGTGGTCAAGTGGCTCCAGTGGGGATAACTGTGCCCAAAGTGGTCACCAAGTTAGTCTCCTGGGACGAGGTAGTTGAGTGGAGCCTTGGCCTTGCCAGGAAGATAGAGGAGTCCGGCTGGCTTCCCGACATGGTTGTGGCGGTGGCGAGGGGCGGTTACGTGCCTGCCAGGCTCCTGTGCGACTACCTCGGCATAAGTGACCTCATGAGCCTGCAGAGCCAGCACTGGACCGAGGCCGCTAAGGCGTCACAGAAGGCCATCATAAGGAACCCCTACTCGGTTGAGGCCAAGGGCCTGAAGGTCCTGGTAGTTGATGACATAGTAGACACTGGCGAGACGCTTGCCCTAGCGAAGGACTTCATCGCGAGCGAGTGGAAGCCTGAGGAGGTCAGGACTGCGGCGCTGCAGTGGATAAGCCCCGTAGCCAAGTTCAAGCCCGACTACTATTACCTTGAAGTTAAGGACTGGGCCTGGTTCCAGTACCCGTGGACCCGCCTTGAGGACCTGACGCAGTTCATAGAGAGGATCTTCAGGGAGGACGAGAGGGCTAAGGGAGGCCTGAGCGAGGACCGCCTTAAGTCGCTCTTCATTGAGTGGTACGGCGTTAAGCCTGAGGACTTCGGCAGCTACTGGAGGCTGGCGATAGACAGGCTGACGTCTAAGAGGGTCCTAGAGGTCAAGGATGGGGTCTTTGTGCTGTCAAAGTCAAGGAGGTAGCTCAGAAGACCTGCTTTACCTTAACTACAGCGGTGCTCCTGTCCGGGGTCCAGGACAGCTCCACCAGCAGGCTTCCGGGCCCAGTTATGCCCTTGCTCTCGAGCTCCTTCTCCGTGGCCTCAAGCCCCTGCTCCTCGCTGTCGGCAGGCCCCACTACTACTGGCACTGTGCCCCAGAGCAGCGAGAGCTGCCTGGCCAGCTGAGTCGTGGGCACGCCCACGTATATCGATGTGCCCGGCCTGAACGCTGATATTAGCCTGGCGACGTCAAAGTCATGGGCGTAGACCACCACCGAAGCGCCAACGTTCTGTGCCATCTCCACCACTCCCCTCGATATCCTGCTCTCCAGGCTTGACGTCAGCTGGTCGACGCGCCTGGGCCTCACGTTCTTGTTAGCCTCCTCTATTACCCTGCTCAGCCACGAGACCACCTCGGCAGGGTACTTACCTATGGAGGTCTCCGAGGTCACCAGGAAGCCGTCGACCCCCTCCTCAATGCCTGCGTAGACGTCGGAGATCTCGCCCCTGGTGGGCAGGGGCCTCTCTATCATGCTCATGAATATCTCCGTTGCCAGTATCACCGGCTTCAGCTTCCTCCTGGCGGCCTCTATTATCCTCCTCTGAATTACCGGTATGTCCTCGAGTGGGAAGTGCATGCCCAGGTCCCCCCTGGCCACGACTATGCCGTCCACTACGTCAAGTATGGAGTCTATGTTGTTGACCCCGCTAGGCGTCTCTATCTTTGCCAGCAGCTTCACGTCCTTAGCTCCAGCGTCGCTCAGGGCCTTCCTTATGATCTCCACATGCCTGGCGCTCCTGACAAAGCTGGCCATAACGTAGTCGAAGTTGTTGGCAGCTATGAACTTCATGTTCTGCAGGTCCTTCTCAGTAACCGGGGGCAGGTCATATTCCTTGCCGGCCAGCACGACACCTTTCCTTGGCTCCAGCCTCTGGCCGCTTATCACCCTGAGCGTGGCGGAGTCCCTCTCTATGTCCTCCACGGAGAGCACGACCTTACCATCGTCCACGAGCACCCTGTCGCCCCTCTCAAGGGATGCGAAGAAGGCCCTGTTGTCAACAGGTATGCCCTCGCCCTGGGCGTCCTTGTACTTAAACCTGACCTGCTGCCCTGGAGCTATGTCGACCCCCTGGAACTCGCCCAGCCTGACCCTCGGCCCCTCAAGGTCCGCTACCTTGGCTACGTGAACCCCGAGCTCCTGGGACGCCTTGTCTATAAGCTCAAGGAACGTGGCCCACTGCTTCTCATCGCCGTGGCTCATGTTTATCCTGAAGCCGTCGGCCCCCGCGGACATCATCCTCCTTACTATGGCGTAGTCAAGCGTCGAGGGACCCATGGTAACCATTATCTTGGCTAGCCTTTTCACGTGCGGCACCCAGTAGCCCTGACCGGCTAGGGAATATTAGCTCAAGCTATTCATGTGATGCTAAATTATGCCGTGTTCCCGGAGCCTCCTAAGTATAACTTGCCTCTCGTCGAACTCGCCCGCGAGCTCCTCAACCCTGCCCCTGTCCACCCTCAGCCTGCCGCCCTTCACAAGACCCCCTATTTCTTTCAGGGCTTCCTCGTCCTGTTCCCTGCCAGCCCTGGCCTTAAGCACCAGGTAGTGCTCCACGCCTATGGACTTCACCTTGACGCCCTCCACCTCAACCCTCCTTGCGCTGGATATGAAGTCCTCGGGCACATAGAAGTCATAAAGGTTGTCATAGAGCTCCACCGGCACCTCCTCGCCCTCCACTAGCATAGTTATCCTGGGGGTGCCGAGCCACGTCTGCCCGTAGTCCCACGAGTTGGCTTCAGCCATAGCACGGTACGCGTCCTCGTTATCTATCACGTTGGGGGACTCTGCGAAGAGGTCCACGTCGTCGCCTAGGTCGCTCGCGCCTACCGCTATTGCTATGACGCTGCCCCCTATCAGCGTGAACTTGACGTTGTTAGACGTGAGCATCCTTATTGCCTGGGCGAAGGCCTTCCTGCTGACCACCTTGCCCTACCTCACGACATACTCCCTTGGGGACCTTAAAGTAACTTAATGAACTCTGCTGCAAGGACCTTAACGTTGCCGAAGCCAGCTGTCCTGGGTGGAAGCGATAAAAGGGCCTCGTAACAAGTTAGCACACGAGCCGGGGTGGCCGAGCGGTCCAAGGCGACGGGCTCGAGACCCGTTACCCGCAAGGGTGCGTGGGTTCAAATCCCACCCCCGGCGTCATGAGGGCCCACGGGGCCTGAATCCTAAAGCTTAAATGTATGGAGGGATCACACCCACCATGGGGCCGTAGTCCAGCTTGGTAAGATGCGAGGCTTGGGCCCTCGTGATCCCGGGTTCAAATCCCGGCGGCCCCACCACCTCACCTTCAGCCATGAAAGGTCTGTAGTCAGGAGCACCACATAGGTTGCCGCAGTCGCTAGTTTTATTAAACAATAAAATAGTTATAAAGTTATTTATATGAGCTTAATTGATATATTTAATTACTTGATAAAAACGTTTAAACAAAATCGTTTTACTTAAAAGTTTTGTGAGATATATGAGCAGGAGCGTTGAGACCACACAGATGTATCTTCCTATACTCCGCGTGACCCTTGGCTTCATGTTCTTCTCGGCCTTCGTGAGGAGAACCATAAACGTCCCAGACAAGCTGAACCCTCACTCCTCGGCCTACGTCGGAGGCAAACTGATAACGTTTCTGCCCCACGCGTGGGCACCAATAAGGGGCACCCTTGAATACGTGCTCCTGCACCCAGCCCTCCTTTATGAGTTCCTGATATTCTTCACAGCTATGGAGGCGCTCTTCGGCCTCCTGATGATGCTTGGCCTGTTCACCAGGCTCTCGGGCCTTGTGCTCGCTCTGCTCTCGTGGGGCATAGGGCTAGGGGCGGGCTGGCTGGGGCCCACGTGCGTTGACGAGTGGCAGATAGCAGTGGTCGAGGGAGCTGCGGCCTTCATGTTCATCTTCACTGGAAGCAGGTGGCTCTCGCTGGACCAGCTGCTCTCAAGCAGGTTCCCGCAGGGCCTGAAGGTAGGTAAAATGTACATACCGCTGTGGTGAGGGGTGAGCTTCATGAGCGTCTCAGTTAAGGCCATGGAGGCTATAGCCGTAGTAGCCTTCATCTTCGTCACTGGGGTTACCCTTGCAATGTACCAGATAAACTTCGGCGGCCTGAGCCACCTCGTGAACTACTCCAAGACTCCGGCCTACGAGCTCTACGGGACCAGGCTCTACGAGAACGGCACCCTCTTCCTCCAGGTAGCCAGGGTAGCGGGGCCTGACACCTACGGCGGATTCATATCGCTTGTCCAGGTGCTCTACCCTAACGGCACCGTGCTTTACCAGTGGAATGAAAGCCAGCTGGCTCACATACCCTCAAGCGATATAACCAACAAGTACGACCTGCCTGGGCACTTAACCCACTCAACGGGCTTCGCCCTTGAAGTACCCCTAGGGCAGAACTCAACGATCATCCTTCAGATGCCCATGCATGTGAAGCCGGGCAACTACATAGTTAGGGTTTATGACGTGGACGGACAGGACTCTGCCTATGGTATAACATTCCAGGTTGAAGTGATGGCGCAGGGCTGAGAACCAGGCTCATAACTGTAATACTATTAATAAAAAGAGACCGCAAGAGAATTACTTTAAGATAGATTATTATTACCTTACTTTTTAGTGTTTTAGTTTTGTTCTGTTTTGTTCCAGTTCGTTCTAGAGGTCTCGTCAAAGCCCCATCAGCGTTTCGCGCCTACGTTTAGCTGTTAAACTTCGTGGAATCGTTGCAGCGATAAGCTATTTCTCAGATCAACATAAAAACGCCGCGTACAAGGTAACTTTTGACGTGATTGACTTGAACCTGAAGGTGCTGGCGGCGGTCGCCGCCGTGATAGCGATAGCGGTCATTGGCAGTCTTTACTACTTTATTGTCATAAGGCACCCAGCAACGCAGCCCTCAAGCAGCACCAGCCTAGGGCAACTGCTCTCAGCCAAGCCTGGCGCCGTTAACTCAAGCGAGCTCTCCTCGCTCTTGGGAGGCAACTGGACGATGCTGGGCAACAGCTCCTTTGTAGCCGTCGTGAACTTAAAGAAGGGTCAGCTGGACGTTGGATACCTCAACGGCACCAGCAAGACCCTGAACCTGAGCAATGGACTTGAGCTCATAGGCCCAACTGGCCAAGCCAACGGCGGCTACCCCCTCTGGGTCACAGGGTACTTCTACTACTCTAAGGTGTCGCCTAACACAACTTACCAGCTGGGCATAGAGGTCTTCAGGGCGACTAACTCCACTCAGATAAACTGGACCATGAGCGCTGTGGAGGGCCACTTTAATATCGCGCCTCAGACCGCTGACGGCATAACCTATGTCGTAGTCCAGCCCTACGCGCCTGTCTATAACATAACCTTCGTGTACGCATCGTATAGGTCTACCTACCTCATTATAGTGATTAGCCTCTCAAACGCCAGTAAGGGGCAGCTAGTGCAGGTCACCGCGGCGGCCGCCAAGAGCATTGGGTAAAACCGCCGCGAGACGGGCTTTAGCCTCTCCCAAAACATTTGTTTAGGCCTGGAGGTGTCCCCGGTGAGCCTTGATAACAAGAAGGCCTCCTACGACGACATAGCGGAGAGGGTGAGGAACTGCAAGGCCTGCCCGCTCCACAGGCTGAGGACTAACGCGGTGCCAGGGGAGGGGAACCTCAGCGCAAAGATTATGCTGGTTGGTGAGGCCCCGGGGAAGAACGAGGACGAGCAGGGAAGGCCCTTCGTGGGCGCCGCTGGGCAGCTCCTTAGCTCATTGCTTGAGCAGGCGGGCCTCAGGAGGCAGGACGTCTACATAACTAACGTCGTAAAGTGCCGCCCGCCGAACAACAGGACTCCAACGGAGGACGAGGTGGCCGCATGCATAGGGTTCCTGAAGGAGGAGATATCGCTAGTCAGGCCTAAGGTTATAGTGGCCCTTGGCAACACCGCCGGCTCCGCCCTCATGTCCCTTGCGGGAAAGCAGTGGAGGGGGGTCACAGCCGAGAGGGGGAGGAAGGTGAAGGTCTCCATAGGGGGCGTTGAACTAACTGTTATACCGACCTATCACCCTGCTGCGGCACTCTACAAGCCGGACCTAAAGGATTACCTGGCAAAGGACATCAAGGAGGCTGCTGAGGAGGCGGAGGAGCCTGCGAGGGCGAGGAAGACTCTGCTTGACTTCATGGGCGGCTGACGCTCCTTATGTAATTCTTATATGACCTCAGCGAGATGGCCGCCACTGCCATGGCGCCCACAGCCATGGCGGCGAGCACGAGGGCCAGCGTCGCGCCCAGGCTGGGGCCTGACTGCGATGTGCTTACGGCCTGAGGCTCGCCGCCGCTGTAGCCTACAGCCCCTATGTACCACACCAGCTCGTCGACCACGGCGCTCTCCATTATGTAGATAGCGTCCTGCGGGTCCGAGGGCATCAACGTGGTGGCATAGCTCATGTATGAGGCGTCAAGTGAGCTGCTGAGCCCCCTCATCGACAGCGCGGAGCCCAGCAGGGAGTACTCCATCTCGAGCTCCCTCGCGTAAGCGCTGATAACAGCTGGGTTTGAGAAGCTCTGAGTCTCTATGAATATGACGTTAAGGGCGTTGGTGAGGGCGTCCTCATAGACACCTATGGCCGCCAGGTAATACCCCTGTGAGAGCATGTGATCGCCTTCACTGACGAGGAAGCTGAGGTCGTTCTCCATGGACTGCAGCACCTGGGCGTCCGCTATGTCCCCTACACTCTCAAACTCCTGTACATAGTAACTTATCAGAGAATTAGCATACCTTATCGCCGTGTCAGTAAAGGCTCCCACGGAGCTTGCAGTTGAGGCGACGAACTGAGGGGATATCAGGGGGCCTGTCCCCCTGGTAGCGTTGGCCGCAATCAGCCAGCCTATGGCGCTCTGTATCCTTGCCTTGGCCACCCCAAGGTAGTAGGCCGGCAGGTAAGCGCCGCTGACGTTTACCTCCTGGGATATACTTGAGGCGTAGCCCGCGTAGTATATGGAGTCGGCCAGCCTCGCAAAGGCGGTCGCCGCGAGTTCGTCATATGCGAGCCCGTTAGAGCTGTTGGTATAAGCTACGGCCTGAGCTATTAGGCTCTCGGCTTCAGATGTTATGGCGCTCGACTGGGATGAGAAGAACTGGGAGAGCCCCTCCCCAGACTGGTAGGCCCTGTAGGCCCAAACTGTGTAGTTGGCTGCCAGGGCATTGATGTAAGCCGTGAACGCGTAGCTGGCGGCCGCGTATGAGAGAGTCTTGAGGAACTTCTCGGCCAGGCCTATATCCTGCTCACTTGCATTTATGTAACCTTCCACCTCCCCCTGAAGGGGCTGCGGCTCATCAAACAGGTTCACGCCGTGCAGGAGCGAGGTGGACTCATTTATGAAGCCCGTGGCGACGTTCTCCATCACTGCGTTAAACATGGGCAGGGGCTCCACGCTCAGCGTTACATTGAACCTGTACGAGTGAAGGACCTTAACGAGGGCGTCCACTATGCCGGCCACGGGCACCTGGTCCGTGTCGTTGCACGACGCTATGCCAGTTTCAAGGTTGCCCACCGGGTACACTATTCCAAGGCCATTGCTGCTCGCCGCCTCGCACTTGTAGGGAAGCCCTCCTATGGGGCCTGAGAGGCCCGAGGGCGACACCGCCCCCGTTATGGCGAACCTGTGGAGGTACGTGTCGTTTAGGCCCGTGGCCAAAGTGTAGACTGCAAGCATCACGCCAAAACTGCCGCTCGGCCCAGATATCTGGCCGCTCACATTTATGTGAACGTTGAGGTTGTAGTACCTCCAGTTCAGGCCAGCGTAAGTCATGGCTACCATGAACGCTGTCTCCATACTGTAAAGCGTTGACGGCTGCGCTGGTCCCGTGTTGTCGCTCACCGTGACCTGGCCGCTGCCCGGGTAGGACAGAGTTATTGTCGTGTTCGTCACCACCCCGCTTGTGCCCTCCACGGCAGGCAAAAGTATCCAGGTACTCCTGCTCCACGACGCCTGCTGGGCCCTTGCCACGGAAGGCGACGTGGCAGCTAACGACGCTATTATTATTAGCGACGCCAGCAGGAAGGCCAAGCCTTTGGACATACTACCCCCTGCAACTGCGCCTCCTGTAAAGATTATATGCTCTGATTATGTCAACAAGAGGAGCTCATGGAGTTAACCATTGAGCATTACTTTTTAAAGGCCTGAGGACCCTAAACAGGTGAGCCCGTTAGGTGAGAGGTTATGGGAGGTAGAAAGCAGCCAAAGCTTAAGGAGGCCTCCGTTGACGAGAAGGCAGGGTCAGCCAAGGAGCTCAGGATAACGCCTACCCAGGTGGTCACCAAGGACAAGGTGCTCCAGAACCCTAAGCTCATGTCGCTGGTGTACCTGGTCAGCAGGCTGGGCCCCATACACGAGAGGACCCTTCACATGATAGTTAGCGAGGTTCAGCAGAAGGGCTTCGACCTGGGCTACCAGTTCTTCAAGGTGGGACAGGACCCCTACAGTCCGGCGCTGAAGAACGACGTTGTCGCGCTGCTATATGTTGGCCTTCTTGAGGCGGAGCCCAGGTACAAGAAGCTGGTCGTGAGCTCCTCCGGCAAGGAGGCCCTGGAGAAGGTTGGCACCCCCAAGGGGCTGCAGGACGTGGTAGAGAGCTCCATACAGGAGCTTAAGGCCAAGAGCTCCATGATGGACGCCAGGATAGATGTAGAGATACGTAGGGGCGTCGGGGCCCCCAACCGCCGCTCTTCAAGGCTCCCCCTGGGCCTCTGAGCCTTATATTATAGAGCTAGTTCGACCTTCTTGCGCTGTTGTCGCACTCAGGCGGGATGTAGGAACTTCCCAGGCATTTATAAGGCGTAAGGCCCACGAAGGGTTTCTAACACCCCAATTAGCTTGATGGCCTAGCAAGCCACGGTGCGGCTGTTGCCCAGTTATGTACACCTGCTGGGGAAAGAGACCAGAAGGAAGATCATAGAACTGATGGCCTCAGGAAGGGGCGTGAGGCAGCTGGCAGAAGAGCTAGGCGTGACGCCGGCAGCCATAAGCAAGTACCTCAAGGGTGAGACGCACCCATCAGATAGGGTGCTTGAAAGGGCCATAGAGTCCGCGAACCCCGAGGAGGCCCTGGAGATCTCAAGGATGGTGGCCGCCGAACTCCTTGACGGGATAGACGACTACGTGAACTGGTCCCTGGAGAGGGGGGTCGCAGATCCAAGGCTCTCAGTTAAGCTCTCAGAGATAGCCGCTAAGATAGGCCTGGCCTCCCTCTCCTCGAGGAGGCTCCCGGAGCAGGTTGACGAGAAGGTTAATCCTTAGGCATCTGGTATCTGGACCTAAGGCCCAGCATCATGAACGACTCGGCCGCCTCCACCAGCCACCCAGCTATTATAAAGAGGAGCCTCTCGACGGCAACATCCTCGGGCTCCCCCAGGGCCCTTGAGGCAACGCCTGGGTCAACCCTGCCCTGAAACCTGGTCATTATCGCGTCCACCAGCTCAAGGAGGGTCATTGACGGCGACGACTTAACCAGGCCCTCAACGAACTTGAAGTCGTCCTCGCTCAGCATGGACTTCTCCACCAGGTCCTCCCTGCCCTCGGCCCTGGCCCTCTCCCAGTAGAGGAAGAGCGGCGTGTAATCACTAACCACCTTGCCGGTGGCGAAGGGCGGCGCCCTGCTCAACTCGGCTCACTTTCCAGGGGTAATATTACGAGGGCGGGGCCGTTAAGCCTGCCTGGCTCGATATCCAGAGGTTCGCCTAACTTTGTCACAGAGCCATGCCAGAGCGAGAGCATCACGTCTATTGGGTCGAGCGGCACGTTAGACCCAGCGACCCAGTAATGCATGGGCAGCACCAGCTTTGCCCCAAGCCTCGCGGCCCAGTCAAGGGCCTCGGCCTGTTTCACGGTGGTCACGTCGCCGGCAGGCACCATGATCACGTCAACCTTGCCCACTGACCTGATTATATAGTCCACAGGGCCCACACCCACATCGCCCATGTGCATAACCCTAAGTCCCTCCGCCTCAACGAGGTAGGCTGTGGTCCAGCCATACCTGGATCCGCCCTCAGGGTCGTGGGGCAGCCTGAAGCCGGTCACCGAGAAGGGCCCCAGAGTGAAGGAGCCCTCCCTTGAGAACGCCACGGCCTTAGTTTTTGGCCCCCTGGCGGTCTCAACGGAGTTATGGTCGTAGTGGTCGTGGGTCACCAGAATGTAATCTGCGTTGGCCTCGCACCTGGGCAGCCCCAGGCTGTCGCCGTCGTGAGGGTCTATGGCCAGCCTCGCGTTGCCGCTCCCTATAATGAAGTATGACTGCCCGCACCAGCTGATCCTCAACTCCCTCACTCAGGACGCCGGGGGAGGCAAGGCCTATTATTGTTAGGCCCCTTGTTTCAAAATTTTTATATTTCTGGTTCTGAAAGATGCTTGGTGCGCCTCTTGCTTCACGTGAGGTTCAGGGGAATTATAGTAGGCACCATGGACGACCTTAACTTTTGGGGCAAGAGAGTCCTGGCAAGGGTTGACATAAACAGCCCCATGAAGGACGGCAGGCTCCTTGACAGGAGCAGGATAGAGGCCCACGCCAAGACCATAAGGGAGCTCCACGAGTCCGGGGCGAAGGTTGTAGTCATGGCCCACCAGGGCAGGCCTGGAGGTGACGACTTCGACCACCTTGAGCAGCACGCCAGGGCCCTCGAGCCCCTGGTAGGCACCTCGGTGAAGTTCGTTAAGGACGTCACGGGGCCTGAGGCCCTCAGGATAATAGACTCCCTGGAGCCCGGCGACGTCCTGGTCCTAGACAACGTCAGGCTCCTTGCCGAGGAGAACATACAGGCGGAGCCCGAGAGGCTCGTTAAGACGCTCCTGGTCAGGGAGCTTGCCCCCCACTTTGACGTATATGTAGGTGACGCCTTCGCCACGGCCCACAGGAGCCAGCCGAGCGTCGCCGGCTTCCCCTACGTCCTCCCCTCGGTGGCCGGCAGGGTCATGGAGTCGGAGCTCAGGGGGCTCTCCAAGGTGCTTGACGTGAGCTCAAGGTCATTCTTCATAGGGGGCTCCAAGGTTGACGACGTAGTTAAAGTTATGCCAAACCTGATAGGCAAGGGAACAGTTATGACTGGGGGCCTCGTGGCCCTGACGTTCGCCAAGGCCTACGGCCAGTACCTGGGGCCAGCTGAGGACATAGTTAAGTCGCTTGGAGTTGAAGTCATTGAGGGTGCCAGGAGGGTCCTCGAGAAGGGCAAGGTCATGGTTCCAGTAGACTATGTCGTCGAGAGGCCCGACGGCGAGGTCGAGGTCCAGGAGGCCGGGCAGGAGCTGAGCGGCGTGCCCAAGGACGTAGGCCCCACGACCGTGGCCGCCTACAGGGACGTCATAGACGCCTCCGACGCCGTGATATTCAAGGGCACGGCCGGCGTGGTGGAGGACCCGAGGTTCAGGAGGGGCACCGTGGCCCTCCTTGAGGCCGCGCTGAAGTCAGGGGCCTTCGTGCTCGTCGGCGGGGGACACGCCAGCGCCGCGCTGTCATGGGTCGAGGAGGGCCTGAGGAAGGCCGTTGGCTACACGAGCACCGCCGGAGGGGCCATGCTTTACCTTGCGGCCGGGCTTAAGATGCCGGGCGTCGAGGCCCTGGCCTACTCCTACTCAAAGTTCATAGCCAGGGGAGGGTGGCCGTGAGGGGCAAGGTCGCCGTAGGGGTAAACGGCTATGGAACCATAGGCAGGAGGGTGGCCTGGGCGGCGGGCCTCCAGCCTGACATGGAGCTAGTTGGCGTGGTTAAGACAAAACCTGACTACGCGGCCGCCCAGGCCATGAGCGCTGGGATACCGGTCTACGTGCCAGGGGAGGCCGAGGCCGAGAGGTTCAGGAAGGCAGGCCTTGAGGTCAGCGGCACCATAAGGGACCTGCTGAGGGAGGTTGACGTCATAGTTGACGCGACCCCGGACGGCGTTGGGGCCACCTACTCTAAGCTCTACAGGGAGGCCGGCGTCAAGGCAATTTTCCAGGGGGGCGAGGAGGCCTCGGTGGCCCAGGTTTCGTTCAGCGCGCTGTGCAACTACGATGAGGCCGTAGGCAAGGACAGCGCCAGGGTGGTCTCGTGCAACACGACGGGGCTCCTGAGGTCCATATGCGCGATCAACTCGGCCGTGGGTGTCAGGGCGGTCAACGCGTTCCTAGTTAGGAGGGCGGCCGACATGCACGAGGTCAAGAGGGGTCCCATAAACTCAGTTGTGCTCAACCCGCCCAGGGTCCCCAGCCACCACGCGGGCGACGTGAGGACCGTGCTCCCCTGGCTCGACATAACTACGGCCGCCGTGGTGGTGCCCACCACCCTAATGCACGTCCACTACGTGACGATGAAGCTTAAGGGGAACGCCTCAAGGGAGGAGGTTCTCGACGCCCTGAGGTCGTCGCCGAGGGTACTGGTGGTCAGCGCCTCAAAGTCCGGCGTGGAGGGCACCTCCCAGATCATTGATGCAGCTAGGCACATTAGGCCCAGGGGTGACGTGCCTGAGCTCGTGGTGTTTGAGGAGAGCGTCCTATCCAAGGGAGACGAGGTGTCCTTCATACAGGCCGTCCACCAGGAGTCCATAGTGGTACCAGAAAACGTAGATGCCATAAGGGCGCTCACAGGCCTCAGCGACGGCGAGCAGTCAGTTAAGCTGACCAACTATGCCCTGGGCATCGGAAAGCTGCCGGGGCTCTCTCTTTGAGCCTGGGTAATACCTATCACGCCTTATCATATATGATTTCTAAAGGAGGGAAGAGAAAAACGCATTTAGGTATATTTTGGTATAAAAATCTTAGGCGCCGGGCATGGCAAGAAGTAGGAGGTCCATTTCAGATATAGTCGCAGTAGTTATGTTAATAATAATAGCAATAGCTGCCGCGGTCCTTATATACGCCTGGCTCAGCGGCCTTGTAGGCGGCGTTCACACCAGCAATGCAGGCTTATACACGAAGATAGAGATAGTCGGAGGAAGCATTACCTCAACATCAACAAGTGGACAATATACCGTCTCCGCTACGGTTGAAAACATAGGCGGAACTGCAGCCACCATTAACTACATGGCTGTTGAGAACGTGACCACCTCCTCCGTTATATGTAGCACATCCTCGTCAACGTCTACCTCCTCTTTCTCTCCAACTACCATACCTCCAGGCAAGAGCGTTACCCTTTCCTTCACATGCTCGCTGTCGTCATCAACACCAGCACCAGCGTCAGGCACGGCTGTAGAAATAGTGGCATCGACCTCTGATGGCGTAACTGCAACATATATAACAACGTGGCCGTGAGGCCGAATAGCACTAGCCTGTACATCACGCGGCTACTCCATTAAGTTTTCTGATCTTCTTTCGCTTTTATCACTTTTTAATAAGTTTTTATATTAGGGCTAGGCTTTCATAGGCCAGCAGGGAGGCCGCCGCGCTCAGGACATCGAGAATGGAGCCTAGGTTCCAGCTCCGGGACCTCCACAACCTATCTAATAGCTCGAAGTTGCCCGCCAACGAGGCCTCTGCGGCTGCTATGAGTGACGCCCTGATACCCTTAGACCTTGCGAGCAGGGAGTCCTGCACAGCCGAGGCTAAGTATGAGTAAGCCCTAACCAGGGCCCTCTCGTACCCCTCCTTAGCCTCTCTCCTCATAATTTCGGCCACGGCCTGTGTGAGCCTGTAGCCGTTGACGACCTCCTGGGACGTTATATCGTCAACGGCGTTTAACACCTCCCCAAGGCCAACCGTGGGCCTGCCCTCGCTGACGTCAGGGAGAGGCCCCCAGTACCTGCCCAGGTGCGACGGCGCGAGGAGCCTGAGGAGCTCATAGTAGACCTCGGAGGCCCTGGGCGTTGACCTTCTGACCAGCTCGCTGGCCATTCTGCAGAGGCCCTTGATGTCCGGCCTGCCCAGCGACGCCGAGGCCAAGGGAATTATCATGAGGGCCTGGCCCAGGCCGACGTTTGCCCTTAGCCTCATCTCCTTAACTGCCCTCAAGTACTCCTCAAGGCCAGCCGCTATAGGGTCCTCCGCCCCTTCAGCGACCTTAACGCAGGCGACCAGCGCGCCCCTTTCCACCGCCTCGTGGTTTAACGCGAAGTCAAAGATGTCCTTGTCACTTTGGCCCTCAACCCTTGTCACCGCCCCAGGCTTTGGATGCGCAAGGGGCTCAAGGATTGCCCCAAGCGAGAGCGCCGAGGCGTTGGCCATGCACTCATATACCTGAGAGGACGTCACCAAGCCCCATCCCCTGCGACAGCTCCCTTATCGTGCCCCACGGCCCCAGCCTCCTCTTCATCACTTCAAGCAGGTCGAGGAACATAAGCTGCTCCTCGGACTCCGGCCCGCAGCCCCTGGCTCCCTCGAAGGCGTTCACGGCCTCCTCAGGGCTCATGTCTCTGAAGAGTATCAGGTACCCTGAGACCACGGTTCCAGTCCTGCCGCAGCCGGCGTAGCAGTGCACGTAGACCCTCCTTCCCTGCTCAAGGTGTTTTGCTATTGCAGCAATCGCGGAGGCCGTGTTACCTATGGGCTCCACCTCCATGTCCCTTATGGGGTAGACCTCCCTCGAGGAGCCCGTCGCCTCCGCTGGGCACGAGGGATCAAGCGTTATGATCACGTCTACCTTTATGTCATACTCATCTAAGTCGACGCAGCCTGGCCCTGCGTAGAGGTTGGGCACCACCTCAGCTGGGCCTCTCACACTTATCACCTATGCCGGCCAGCTGCTTAGCCCTCTCAAAGATGTTCCTGAGGTCCTCTATCGTCAGCGTCCCGGTGTTCACGTTCCTCGGGCTCGGGTGGTAGCTGGCTATGAGCCACCTGCCGTCCGGCAGCCTGTACTCGGCCCCGTGCTTAAACTCAAACCTGACGTTAAAGACCTTGCAGAGCTGGTCAAACGCCAGCCTTCCCAGGGCCACGAAGACCCTGGCGTTGGGCAGGAGGCTCAGCTCCTCCTTGAGGTACGGGAAGCAGTTGCCTATCTCCTCCCTGAGGGGCTTGTTATCAGGCGGGGCGCAGTGAAGCGAGGCTGTTATGTAAACGTGGTACACCTGAAGCCCGTCGTCCCTGCTGACGCTGGTGGGCTTGTTAGCCAGGCAGGCCTCGTAAAGAGCCCTGAAGAAGTTGTTCCCTGACTGATCCCCCGTGAACATCCTGCCTGTCCTGTTGCCGCCGTGAGGGGCTGGAGCCATGCCAACCACCACTATTGGGGCCAGAGGGTCCCCAAGGCTTGGAACCGGCCTCGACCAGTAGGCCTGCCCCCTGAACCTCCTGGGCGGGTTGAGGCCGACCTCGACGTCAAACCTCCTGAGCCTTGGACACCTGTTGCAGCTCAATATGGCGTCCTGAAGCTCCCTCAGCCTCCTTAGCCTCTCCTCGAGCCCCTGCAAGCCGCTCCCTCTTGATGGCTCCCTCGCCATACCAATAAGCCCGACGCCAACTTAAATGGCTACTCTGAGAGAATGCCTTTCTTTTAGAAATCATATATATCTGTCTATACCTGGACAGGCAAGGTATTTCTCCTTATAGAGATAGGCATAAGCCCATCGCCCCTCAGGGGGCACGCAGGTGGGTAAGGTGAGGCTCCTGGGCATCTTTGTCCTCGCAGCCCTTCTCATAGCCCTACTGCCCTCCGTGGCCATGGCCCAGTACGGCTACGGGGCCTCAGAGGTGGTAGTGAGCGCCAATAACGTCACCCTATACCCAGGAGGCTCCACGACAATATCATTTACAGTTAAGCTGGTGAGCGGCAACACCTGGGGAACCAACGTCAAGATAGTAACGTCGTCAAGCTACGTAAGCGCCACGGCGTCACCCTCGTCAGGTGACCCCACGTTTTCAGGCAAGCTGACAATAACCGTGGCCTCTAATGCCCCCTCCGGAGTCTACGAGGTCAACGTCAGCGCCACAGGAGACGATCCGTCAAGTTCGCCGGCAACTATTTACGTCTACGTTAAGTCCAATAGCACCACTGCCACAACAACTACTACAACGAGCACTACAACTACCAGCGCGACTTCTACTACAACTACAACGCCGTCCAGCGCTGCCACGACCACTGTGACTACAACGAAAACCGTAACTACTACAAGCACCTACACCACTACCGCGCCATCGCCCTCGTCCTCAAGCTCGAGCCTCGCGCCTCTCGGCGCGTTTGTTGTCGTCGTCATACTTTCGCTGGCCGCTGTCTTTGGCCTAGGGCTCCTCGGGCCGCGCAAGTCGGCGCCAGCGCTGTCACTGCTATCGCTCATCCCTGAGGGCTACCTGCTGGCCTTTGACCCTGCGCTTAGGGCCACGGCCCCTCTTCACTATTACCTGTTGGCCGCCTACACGGCCTTCAGTGTGGCGGCGGGGGTGACGCTCCTCCTGAGGCCCCTGAGGGCGGCGTATGCTCTCACGGCCGCCATAGCAGGGCTTATGACGCTTGCCATGATACTTGACGCCGCCCTGGGGCTCCCGCTCAGCTCCGTGTACTCCCCAGGCTCCATGGCCGGAATTGACTACCTGTTCGGCATGGGCCTGACGCCGTTCTCGTCGCTTGGGGTGACGCTCTCGTTTGCCTCGCTCATGCTTTTATCGGCCGGCGCCTCAGGCGCTTCGATAAGGGCCTTGAGGGCTGGGCTTAAGCCAGGCATGTAACCCTTTTTCTTAATAAACTTCTTTCTTTGTCAGCATTTCAAGCGGGGAAGCTAAGTGGAAAGGGGAAGCGGCCTACTGCTGCACATAACTTCCCTCCCAGGCTCCCCTTTGGTAGGCGACCTGGGCCCCTCAGCCCATGAGTTCCTCGAAATACTCAGGGATGCAGGGCAGAGGTACTGGCAGGTGCTGCCCCTGAGCCCCACTGCCCCTGAGCACGACAACTCGCCCTACAGCGGACTCTCAGCGTTCGCTGGAAACCCCATAATGGTGAGCCCCCAGCTGCTGGCAAACGAGGGGCTCCTCGCGGCTGATGAGCTCGCCTCCCTCCCACGGGGAGAGCCGAACAGGGTGGACTACGGGCTTGCGTATGAGCACAGGATGAGGCTCCTAAGGCTGGCCTTCTCAAGGTTTAAGCCCAGCGGCGACTACGACAGGTTCCTTGACAGGAACTCCTGGTGGCTTGAGGACTACGCGCTTTACGTCTCGCTGAGGGAGCACTTCAAGGGCTCCGACTGGTCCTCGTGGCCCGAGGGCCTTAGGCGCAGGGATAGGGGTGAGATGCAGGCCTGGCGCGAGAAGCTGAAGGAGAGGATTGAGCTTGAGCACTTCATCCAGTACGAGTTCTTCTCGCAGTGGTCCTCGCTCAGGGCTCACGCGAGGAGGCTCGGCATAAGGATAATAGGTGACATACCGATTTACGTGAGCTATGACAGCGCTGACGTGTGGTCCAACCCCAGGATATTCAAGCTGGGCCGTGACCTCAGGCCAACCTACGTCTCCGGGGTGCCGCCCGACTACTTCAGCAGGACGGGGCAGCTGTGGAACACGCCCGTCTATGACTGGGAGTCGCTTAGGAGGGAGAGGTACTCCTGGTGGATAAGGAGGTTCGCCCACGCCTCGGAGTTATTCGACGCCGTCAGGCTTGACCACTTCAGGGGCTTCGCCGCCTACTGGGAGGTGCCGGCGGGCGAGAAGACCGCCGTCAACGGCAGGTGGGCCAGGGGTCCCGGGGAGGACCTCTTCAGGCGGGTTATGAGGGAGGTGCCGAGGCTCCAGCTCATAGCTGAGGACCTGGGGTTCATAACGCCTGACGTGGTGCAGCTCAGGGACAGGCTTGGCCTCCCTGGCCTCAAGGTGCTGCAGTTCGCCTGGGACGGCAACCCAGGCAACCCGTACAAGCCGCACAACTACGGCAGGAACTTCGTTGTTTACACGGGCACCCACGACAACAACACAATAGTTGGCTGGTTCTTCCACGAGGCCTCCCCCAGGGCGAGGCGCGAGGCAATGAACTACATGGGGCTCAGGGATGCCAGGGAGATAAACTGGGCCTTCATAAGGCTCGCCATGATGAGCGTGGCAGACGTGTCCATCTTCCCAGTCCAGGACGTGCTCGGCCTGGGCCCTGAGGCCAGAATGAACACGCCGGGCACTGTTGGCAACAACTGGAGGTGGAGGCTTGAATCGTTTGATGGGCTCAGGAGGGCCGCGAGAAGGCTCAGGGACATGACAAGGGCCTACGGGCGTTAGTTTGCTCTATATAGAGAAAGTTATAATAGCTTCAAGCGTTTTCTAAAGGGCGGCGAGAGCCTTGAGCGAGGGGAAGAGGAAGCTGGGTATAGTGTTCGCCTCAGGCGCCTCCAACAGGATATGCTGCCTAATAATATACGGCGCCACGGCGCTGGCCATGGGCTATGACGTAAGGGTGCACCTGGTTAACGAGGGGTTGGTTGCCTTTAAGAAGGACGTCCTGCCCAAGCTGAGCACTGACGACATAGACCTGACCACGTTCCCGCAGTACTTCAAGCCCTACGTGGAGACCTACCTGAAGAACCTCAAGGAGTCGATCAGCTCCGGCAAGGTCAAGGACTGGTACTCGTGGATAAAGGAGCTGAAGGACCTCTACAGGGACTCGTTCAAGATATACGCCTGTCCCCTGGCGGCCCAGTTCTACAACATTAAGAAGGAGGACCTAGCGGACGTGGTTGACGACATAAAGGGCGCCGAGGCGTTCCTTGACGAGGTCTACGGGGGCCCCATACTTTACATAGGCTGAGCCGGCATCTCTTCAATGACTTTTTGGGCCTACGTGTTTTTCGGCCTCGCACGAGAGCTTTCAATCACCGCTTCAGCCGGTTTGCTATCGCTCATCGGCCACCTGATCCTTTGGTTCAGAACGTTAATTAGCTAAGCCCCGGGCCCTTGAAGGCACCCTGGCCTCCAGGAACATCAGCTTAAGGGCACCCATGTAGGGCTCCGGCACCCCTAGGGCCTCAAGGTCCCTGACAATGAGGCTGGCGTCATATTTGGCCCTCTTTAGCTCCACTTTACCGTTATCAACGTCAATGACCGCGTAGGCCGCCCTCGGGTCCCCGTCCCTTGGCTGGCCCACGCTGCCCGGGTTCATGAGGAGGCTGCCCCCGACCCTCCTCATAAACTGGTAATGCGTGTGCCCCACCAGGTACATGGAATAGCCCGGCCTGTTGCCAGCGGGCAATGAGAGCCTGAGGCTCCTCACTAGCATTTTCCTTACGGAGTCGTCATCAAGCCATGGATAGACGTAGCCGTAAAGGGGGCTTGAGGGGGAACCGTGAACTGCCATCGACCTCCCCATGTAGCCTAGGTCGAGCTCCAGCCGCTCAGGCCATGAAGCTATAAACGCTAAATCGCCACGGGAAACCAGCCTTTTCGTGAAGTTCTCCCTGAAGAAGACGCTTACCCAGTGAGTCTCCTCGCCGCACATGCAGTCAACGCCGTGAACCAAGGCGTTATCATGGTTCCCCATGACAGCCCTTGCGCCAACGGACCTAAGTATGTCTATAACCTCGCCTGGCCTTGGGCCATAGTCCACGGCGTCCCCAAGAAACAGCACCTCGTCGTAGCTCTCAGAGCTAATAACGGCACGTAAGGCATAAGGGTTTCCGTGAGCGTCGCTCAGCACCAACAGCTTCGTCATGATCTCTAGCCCTGAAACCCCTTACACTACGCTGCTGAATTTAGGGACGTTTATGTACATAACTCGCTTGCCTTCATGGCACAGAACGAACGACAAGCCTTGCCCTTCAGGGCGTAGGGGCCGGCCAACTTACAGGCAGGTGGTGGGCCCGGCCGGACTTGAACCGGCGACCTCCGCCGTGTCAGGGCGGCGTCCTAACCAATCTAGACTACGGGCCCACCAGCACTCTTGGCTTTCGGCCTAGTTTTTAAGCTCTGTGCAGCCGCAAAAGTTAATAGTAAGGTATAAGATATTTCGGTTAGCTTGATACTCAAGGTGGCCGGCTTGGAGTACAAGTGGAAGGCGCTGTCAGTTACAAGCGTCGGCTCGCTGATGTCGGCAATAGACAGCACCGTGGTGCTCCTGGCACTCGTTCCCATAGCTGAGGACCTTCACGCCGACTACGTGACCATAGTCTGGATAGTTGTAGCTTACCTTCTCGCCAACACTTCCCTGGTGCTCACTTTTGGAAGGGTCGGCGACACCTACGGGAGGAAGAAGATATACAACGCCGGCTTCGTAGTCTTCACAATAGGCTCCCTGCTCTCGGCGCTGTCCCAGAGCGGCCTTGAGCTGGTGGCCTTCAGGGCCCTGCAGGGCATAGGCTCGGCTATGATGCTATCAAACTCCCTTGCAATAATTTCTGAGGCGTTCCCAGTCAACGAGAGGGGCAGGGCGCTGGGCATTAACTCCATAGTGTGGTCCTCGGGCACGGTGCTCGGCATAATCCTAGGAGGGCTAATAATAACGTATACCACGTGGAGGTGGATATTCCTGATCAACGTGCCCATAGGAATCTTTGGGACGGCGTGGGCTTACGCGACCCTCAGGGAGACTAAGTTCAGGAGGGTCGGCGAAAACTTTGACGTGCCCGCGGCCGTCCTGTTCACTTTGGGTATACTCGCGCTCCAGCTGGGCTTCACTTTAGGCCTCCTAAGGGGGTGGTCCGACGTGTACACGCTGCTGTCATTTGCGGCGGCACCCCCGCTGCTCGCGGCGTTCGCCTTCTGGGAGCTGTATAAGGTTAGGGACCCTATCGTAGACCTCAGGATGTTTAAGTACAACAGAATGTTCACGGCGTCAATATTCACGGCAACCGTGCAGAGCCTGGCCATGTTTGCGGTAAACTTCCTCCTCCTGTTCTACCTTGAGGGCATATTCGGCCTGCCAGTGCTGACGGCCTCCTACTTAATAATACCCATGGCCGCCGTCAACATGATAGCTGGTCCCATAGGGGGCAGGCTGACCGACAAGTATGGTCCGAGGCCAATAGCCACGGCAGGCCTTGTAATACAGGGCGCTGCGCTGTTCCTGCTAGCGATGATGAACGCCAGGACCCCGCTCTGGTGGGTTGCCATGGTGGAGGGCATCTATGGCCTTGGAGGCGGCCTCTTCTGGCCCTCAAACACGACAGCCGTAATATCGTCAGCTCCCAGGGAGAGGTATGGGGTCGCCTCTGGGACTCTAACCACGTTCAGGAACACGGGAATGATCCTGAGCTTCGCCGTCTCCTTGACGTCGGTGACGGCCGCCCTGCCTGCGTACTACGTCTACCAGCTCTTTGTCGGCACTTTGAGCGGCCACCTCCCCTCGTCGTTAATGGTAAGCTACCTCAACGCCCAGGCCTTCGCCTACCATGTCTCCCTTGGGCTTCTGGCCATAGCTGCAGTGCTCTCGGCCCTCAGGCCTTCGGGCACCCTCGCTAGGCACTCGGGGATGAAGGAGGTCGCCGCCCACCCTATGGTTAGGACAAGCGATGATAACGGCAGGAGCTAACTGTTTAAATTTTGATCGCCCAGCTAGCCCAGGTGAAGAGCTGGTGCAGGAAATAAGGAAGCCCGCCCACGCTGGCAGCTTTTACCCTGCTGACAGGGATGACCTTGTAAAGTCAATAGAGTCAAGCTTCCTTCACAGGCTTGGCCCAGGAAAGCTCCCCCAGGCGCCGCCCTCAAGGAATAGGACAAGCGTTGGCTACCTGGTGCCCCACGCAGGTTACATGTATAGCGGCCCCGTCGCCGCGCATAGCTACTATAACATGGCTCAGGAGGGAGCCCCCAAGGTAGTTGTGGTGGCAGGCCCCAACCACACGGGCCTCGGCGAGGCCGCCTCGCTCTGGCAGGGGGACGCGTGGGAGACCCCCCTTGGAACTGTTGAGGTTGACAGAGAGGTCGAGAAACTGATAATATCAAATACCAAGTACTTCACCTTCGATAATGAGGCGCACCTGTACGAGCACTCGGTGGAGGTCCAGGTCCCATTCCTTCAGTATATCTTTGACTCCAACTTTAAGCTCGTCCCCATAGTGATAAAGCTTCAGAACCCTGAGGTGTCCAAGGACCTAGCAGACGCCCTAGTCAAGATAATTAATGAGAACGGGGTTGACCTGCTCTTCGTGGCCAGCAGTGACATGAACCACTACGAGCCCCACGACGTGACTGTCTCAAAGGATAACGAGGCCCTGAGGTACGTGGAGTCCCTGGACCCCGAGGGGCTTTTCAGGGTGCTTGAAGCAGACGACATAACCATGTGCGGGCCAGGCCCGGCGATGACACTGCTTTACATGGGAAGAAGCCTGGGCGCCACCAGGGCCGTCATATTGAAGCACGCAACGTCAGGTGACGTGACCGGCGAGAAGGACTGGGTAGTTGGCTACGCCTCCGCCGTGGTGCCGCTTCCTGGCAAGTAAAGATATCTACGGTGGCCTCCCTTGAGGCTCTCGCTAAGGCTGCCCCTCATAGTGATGGGCATTCCAATAGATGAGGTGGTAAACCCTTACCTAGTAGTGCCGGGCGAGCAGGTGAAGTTTGAGCTGAAGTACCAGGAGAACTGTGAAAGGGCTGACCTCAGCGCCGAGGGCTTGTCACAGGAGGTTGTCGGAAAGGCCAGGGAGTTCTGGAGAAGGCTGATGAGCGGCCTTAACATGAACGACTGCTCCTACGTTAGGTCAGAGGGCCTGCCCCAGAGGCGGCCCGTTGCAAGCACCTATGCGGCCTTAACAACGGCGCTCCTTTACCTCACCGCCAGGTCGCACTCGGACACAGTGGACGAGCTGGAGATAGTCGAGATGGGAAGGATGTCAGACCCCTGGGGGGAGGGGGCCACGTGGTGGCAGAGCTCCATAGACGCCATGAGGTACGTGGCCGCCAGCGGCAAGGCCGCTGCGTACAGGAGCGAGGATGAAGTCGTTGACCTGCAGTTGGGCCGGGTAGACCTTAACATGGAGGTCAGGGCGTCCTCTGTGGTTGGAAAGGGGGCCACAAGGCAGGAGCTGGGCGAGAGCCTCTTTGACGCGGCGGTGCACATGATAGGCCAGGCCGTCGTGGACCTCTCGGACTCCCTTACGTCAGGCTCCCCACTTAGGGGTGAGCTAGTTAAGAGGCTGAGGGTTCAGAACGCGGCAGCCTACCTCTTCTATGGGGTGCAGACGCCCCAGGGGGAGTGCGAGTGGGTCCCCGGGCTTCCTGGCGAGCTTGAGCTGATGTGCCTTACGGCCTAGGCTTATTTTCCCTTGAGTTAAAGTTAGCGCGGAGATGAAACTTGAGGTGCAACCTAGCTGTAGTCAAGCTGGGGGGCTCCGCTATAACCGATAAGTCCTCGCCAGAGACCGTCAGGTGGGACGTGCTTGAGAGCCTCTCCGCGCAGGTGGCCAGCTACCTCAAGGCGGGCGGACGGCTGGCCCTAGTCCACGGCGGGGGTAGCTTTGGACATTACATAGTGAGCAGGCTGCTCTCCGAGAGAGGAAGGCTAGGCCCCAGCGAGGTCTCAGAAGTGCAGAGGGAGATGCTCCTTCTCGGAATTACCGTGGTCAACAGCCTCCTGTCGCACGGGGTGCCCGTTAGCCTTCATGCCGCCCACAGCATGTGTGTCGGCGAGAGAAGCTGTGAGCTGACCCCGATGCTAAGGGACCTCGCGGCCGGCCTAACGCCGCTAACTTATGGGGACGCCGTGCTCACTGAAAGGGGAGGGGTGGTAGTAAGCGGCGACACCATAGCGTCCATGCTGGCCTCTGAGGCTAAGGCTGACTGCCTGATCTACGTGTCTGACGTCGATGGCGTAATAGGCCCTGAGGGAAAGGTCTTAAGGGTTGTAAGCCCAAGGGATGAAATAGCTGACATAACCAAACGTGGGGTTGACGTCACGGGCAGCATGAAGGGTAAGATCGCTGAGGCGGCCTCAGCCAAGGTCGCGAACACCAGGATAGTCAGGTGGGACTCGCTCCTGAGGGCCCTTAACGGCGAGGAGGTAGGCACTAGGGTCGTGCCCTGACCTTTACTACCACGGCGTCGTTCAGCCCCGTCCATCTGAGCGAGTAGCCAACTAGGGCCAGGGCCTCCTGAACCCAGGGGCCATACTTTGAGGTCAGCTCGGAGAGCCTCCTGCCCTCAAGGCTTTCCCTGCTGAGGCTGTCAAGGAGCTCCCTTTTGACGAAGTAGTTCCTGAGCTTAACGTAGCCCTCCACCGTGCCATTAAACCTCCTCACGTCGTCAACCGTAACGCCATAGCGTTTAGCGACGTCTTCAAAGCTCACGTAGCTGCCCTTCACGTCTAACCTTTCTGGCAGCCGCCCGGCGTGACTAGAAAGCCTCGCCTTTAGCCACTCGTATATTGGCGCCACGTTAACTTTATCCTTGTAGGAAACAACGTCGTGGCCAGTCAACTTAAAGGCCCCAACGCCAAGTGACTCGTTGACGACAAGAAGTATGGGGTCCCTGAGGCCGGCCAGCTTCCTGAGCTTGGCGTTTATGTACTCCTTGGTCCAGAAGCCCACGACCTCTATGAATACCTTAGAGCTCCCACTGATGACAGCAAAGTCTGGTATCATTATCTCGCCAGTTGATGTCACCAGGGGCTCCGGCTCCCTTATAACCAGCCAGCCGCTGTCCTTCGCCAGGAGGGTGAGCTTCCTGTAGAGGTCCTCCTCGACAGAGCTGTCAAACGTTATGCCTGAGACGGTGGGCCTTGTGGGCATAGGCGCGTCGTCGCTAGTTACCTCCACGGTCACTATCCTCCTGGTCCTTCCCACCGCAACCTGCGCCCTGAGCCTCCAGCTGGCGCTCCTGAGCAGGTGAGGCACAAGCCTTGCCATCAGCCTGCCGTACCTGTCGGTTAGCTTAGCCAGCGACACCGGCCCGTAGACGTCGACCTGGACAGGCCTTGACCTTGCATAGTACATGAGTCCCATCGCCTTAATTGACCTGAGCAGGTCCTTCCAATTGTCGCTGACCTCAAGCGTAACCATGTAGGACCTCAGCAGGAGGCCCTCCAGCTCCTCCATGTTATACTCCTCCATGAGATCCCTGGGGCCTATTGCGGGCCCAGAAACTATGACGCGCTCAAGGTCCAAGTCAGAGTACATGAACCTCTCAGCGTCGACACCCAGCTGTTTAGTTACCTCCTCGAGCCTCCTGCGCCTCTCCTCCTCAGAGAGGGCCGGGCCTCCCTCGAAGAGCTTCTGCCTTATCATGTATGGACTTACCGGGGACTCCTCCTCAAGCACTAAATACCTCAGGGCCACCTCCGTGATGCCGTCAACAAGCTTAGGGTCGTATATCCTCCTGAGGGGCTTTAGCTCCTCAAGGGCCTCCCCAAGTTTAAGCCCAGGCCTGAGGTGCCTTAACACCTCAGAGAACAGGTCCAGGTCGTCCTCGCCTGCGAAGAGCACCCTGGCCCTGGCGCCTCTAACTATAAGCCTTACCAGGTCAGACCTCAGCACCTGACCTCCTCCTCATGCTCAGCCTGCTGTCGCTCGTGCCCTTCGTCACCAGCTCTATGAGGAGGGCCCTCTTGCCCTCCGCGGGCCTCAGGACCCTGCCGAGCCTCTGTATGAACTGCCGCGGAGTCCCATAGCCTCCGACAACTATGGCCACGCTTGCGTCAGGCACGTCAACCCCTTCGTCGAACACGCTCGAGGCCACTATGACTTTGTATGCGCCCTTCCTGAAGAGCTCGAGTATCTTGAGCCTCTCCTGCTTAGGCGTCTTATAGGTCACGGCCGGCACGAGAAACTCGCGCGAGATCCTGTATGCCATTTCCGTGTCCCTAGTGAATATCAGCACTTTCCTGTCGCTGTACTCCGCCAGAAGCTTCCTCAATGAATCAATTTTAGCCCTAGAGTTAACGGCTATCCTGACGGACTCGTACCAGGCCTCCACGGCGTCCCTGGCTACCGGGTTCTTTGCGGCCAACGACAGCAGCCTGTGAAAGTCCTCCAGCGACCTCAACGTGACGCCGAGCCTCTTCAGGTCTTCCCTTAGCCTGGCCCTCAGGGACTCATACCTTGACTTCTCGTCGTCCGTGAGGCTTACGTAAACCCTCTTAATGTCGTAGTCTGAGAGGTACTTGCCTCTCAGCTCCGCTGGCGAGACCCTTATCACTATGGGGCCCACCAGGTCAGGTAACAGGACGTGCCTTCCGTCCTCCCTCTCAGGCGTCGCAGTGAGGCCAAGCCTGTAGGGAGAGGCCAGCACCTGGGCGACCTCCATGTAGCCGGGTGACGGGAGGTGGTGCACCTCGTCAAAAATGGCCAGCACGAACCTGTTGCCCAGCTCCTCAGCCCTGCTGTACGCGCTGTCATATGTAGATACCGTAATGCCCGCCACGTCGCTTTCGCCGCCGCCCAATATGCCGGGCGTCACGCTCAGGTGCCTCATTATTGCGCTTTTCCACTGGTGAAGCAGGTCTATCGTTGGCACCACGATTATTGTGGCGGCTCCTACCTCCTGGATGGCGGCCAGCGCGACGAGGGTCTTGCCAGCTCCTGTGGGGAGCACCACCACCCCCCTCATGCCGGCCCTCTTCCACGCCTCAAGGGCCCTCTCCTGGTAGTCCCTGAGCCTAATCCTCGGGGCGCGGAGGGCCTGGAGCGGGATGGGGTCAAGGACCCTGTCATCAACAGTTAAGCCTGACTCTCGAATGTAGTTCAGTACTTCATAGTACTTATATGGCAGCCCGACGTAGCCTCCGATCCTCTCATCGTACCTTAGGCCCGGCGCGTAAGAGTCGCTTACCAGCAGCCCCCTCCTGTAGCTGAGCTTAACCAAGGGCTCCCTTTACCTTAGGGAGACGTTGCAAGGCGAGGTTAAAGGCCTTCTCAGCGAATTTCAAGTTCCCCTGCGAGCTCTTCCTCCTCCACTGGCATGCCATTTATGGCCAGCCTTGTCATTATGTCCCCTGAGGCGTCCTCGCTGAGGCCCAGTGACTCGGGGTAAACCAGGCCCGTGCCCCTCACCTTGCCCTCCAGCACGGCGAGCGCGGCAAACCCGAGGAAGCTTCCGGTTACCTTGGCCATGGCCGTCGTCCCGTCCTCGGCCCTGGTGACCTGGGTAAACCTGATCCCGCCGCCAGACTTGCCGTACACGTCAACCACTAGCACTACTATATCCCTGAAGTTAACCCTCATAGACCATATAAGGGAGGCCAGCACCTCATCAGCCATAACCTCGTAGTTGCCGACGTGTATTGGCTTGTGTTCAAGGAGGCCCAACTTCTTGAGGCCCTTAATGAAGGCCACGTGGCCAGGCCACCTCAACGTGTACTCGGCCAGGAAGGACGCGTTTGAGTAGCTCTTGAGCAGCGTCCTGAGGCCGTCCGTCGGGAAGTACTCCAGCTCACCAACGCCTGGGACGTATATTGTTCCCATGGGGCCTGAGAGCGGATCCACTGCCACAACCTTGCCATCAACTATCGTCCTGGCAGGCCTCCTGTACTCATCTACCAGGTCAGATATGCTCCAGCTCGGCACGAGGCCAAGAGGTGGGTCGGGCCTCTCGCTTATGCCACCTACATAAATTTTAGCTCCCTTAAGGCCTCCCAGCTTCCTGTCGCCTATTCCAATGAGCATATTTGAGAGCCCGGGGGCGACGCCAGCATCCATGAGCAGCAGTATTCCAGCCTTAGAGGCCAGCTGGCCCAGCTCCTCCGGGTCCTCAGGGAAGAATGAGACGTCTACTATGTTGGCGCCCAGGTTTATCAGGCCCTTAAGGGCCTTGTAGGCTATGCTCCCTGGCAGGGCGGTAACTATGAGGTCCACGGTGCCTACGGCCTTCTTAACATCGTCAGGCGACAGCGCGTCAGCCACGGCGTAAGGCATTCTGAGCCTCTCGGCGGTCCTCGACAGAGAGTCTTTGGCCTTATCTACAAGGATCACTTCATGGCCCTCCCCCCTTATTACCGAGGCCGCTACGGAGCCCACGCCCCCAGCGCCTATCACTGCAACTCTAGCCAAAGCTTAGCACCGCCACAGAGAAGCTGCATCTCCACCATATTTAAAGTTGATCTTGGCGGCCCGCGCTGGCCCTGATGGGCCCCGGGCTAGGGAGTTCCGATACTCCTCACCACTCGGTAGACCCTCTTGTCCTCACCGCCCGAGGCGCGCTGCCTAGTGCAGCACTAAAAATAAATGCGGCTTAGCCCTATAACCTCTGCTTGCCAAACTATAGGCTGAGGAGCCTTGGAGGACGAGAGGCTCTCCAGGGCCTTATATAAAGTTGTGGAGCTTGAGGGCAAGGTGCCTGAGAGCATAGCTGACGGCTCCCTTGAAGAGGCCCTGAGAGAGCTGGCTGAGATGCTCAGCTCCCTAGAGCTGTCTTCAAAGGAGCCTCAGGTCGTCAGAAGGCCCTACGCTGGGATCAGCACGGAGGTAAAGCTCCTGAGCGAGATGGCGTTGGCCCTCAGGCTCAGGATGCTTCAAACGGGCAGACATAACGTGATCGGACTTAACTACTTCTACCACCGGCTGGATCAGGTCATATCTTACCTCCTTGAGGGCAGGCAGAGCAGGGGAGCGCTGTCATTATAATTTATCCGTGGTATGTTAGAAGAGCGGGGGCCAACCTCGCAGGAGTTAGGGCTTGAACTGCTGGGCCTCTCGCTTATGATATTAGTTGGCAAGGTTCTGGGCGACGTCACCGAGAAGTATGGATATGGGAGAATAACTGGTGAGCTGCTAGGAGGAATGATAATGGGTCCCTTCGCCCTGGGAGGCATTATAAATGGCCTCCTAAACGTTAAACTGTTTTACCTTGGCTCTGAAGTGCTGTTCCTATCGCAGCTCTCCGTCATTTTCCTGGTATTTGCGTCAGGCCTGGAGCACGGCTCTGCCCCCCTGAGGAGGGCAGGGGCATGGGGCGCCCTTGGGGCTATCATGGGCGCCCTTGTGCCCTTTGCGCTCATTGTCGCTATCAGGGACTACCTCTCATTGAACCTTGATGTATCCATGATAGTTGGCTCCGCCCTGGCGCCAACCAGCCTAGCGGTGGTCTCGGGCTCTCTTCAGTCGGCGAGGGCTAATGGCAAGTGGGCCGACTTCCTGCTCTCGGCCTCAGCGATAGACGACGTGGTCTCATTAATCCTCCTCTCAATAGCCTTCGGGGTCTCCGAGTCCCACGGCACTACGCTCGTCGGCGTGATAAAGGTTGTGGCCTTCTACTCAGTGGCATGGATCATAATATTTGTCACGTCAATAAAGGTGGTGCCGTTCCTCACGTCAAGGGTCGGAGGCCAGTACATTCTTGAGATGTCCCTAGTAGTCCTCTTTGGCATAATAGTCATAATGCAGGCCCTTGGGTTCTCGCCGATAATAGCCGCCTTCATAGCTGGCGTCTCGCTGAGCGAGTTCTCAGGCTCCCAGAGGCTCCAGGAGTTCTCGAGGTCCTTCCTGCTGGTCTTTGGGTCCATATTCTTCGTCGTGGTTGGCGCGGAGTTCGACTTAGCCACAATGGGCCTGACCGGCCTGTTAGCCTCGCTGATCATGATCGCAGCCGCCTTAATTGGCAAGCTGGCCGGCGTCCTGCCCTTCGCCTACGCAATGACTAGGAATGGGAAGGAGTCGGTGCTCGCCGGGACTGGCATGGAGCCGAGGGGAGAGGTTGGCCTTGCCATTGCGTCAGCCGCGCTTCAGCTAGGCTTCATAGACCAGCGCTGCTATAGCGCGCTAACACTTTCACTTATGCTCACGACAATACTAGGCCTCATAGCCTACAGCAGGGCCATACGGATGTTATAAAAGGCCTTTGGGCCATTATGATATTATAAGGGCCCTTGAGCTCACTTCTGCTGTTGCCCCGCCTGCGGGCCTCCGCCCTGCTTCTTCTCCTCACTGACAACTAGGTCCCTAACGCCCATGAGGCCCACTGGGGACATGGGCCCTCCTGCGGGCGGGCCTGCGATAGGCAGGTTGGCAGGTATGAAGACGAGCATGTTCTTGCCCTCCATGCCCAGCTCATATATCATGTTCATCCACCTCAGCATGAACGCCCTGTCGTTGTTAACATAGAGGTTTGCAGCTTCAACCATCTTCTGGGCGGCCTCGTACTCGGCCTGAGCAAGCGTCACCCTGGCCCTCCTCTCCCTCTCGGCCTGCGCCTGCCTTGACATGGCCTGGACCAGGTCAGGGGGTATCTCGACGTTCCTTATCTCTACGGCAGTGACCTTGACGCCCCAGGTCTCAGTCTTGCTGTCAATTATGTTCCTGGCGAGCGCCGCCACCTTCTCCCTCTCGGTAAGTATCTCATCGAGCATCGTCTGGCCTATGACTTCCCTTAGGGTCGTCTCAGCCGCGAGCCTGGTGGCAACGTTGTAGTCCTCCACTTTAAGCACAACCTTCTCAAGGTCAACGGGCTGGTAGTACATCACGGCATCAACTATGACTGGTATGTTGTCCTTCGTGAGGCTCTGCTCGGTCCTAAAGGCTATGGCCTGAAGCCTCGTCGATATTCTCATGGGAACCCTACCTATTATTGGCGGCACGTACACTATCCCTGGACCCTTGAGGCCCGCAAACCTGCCAAGTATCAGGACGGGCAGCCTCTCCCACTCATTGACGACCTTTATTCCGCTCAGCAGAATTATGGCCACTATGAGCACGATAAACGCTATTATTATGTCAAGCGCTAAGCCCACTCAAATCACCACTTCTATGTAGTTAGCGAACTACTTAAACCTATCTAAGATGCCAGAATCCATATTCATGAACCCTTGTCCTCACCCGTGGCCCTCTCGACAAAGAGGGTTACCCCCTCGACTTTAACTACCTTTACCTTTTCCCCGACCTTTATGGTCTCGCCAGAGGCCGACACGGCCCTCCACACGATGCCCTGCACCCTGACCTCGCCCACGGGAGCTAGGTCGCTCACTACGACGCCGACATCACCTATCAGGGACTCAGGCCCAGCCATCACCCTCTTACGCTTCATGGGTGAGGCTATCCACCTTATGTAAAGTCCCAGCACAACGCCAACTATGGCCACAACGGAGTCCGTGAGCACGTACTTAGATGCAGTTGGGACGCTGGTGGCCACGTAGGGTATCCCCATGGCCAAGAGGTATATGCCCACAGCTGAAGTTATGGCCCCTGCTATCATTGCAAAGCCGTGACCCATCTTAAGCTCCAGGAACATTATTATGGCGCCCAGGAGCAGCAGCGTCAGGCCTATGGCCGAGGCGCCTATTATCTCGGCGCCCACGAGGCCCATCACTATGGCGGTCACGCCCACGGCCGACACTATAAACGTGGGGTGGAAGAGGTCTATCAGTATAGCCATGAAGCCCAGCGTTATTAGTATGCCGTCAACGGTGCTGTTGCTCAGAACGCTCAGGAACTGCTCATAAGCGTTTTCGGAGATCTGCACCTGGGTCACGTTAGTGAGGCCCCACTCACTCATGGCCTGGGAGAGGCTGTTCGAGACGTTATTTATCAGGTGATACCTTAGGGCCTCCTCAGCAGTGAAAGCCCTATCATCAACTACCATTATCTTGGCTGCCGTCGCGTTCCTGCCCCACTTGCTTGCCAACGACTCCATAAACGCTATCATCGCGTCCTCGGTGTGGTTCTGCTCAAGGGGCGTGCCCCCAACTACTATGGGGGTCGAGGGACCTATGAAGGTGCCGTTGTCCATTATGATGCTGTTAGTGGCCATGGCTATGTAGCTGCCAGCTGAGGCCGCCATACCGTCAGGGGGCACGTATGTGTAAACTGGTATGCCGGCGGCCTGAGCCTGCTCTATGTAGCTCACTATCTTAAGCATGTCGCTCAGGTAGCCGCCAGGGGTGTTCATAACGATGACTATAGCCTTAGCTTTCAGCAGCTCTGCAGTAGTCACAGCCCTCTGCATCATGGTTGACGACCCTAGGTCCACAGGGACGTCAAAGTTAACAACCACAACCGTGGCGTTGCTAGTTGGGGCTGACGCGGCCTCCGCATGCCACAGCTGGGCTGCGCCTATGGCTGCCAGCACGAGGGTTACTCCTAGCAGCCAGAGCAAGAGCTTTATCTTCAACTTCAGCCCTTTTTATGTGGAGCGGGCAAAAGCTATAAAGTAACGCTAAGGCGATAGGCATGGGCGGGCAGGCCAGCGTAGGCTTCTTCTCAAGGCTGAGGTGGGGGGTTGGCAGCACGGCGCTGGTGATAGGGCTCACTGCAGTTGCGGCTTACCTGATAGCCACCGGCCTAGAGCACAATGATGCCCTGAGGCTTTTCTCCGGAGGCATTCTAGCTATAGTGGACATAATAATTATCGTGGCCAAGGGCCTCGAGAGGATAACCCCTATGAAGCCTCCCTCTGAGAGCCTCGTTGGAAGGAGCGGCGTTGTTGTCATAAGTATAAGGCCTTCGAAGCCAGGCGTGGTCAGGGTTGATAATGAGCTGTGGTCAGCCATAAGCGACCTTGAGATCAAGGAGGGAAGCAGGGTTATAGTAGTTGAGAGGCAGGGCCTCTACGTTAAGGTTAAGCCTGTAAGTGATAAGAATATCGCCACAGATAAGGCCTGAGCGCGGCAAGAGACTAACCCATTTGAGGCGCCAAGCCGGTGCCTCAAATCCTAGCTAGGCGACCTATGTTGCGGCTCAGCCGCTGACGAGGCTTTATTCCAATACGTCGCGACCTTAGACCTTGGCTTAGGTGCCCCCGTGCAAAGATTTTTTAAATTGAACGTTAGATCAGCAATAACTAGGCGACCTATGTATGGTATTTCGTAAGATATCTGTCATGGCTAAAATCTTTGATGCAAGGGACCACGCGGTCGTTATTATAGACAATACTCCAGTACTCATAGTCAAGCATAACGGTGAGTTCTACGCCATGGACGCCAGGTGCCCCCACATGGGCTGCGGCGTGCTCAGTGACGTCGAGGACGGGCATATAGCTGTCTGCCCCCTCCACAAGGCTAAGTTTGACGTGCTCACTGGCGACATGGTTTCACAGCCTATAGTTATGCCTGAGAGAAAGTGCGAGTTCAACAAGGAGCTGCAGCCGCCGCTTAAGACCTACAGAGTGAGGGTGAGCCCTGAGGGCCTTCTTGAGATCGATATCTAACAGCACTTGTGCGCCGCGCCTCCGCCTCACGGGCTACCGCACCTTCAGGCCGGCGTGAGAGGTCAGCTTTTAAGCGGGCCCCACAGAGCGTAAGCGGAGCTGAAATGGTAAGCCTGAGCCTGGAGGTCAAGGACGTTCAGCCCTCAAAGCTCGAGGGCGTTAAGATAGCCAGGGCTGAGGGGCAGAGCGAGACGGTGACTTTTGACGTAATTGAGAGCATCTACACGGTGAACTCTGGGGATAAGATAGAGATTGTCATAGATGAGAGCAAGCCCAACGACCTTGACTCTTTCGAGTTCTGCGGCCACGGGTACCTGGCCGCGGACGAAAGTAAAGGATTCACGCTTCTGTCGCTGTGGGGCATACTCTTCAAGTTTGCGCCTCCCCTAGGACTTAAGGCCGATACTAAGTACTACCTCTGCATGAGGAGAGTCAAGGGCTAACTTATTAACTTCCAGAGCTGGTCGCCGGGGTAATGTAGGTTCTCTATCACCTTGCCCTTTGACTTCTCTTTAGCCATCTGCGATATGGTCTCGCTATCCTTAAGGGCCCTCCCGACGCCAACAGGCACGTTGCTCTGCTCATCTACTATTGCAACTACGTCGCCTTCCTTGAAGGTGCCAACGACCTTCCTTATGCCGGGGGCCATCAAGTCCGCGCCGCGACCTATGGCCTGGGAGGCCCCCCTGTCGACTACTACATACGGCAGCCACGAGAAGCCCCTCCTCAGGAGGCACATGAGCGTAGGTATCAGAACTCCCCTAACCCTAGCAAGGCACGCGAGCCCAGCATCAAAGTACACCGTGTAGTCTGAGGATCTAGCTTCCTCTAAATCATCCCAAGTAACGGGTACATTGCCGAGCCTGGCCTTAGCTTCATCAGCGAGCTGCTTAACGGCTTTCTTTGAGAGCTTATACCTGGTTGAGAACTTCCCTGGCATCTTAACCCCCAGCTCTTACATGACATAGCCTTAAAATATGTTCGTCTTATTACACGACATTATGGATCTCGCCCGGCTGTTAAATACCAAAGAAGTTGCGTCCTCACAGACCCGTTGCTCTTCATCTTTAAGATCAGCCAGTGAGCGCCTGTCATCGGACGCTCATATATGGTGCGTCCGGCAGGGCTAAAAGGCAGTGATAGGTGTGTTTGCACTATGGCGTGATCAACGCAATTGTATTATGGTTTTGACCTTAAGGTTTTCAAGCGTGAACACGTCATAGAGGTATTTAAGGGCCGAAGAGCGTGCGGTGATGGGGAAGAGCTTGAGCCAGGAAGGCAGTCATCAGAACAAACGACCCTCGCTCATGCTTATAGTTGTTGCAATGTTCCTGATAATTGTGGGCGGCGCCGTAAGCCTAGCGTACGCCATGTCGATGTTTTCAGCGTCCTACAACCCTAACTCTAACCTCACTAAGACGCTCTACAACGAGTCCCTGGCCAGAGGATATAATTACACAGTCGCGCAAATTCAGTCCCTTATGAGGCAGGCCTCTGAGGCGATAATGGGCGTAAGCGCGTTTATGATAGTGCTTGGGGTTCTCACATGGCTCTTCGTCTACAGGCCTGACACCGCCGGGCAGTACTCAAGGGCCTCCCTAAGCGCCCTTATGCTAGGGATACTTTACATACTGGTCGGCCTGGAGGGCCTAGCCTACAGCCTGCTCCTCTGTATCATTGGTGGTGGCATTCTGATATACGTTTGGTATAATCTAAGGAAGTACGCAAGGCTTGCGGCCGTTGCCGCCTCGCCAAGCGATTCAGGTAGCATGCAGGGCGGCATGTAGTCATCAATACTGAGCCTTTTAAGTATAACTTATGGCAGAGCCTATAAGGACCCGTAATGGTTGTGCTCGAGGCCCCGGCAGTCAAGGTCTACGAGTCGCCAAAAGCTAAGTGCGTTAAGTGCGGAGCTCCGGCCAGGATTAGGCTAAGCTACGCCAACGCCTGGTTCTGCGATAAGCACTTCAAGGAGTACGTCAAGGAGAGGGTAAAGAACAACATCATAAAGTACAACATGGTGAAGAGGGGCGAGACGCTCCTGGTGGCCGTCTCCGGCGGCAAGGACAGCGTAACTCTCATGAACGTGCTTGACGAGATAGCCCCAGAGCTGGGAGTTAACATAGTTGCAGTTCACATAGTTCTAGGCATGGGCGAGTTCTCCGAGAAGTCCCTTGAAGCCTTCAGGGACTCCTGCTCAAAGGCTAAGAACGTTAAGTGCGTCACAGTGGACCTCAAGGAGCTCCTGGGAATGTACATGCCCGAGATAATAAGGCGCAGCAGGAGGCCGGCCTGCAGCGTCTGCGGCCTAGTTAAAAGGTACATACTTAACGCTATGGCCGTGTCCTTAGGCGCCTCGTCAATAGCCACTGGACATCACATGAACGACCTCATGACCTATGCCATCAAGAACTTCATGGAGCAGAAGCTTGACAACATAACCAAGCTAGGGCCGGTCAGCGAGTCCGAGGGCTCGGCCGTCAAGAGGGTGAGGCCCCTTTATGACATCTACGAGGACGAGACCAGGGCCTTCGTCAAGGTCTACGGCCTGAACTATGTTGACATAGAGTGCCCCTTTAAGTCGACCTTGACGCTTGAGGTGATAATAAAGGATATGCTCAGCAGGGCTGAGAGCGAGAGCCCCAGCCTTACGATATCCGCGGCCAGGGCGCTCGCGAGGAACCTGCCATCATACCCGAGGCCTGCCAGTCCGCCCAACAGGTGCCGCCTCTGCGGCATGCCGTCAAACGGTGACGTCTGCGGCTTCTGCAGGCTAACTATGAGCCTGACAGGCGCCCCGCTGGGGCCTGAGGTGAGAAGCCGCATAGAGGGCATGATGAGCAGCTTAAGGACTAGCTGATAATTCTTGAAAGCCGCGTCAGGAGCCTCGCGCCCTTGGCTGTGACTAAGACCATGTCCTCCACTCTGACCCCGTAGACCCCTGGGATATAGAATCCTGGCTCCACGGTCACCACCATGTTCTTCTCAAGCACGTCTGTTGACGCCGGGGCCAAGTAGGGCACCTCGTGAACCTCCACCCCAACGCCGTGGCCAAGCCCGTGGTTGTAGAACTTGTCCAGGCCCTCCTTGGCGAGCACCCTGCGTGAAGCCAGATCAGGGCTCCTGGCCTCGACCCCTGGGGCTATCTGATCTACAGCAGCTGCCTGGGCCTCCGCGACAAGCTCAATGAGCCTCTTATACTCAGCCCCTCCCTCCCCGTGCCACATGCTTCTAGTCGTGTCACTGGCGTAGCCATACATGTCTGCGCCGAAGTCTATCAGCACGGGGCCAGGCTTCTGGAGCCTGACGGGCGTCGGCGTGTGGTGCGGCAGCGCTGTATGGTCATAGAATGCCACAATTGTCGGAAATGACTCGCCCCAGGCGCCCTGCCTCATCAATGACGAGTAGAAGGCGGCCTCGACCTCGCTCTCTGACGGGCTGGAGTCCAGCAGCTCTATGGCCTCCCTGAAGGCCTGCTCTGCCGCGGCTATTGAGTCAAGTATCGCCTGCACCTCCCAATCGTCCTTTATGGCTCTCACCTTAGCTATTGAGCTGCTCAAGTCCCTTGCCTGAAGCTGCTGGGCTACGTTGAGAGAGGCGTAGTCAGCCCACTGAAGGTCAGCCCCTATTGACTTAACATTGCAGTTTCCTAGGACCTGTTTGACAGCGTCTGTGAGCCCTCCGCTTATTAGGTCGCTCTGGGGCACCATTGCCATGCCTACTGAGGCCTCGCCCGACCTTCTGTAGAATGCCTTGACTGCCACGTCCTTAGGCGACATCGATGAGACCCTGTTATAGTCAAGGACCGAGGTGAGTATCACGTCGCCGCAGTCCCTAGTTATCAACATGGCTCCGGTGGGCTCCCTTATGCCCGTGGCGTACGTTATGTTTGGGGCCCCTAGGAGCAGCAGGGCGTCCACGGACTCCCTGTCGAGGAGGTCGCGAAGCTTCCTCCTGTTCAGATCCCACCTAGCCTCCAAACCACGCACCGAGGACTTGCGGCCGGGCCGCCAAAATAAACGCTGGCCCTATCGCTCACACTATCCTTACCCTGTTCACCTTCTTGTTCTGCCACGAGTACCTCCTCATCCTCTTGCTCCTGCCGAAGCCGCAGGCGGCGCAGTAGCCCTTAGCTACGTTAAACGCCCTCCTCCCGCACCTCCTGCACACTATGTGCGTGTACCCCCTTCCCATCTTGCCAAACGAGGCCGTTCCCTTGACCACTGCCAATCACCTTTTCACTTAACCGGGCTTATGGCTACTATGCTGTCGCCCCTGACTAGCACCGTGCCGAGGCTTCTCGAGCCCCTCTCTGTAAGCTCCTCCGCGTTCTCAAGCACCAGGTTCAGGTGCTGGTCAAAGCTCTTCAGCACTCCCTTGACGCCCTCGCCTCCCTTGAGCTTGACGTAGACGCTGGCGTTCAGGTACTCATTCATTACCTTGAAAGTGTTCGTCCTCTCTGCCTGATTTGCCATGTACTTTCACCTGCAGTGGCTGGGCCCCAAGGAGTTAAAAGCGTGCGTGAGGTTATGTGATATAAGGGCGGTCGACCTCCATTATAAGGAGGGCTTTCCAACAACCCTTATTTTAACCCGCCCTAGATACAGGGAACTGAAGGGCCCGTAGCCCAGCCAGGATCAGGGCGCCAGCCTGCGGAGCTGGAGGTCCCGGGTTCAAGTCCCGGCGGGCCCGTAGCCCGCTTAAACTAGGCCGCGAACCTGTCAAGGCCTACGCCCTCGTGGCCTCTTCCCTTGATTGAGGCGGCCTCCTCCTTCCTCCCGAAGAACTCAAGTATAGAGGCCACGGTCGCGGGGCCTATGCCTGGAATCCTCAACAGCTCCTGAGGGCTTGCGGTTGCCAGGGACTCGAGGGTCTTGAAGCCGGCGTTATAGAGCCTCCTAGCCCTGACCCTCCCGACGCCGGGTATCTCCACGAGCTGCAGCAGCTCGGGCTTGACGCCCTCCTCTATGCGCTTTGACAGAAGCCTCAGCTTCTCTGAGACCTCCTCAGGGAGCCCTGCCGCGGGGGCCACCTCGGCCAGAGAGCTGGCTATCCACTTCGCCGTGTCGATTATCGAGGCGACGTCGCCTGGACCAACATCATAGGTCTCAGCAATTTTGTCGTCTGGAACCTCCTCTATCCAGTCGAGGAGGGCCAGAGTGGTCTTGAGAGCTGCCACGCTGTCCGGGTCGTCCCAGTCAACTATGTCTATTAAGGTTGGCACCCTGTCCACCGCCATGTCCATTATCTTCTCGCTCTCGGAGCTCCTGACGGGCAGCAGGTTCATGTCAGGCATGGAGGAGATTATATAGATGAGGCCCTCGGTTGTGAACTTGCCGTTGAACCTCTTTGCAAGCTTAACTAGCTTGGGCACGCTCGCTGGGTCGAGGTAAGTCCTTGAGACCACGTAGCCCAGGTGAGTAGCCTTAAGCTTCCCGTTAGTTTCCTCTACGAGGCCCCAGGCTACTAGGTCGTCAAGCGATATCCTGAGGATCTGGCTCAGCTTCTCCTCACCCCTCTGCACGTAGTAAAGGGTCTTCCTGTGCAGCTCCAGCAGCGACCCGAAGTCGTTGGCTATGCCTGAGGCCACGGCACCAAGGGCTGAGTGCCTGACCCCCCTGACACCGTAAAGCCTGCTCTCGAGCCTCTCCGGCTTAGCCTTTATGTACTCCTCCATGAGCTCCCTGACGCTCCTTGGCCTTGAGGCCACTATGATTGCCTCGCCGTAGGGGTCAAGGCCTGGCCTGCCCGCCCTGCCGGCGAACTGCTTATACTCAAAGACCTTTATGTCGCGTGGAACGCCGTAACTTTCGTCATACCTCTCCACCTCAGCAATGACCACCCTCCTGGCGGGGAGGTTAACCCCGGCCGCCAGCGTCGGCGTGGCAAATATGGCAGCTAAGGCCCCGTCCCTGAACGCGTCCTCTATTAAAGTCCTCTGCTCATTTGAAAGCCCGGCATGATGATATGAGACCCCCGACATTATGAGCTCCGCTATCTCCTCCCTGAGGAGCCTGGGACCCTCCGTCGCCAGTATCTTAGCGGCATACTCCCTGGCCTTTCCCTGGTTGAACTTGAGGAGGTTCCTTGGAAGCCTGGCGGCCATCTTGGCCAGCTGGACGGCCCTTCTCCTTGACTGGACGAAGACGAGCGTCTGGCCGCCCTGCCTGCTCTCGTCAACCACAAGGTTTATGCTGGGGTTGGCGCTCACCTCCTCCACCTTCCTCTTACTGCCATCTGAAAAGTGTATGACGCCGTCCTTGTAGACTCCCTCGCTCAGGGGCACCGGCCTCCAGTTACACTTCACCAGCTTAGCCCCTATCCAGTTGGCTATCTCGTCGACATTTGATACCGTGGCGCTCAGCGCCACGACCTGGACACCCCTTGACCTATAGAGGACCTTGGAGAGGAGGGTCTCGATTATCGGCCCCCTCTTTTCATCATCCACATAGTGTATCTCATCAACAACTAGCGAGCCCATCTTATCAATAATGGAGGGGCTGTTCCTTATGATGGAGTCCAGCTTCTCGTAGGTGGTTATTATAACGTCGTTCCTGTTTACAATAATCTCGTCGTTCACGTTTAAGTCCCCTATGCTTATGCCCACCTTAAGGTTCAGCTTCGTGAGGGCCTCCCTGAACTCCCTGTACTTCTCAGTAGCTATGCTCCTCAGGGGCGCGGTGTAGAAGGACTTCGCGCCCTTTAGGGCCGCGGAGGCCAGGGCCACCATAGCTATGAAGGTCTTCCCCGAGGCCGTGGGTGATGAGACCAGGAGGCTCCGGCCGTCCTCAACGCCTGCCTCAATGGCAGCCCTCTGTGGTGGGTAGAGCTCCTTGTAGCCCAGTATTTGCATCAGCCTCTCGGCGACCTTTGCTGACAAAGTCCCTCACGTTAAACCTCCTTGTAGCAGTTGGACCTAATTTCTGCTATCTGGCCCTGCCTGTTCATGGCCCTTATGGTCTCCTCGACCTTGTCTGGCGCGGCCTTCGTCTGCGACGTGACCTCCTTTATTATATCGTCGAGCTTAACGCAGGGCCTGCCGTCCTCCCTGAGCCTCTTTATGGTGTCAACTATGACGGTCATGAGCTTCCTGGTGTGGAAGCTGGCGCCAGTCGCTATCATTGAGTAATCTATGAAGCCGGACTCCACGTCAAGGCCCACGCTGCCTAGGAACGACAGCATAAGCCTCACGGCCTCCTCGGCATCCTCGGCGTCTACCCTGTCCTTGAGCGCCATCCTGGCATGGGCCTCCGAGAGCCTCACGAGGGCCTCAAGCTGCCTTGCAGTGACCGGCACGGGCGTCTGGCCCTCGTTGCCGTACTTTGAGGCGGAGGACCTCATCGTGACGAAGAACGACTCTATTATAGACTTTGCCTCCTCGGTCAGCTTAGGCCTTGAGTACCTCTTGGCGTATATTATGTACTTCTTAAGTAGCTGCGGGTCTATCTCAGGCACATACTTGGAATAGTCGCTGTGAACGTCCAGTATGTACCTCGCCAGCCTCCTGTCATGCTCCATGGCCATAACGTCCTTTACTACAAATATCAGGTCGAACCTTGAGAGCACGGTGGGCGGCAGGTTGACGTTGTCTATGAAGCTCCTCTGGGGATCGTAAAGCCCATACTTGGGGTTGCCAGCTGCAAGGACGGCGGCCCTGGCGTTTAGCCTGGCCACTATGCCTGCCTTTGATATGCTCACCGACTGCTGCTCCATGGCCTCATGTATCGAGGCCCTGTCCTCAGGCCTCATCTTATCAAACTCGTCTATCACGGCAAGGCCCCCGTCGGCTAACACCATGGCGCCCGCCTCCAGGAAGTACTCACTGGTCTTCGGATCCTTCAGGACTGCGGCGGTCAGCCCAGCGGCCGTCGAGCCCTTGCCGCTGGTGTAGACGGACCTGGGGGCTATCCTGGCCGCCGACTGCAGGAGCTGGCTCTTGGCGACTCCTGGGTCTCCGACAAACAGTACATGTATGTCGCCCCTTATCCTGGTGCCGTCAGGAGCTACCTTGGGCACCCCTCCGAAGAGCTGGAGCGCTATGGCCTCCTTGAGGTCCCAGTGGCCATATATTGTGGGCGCTACGCTCGCTATGATCTTCTCCCTTATCCAGGGGTCCTTGGAGAGCTCAAGTATCTTCTCCTCGTCGTCCCTAGTTATAGCTACCTCTTCGAGCACCTTCTCGGAGACCCTGAGGCTGTTGGCCTCTATCTTCAGCTCAAAGTAAGGCGCCTTGTCGTTTCCCGCTGCAGGGCTGGGCCTCACTATGCCTACCACGGTGACCAGGTCCCCTGGCCTAGCCATGTCAACTAGGTCCTCCGTAAGCTCCACCGTCACGCTCCTTGGCATCTGACCTCCTGGGACGTCCTCGGGCCTCTCCTGGAGCGTTATCTCCTGCCAGTCTACATAGACAGACTTGTCACGCAGGAGCACGAACCTGCCGCCGGCCTCCCCGCAGACCGGGCACTGAAGAGGCCTATCTATCTTATCCTCGAGGTACTCGTCCTCCTCATAGGGCCACTGGAACTCAGCGTTGCAGCCCTCCTTTTCGTGCCGGTAGACTGCCTTGATCATCTTGCTCCTGACGGGCCTCATCCTGGTTATTATGCCCTCCACCTGAATCAGCTTGTTCATATACTGGGTCTTGATGTCCCTGATCTTGGTGGTCTCGTAAAGCCCCTGCACCCTCACGTGGAGCTTCCCTTTACGCTTGGCAAACTCCGCGTCCTCGCCGGTCACAAGCTCCAGGAGGGCCTCGTCGAACTCCTTCAGCACCTTCTGCGGCTCATCTATGAGCATGTTGGCAAGGTCCGTGTTGTACCTGTAAAGGTCCTGAAAGTCAACGAGCAGGCTGCCCAGGTCAAGGTTTATCATCCTGTGCAGCCTGTCCATGTACTTCAGGCCCTCGACGCTTCTGAAGTTCCTGATAAAGTCCTTAAACTTCTCCCCTATGCTCAGCTGCTCCTGCTCAGCGGCGCTCAACCGCTGCTCACCCCCATGAGGGACTGAATGTAGTTCTTCCACGAGTTGAAGGCGTTCTTGAGCTGCGTGTAGATGAGCACCTCCTCAGGAGTCATGTTGGGGACCTCCTCGTCTCCCATATCAGTTTGGGCGAGCCTCACTATCTTGGAGAGCCTCAGCTGGGAGAGCTCTATCACGTTCTTTTCGCTGACGTCCTTGTCATTTATCAGCATGTGCGAAGGCGACCTCTTTATAGCCTCATCAAGGGACCTTATGAACTCGCCAACCGCAACGTAGAAGTCGGATGGCAGCTGGGCAAGGTGAGAGCCGCTGGCGGACCTCCTCTCCTTGTAGTGGTAGTTGTTTATGTAGTTAACGTCTACCTCCTCCTTAGGTTTGGCGTAGCCCTCCTTCGAGAGCACCTCAGCTATCCACCTGGGCACCTCGACCTCGTCCCCCTTCTTCGCCTGAAGGGGGCCGTCAGGCAGGGGTATGGTGCAGTCGTTCAATATCATGACCTTTATCGGCCTCAGCATGCCATCAAGGCTCAGCAGCTGCAGCCTCTCCTCAAGCTTCACAGTGTCGCCCTAACCTAACTCTGCCGGCGAGAACCAATAAGGCCAGAGGGCCCCCGCTCAGGGCTTGACTGCAAGCCACCTTATTAGCCCAGGCCACAACAATAGTTAACGCGGGGCTCAATAGCTTGAGCACAGCCATAGAGGAGCTTCTGTGGACTGAGAAGTACAGGCCTAGGAGCCTGAAGGAGATAGTGAACCAGAAGGAGATAGTTGAAAGGCTCTCCAAGTTCGTCGCGGAGAAGAACATGCCCCACCTGCTCTTCGCCGGCCCGCCGGGCACCGGGAAGACCACCGCGGCCCATGCGCTAGCGCATGACCTCTACGGCGACAACTACACTCAGTACATGCTGGAGCTGAACGCCAGCGACGAGAGGGGAATAGACACTATAAGGGAGAAGGTAAAGGAGTTCGCCAGGAGCAAGACCCCGCCAGACATACCGTTCAAGATAGTGCTCCTTGACGAGGCTGACAACATGACAGCTGACGCGCAGCAGGCCCTCAGGAGGCTCATGGAACTCTACAGCGCCAACACAAGGTTCATACTCGCCGCCAACTTCCCGTCAAAGATAATAGATCCCATACAGAGCAGGTGCGCATTCTTCAGGTTCACCCCGCTCGGCAAGGATGATGTGGTGGGAAGGCTCAGGTATATAGCGGAAAAGGAGAACGTCAAATACGACGAAGACGCGCTGGAGGCCATCTACGACATATCTGAGGGTGACATGAGGAAGGCAATAAACATACTTCAGACGGCGGCCTCCTTAGGCAAGGTCGACGTTGACTCCGTATATAAAGTAGTTGGTATGGCGAGGCCTAAGGACATAAGGGAGATGGTCGAGGAGGCGCTTAAGGGCGACTTCACGGGCGCCAGGGAGCTCCTCAGGAAGGTGATGATAGAGTACGGCCTCAGCGGCGAGGACGTCGTTAGGCAGATACACCGTGAGCTTTTCAGCAACGACCTCAAGATACCCGAGGAGCTCAGGGTTATGATAGCTGACTACCTCGGGGAAATTCACTACAGGATAGTAGAGGGGAGCGATGACGACATACAGCTCAGCGCGTTCCTGGCTTGGCTGGCAATGATGAGCAAGCGGGTGGGGGCCGCAACGACATGAGCCTTCAGCAGCGAATTCCATGGATAATAAAGTACAGGCCCAAGAGCGTCAACGATGTAGTAGACCAGGAGGAGGCTAAGAGCCAGTTCCTCACCTGGCTCGAGGCGTGGCTCAAGGGGAGGCCCCCAGAGAAGAGGGCGGCCCTGCTTTATGGCCCCCCGGGCGTCGGAAAGACTAGCCTTGTTGAGGCGGCGGCGCATGACTATAAGCTTGAGGTGCTGGAGCTGAACGCCAGCGACTACAGGAGGGCCGAGGACATAAGGAGAACTGTTGGCGTTGCCGCCTTCAGGAGGCCCCTGACCGGGAGACTAATGATAATACTCATGGACGAGGTTGATGGCATAAGCGCCAAGGGGGACGCCGGAGGCCTTGACGAGCTTCTAAGGATAATACCAAATGCGCAGAACCCCATAGTGCTTACCGCGAACGACCCGTGGAAGGACCAGCTCAGGCCCCTAAGGGAAGTGACGCTCATGATAGAGTTCAAGAACCTCTCCACTGGCAACGTAGTATCGCTTCTCCAGAACATATGCGACAGGGAGCACATAGAGTGTGACCGCGAGGCGCTGAGGTACATAGCCGACAAGAACGCGGGGGACGTGAGGGCCTGCGTCAACGACCTTGAGGCTGTCGCAGAGGGCTATGGGAAGGTCACTATGGAGCTTGCCAGGGCCCTCGTCAGGGGGAGGGACAAGAGCATCGACCTCTGGAGGACCCTTAATGACGTCTTTTATGCCAAGGCCGGGTGGATGGCCAAGAAGGCCGTGACCAACTCTGAGGAGGACTATGAGACCATTATGGCCTGGCTTAACGACAACATTCAAAATAAGTACGGGGACCCGGAGGATGCATTCAGGGCCTGGGACGCCCTCTCGAGGGCAAGCCTCTTCCTCTCCAGGGCTAAGGCCGGCAACTGGGACTTCCTCTCGTATGTCTTTGACCTGATGGGGCCGGGCGTCGCGATGGCGAGACAGGTGGAGCAGTCGCCCCTGAGGAACAGGTATCAGTACCCATCGAGGATAACGCTTATGGCTAAGCTTAAGGACATCAGGAGCGTTAGGGACTCCATAGCAGAGAGGTTAGCCTCAAGGCTCCACATATCAACGTCTACGTTTAAGGAGGACGTCCTACCTTACCTCTTCATAATATTTAGGCAGGGGGACCTGAACATGGCCGGAGGCCTCGTGGTGGGCTACGGCCTAACAGAGTCCGAAGTGCAGTACCTGGCTGGCCCCAGGAGCAGGGACGTGCTGAAGTCAGCCGATGCGGTCCGCGAAGCTCTCAGGAAGGGCTCTGAGGTAAAGGCAGCCGAGGGGAAGGGGCCCCAGGGCCAGCCAAGGCAGGCCGAGAGAGGCAGTAAAGGCCAGCTGACGCTTGACATGTTTGGGTTGGGTTCAAGTTCCCCCAGACCCTCGGACGATAAAGGCAAGAGGGGAAGGACCCGTAAGTGAGCCCTTATAGCTTATCTACAAAGTATATCTTATGCAACTTCTTGTAGAACGCCACTTGACTGTTAACAAAGTCCAGAAGGTCCTTCTCCGTGACGCTTGCGCCGGGCCTGAGAACGACCTTGGCCACAGGCTTCTCGCCAACCGCTGGGTCCCTCTCTCCATAGACATATGCCTGCTGGACGTCTGGGTGCCTCATGAGAACCGCCTCAAGATCTCTTGGAAATATAGGGTAAGCCTTATACTTTATCATCCTTTTCCTCACGCCCCTGAAGTAAAGCAGCCCCCTCTCGTCAATGCTCATAAGGTCCCCTGTCCTTAGCCACCCGTTGTAGAACGCTTTGCTCGTCTCCTCAGGGTCCTCGTAGGCCTCCATCAGCCATGGCGCCTTGGCCAGCAGCTCCCCTGTCTCTCCTGGGCCCTTCTCCTCGGTCGGGTTGTCGGGGTTCACTATCATTATGTCAACGCCTGCTATGGGGGCGCCCACGGTACCTTTGACCTCCCCGACAGTGGTAGGCTGATAGGTGAGGACCCAGGACTCCGTCATTCCGTAGAACTGCACGAGCGGAGCGCCGAAGGCGCTGCGGAAACCCTCCTGAGTCTCAGGCCTTAGGGGAGCGCCGCCCGAGAGCCCGAGCCTCACGCCAGGGGGAGCGCCGCGACTCTTCGCAGCCTCTACCAAGGAGTCATGCATTGTGGGGGCTCCCGATATGAAGTTTATGCCGTAAATCCTTATGGCCTCTAGCGCTGCAACGTCGCTCCACCTCTGCATAAGGACAACGGAGCCCCTGAGGTAAAGGGGCGTCAGCGTGCTGACCTGAAGGCCCAGCACGTGGGTCATAGGCGCCACTACGATGGACACTGGCCTGAAGTCCAGCTTCATCGAGTCGGCCAGGGCCTTGACCGCTGTTGAGAGGGCGCGGTGAGTGTGATAGACCTGCATTGTACGTCCTGCGATGCCTGCGTAATACATCACTAAAGATCTTGAGCTGGACTTCACGTCATCGCCGTAGATCTCGTCACTCCTTATAACGTCGCTCATGGTGTGCACTTTGACCTCGCCCTCCTTAGGCTGCCCATCAACTACAAGCACCTCTTCGACGCCTGCCCTGGCCATAGTCTTCTGCTCCCTTTCATAGAATTGTTGCGAGACCACACCAACCTTAATTCCCCTGCCCCTCAGCTGCTCATAAAGGTCTTCAGATATAGTCAAGGGGTCGACTAGCACAGAAATGGCGCTAGACCTCCATATCCCGAGCAGGCCCGCTAAAGCCTCTATCCTATTATTCGCCGCGAAGAGCACCTGATCCCCTTCATTAACGCCAAGCGACCTCAGAAAGCCTGCGACCTTAGCTGAGGCTCTCCTGAGGGCCCCCCACGTGTAGCAGGAGCCCGTCTCAAGCTGCAGGGCGGCGCACTCGCCCTCGTGGCCTCTCCACACATTGTCAAGGAGCGAGTGTATAGGCTCCTCTACAGGCTCCAGCTCGGGAAGGCCTCCCTCAAAGAGCCTTATCCATATCTTTTCCACTTAAATCCCACCAAAGTAAGAAAGCTGTGGCTCTTAAATCCCTGTAGCCCTTGGCTATCTAGTATCTGCTATGCGTATATACTGCCCTTTTCTAGACTAATACCGCGGGGCATCCTAATTTGAAAGAGCTCAGGATAACAAAGGTAACCTCGTTTACTGTGCAGGCAAACTTTGAGTGGACCTTTGTAAGGGTCTACTCCGGGGACCTTTACGGCACCGGGGAGGCGGGCCCTACGCCTGGCGCCTCGGCGATAGCTAATACGCTCGGCAGCGTAATAGTTGGCGAGGACACATTTAAAGTAAACAGGATCCTCCAGAAACTTAGGTGGGCCACGCTCTACGCCGGCACGTCAGCATATCACATAATATCAGCCATAGATATGGCCATCTACGACCTAATTGGCAAGTACCTCAACCTGCCGGTCTATGCCCTGCTTGGCGGCGATAGGACAGAGATACCAGTGTACGTGGATGCTCACGGAGGCAAGGGCCTTGAGGCCATGAACTCAGCGCTCATGCCTGTTGAGCCCCCATGGATTTCGCAGGCCAATGTGGAGAAGGGCAGGATAAAGGAGCCAAGCCCGGTTCACGGCAGGCTCACCGCTGAGGCGTGGACTTCAGACTACACTCCTGAGGCTTACGCGTCAAGAGCAAGAGAGCTGAAGGCGGAGGGCTGGAAGGCCATAAAGTTTGACCTGGACGTGCCGACGCCCCACTCAGACCCTGTCAGACTAAGGAGCGGAAGGCTCAGCCAAGCCGAGGTACAGTACCTTGCGGCGCTGGCCGAGGCCGTCAGGGACGCCGTGGGTTACGACGTAGATATCATGTTTGACCTTCACTGGCGTTACGACCTCAACACGGGCATCGCCCTGTGCAGGGCTCTTGAAAGCGTTAAGCCCAGGTGGGTCGAGGACCCGACGCCGGCGGTCACCACGTTAACTAACCTTGACGAGCTAAGGATGATCACCTCCCGCTGCAACGTCCCCATAGAGGTTGGGGAGAACCTCTACACGTACTACCAGTTCAAGGACCTTCTCGGCACAGGGGTCAGCGTGTGGGCCCCTGACCCAGCTAAAGCCGGAGGTATAACGGAGCTGCGGAGGATAGAGGAGCTGGCGTCGCTCTATGATATAGAGGTCTCACCTCATAACATAGGCTCCCCCATAGCAACTATGGCCGCGGCCCACGCAGCGTCCGTTAGTAACACCTTTGGGGCTCTTGAGTTTCATGGACATGACTTGCCGTTCTGGAACGACCTAGTCAAGAGCAAGAAGAGGATAATAGATGCCAGTAGGAGCGCCATAGTTTTGACTGACGAGCCGGGCCTCGGTGTAGAACTCGACGAGGAAGTCGCCGCAAGGCTGTGGCCTGGGTTCGAGCTCTAGCGGCCAAGGCGGCGATTGAGTTAGTCTTTTTTATTTCTTGAGCCTTAGATCATTATGGGCGGCGCATGAGGACCCTGGCATGTCCTGAGGTGATGAGGATTACGAACCCCCGACCTGACGCCGCCCATAAGGTGAAATCAACCTACATGGCAGTATTGCACTCTACCATTATTATGATAATAAATTAAAAGCACTATGCTAAGGGCGAAGGGGCCCGGGCCGGGATTTGAACCCGGGACCTCCGGGTCCACAGCCCGGCGCTCTAGCCAGCTGAGCTACCCGGGCCACAGGGCCCACGCCCTCAGCTCATCGGCACGCTGCCTCAGGCCGGGCCCCTCCACGCCTACCTGTGACTGTTGACTCTATTTACCCTTTTCCTCCTATGACGAGCTATCCCCCACTAGGTGCAGCGCGAAGGCTATACAGCATGAACTTACTATGTCCTGAATTCCAAACAGCTAGGCTAAAAGGGCCCTCGTCACCTCTGGTCCTGGGTGAAGACTAGTTGCCAGAGGTGCCCTTGAAGAGGGTTGACAAGAACACATGGATCATCGACAAGGGCTTCAAGGGCTGCATGAGGGTCCCAGCGATAATATACGCTGATGACCTGCTCGTCCAGAAGATGCAGCAGGACCTCACGCTGGTTCAGGCAGCTAACGTGGCCTGCCTCCAGGGGATACAGCAGTACAGCATAGTAATGCCTGACGGCCACCAGGGCTACGGCTTCCCCATAGGCGGCGTCGCCGCTATGGACATTGAGGAGAATGGTGTCATAAGCCCTGGGGGAGTAGGCTATGACATAAACTGCGGGGTCCGCCTCATAAGGACTGACCTCACAGTTAACGACGTTAAGCCCAAGATAAAGGACCTCATAAATGCCATCTATGAGAACGTGCCGAGCGGGCTGGGCAGCACTGGCAAGCTGAAGCTCAGCTTCCAGGAGCTTAACAGGGTCCTCGACGAGGGGGTTAGGTGGGCCGTCGAGAAGGGCTATGGCTGGGATGAGGACATAGAGAGAATTGAGGAGCGCGGCAGCTGGAAGCTTGCCGACTCAAGCAAGGTGAGTGACACTGCCAGGAGAAGGGGCGCCAGCGAGCTTGGCACCCTGGGAAGTGGGAATCACTTCCTCGAGGTCCAGGTGGTTGACAAGGTGTATGATGAGAGGCTGGCCAAGGCCTTCGGCCTCTCGAAGGACAGGTGACAGTAATGATACACACCGGCAGCAGGGGGCTCGGCCACCAGATAGCGAGCGACTACCTGCAGATCATGGAGAGGGCCATGAGGAAGTACGGCACGATGCCGCCGGACAGGGAGCTGGCCAGCATACCATACAATACGCCCGAGGCCCAGGACTACGTCAAGGCTATGGCGGCTGGGGCTAACTATGCCTGGACCAACAGGCAGATAATAACTCACTGGGTCAGGGAGAGCTTCCAGCAGGTGTTTAAGGTCGACCCGGAGAAGCTCGGGATGCACCTGGTCTACGACGTGGCCCACAACATAGCTAAGATAGAGGAGTACGACATAAACGGAAAGAGGAGGAAGGTAGTGGTGCACAGGAAGGGCGCCACGAGGGCGTTCCCGCCGGGGAGCCCTGAGATACCGAGCATATACAGGGATTATGGGCAGCCCGTGCTGATACCTGGCAGCATGGGCACCGCGAGCTACGTGCTAGCCGGCGTTGAGACTGGAGTGAAGACCTGGTTCACTGCACCCCACGGGGCTGGGAGGTGGATGAGCAGATCTGGGGCTAAGAGGGAGAAGACCTACAGGGAGGTAGTTCAAGAGATGGAGAGCAAGGGCATATACCTCAAGGCAAGCAACGTGGCCACGGTAATAGAGGAGATGCCTGAAGCCTACAAGGATGTTGACAGGGTCGCGCAGGTGGCCCACGACGTCGGCATTGGAAGGCTCGTGGCCAGGCTTCGGCCCCTGGGCGTCACCAAGGGCTGACAAACGCCTTTTGAGCATCTACATGTTAAGGAACCAGGCCTGTATGGTGTACTGTATTTTACTTTCTCCTCTAACAGCTACCTGAAAAGAGCCCGGTGCTGGACATGAAAGGGGGTCTGCTGAGGGGGCTCGCCACATTTATGATATTAGCTGAGCTCGCCGAGAGGCCGAAGTGTGGCTACGAAATAGGCAAGGATATATCGCAGAAGGTGGGAGGCAAGCTTCCTCCTGGCTACGTATACGTGATGCTCAGCATGCTGGAGAAAAAAGGCCTCGTGGAGAGCAGCCCCATAGGCGAGAGGAAGAAGGAGTACAGGATAACGGAGAAGGGAATAGACTTCCTCATAGAACATGAGCAACACATAGATAAAGTAATAGCGCTGCTGAGGGAGGTAGAGGGCGTTGCCAGGTCGCTGAGGTACTCAAGGCTCCAGAAAAGCGGTGGGCTGCGCGAGGGCGAGCCTAGCCAAAGCTAATTAACCTCATATGCAGTTGAAGCCTGGGGCTATATATGAACGTAGAAAGCCTTAGCATGAGGTTAGCGAAGCTAACCTCTGACATGATAAGAATTGACACCTCCAACCCTCCTGGCCACACGAGGGAGTTCGTGAACTTCCTTGTAGACTACCTGCAGCTTCAGGGCTTCAGCCCTGATACTGTTGAGATAGCTGAAGGCAAGCCAAACCTAATAGTTAAGGTTGGCTCGGGGTCGCCGACGCTGATACTCAACGGCCACATGGACGTGGTGCCTGCTGGCGACAAGGGGAAGTGGACCAAGGCCGACCCCTTCTCCGGGGAGATCAAGGACGACAAGGTTTACGGGAGGGGCGCCACTGACATGAAGGGCGGACTGGCTGTAATAGTAGCACTATTCTCTGATGTGGCAAAACTTATAGAGGACAGGGGAGCGGGCTCCCTTACGTTAGTGGCCAGCGCTGACGAAGAGGTTGGAGGCGCCAATGGACTGGGGGCCCTCGTCTCCAGAAAAGTTGTCACGGGGGACGCAGCGATAATAGCTGAGCCGTCAGGCGTCGAGACGATCTCCATAGGAGAGAAGGGGCTCTGTCAAATATCGCTGACAGTTAAGGGCAGGTCCGCCCATGGTAGCATGCCCATCCTTGGCGATAACGCCATAACAAAGTCGCTTGACGTCATAGAGCTGCTTTCACAGGCCATAGACTCCTACAATTCTAAGATAGAGCCGCCTAAGGATCTTGAGGAAATGCTTGAGAGCTCTATAGACGTCCTGGTTGAGGAGGCCAGCAAGTCACAAGTTAAGATATCAAGGAGCGAGGCGGAGTACGTGCTTAAGAAGATAACCTTCAACCCAGGCGTCATGCACTGCGGCACAAAGATCAATGTAGTGCCCGACAGGTGTGACGTTGAAATAGATACAAGGCTGCCGCTTGGGGTCAAGGGCGGCGGCGAGCGCACGGCCTGTGAGCTCCTGCTCGAGGACATAAGAAGCATACTCCTGGAAAACCTGCCGCCTGACAGCTTTGAGCTCGGAATTCTTAACAGCAGCGAGCCTAACTACACGGATCCTAACAGCGGCATAGTTAAGGTAATCTCTAATTCTATTGAAAGGGTCCTTGGCGTTAAGCCTAAGTACCGCATAGAGACAGGCGCCACCGACGGCCGCTATTTGAGGTATGTCGGCGTGCCTGTGGCGATCTACGGCCCTGGCGAGCCGTTCTTAGCGCACGCCTATAATGAATACGTAAAGATCGAAGATTTAGAGAAGGCCTATAAGGTCCTCAGGGATGCCGTGCTATCATTTTTCAACGTGAGCGAGTGAAAGGGCCGTTTTTGGCTTAAACCCTTCCAAAGTGCAGTATATCGTCAAACTCGGCTATCGTCATTTGAGACCTCCACAGCAGTTTCTACGACGTTTCCGATGTGGTATAACATCTTAGCACCTTACTCTAAAGTTTTTCGATAGACTTTCTTAATAGAAACATTTTTAAACTAGCAAACGCCTCTGACACCTGCGTGAGAACATGATAGAGGTTGGTTCACCTGCGCCTGACTTCACGGCAAACGCCTACTTCCCTGCAGAGAACAGGGTTGGCAAGCTGAGCCTACATGACTTCAAGGGCAAGTGGGTCGTTTTAACGTTCCATCCAGGCGACTTCACTTTTGTCTGCGCCACGGACCTTGAGGCCTTCCAGGCGTACTACGATAAGTTCAAGGCTAACAACGCCGAGGTCCTAGCGGTCAGCACCGACAGCGTCTACTCGCACAAGGTCTGGGTCGAGACAAGCCCAAGAGTTAAGGGTGTCAAGTTCCCGCTGGTCGAGGATATAAACAAGCAGATATCCACTGCCTACGGCTTCCTTAACACGGCCACCGGCATGACAAGGAGAGGAACGGTCATAATAGACCCTGACGGAATAGTTCAGTACATATCAGTGTTTAACGATAGGCTTGGAAAGGACGTGCCGCATATCTACAACGCCTTCATTAACTTGAAGTACCTCTACGAGCACCCGCCAACACCAACGGAGTTCGACATAGTGAGCGCCAACAAGGGAGAGGGCTCCCAGGTACTCCACATAAGGATACCGGACAGCATAGGGAAGCTGTGAAGATAACTATTTTAACTTTATTTTAGTTTTATATTTATTTCAAGTTATTTTTCCTTATCTAACTAACGTTTAATTCCCGTGACCTCAGAGAAGCAGAAGGGAGATTACTTTGGCTGAGAGCCCTGACGAGGGCGAGAAGAAGGGTCTCAGGATGTCACTTCCCCAGAAGTCGTCGCCCTCAGCGGCGCCTGGAGGAGGCCAGAGCTACAGGGAGATCGCGGAGCGCATGAAGCAGGTCCAGGAGGAGCAGAGGCTTGTAGTTAAACGAATGAAGGAGATCCCTTACAAGGTAGCCATACTGAGCAGCAAGGGAGGCGTTGGAAAGTCATTCGTAACCGCCAATCTAGCCATGGCATTGGCAACCATGGGTAAAGTTGTTGGTGTCCTAGATGCGGACTTCCACGGTCCCAGCATGCCAATGATGTTGGGCCTGAGGAACGTCAGAGGCCTCCTGGCCAGGGAGGATGGTAGCATAGTTCCTGCGGTTAACGTATATGGCGTTAGGCTCGTCTCCGTGGGTCTCATGCTTCCGAGCGACGATGCCCCAGTGATCTGGAGGGGGAGCATAAAGACAACAGCAATAAGGCAGCTTTTGGCCTACACCGATTGGGAGGGAGCTCAGTACCTTCTCATAGACCTGCCGCCCGGCACGGGCGACGAGCAGCTCACCATAGCCCAAACTATACCTGGACTCACAGGCTTCCTGCTCGTCACGATACCCAGCGAGGTCTCTAAGATAGTTGTTAAGAAGGCTGCGGCGTTCGCTGAGAAGCTGAACGTGCCGCTGCTCGGCATCGTGGAGAACATGAGCTACTTCAAGTGCCCAGACGGCAGCATACAGTACATATTTGGCAAGGGAGCAGCCGAGGAGATAGCTAAGGAGTACAACATACCGTTCTTAGGGCAGATACCTCTGGACCCGCATATACGGGAAGCTAATGACAACGGGGAGCCGTTCTTCCTTGAGTACCCTGACTCGGAAGCCGCAAAGTCATTCCTAGACATAGCTAAGAAGTTCATAGATGTAGTCGAGAAGGGCAACAGGACTCAAGCACAGAGTTCTTAAAGCGTGTAACTCTCGCCCCTATCCCTTATGTATCATACATAAAGGAAGGGATCATATGAGGCCTAGCTTGGCGGCCACGTCGGAAGCTTTATATTCACTTGAAAGCCTCACGTAGGCCTTTTTCTCACCAGTAGGAGTTATCAGCGTGTTCACCGACTGCACCTTAACGCCGAAGAGCGACTCTACAGCCCTCTTTATCTCTGGCTTGTTTGCATCGCGGGCCACTATCAGCACCAGCGTGTTGGCCTTCTCCATGAGGCTCATAGCCTTCTCGCTCATTACAGCCCTAAGTATTATCTCCCTTGAGTTTGAGCTCACGATAATTCACCTCCTACCTTAAATCTCTCAGCAAGCGCGTTAAGCGCGTTTGATGTTATAACTGTGAGCCTGCCAGGCTCGCCTCCTGGGGCCAGCTCAAGCACGCTCACGAGCTGAGGCTCCACTACGTCAACTCCTGGGAACCCTCTCACTGACCTGGCGAAGGGGGAGTCTATATCGTCCACTATGAAGAGTATGCTGACCGGCGTTACGTACCTCCTGCCGCGCATCTTGCCCTTTCCAGCCCTTATCCTAGTTCCCTCATAGGCCCTCTCTATGTCCGAGTAGACCCCTATCTTGCTCAGCAACTCCCTTGCATCCGACGTCCTCTTTACGGCCTCCGACACTGAAGAGTCTAATATTATTGGCGTCGCGGTTGCGGAGAACACGTGCCCCCTGTCCCTAACAAGCTCTGGGATAGCGGTCGCGGCCAGGGCGCTCATGGTGCCAAGTATCCTCTCTGTCCTGTTGACGTCCTCCTTTATCTTCTTCTCCACGGTGGGCGGGAAGGCCCTCCTGCCCCCTCTCACGAACGGGGCAAGCCTTGCCCTAGTGGAGCCCCTAATCCTCGGAACCCTGGCAAGACCGTGGTGAATTCCAAGGCTTACTGCGGTCGTCCTCTTGCCAGCCATGGGATCCCTTCCCTTGGGCTGCAGGGCGGCGGTGAACTCGCTCATGAAGACCCTGTGTATGAGGTCCCTCCTGACGGGTACCCTGAAGACGTCCGGCAGCTGGACCTCCCCGGCCTCCTTGCCCTCGGCGTCATACTTAGGCACAGATATGGGTGGGTTCATGTAGAGCAGGAACCCAAGGCTTACCCTACTCATGACATTACACCCCCTGCTTGCTCTGTAGGCTCACAAACGTTATAGTTGGCTTGACGACGCCAAGCTTTAGGTACCACCTAGGCGGCCTCACGGGGTACCTCATAACTATAGGCCTCTTGACCGCGCCTGGTATGGTGCCCTCCAGGACCACCAACGTGCTCCTGGGTATACCGTAGTGCAGGAAGCCGCCGGCTGGAGTGTATGCAGCCCAATCATCTGTTATGTCAAGTATCCTCTTGTTGTACTCCGTCCTCCTGTGGAAGCCCAGCTGTCCTGGGTTTGGTATCTCCCACCAGGTGCCCTTACCGTGGCTCCTGGCCCCTATGCCCCTGGCCTTCTTCCTGTGCTTGTGCCACCTTGGCAGCACCTTGACGCCGAACCTCTTAACGTCTCCCTGGAACCCCTTGCCCTTGGTTACGGCGATGACGTCCACCATGAGGCCTGGCTGAAAGACTTCGCCCACAGAGAGCGTCTTGCCAAGTATTGAGGTGGCGTAGTCAAAGGCTGCTTTAACGTCGCTGCCTGGAGAGGCGACTTTAACCTCCAGCAGGTCAGGCGACTTCTTACTGAGCCCACCAGTTAGCTTGGGCTGCGTTGCCACCAGGACTCTAACCTCTTTGATATCGCTTAGCGAGGCCTCAAGCTTCTTAAGCATAGACTGCGTGTCAAAGGCCCCGATGGCGCTTATCCTCCTCTCGAGCTCAAGATCAAGCGGGGGCCTTGCCCAGGCCTCACCTACGGTGTAAAGTCCCCTGTTCTCATCGTAGCCATAGCCTCTCACTGCAAGCACGAAGATGGGCGGGGCCTCAAGCACAGTTATGGGTCTGAATACCTCCTTGCCAAAGGTTGGCGAGCCCTGCCTGTTATCCACTATGAATGCGTGAGTCATGCCGGCCTTGTACCCAATGAAGCCCAGCAGCGTCGGCTTCTGCGCGCTAACCTCAGGCCAACTGCTGACGCTTGGCACGAACTCCGATGAGCGCTTCCTCGGCATAAATCCTAGGCTGCCACGTCTTGGCGCTGACTTTTTACGATGCCCCACTCCTTAGCACCTCGCTACATCAGCCTCGTATAGGCTGGGGGCTGGCATTTTAAAGGTTGAGCCTCCAGCAAAGCTTTCTTAGAGGCCCTTGCCCAGCAGCCGCGGGGCCGAGCATTTTAGATGCTAGGCGTCTAAGGCCCTCTGGGGAGTCGCGGGCTTGGGCATGAAGTCAGGCGTCTTCGACCTTGACGGCACACTGGCAAGTACAGCGAGCGCGCACCTAGCGTCATGGATAAGGGCCCTTCAGGCATTAGGCGTTAACAACGTGACCATAGATGAGAGGCAGCTCTTAGGAAGGAGGGCTACGGAAATAGCGTCCATAATACTGAGCTCTCTCAAGCCTACCAACTTGAGGGTGACTGCTGAGGAGCTAATAGCTCTAAAGACTAAGTTCTTTGAGCAGGTCGTTAAAGTGAGCGTAAAGCCCATGCCTTGCGCTATTGAGCTGACTTCTGCTGTTAGGAAGTTCGGTGGAAAGGTTATCGTAGTCACTTCCTCGCTCAGCGCGTCGGCAAGGCTAATACTAGGCGCCATCGGCATTAAGCCCGACGTTCTGATAACGGGCGATGAAGTTGAAAGGGGCAAGCCCGACCCAGAGCCCGTACTTAAGGCGCTCTCACAGGCCAGCCTAGCCCCCTCTGAAGTATTTGCCGTGGGCGACACCATTAATGACGTCGAAGCCTATTGGAGGAGCGGCATAAGGGACATATACCTAGTGAAAGGCGATGTGCCTATGCATTATGAAGATGAACTAGTCGCCAGGTTTGGCGCTAAAAAAGTAGAGAGCCTCTGTGACATTCTTAATGTCGAGTACCCTCATTAACTGCTCTTACAAAATCTGTGTCCGACGCCTTAGTGGCCATCTAAGAATTTAAAGCTCTGCTTTCCACAGCTACCTTGAGATGTAAGGACTTGAGGATAGCGATATTCTATGGAGGACAGGACTTTGCCCTGCAGCCCCTAAGTAGGGCTGAAGTTCTGGGCATAATAGATGAGGAGCAGAAGGTGGTGGAGCAATACGAGAACCCTGCCCCGGAGATGGGAAGCCAGGCAGCAATTGAAGGCCTGATAGAGCTGGGAGCAAAGGCAGTCATAGTCAGGGATGACACCCTGAGCCAGAGCGAGTACAAGGCGTTGAAGGGCCAGGTAAAGTTCATGCCAACCCAACTGGGAAACCTCTACGACGTGCTTGAGCACCTGGAGGAGGTAAAGCAAGGGGCAAAGGACCAGCTTGAGGGCCTGGAGCAGGGCGAGAGCGCTCAGCAGGAAAGCTGAATCCAGCGTCAGCTCGGGTTTCTCTAAGCGTTGATAGCTTTTTAGATGGCCCTTCCTATAGACTTTAGGGAGGGCCTTGCTCGCTGTCAGGTATGGCCAGGTCGCAGTTATAGTCAAGCTTGGCGATATAACTGATGAAGAAGCTGACGCAATAGTTAACCCGGCCAACTCCTACCTAATAATGGGTGGCGGCGTTGCAGGCGCTATAAGGCGAAAGGGCGGCAAGGTGATAGAGGATGAAGCTATATCCAAGGCTCCTGTCGACATAGGGGATGCCGTGGCTACCACCGCGGGCAAACTCAAGGCTAAGTATGTAATACACGCGCCTACAATGAAGGAGCCAGCTTCGCCCACCAATGAGACCAACGTGAGGCTTGCCACCAGGGCAGCACTTAAGGTTGCGAGGCAGCTTAACGTCAACAGCATAGCCTTCCCCGGGATGGGCACCGGGGTGGGAGGAGTCCCGTTCACGGTGGCTGCAAACGCCATGGTTGACGAAATAAAGAAGTTTATTGATGTAAACGGCCCGCCGCCCTTTAAGATAGTTCTCGTGGCAATAGATGAGGGCCTCTATGAGGCGTTCTCTGCGGCGGTAAGCTCTTACCTAGGCTCTAGGGGTATTTAATGCAGATCCTTAAGGACCTTGGAAAGGACGTCTCTACGGCGTTTCCATCCTACCATTTAGGGATACCCAACACTGTTGAAGAATTAATAACCCTGAAGCCAGGTGTCAGATCGATCAATGATTAGGTGGGGTGGATACGTTGGAAGAACGAGTTCCCTAGAGGCCGTCGCCCCAAGCGCTGCTGCCGGCCCCGTGCTAGAAGCCGAGGACATATCGTTCTCATATAATAACTATAAGGTCCTTGACCATGTAAACCTAGAAGTTGATGAAAATAACTTCGTAGTAATAGTGGGACCCTCAGGTGCCGGCAAGTCGACGCTGCTGAGGATACTGGGGGGTTTCATAAAACCCTCGAGCGGCAGGGTCCTCCTCATGAATGAGGAGGTAACGAGGCCCACTCCTAAGATAATGATGGTCCACCAATCCATAGTTACTTTCCCATGGATGACGGTGCTTGACAACGTCCTCATGGGCACCGAGGTCAGGCACCTGCCCAAAGACGTAGCGAGGCAGGTAGCCCTCCAGATGATAGAAGTCGTCGGTCTGAAGGGCTTTGAGCACTTTTACCCCAAGGAACTGAGCGGGGGCATGAGACAGAGGGTCGCCATAGCGAGGGCGCTGGCGGCCGATCCCATAGTGCTCCTCATGGATGAGCCCTTCTCCCACCTGGACGAGCTCACTGCGGAGTCGCTAAGGAGGGAGGTCTATAATATGTTATTTAACGTGAACACGCCGCTCAAGGGTGTAGTTATGGTAACTCATAACCTTGCAGAGGCCGTAGAGCTGGCAGACGTAGTCTACATTTTGAACGGGAGGCCTGCGACGATAACTGGCAAGGTTAAGATAAACCTGCCGAGACCCAGAAACCCGAGGGATCCAGAGTTCATGAACTACACCGACGTACTTTACGATTATATAGCCGAGTACAGAGGGGCGTGATTATGAGCTATGCTAACATCTACGTTACTATTGCCCTCGCAATACTCGCTACCACCGGCAGGGTCTTCCTGACAATAGGGCTCTCCATAGTAACTGGCTGGCTCCTTGGATACTTAGCCATTAAGAGCAGGGCCTTTGAGAGCGTCTATGTCGGCCTTAGCGAAGTCCTGGAGTCCGTTCCTGTGATATCATTCTTCCCAGTGGTGTTGATCTTCTTCGTTGACAGGATCGGGGGTTACATAGGCGTCGAGCTGGCCGTCGATTTCCTTGTATTCACGGCTGTGGTGTGGAACATATGGATGGGCATCTACCAGGCGTTCAAAACGTTGCCACTCCCAATGCTAGAGGTAGCTGAGAACCTAAGGTATGGCTTTATAGCCAAGATGAGGAGGCTTTACATACCTTTTTCTATGCCCCGCATAGCAGCCAACCTAATTCCTAGCTTCGCTGACGCGTACTTTTACATAACTGTGAGCGAGGTGTTCTCTATAGGGGCAACTAGCTACCACGTGTTTGGCATAGGGTCCCTGATAGCCAAATTCATGAATGAGGGCATGCTTAATTACGTCTACTACTCCCTCCTAGGCCTCGCCATGCTTATTGCTGGCGTAATCTTTGCCTTAAGGAACTTTGCCAACTGGGCAGTAGCAAAGTACGGGCTGGACACGCCGCCTAGGTCCGCTCATCCAGGGGTCAGGACCAGGTGGAGGTCCCTGAGCAGATTCTACGCGGCCGCCAGGCCGCTGCGCGTGATAACAACCGTCACCTCCAGGCCTGTTAGGGCGGTACCTTTACGGAGAGTTGAAAGGATACAGCTATCTGAAAGGCAGCTTGACTGGGCCCTCAGGATCGTCGGCGCGGTGCTGCTATTGCTTATAATTTATGGCGCTGCGAAGGCAGCGCTGTCGGTAAAGCCAAGTACTTGGAACTACCTTCTCTCCAATACATGGCCTATAATTGTCGGCCTAGCCTATGACTACGCGAGAGTGGCCGTAATCACGTTGATATCGTTTGCAATTGCCGTCTTCGTAGGTTACTACCTGGCCTTCCACAGGAGGGCGGAGGCGGTCTTCATACCGCTGATTCAGTCCCTCTCAGCGCTGCCAGCTCCAGCCTACTTCCCCTTGCTCTTCCTTGCAACCAGCGCCATACTCTACAGGGCGTTTGGAGGCTTTACCAACGAGCTCTACGTCCTGTTCCTTGGCTTTGTAAGCACGTTCTACTACATATTCTACGCGTACTGGATGGGCATTAAGGCGGTCCCACATGAAGTTGTAGAGCTCATGGACAACCTAAACATGGGCTTCTTCAAGAGGCTGCGCAAGATACTGATTCCTGGAACCCTACCATACATAGTCACTGGGCTGACGTCGACAATAGACAGCGCCTGGGGAGGACTTATGATTGGGGAGTACTGGCCTGACATCATAGGCGATAAAACGCTCGAGGTGTCACATGGAATACTGAAGATACTTGACGTGGCCACCAATGAAGGTAACATAGCGCTCGCGGCCTACGCTTCCCTGATATTCGGCATAGTTGTAGTGGCCTTCGCCCTTTTGTTCACCAGGCACCTGCTTGAGATTTCAAGGAGAAAATACGTCATAGAGGAGTCCATATACGCTGCCTAGGGCTTAAGCACCGCCCTGCCCAGGGCTTTTCCATTCAGAATGTCGCTGTACGCCAGGTTCACATCATCAAGTCTGTAAGCTTTATAAAAGGGCTTTACCAGGCCTTCGCCTATGAGTTTCACTGCCTCCTCGTACTCAGACTTTGTGTAAGCCGATGTGCCGCTTATCTTAAGCTCCCTCATGACTAGCAGCGCCGGCCTCTCTATCGAGATGGGCTCTCCAGTGACGTTCCCCACTAGAACCAGTTCGCCTCCGCGCCTTAGGCTTCTCATGCTCTCGTTTATCAGCGGCGCGCCGACTATTTCAAAGACATAGTCCACTCTTCCCAGGCTTCTGTAGAAGGAGAGGTCCGTTACGACAGATACGCCCAAGCCCTCCAGGACGTGCGCCTTCTCCTTGGACCTCACGTACGCTATTACGTTGGCATGAAGAACATTAGAGAGGTACTGGACCCCATGTATGCCAACGCCGCCGCTGGCGCCTGTGACGAGGACCCTGTCGCCTGGTCTAACGCCTACCACCCTGGATGCGTGAATCAGGGTGGCCACGCCGCAGGTGGCGGCAGCGTATTTGTCGAACTCCTCGTCAGGGAGCCTAACTATGTTTGACCTAGGCGCTGCCATCAGCTCCGCGTATCCGCCCGGCCTTCTCTCGCCCAGGGGGAGGAACTCCTCTGAGCCAGGGTCCGCAGGATAAACTCCCACTGGCTCTCCATCCTCGGTAACACCGAACACCTCATGGCCTAGCACCAGAGGAGGCTTCAAGTTCCTGAAGCCGCCGCGCCACACCACTATATCTCTACCGCACACGCCCACCGACTTGACCTTCACTATAACGTCGTTCCCTTCAGCATTGATGTCAACATAATCTATATCAAACTGTCTGCCAAATTCCCTTAATATAGCAGCCCTCGCTCTTACCACCGCGCGCCCCTAGATAATTTAAGTAGTCAAAGCAGTAGATATCGCATAAGCTTATAAGCTGCATAGATGGCCTGTTGCTAAAAGGGCAAAGGGAGGCGGGGTAGGGCAGCGGGGTAGGGCAGCCTGGTAGCCCGCGGGGCTCATAACCCCGAGGTCGGTGGTTCAAATCCACCCCCCGCTATAACCCTTTGCCCGTTGCGCTCCTCTGGCCTGGGTTGCCTACAGGCTTACCGACTAGGCGTTTATTCTCGAGGACGCAGGTTCAGAGACGGTGGAGCCTTGACCAGGGTCTCAGTTATAGGCCTTGGAAGAATGGGTAGGGGGATAGCCAGGAGGCTCTCGTCTAGGGGGTATGAGGTATTCGGATATGACGTTATGACCTCGGCATACTCATACCTTAAGGACCTGCAGAACTTCAAGTCATTGAGCAGCCCTGCCGACGCCTCGGAAAGCGACTTCGTGCTTCTTTCCCTTCCAGGAGGCTCCGAGCTCCTAGCAATTCTGCCCCAGCTTAAAGGCCTTGAAGGCGTTGCCATAAATCTGACCACCATAGGCCTTGAGGAGTCCAGGAAGGCCAAGTCATTGGCTGAAGATCTTGGGCTTAAGTATATCACTGCCATGATGGAGGGAGGTCCAACGAATGCCGAGGCAGGAACTCTGGTACTTTACGTTGGTGGTAATAGGGGCCTCTACGAGGCTTCGAAACAGGTGCTGAGCGACATGGGACAGCATATATATGTGGGAAGCGACGAGTCGGCCGTAGCCCTCAAGCTCATAAGCACGCTAATACTTATGGCTAACACGGTGGTCCTCGCTGAGGCGGCCTCAGCGCTGAAGAACCTGGGCGCACCGCCAGACGACATTGTTAAGGCGCTCTCCATGGGAGGCGCCGACTCCGCGCAGCTCAGGTCAAGGCTACCGCTCATGTTAAAGGGCTCCTATAAGGAGCTCTTCTCGATAGAGCTAGGCAGCTATGTGGCTGAGGAGGCGCTTAAGGCCCTTAAGGAGCTGGGCTCCACGTTCACCCCGGTCCTGGCCGAGGTAAGCGAGGTGCTGGCGGCGGCTAAGCAGAGGGGCCTGGGCAAGAGTGACATCTCTGAGGTTGAGGAGCTCTACAGGCTCCTTTCCCTGAAGTAAGCCTTTGCCACTAAGCCGCCCGCATTCCTGAACCTTTTATATTAGTTGGCATCGTTTAGGCTGGGGCTTTGGCATGAAGGAGGCGGTGTTTACCGAGAGGGCTCCAAGGCCCATAGGGCCTTACAGTCAGGCAATAATAGCTGGAGACCTTATCTTCGTGTCAGGCCAGATACCGATAGACCCTTCCACAGGCCGTATAGTGAGCGATGATTTCAAGGAGCAAGTAAGGAGGGCCCTGGAGAACGTTAAGGCCATTCTGGAGGCCGGCGGTTCCTCCCTCGACGACGTCGTGAAGGTGACCGTATACCTCAAGGACCCCTCTAGGTTCCAGGACTTTAACCAGATCTACTCAGAGTACTTCAAGGGGTCCTTCCCAGCCAGGACTACAGTCTTCGTTAACGACCTTCCAGCGGGGGCCCAAATAGAGATCGACGTAATAGCCGTCAGGCACACCTGAAGGGTTATTTGCCATTTTCTCCCTGCTGTATCAGCACTTTACAGGCCCTCTTTATTATATCCGTTGACCCCCTTAGACCTCCTGAGAACTCCCTCTTAGACTCAAACCTTATTACGGTTGGCCTTTTGCCCGTTCTCCTCTCCACCTCGGCCGCAAGCCACTCCTCATCCATAGCCTGGTCTGGGCCAAGCACTATGTAGTCAGGCTTTATGTCCTCTATAGGCTTCAGGTAGTCCTTCTCGTCGCCCAGCACAGCCTTATAGACGAACTTTATGGAGCTCAGTATCTGCAGCCTTGACTGCTCGTCAAGTACAGTTGGCCTTCCCTTGTCTCTCTGCGCGTTGAAGTCCCTTGCAACTATAACATAGAGTTTGCCCAGCCTTGAGGCAAAGCTAAGCAGCTGTAGGTGGCCGGGGTGCAGGATGTCAAAGGTTCCAGCCACGACAACCTTTTTGGAGTCAACAGGGGGTGAGGGCCAGCTGAAGTCAAGTATGCCTAGGAACCTAAGTGAATCCAATAGGCCTTCCGCATATGATACGGAAACCAACGCTGTCGCAGGGTCGCCCTTAGCAAGGTAGTACTCGGCATCATTTACATAGGCGGACACGTTCTCTAATATGGCGCTTGCCCCAGGTAAGGTGCTAGGACCTAGGCGGCTCAGCTTCTCCTCAGCCGCGCGGACAGCCTCCCTGATTCCAGCCAGGTACTTTTCTACCCTGCTGCTAAGGTCCTCGTTAGCTGCAGCGATTTAGCTCACCCGCCCTGCTCCTCCTGGCCTTCACGTTCCTTGCCCACCGGCTTCACCTGGTCTATTGGTATGGTGACTATTATCTTAGAGTCGCCCTCCAACAGGTTAACGTCGACCTCGCCCTTCCTGACCTCTATTATCCTGCCCCTCATGCCTTTAAACGGCCCGCCTATGACCTGAATTACGTCGCCCTTTGCTATAGGCTCCGCAGCTGCTGGCGGCTTCACCAGTTTAAGTATATCGTCAACCGACACCATAGTTGGTCTCCTCCTCTTTATGTTTCTTACGCCTCTTATGAGGTAGTAGAGGTCCTTAACATCACCTACCTCGACGAAGACCACTCCCTTTAAGTCGGGCGAGTAAACGATGCTCCTCACGTCAAGCTGAAGGGTTCTGGCTCTCTCGCCAAGGACTGCCACAACTCGTTCTTCGTAGCCCCCTGTCACGTAGATCGCATAAAACCTGCTGCCCTGGGCAGCGCCTCCCCCTTGCTGCGGCGCACCCGAGCCTGCCTGGGATGACATAGTAACACCTCAGCTCAGAAGTATGACATATATCAGGTGTATAATGTATGCTATGGCGCCCACCAGTAGCATGCCAAGAAGTGTTAGCCTTGTCAACAGCCCGAACTCCTCATCGTCAGGCTTTCTCGAGAGCAACAGTATCCTCTTCCACGAGGCCACGTGGTTCTGAAGCTTTTCCTTTAAGCTCACGGCGCCCGCCTTCGATACTAGGTGAGGCCAAAGTTTAAGTGCTCTGCGTCAGCAGTCCCCTAGCCTCAAGGGCTTTCCTGTACTCCTCGACCAGGTTCCTCCGCACAACCCTGCCCTTCGGCTTCTCCTCAAGCCATGCGGCAGTCCTGAACCTGTAGACCTTGACCTTTTCATCGTACCAGCAGTCAGGCCAGAGGCCGGCCTTTATGCACGTCTCGGAGAGGAACGTCTCGACGTCCCACATGTTCTCGACGGGGACCTCTGGCAGCAGGAGGCCGCGGTAGAACCCCCTCTCAACTACGAGCCCATCCCTGCCTATGGTCACGAAGGCCTTGCGTCCCTCGGGCGTGCGCGGGGCCTCCTCGAGCTTTGATAGGATGGAGACCTCGAAAGTCACGCTATCGAGCTCGCTCCTCTCCATGGGCATGAACCTGGGGTCGTTAAAGGCGGCCTCCACCGCGACCTCTATGACGGACCTCACCAAGGGCTTAATGGGCTCTATAAAGCCTATGCACCCCCTTAAACTCCTTGCCTCACCCTCGTATGTCTCTATGGTAACGAAGGCCGCCCCAGGCCTCAGGAGCAGGGGGTCCAGTCCCTGAGGGGTTGGCATGAGAGCCCTGTTCTCAAAGTAGTATTCAACGCTTTTCCTTGCTATCCTAACGAGCTCCTCTCCTAAAGCGTCGCTAACCTCGTCAGGATCCACGGGCTGCTGGCTCACGTTACTTCGCCTCCTGGGGCTAACGGCCAGCAAAGCTTAAATAGCAAAGCGTGAGCCTAAACGCGTTTCGCGCCCTTAAGCTCAGGGACTTAAGAATAAAATCTCGGCAAGCCAGTGGCACTCGGAGCTAAGCTAAGTCGCGGTGAAAGCGATATGCAGAGCTCAGAAATTGAAGTGTTGTGCCCAAGGTGCAAGGTCCCCATGAATTTTTACTCAAGGACTGAAAGGACCTCCAGGACTGATGGAACCGAGATCAACATAGTCAGGTATTACAAGTGCCCAGTGTGTGGCAAGACCATAATCGACGAGGAGCTGCTTGTCAGGCAGACCGCAGAGGGGGCTAAGATAACGGTGAAGCACAACGGACTGAAGAAAACTGCCATCATAAGGGAGGTGTCCCGCGCGGATTAAGCGAAGCTCTTCTTGCCACTTCGGCGAAGTTTTTGAAGGCGGTAATCTCCTTAAGATCGCATGCCTTCACTTTAACCTCTGGAGGCTCTTTACCCCTCAACATCGACCTCAGGTCCTTACTTATGGCGTCCGCCGCCTGGAGCGGGTAGGGGAGCCTGAGGCCATCTACGAGAAGGGACCTAACTACATCTACGCTATACTTAAGGCCCACCAGGTTCCCTGGACTTACATAGATGCGGGATCCTGTAGGGGCCCTTAGTACAGCGCCTACAGCGGCATCGCCTATGTAGATACAAGTCCCATAGTCGCACGGGACCTCCCGACCGTAGAGGAGCCCCTTTGCCACGCCTACGGAGGGGAGCCTCAACGCCACGCCCAGATGGGAGGCTATGCCAAAGCCTCTTGGATGGGCTATACCATGACCGTCAACCAGCAGGAGATCCACGCCTCTTCCGCTGGTGGCCTTTATGAGGGCTGGCGTCATTAGCTCCAGCTCCCTGAAGGCCAAGAGCCCGGGGACGTACGGAATGCAAACGGGCCCGTAGGCATAGTAGCATTCAACGGATCTTGATGTGACGTCAACTACCAGGGCTGCCGCGACCCCAAAGGTGCTGCCCTGGCCCCAGTAGGCCGCATCGACAGCGGCCAGGGTCCTGGGAGGCGCTATATCTTTACCGAGCCTCAGAAGGCCCTTAAGCTTCAGCTGGTCGTCCCTAGCGATGCTGTAACTGAAGCTCGACCTAACTCCAAGGCAGGCCTTCTCCCACTCAGGACTCCTCAACAACCCTCAGCCTTAGGCTCTTCTCCTTCACGGCGCCGCTCGTAGATATGGAGATAACGTCTATGCCATCGCCTGTTGAGGCGTCCCTCTCCATCGATATCCTTAGTGCGCCTACAGCTACCTGCTCTGCCTGATCGAGGGACAAAGCATCATTGTACTGATCCTCCAGGAAGCCGAGCGCTGTGGTGGCGCCGCTTCCGACGGCCATATACTTGTCCTCAGAGACGGAGCCTAAGGAGTCGAGGGTGTAGATCTTGGGCTGCCCATCCCTGTCTATGCCGCCTACGAGGGCCTCTATTATGAATGGGAGCATCTTATATGAGTAAAGTATGCCTGACAGCAGCTTCGATATGGCGTAGAGGCTCATGGTCCTCTCCTCTGTGAGCTCATAGTACTTGCTCTCAGCCGTAAGGTATCTAAGTATGGCGCCTACGTCGGCGTAAAGGCCGCTCATTGCTATTGCAGCCCTGTTGTTTATCAGGAACACCTTCTTCGCGTTCCTGCTCATAACAAAGGAGCCGTAGGCCATCCTCTTGTCGGTGGCCAGCACAACTCCGTCCTTGGCCTTAACGCCAACAGCCGTCCCTTGTTCGATCTCGTAAGCTGACACGGGTCTCCACCAGTTGAGGGTCAGTATAAGGGGAATTTAAAAGAGGCGCGTAATAACTTCAGCCCAATCAGTAATACTTGCCCTCCTGAGCTAACACCTACCCTCCTCTAAGGGTTCCTGGGAGGCTGAGCGAGTTGCCAGGAATTGCGGATGTAATAAGAAAAGCGTTCGGCTGGGGGCTTAGCAGGGATAACGATAGCCCTGGGGACCTCTTCAACCAGGGGGAGGGAATTAACTATGACGAGATACTTGCGCAGCTTAACATAGTCAAATCCGAAGTAGACAGGTTTAAGCTGAAGATACTTAATGACATAAACACCTACCACGCTAAACTGGTAAGCGCGATAAAGGCCCACGACAATGAGGGCATAGAGCTCAGCGCGTCGGAGCTAGTCATAAAGAAGAGGGTCTATAAACTGATAGCCACGTATGGGCACCTGATAGGTGTGGCCATAGAGAGAATAAACGACGCCAGGACCGTGGAGTCCATAGTTAAGGCCGTGGCGCCGCTCCAGTACGCTATGAGCGCCATAAGCAACTACCTCTCAGGTCTGGCGCCAGACGCCTCTGCGTCCCTGGCGTCCGTGTTTGAGTCGACAGAGAGCGTGATAAGGAAGGTCAACATGATAAGCAGCATGCTGCCAGAGGGCAGAAGCATAGCCATGCTTGACGACGAGACTAAGAGGGTGATAGCCGAGGCCATGAAGGAGGCCCAGGAGGAGACTGAGAAGCTGACGCCGGAGGTGCCCAAGTCTGTCAACCCTGAGGTGCTCGAGGGGAAGCTCGTTGAGTACATAAGGGCCTCCGGAGGAGTTATCAGGATATCAAAGGCGGCCGAGTACCTGGGAGTATCCCCTGAGGTAGTGAAGGACCTGCTGGCAAGGCTTCAGGCTAAGGGCGTGCTCAAAGTTGAAAGCGTGGCCCAAACGACGTGAAGCCTCACACCCTTAATATGATCTAATAATAATAGCTTAGGGAAGCGGAGGCGACCACCATGTCGTGGAGCCCAGTGCAGATGCTAGAGAACATGGCTAAGAAGAAGATAGAAGAGGCTCTGACTGCCGAGAAGGAGAAGGACTACGCCACGGCTGCCGACAAGTATAAAAAGGCCCTAGAGGCGCTCGAGGAGATACTCAGAAACTACCCTGATCACCCCCTCATAGGCGTCTACAGGAGGATGTATTACGACGTGAGCTCAAGGCTCAAGTACATCGAGTCTAAGGGAGCGCAGCCCCTGAGCGAGGGGGATGACATAGTTAAGGTTGACCTTAAGGGCGAGGCCAACAGTGATGATAATGAACCGCCCGAGTTCGTGCTCAGGGAGAGACCTAAGGTCTCCTTCAATGACATAGCAGGCCTTGACGATGCCAAGAGAGCCATAAGGGAGGCCATAATTTACCCCATAACGAAGCCCGAGCTATTCCCGCTTGGATGGCCCAGGGGCATACTCCTGTATGGCCCGCCTGGCACCGGCAAGACTATGCTGGCCGCGGCGGTGGCCAGCGAGGTTGCGGGGGAGTTCCTCTACGTTGACGCTGCCAGCATTATGAGCAAGTGGCTTGGGGAGGGTGAGAAGAACGTCAAGAAGCTCTTTGACTACGCTAGGTCCAGGGCCAAAGGAGGCGTACCCGTCATAATATTCATTGATGAGGTTGACGCCCTTTTTGGAGTCCATGCCAACGAGGTAGGAGGAGAGGTTAGGGTAAGGAACCAGTTCCTCAAGGAAATGGACGGCCTTCAGGACAAGGGTGAGAAGCTGCACGTATATGTCATTGCGGCCACCAACAAGCCCTGGGACCTCGATGAGCCATTCATCAGGAGGTTCCAGAAGAGGATATACGTTGGACTCCCTGACTTCAACGCCAGGAAGAGGCTTCTTGAGATGTTGCTTTCCAAGCTTCCAGCCGGAACTGATGTAGATATTGACGAGCTGGCAAGAAAGCTTGAAGGCTACTCAGGAAGTGACATAAAGGACCTGGTGCAGGACGCCTACATGAGGACTGTAAGGGAGTACTTTGAAAATAAGCTAAAGGACCTCAGGCCGGTGAACATGGCGGACTTCGAGGAGTCCATGAAGAACAGGAGGCCCAGCGTTGACGAGAAAATGCTTAAGGCCTATGAGGCCTGGAGTGAGAAGTTCAAGGCAGTCTAAACGTCACCAGGGCCTCTCGCCGACAACCCCCATAACGTCACCCAGGTACCTCAGCTTCTCAAAGCCTACGGACTTGAGGTTCCTCATAACTCCTGCATAAAGGCTTCGCCCCCTGGCTCTTCCCGGCTCCCCCGTGTAGTGAAATATCCTTCCGTCTGGCCTGAGCAACTCAAAGAACCTGGCGTAGAGGCGACTGGAGTAAAGACATCCTGTTTCACCGGTCAGCCTGGGCGGATCATGAATTATAACATCAAAGGGTCCCTCGATATAGTTGACTACTTCACAGGCGTCGCCGCGTATAATCGTTATATCCTTGAAGTCCCTAAGCCGAAAGCTCCACGGGTTTCTCTCAGCAATCCAGAGCACCTCTTCCCTGAGCTCCACACTGATGACCTTAGCTCCCGCCTTGAGGGCCTCAGCGGCGGTGTAGCCTAAGCCCGTGCCTATCTCGAGGACCTTGTCCCCTCTTCTCACGCCAGCGGCCTTTACCTTAAGTTCGGCATCCCTTAGGGGCGTGGTGCCGGAGATCCTGTGCATGTGTATGCCGTTGATTTCCAGGGTTGGAGCGCCGCCCTCCAAGGGCACCAGCTTGTAGTATGACGTGGGCGTCCTGAGCTCCACCTCGTAGAAGTTACCGTCAGGCAGCACTGCGAGTATAGACCTCCTTCTTGAATGAGCCCTTAACAGACTTCTAGCGACTTCATATGTAACGCCATTAAAATCAATAGCTATAAAATCGCCGTCATATGAAGCTAGAGCCTCGCCGAGGCCAACATTTACCTTGACCCTCGATGCCCTGCCCTCAGCTATTGCAAGGCTTTCCCACGGCGCTAACAGGAGGCAGTTGCAGGGCCTGAACTCAAAAACCTCCAGCGATGGCATTAAGTTAGCTCACCGATGATATCGTTTATATCATCATTGTTACTGCTGCTAGAGCTCTTCCATTCCTTCACAAGGTCCAGGTCTCCTCCCCCTTTCTTACAGGGCTCCCCCTCGCAGACGCACGGATCTATCTTAACTACCGCTGGCAACCTAACCATACTGCCTATAACTATGGCCTCGCCTGGGTTAAGGCTGGGCAGCATGTTGGCCAGGTCCTCGCTTAGCTCCTCGCTGGCCTCCTGCACATACTTTATGTCCTGAGGCTCAACCATCCTAAGTATTATCTTGTTGTTAGTCTGGCTCAATACGTCGGGGTCCACGTTCCTAGGCCTCTGGCTCACTATTACAAGCCCTATGCCGAACTTCCTTCCCTCCCTCGCTATCCTGGCGGCCCAGTACTTAGTTAGTGTTGAGTCCCTCGCCGGTATGAGGACGTGCGCCTCCTCTATGACAGTGACTACCGGGCTTGGGTAACCCCTCTTCCCGCCGCTGTGCTTCCACGCCTTCCTCTCGGCCAGGAGTCTCCTGAGGTAATGACTAACTATCGCGTCAGCTCCCAGCTCGTCGAGCTCGCTCAAGTCAAAGACGTTGAGCATGCCGGGCTTTATGATTTCCTTAAGCTCAAGGGGGACGGACTTACTTAGGATATCGCCGTAGTAGTCCTGAAGGTCGCTGAGCCTGTTCAGCACACCAACGGCTGGGTCTGAGTTACCTCTATCGCGGGCCCTAGAGACCTCCTTCGTGAGCTCCTCGATTAGATCGTCCGAGCTGGTCTTACCCGCGTAATAGTTATCTATTACCGTGCTCCAGGCCTCCCTGAGGACCCTGAGCTGATTGGTGGCGTTATCCGGTATCCTGGTCAGCTCCACCAGCTCGTTGAAGGACAGCCTGGCTGGATTTATCGCGGGCCTGGCTATGTAGTTGGCCCTTGGGCCAAGCTTAAGGTCCCCGTACTCCCCATGCATGTCAAATATTACTACGGTCGCTGAGAGCTCATCGACTAGTCTCCTAGTTAAGACGCAGACAGTGTTGCTCTTGCCTCCGCCGGTGACTGCAAGTATCGCCAGGTGCCTCGTGAGCTTGTTAACGTCTATGCCGTAGCTTATGCCGTCATTTATGAGCGACCCTATCCTCAGCCAGTTACCCCCATTGCCCTGGAATACCTTTTCCAGGACCTCCCGGGGAGTCTCGTAGACCTCAGTGCCAGGCCTTGGGGGCACCTTGGGTAATGAAATGCTGCCCCTCAGCAGGTCCTCCTCATAGCTTAGCCACCGCACCGTCCCCTTTATGTAAGTTGGCGAGACCGCTGGGCTTTGCTTCAGTATCTGAACTAACCCATCAACGGACTCCGGGCTCGTGACGTCCTCGGGAAGCAGCCTGTTGCCTGAAGACACCGACTCAACGATGCCAAAGAGGCACCCGTCCGGCGACTCAGCCAAAACGTAGGTGCCCGTGTGGGGCACCCTGTCCTCTGCAAAGAGCACCTGGCTCGAGCGCGGGGTGCTCTCACCGACTATCCAGCCCAGCCTCTTGCCGTCTGAACACGGATAGCTCACGCCGACTCACCTCCTAAACCCTGAGGACGCTCCTACTCTCGGGGACCAGGTCGAGGCTGACAGCCCTGAGCGCGGCGTCCATTTCAGCCGAGGTGACCCTCGCCTTTGAGTCTGCCATGAGAAGCGGCAGCGGATACCCTTCGGCCGTAAGCGGGAGCGCTGAAAGCTTGGAGAGGGCTTCCCTAAGCACCTGTTCGTAGCTCTGAGCCCTGCGGTCGTAGACCACTTCAACCTTAAAGATGTAGCCTCCGCGCCTCAGCCTTACAAAGGCCGTCACCACGGAGAGCCTGTTCTCGTAAAACTCCCTGAGGTCGCCGACGTCAGGGTACATGCTCCGCCCGCTCTCCTTCAGGCCAAAGTAATCATAGATGCTGTTGTAAACGTTTGCAACGGTGTAGCCTGGCTCCAGGTTCCCCTTAGCCCTTAGGGCGCCCTCTATTACGTGAATGTCGGGAAGGCTCCTGTTGCAGAAGCTCGTCGACCTGCTGGTCTTAACCACGAAAACTGGTATGGAGTTCTGGGACCACGCCTTCTCAACTACGCTCTTAAAGAGATACAGCCTCTCAAGGTTTTCCATGGCTAAAACTGAGTAAATGATCTTCCTCCCGTTGCCCGAGTTAAGGTCTAGGCCGCCCTGGGCCGCGAGCCTCAGGAGGGCCCTTGCCGTGAGGGGCCTCCTTGAGGCGTTACTTATGATGTCAAGCACGCACTCCACGTCAGGCTCCGTGCACGTGCCCTGAGTAAGGCCTTTCAGGGCCTCGGAACGGTTGACGAGCACCCTTGCCGCCAGCTCGAGGCTCTCGCCCCAAGTAACTTCGGTGCCCACCCTTCCCCACCGCATCGGCGGGGTCCCGTCAAACAAAGCTATGCCTCCCCTCGCGGCGCTCTTGGCTGAGACGTCCAGCTCCAGGACTTGCCTGTAAAGCCTTAGCCTCTGCCCAGGCTCCAGGCCCTGCGGCACCACTAGGCCAACAAACCCCTCCTGGACGCTATTAAATTGACCATTATCGCTGAAGCTAGCCCCCCACGCCTTCACGGCAAAGAGAGTGTAGGTCCTTAGCTTCCTGTCGCCCTGGCCTCCGTCCTCGACCGAGTATGCGACGGGCCCCTTGGAGGGCTCTGGCAGGCTACGCCACTCGAAGTCGCAGGCCTCAGGGGCGCCGCTTACCAAGCTCCTTATAATATCCCTGAGCTCAAGGGCGTCGGCCACCACGCTGCTCATATTAATCACCCTCGCACTTGACCGTAGAAACGCCGTCGGGGCCCTTCTCCACGGAGCACACCTTGTCTACGTTATCAACTAGGTCCATGTGGTGAGTTATCACTATGAGCTGCTGCAGCCCTCCCTCCTCAGTGAGCTTGCCAAGCACGTCGACCAGCGCCCTTCTTCTCTCGTCGTCAAGCATGTCTGTGGGCTCGTCCAGCAGCAGGAACCCTATGTTGGAGTGCATCATCCTGTTGAGGGCGAGCACGTAAGCCAACGCTATTACTATCTGTTCGCCTCCGCTAAGGCTTGCTATTGGCCTTTCACGGCCCTGCCTGTCAACGACTACGAAGTAAAACGCGTCCTCGGTCTCCTTAACCTCGACCCTTGCGTAGTCCAGCCCGAAGACCCTGAATATCTCGTTCATCTCATTCTCAAGGCTCACCAAAGCCCTCCTGTAGAGGGTCCTCTCAAGCCTCTCAAGCGCCTCGACGGCCCCAAGGGCTGCGTCGAGCTTATCTAACGCCTTAGACAGCGACTGCTCCTCCTCGTAAGCCTTGTCTGCCTCCTTCTTGGCCTGCTCAATGCGCGAGCTTACGGAGGCCAGCTGCGCGCTTAACTTGGTGTAGGCGTTCCTCAGCTCATTCAGCTTTGACCTCTCAGCCTCGCAGGCCGTAGCCTGTGATTTGAGGGACTCCAGCTTTGCCCTGACCTCGCCTATCCTTGACTCAAGCAGCGCCTTCTCCGAGGCTAGGTCGCCCAGGCGGGACTTCACTATGTTAAGCTGCTCTAGCAGCGATGGAAGCTCTGCAACCCTCCTGGCAGCGTCTTCTATGACATTCTTCGCCCTCTCATAGCTGGGGGCCCCTGTGGCCTCAAGCAGCTTCTTAATTGCAATGTCCCTGGCGTCCGTCTTGGCTTTAAGCTCGCTGGCCAGGCTTTCATACCTGCCCCTCAGCTCCTTCGCGGCTTCAGCGTCCTTGACTCCGAGCGACAGGAGCCTGTTCTTTGCAGAAACATAAGCCGAGTACTCCCCCTCTAAGCTCTTGAGCTCGTCCTTTACCTCCTTTTCCTCCCTAGTCACCTCTTCAAGCTCTCTCTTTATGGACTCCACGTCTACGATCTTGACCCTAGCGAGTGAATTCATCAAGCGTTCAAGCTGGGCCTCCAGCACCTGAACGGTGCGAACCCTGTCCTCAAGCTCTGAGATGGAGCTGCTGACCTTTTCAAGCTCCTCTGAGACGGCTCTCTCCTCGGTGGCGAGCCCCTTCCTCTCATTGTCAAAGTGCTTCAGCAGCTCCTCCTTCCTCTCCGGCGAGAGGGGTGAGCCGCAGACGGGGCACCTGGCCTCACCGCTGGTGCCCAGGACTTTAACTATATCATTAAGCTGCAGGGCCCTTTGCCTCACTGATCCAAGCCTGGCCTCAAGCTCTTGCTGTTTCCTACGAAGCGACTCGAGGTCGTTTGCGAGCTTCGCAACGCTCTGCCGTAGCGACTCTAAGCCCTCTGGCGAGGCTGATATAGAGGCTCCAACCAGGGAACCTAGCCGCTTAATGATGTCATCCACCTGTGACCTGAGTAGGTTAACCTGGGACACGGCGGCCTCCGCGCTGCTCAAGGACTTCGCGAGCTCCATCTCTCTCCTGCGCAGCACGTCCTCAAGCTTTGTCCTGAGCTCCGTGTACCGTCTATAGCCGTTCTCGTACCGCTCAACGTCGCTTAACGCGTCGACCGCAGACCTTAACGCGGTTAAGTCCCTGTAAATGCCTGCTATCTCAGCGTTAAGCGAGTCCACCTCTTTGACCTGGGGCTCCAGCGAGGCCAGCCCCTTAGCCTTCTCTGCCTCTTGAACCCTGCGCTCAAGCTCTCTCGACTTGAGCTCCAGCTCCTCGGCCTCCCTCGACTTACCGGCCAGCTGCTGCTCAAACTCTTTCAGCTGCCGCTCAAGTTCTGGTATAGCGCCGAGTGGACTGCAGAGCTCATTTACCTTAGCCTCGCGCTCCTTAACTTCCGCCTCCAGCCTCTCTACTTCCCCCTTAAGCTTACCGAGCTCCTCCTCAAGGGCCCTGAGCTCAGAGAGCCTCTCCTGCCTGACCTTCCTGACGCTCTGAAGCATCATGGCGACCTCGGACCTTCTCCTTGGACCTACCTCAACAGAGACTATCGTTGTGCCGTCGCTTCTGGAGGCCCTTATAGCGTGCGACCTTATGTTCTCTGCCGCGGACCTGAGCTGAGGTATCCCTATAGCCGTCTCCACGAGCTCCCTAAGCCTTTTGCTCTCCTCGCGGGCAAGTATCGACGCTATCTCTTCAAGGCCGCCCTGCTTTATGATCACGGCGGAGTCTATGAAGCCCTTGTAGTCGTTAACTCCGTGAAGGCCGAGGACCTTGGCCATCTCTTCCCTGTAGTCTGACGCCGTGCTCGCGACAAGCTTGCCATCTACAGTGAGCCTATAGCCTGATGTGGCTGAGTCCTGCCTGCGCTTCTCTATACTCGCGATGGCTTTGACCTCGCTCCCTGAATCTATATCCTTGAGCACTAGCTCGACAGCGGCTTTGGAAATACCTGTCCTGACGAGGTTGGATAGCTTTCCCCTCCACCCATTTGTTGTGAGGGCGTAGTAAATGGCCTCGAACATGCTTGTCTTGCCGGCGCCGTTCTGGCCGACTATGGCTATGCTGCCCCTGGGCAGCTCGATCTTGGTGTCCTTATGGCTGAGGAAGTCCTTCAGGGTCAGCTTACTTATTATGTAAGTCATGAGGCGCTCAGCCTCCTAAGGATCTCAAGCGACTTGGGCCACGACGCCAGCTTCTCGAGGGCCGAGTCTACGGCGTCCTCCTCGCCTTCAGCTGCTGCCGCCGCTAGCTCCAGCACCACCTTAGCCGTGAACTCGTCGTTCCCCACTATTTCCTGTAGCATCTTAACTATGTCAATGCTTGTCTTCGCCTCGCCCCTGGGCAAGCTTGCACTTTCATCGACGGCCCTCGTAACGTGAGGTATGACTATTAAGTTGAGTTCCTTGGCTATCCTGTTGGCCTCCGCCTCTATCAGCCTCGTTGGAATTCCTGGAAGCGCCGTTATGTCAAGGTGAACCAAGGGCTGGGAGTTGGGGCTCTTCATAACCTTCGATATAGCGCCCTTCAAGTCGTAGTATACGGAGCCTGGCTCCTTTATTGTGACAGGTATTACATAGTGCTCCCTCACAGTCACAGGAACCTCGCTGACTGTCGCCTCATCAGAGGAGAGGTCCACCAGGAGCGGGCCCCTCTTATGCGTCTCCCTGGCCTCCTTTATGTCAAGCGGGTACAGGGACCCAGGGTAGGCATACCACAGGTTTCCGTCGGCGAACTTCTCATAGTTTATTTCCCTCTTGTGTATATGGCCTAGGGCTACGTAGTTGACCCTAGGGAAGGACCTTACTGAGGTGACGGTCTCGTCAGCGAAGGGGAACACAGGGTCAACAGGCATGTGAGCTACAAAGACGGACTTAATGCCGTCCCTCCTCAGCTCCCTAGCGCGGGAGTCATAGAAGGGGCTCAGCCTGCTGTAGATTTTCCTCTTTTCATCTATGCTCACCTTAGAGAACGGGTACACCATAAATGCCACTCCATTTAACTTAACTGTAGTGAGGTCCACTAACTGAGGTTCAGTTAGATTGCCTGCTCCCAAGAGAGCGGGGGCGTAGAAGCCCTCTATTGCTTCAGACATCAACGACAGGAGGCTGTGCTCTCTCCTCCCCGGCGTATCATGTTCCCCATGAGCTGCTACAACCTTTATGCCGTGAGATACGAAATTCTTTATCAGCCTAAGCGCCCTCACAAGCGTAGTGTTGTCGGGATGCGGCGCATCAAAGAGGTCGCCGGATATAACGAGAACCTCCGCGTGATCCCTTCTCACGGCCTCTAAAGACTCTTCGAAGGCCCTGAATATGTCCTCGTATATTATCCGCTCGCCGTATTTCTTAGCGCCAAGATGTATATCTGACATGTGTGCCAGCAGCAACTGCTAAGACCCCGACCTGACCCCAGGCTTCACTTAGCTGTAATACCCTAAATCTCTAAGCTTTTCGCCCTTAGGCCTCACACGCTATATAAGCTCAGCGAAAAAGCCTGCGTTGCCGCTTCAATCAGGCTATAATCCCGTGTTCCTCCGTGAAAGGCAGGTGCGGGGCTTGGGAAGCCTAGTTGAGAGGCTAAGGGAGTGCGGCCACCTGCTCCAGGTAGCCCTTGACTTCACAGACCTTAGGGATGCCGTGAGGATAGGTTCGCTCACGTCACTAGGACCTGCGGTGATACTTGAGGCTGGGACGCCCCTCATAAAGTCCGAGGGCATGAAAAGCGTTGACATACTTAGGTCGCTCCCTGGGAGACATCTCGTGATGGCAGACACAAAGACTGCAGACGTGGGCGGCCTTGAGGCCAAGCTGGCCTTTGAGCACGGCGCTGACGCTATGAGCGTCCTGGCGGCCAGCAGCGAGGAGACCATTAAGGAGGCCGTCAGAGAGGCTGAGTCCGTTGGGAAGGACGTCTACGTTGACTTGATAGGCTTCACGGAACTAGACTCATGGCTTAAGAAGGCCAAAGGCGCAGGCGCCCACGTTGCTGTGATACACATAGGCATTGACGTTCAGAGGGCCCTAGGCATAACCGCAGCGCAGGCCACCGATATAGTGAGGAGAGCCAAGGATGTCTTCGGAGGGCCGGTGGCAGTCGCAGGCGGCATAAAGCCTTCAGATGTTAGCGCCCTGGCCTCGGCCGGCGCTGACATAATAATTATAGGCTCCGCAATAACTAAGTCCTCAGACCCAGCGGCCGCAGCTAAGGCCGCCCTTGATGGATTAAGGCCAAGGTGCCAGTAGCATGGACGACGTGAAATTAATTGTCAAAGAGTCCATCAAGGAGTATAACAGGTACAGGTCCCCTGAGGCAATTGCCAGGCTCGTTACCAGGAAGGGCGACACCTACTACGTCAAGTTTGACGGAAGCTACTGCGAGACCTGCGGCCTTTACGACTGGATCGACGACCTGAGGTACGTAATGCTTGAGAAGGGCCTTAATGTTGAGATAGAGAAGCTCAAGGAGCCCGAGGGGCCTGAGGGGAGCGTCAGGGTAGCCGCGTTTAGGGTCAAGCAGTTGAGGGCTTCGCAGAGGCCCTAAAGCTCAGCCCCCTTTCACCGACTTCAACTTCTACTGCGTTCTCATCCCTGAGGCACCTTATATAGCCCTTGACCGTGGCCTCCAGCAGCATCAGAACGTCAGGCGTTAACTCAGAGTACTTGAACTTCTTTAACAGCGCAACAAGTATGTCCTCTATGGTAGCCGATTTTGACATGACGTTTAGGATTACTTCCTTAGCTTCCTCTATCCTTCTGATATTAGCCTCTATGAAGGGGCCTGCGTCGGACGCCTTAATTAAAGGGCCATGTGAAGGCACTATAAAGTCGACCCTGCCCTCAAGCTTCTCTATAGTGCTTAGGCTTCCCTCCGCGGCGCAGGGCATCCTGTGATATGGGACGCCGTACTTCTCAAGTACCCTGTCACCGAAGAGCGCATCTGCCACGTAGAAGACTCCGTCTGGGGTTATAGCGCCCACCTGGCCGTCCGTGTGGCCCGGCAGCCTCACGAGCTTAAGGGGGCCGTAGCTGTCGCGCTCAGGGGGGATCTCCACATCAACCCTGATCGGGGGGCCATGGAACGTAAGGAGCTTGTCAGCTGGATTAACTGGGTAGCCGAACGTCATTACTACCCTGAGCTCTGGATTTTTTGCTATGGGAGCGTCGAGACTGCTCATGGCTACTTCGTCAACCTGCAGCTCTCCTAAGGCGGATAAGTGGTCGCTGTGATAGTGGGTGACAAGGACCGACTTCCTCCCTGCCCCGAGCTTCTCCAGGTCCCTCCTAAGCGCCCTTGGCCTGTCCTCCCCTTGGCCGGGATCAACTATGTAGACCGTTCCCGTCTCCCTATCAGTATAGAATAACGTCGCGGGGCTCCCCTTCTCTAAGAACGTGGAGCCCTTGATAGTGCTAAGAGTCAAGGCCTTCTCTCCTCCTTTTCCCTACAGCACACGCGTTAAAAACAATCATTTGTAGCCTTTGGCCAACATCGTTAAAGACATGTGCACGAAAAACTGTGCGAAGCAACTAAAACAGTTAAAGAAAGGCCTTAGAGTGCTTTAGTCCTTAGAACTCCTCCTCCCCGCCTTCCTCGTTACTCTCTTCGTTCCTTGGAGGCCTTCTACCTCCAAAACTGCGGCGACCTCCGAACCTCCTTGAACCTCCTCTCGGTGGCCTATACCCCGTAGACTGAGCCTTTGGCGTGTTCTCTGGGATTTCCTCAGCCTTTGGCACCTCGCCGTCATCTATCTTTTCTATGGACCCCCTGCTGCCTATGTTGAGCTGTACCTGTCCCTTGAAGCTTGTGGTCCACGCGCCTTTCAGCTCTACGGCGTCGCCCTCGTTAAGCTTGCCCGCCTGTTGCCCCCACGCGGTGAGCTTTATTCTGCCCGTCTCGTCGCCTACTACGGCCTCGCTTATCGTTCTGTCTCCTCTCTGCGTGTGTATGGTCTTTGGAGGCTCAACACTCAAAACACGAACCTTTATGTCTATATTATCCTCACCCTCGCGAAGGCTAGAAACCTTGCGAGGGGACTCTCCACCCTCTCCCGACACTTCACACACTCTCGCTAGTTACGCGCCCTCTCCTGTTTCCAGGAAAGGGCCAAGAACGGCTGGCCTAGCGGGGTTTATAAGCATACCTGCTCCTTTGAAAGCCCCTGAGCTAGCCTGACAAATGCTTATTTTCCTATTTTTCACTGGTGCCCCAGGTGCGGAGCTGATGAGCCTTTGCTGCTGGGAGGGCGCTTAAGGTAAGCATAGCCTCGGTTGGAGTAGATCTTATAAGGCCCCATGAAATGTTCATTCCTGAGCGCGTTGATGAGGTCCTGAAGAGCGTAACAAGGAGCATGGTCATGGCCAAGCCCTTAGTAGTTGCCGCAGATTCATGGATTTTAGTTGATGGCGCCCACAGGTTAGAGGCGCTGAAGAGGCTTGGTGCCCGTTACGCGCCCGCCGTTATTATAGATTATAACTCTGATGAAGTAAAATTGCTCGGATGGGTGAGGAGCTATTCATATAGTAGCGAGGCGCTTAACGAGCTTCGCAGGCTAGCTGCTATATCGAAGCGTAGGAATCGTCACGATGGCTCCGTTATGATATGGCTTGAGGGGCTGGACTCGTACTACGACATTAAGAAGTTCGAGTCCCTGGGCTTTACCCTAAGAGGCGTCTCGACGTCTACAAGGTCGCTCGCGGGCCTCATAGTGATACCTCCCCCGCCTACCAAGGACCTTGTGGTTAGGGCCGCCATGTCTGGGGAGCTCCTGCCGCCCAAGGCAACCCGCCACATAACAGCAGCCAAGAACATAATTCTCCCAACGTCTCTCAGAAGGATAATTCATGATGGCAGGGAGTGGCCTTGGTAAGTCACGAAAGCTCCCTTCAGCGTTTCTCTACCTGGGACTGCAGCACGTACACTAAGGTTATGTAGTGCGGCGCTAACCTTATTATGTCCCTCTTAGAGATCATGCCAACCGGCTTCATGTTGTTCCTGGAGAGGACCGGAAGATGCCCTATGTTGTGAGTCCCCATGAGCTCAGCGGCCTCCTTGACCGTATAGTCCTCAAGCACGAAGTAGGGGTTCTTCGTCATTATGTTGCCCACGGGCACGTTACGGGATAGCCCCTTAGCAACCACCTCCCTCACTATGTCGGTCTTAGTAACTATACCTATGAGGTTGTCACTGTCATCAACTATAATGAGGGAGCCTACGCCTTTGTCCATCATTATCTGAGCTGCCTCGTTAACAGGCGTTATAGGGGTAACCTTAACTGGCGGGGTGTGCATTATGTCCCTGACCAAGGGCTCTGTGGCCATAGCGTCCACCAGATCCCTTTGGCTCCCTGCCAGTTAAAATGTAATGGTAAGCTAAATACCAAGCACTAACAGCTTTCTATATTTAGCTACTTAAGGACTTTTCTCGTCGTTTTCACTTATGACCTTGCTGCTCTGAACCAGCATCCGGGCATCGTTGACTATTTTCCTTATGTTATTCCAGTGGCCGCCCTCCCAGTATACATGACCGCACTTAACACACACGTAAAACTTGCCATACCTAGCTAAGGCTCCTGGAGGAACGCGGCCCCTTATAATATTCTTGTCAGTGACCTCCCTCAGGGGCCCATTGCATATTGGGCACCTGCTTATCGAGGGGTCAGCCCTGAGCTCTATGAGTCCCTCACTGGCAAGCCTGGCAAGGTTTCTAGCTACGTCTACTTCGGGAAGAAGAACGGCCTTTAGCTTCAGCTTTTCAGCCCTTCTGTGGAGGCCCTTGTCGCTAGTGATTATTATCCTACCAGTCCTTGCAGCTATGCTTAGTATCTGAGCATCATTATATGACTTGGAGTAAAGCGTGTCGTATCCCATCATTCGCAGCCACTTGGCTAGGGTGCCCAGCATCGCGTCAACTATGAACTTGTTGCTTTGCTGCATTGCCCGTGGCCTCTCTGGGTGTGCGCCGGTGAAGCCTTATATCTCATCTAAGGCGGGAAGCGAAGTTCATGGTATAGCTCCTTAAGGCTTCACTGCCTTAGCCTCAAAAAGCTAAGACGGCCAAGCGTGGCGTTGTAAAGGGGCACCCATAGCCTCTCGCCAATGCCGTCAACTAAGAGGCTTGACCACACGCCCACCACAATGCCGCCCACTATGTCCCACAGCCAGTGAACCTGCAGAAGGAGCCTAGTGAACATTATCACTGCGGCATAAAGTATCACGACATAGCTGAGCCCCCTCCTTCTCATTGATGGCGTTGCCGTAAAGTAATATGCGAGAACCGTAACCCTCACGGTATGCCCTGAGGGGAACCCATAGTAGTCCGCGTTCAACAGGTTGCCCAGAAGTCCAAAGTAAATGAATGGCTCGTGGGGACGCGGCTCCATTATGTACGCCTTAAGTATAGCCGTCACTATCATTGAGAAGATGACGGCGACCGCGAATGACGTTAATCTCTTTGATGCGCTCTTATGGACCCCCACGTCAAAAAAGTAGGCTATAGCTGTGAGCACGGCGAACACCTCTAAGCTCGCAGTGTAGGAGATCCCCTCCACTATCACTTGCCTGTCAGGCCCTATGTTCCTGAGCACGACCTGGTTTATGATGTCTATGCCATCAACTCCTCTCAGAAGCTCCAGAACTAGGACTACCACAAGGGCTGCTGAAGCTATAAGGAAAGCCCTGAGGTTAGCATGACGTTCGCCTGAGCCCATCAACCTTCACTCAAGGTCCTGTAAACTCTCAAACGCTATTAAATGCCGTTCTGAGCCTTGGCTGACTCCCTGAGTCACTGGCGGGCGGCTGCCCCCACCATATCCGTCAGCGACTTGAAGCCCATGTAGTTCATGTAATCAGCTATGCCTCTCTTTATCTCACCTATTACTTGAAGGCCCCTCCTTACGAGCCCTGAGCCCACCTGAACAGCCTTCGCCCCAGCCAGGATAAGCTCTACAGCGTCCTCCCAGCGCTCCACGCCGCCAGCGCCAAATATGTCAGGCCTAAGCTCCCTGTAGACCTCGTAAACGGCTCTTACGGCTATTGGGTGAATTGCTGGGCCGGAGAGGCCCCCAATTCCATGACCAAGAGCAGGCCTTAGGCTGTAAACGTCTATCCTCATAGCTCTTACGGTATTTATCAGCGTGAGCCCTTTAGCGCCGGCCTCAAGCGAAGCCTCTGCCGTCTCGACCATCTTATCAGAGATGCCAAGCTTAGCTATTACCGGTATCTTGACTGTCGAAGCCACGGCGCTTACGACCTTCCTGCTCATCACGGGATCCATACCTATGTCTAGGCCCATCTTCTCAACGTGAGGGCAACTCAGGTTAAGCTCTACCGCGGCAGCTCCGGCCTCCTCAGCGACAGCGGCGACCTTAGCGAAGTCCTCTGGAAGAGAGCCAGCGACGCTGACTATTATGGGGATTCCAAGCCCTGCGAGCGCCCTCATGTGATCCCGTAAGCCCTCTATGCCCGGGTTCGCCAAACCTACGGCATTCAACGAGCCCATGTCTAAGTGAATCACCCTTGGCATAGGGTAAGGCTGCCTTGGGGAGGGAGTGTAAGACTTCGTAACTAGCGCGCTGACGCCTGATCTCCCTATAGCGAGGAGGCCGTCAAGGCTCTCGCCCATGATGCCGCTGGCGTTCAGAACCGGGTGCTGCAGCTCTAGGCCTGCCACCCTTACCTCAAGGTTCAACCTCTCCCCTCCTGCTGAAAGGGTTAAGCGCTGTGGGCTTAAGAGTGACCTCCATCTCTTCGGCGGCGAGCTGACCTCCGATAAAGACCGCCCTAGGGGCTGCCGCGAGCTCCTCCATAAAGGCGTGGCCATAAGGCGCTTTACTGTAGGTCGACAGAAACCTTGAGGGGCTCTCGCTGACCACGACTAAGTTGCCCCTGTAACCTACCTCGATAAGGCCGTAACGGGCTCCAAGGCCTAATATCTTGGCGGGGCCAGAAGTTAACAACCTCAGGAACTCAGACCTACTTAGCGCGTGGGCCCTGACGAGCCTGTAAAGCAACCAAGGCCACAGGCCAAGCCAGGGTATCCCCGCCGGGCAGTGAGGCCACGCAGACTTCTCGCCCAGCGAGTGCGGCGCGTGGTCACTTGCAAGGGCGTCGAAGAGCCCCTCAGTAAGGGCCTTCATCATTAAAGTCCTTGTGATCGGGTCCCTGAGCGGAGGATTAACTCTGAAGTAGCAGCCTCCTAACGTGTAGTCATAGAGTAAGTAGTGCGGAGTTGTGTCGACGCTGAAGCCCATGCTCTTGGCCAACCTTAAGGTGCCCGGGCATGACACGTGAGTTATGTGAACTTTGGCCGCGGCTTCAGAGAGGTAATAAAGGCTCGCCCCCTCCATCCAGCAGCCCCTCAACTCCCCCCTCTCATAGTTGTCCTCGTCCCATACTCTGTCTGCCTCGGGAAGCTCGGGGTGGACTACAGCAAGCACGTTACTCAGCCCAAGTATCTTCCTAACGCTGCTCCACCTCTTCATAATATCTTCTGGGAAAATCTTGAAGCCAGCAACCGCAAGGTTCAATATCTTCGTTATGAGTTCGGGCGAGTCAGGGACGCCAGCATAAACAGCGTAGTCTACAAAGGATTTTTCGGCAAGCTCGTTAAGCTTGAGCCCTATGGCCTCAGGGGTTGAAAGTCTTGGCTTAGTGTTAGGCATGTCTGCCACAAGAGTTATGCCTGAGGAAAGCGCCGCCCTGGTGCCAGTCGCCTCGTCTTCCTTATATGATAGCTCGAGGCCCCTTAAGTGAACGTGTATGTCCACCAGGCCCGGCGCTATGTATTCGCCCTCGCCCTCGTAGGAGTATACTTTATCCCCCCTTGGCGTCTTAGATATGGAGTTTATGAAACCGTTGCTGCCTATGTTAACGCAGCCACTGCCCAGGAAGCCTCGTGAGTCGATTAGTTTGCCGCAAACTGATACGACGTTCTCGTAATCCTTCAGCTTCGCCCACCACCGACAAGCTGCTCTATAACATCGTTTTCTCCTATTTCTGTGCCGCAGTAATGGCACTTGAGCCTGAGGGGTGACCCGCTGACCAACAGGAACCTGCTGCTTATGGGCTCCCCGGGCTTCCTTGATATACAAGTAGGGTTAGGACACCTTAGCACGCCCTCTATTACTTTAGGTACCTCGACCTTCCTCTTTTCAACTACATTGTAGTCCTTAATTATGTTTATTGTGGCCTCTGGCGCCACCAGGGAAATCTTCATGAGGTCCTCTATCCTTGGATAGTAACCTTCTAGTTTCACTATGTCCTTTTTCTTCATTCTAGCGCTATCAACGTTCATAACTACTGCCACCCTGAAGCCTTCGTTTCCAGTTATTCCAAGTATCTTGAGCACTACGAGGGCCCTGCCGGCTGGTATGTGATCTATGACTGTGCCCTCCCTTATCTTGCTCACCAGCAGCACTTTCCTCTGGCCTTCCCCGCTCAACTTGCTTCACCCCCTAAGATCAGGTTAAGGAGAGCCATCCTAAGGGGCACTCCAAGGCTTGCCTGCAGGAAGTAGGCCTGGTAGCTAGTGCTATCCACATCAGCTGCCAGCTCGTCAACCCTAGGCAGGGGGTGCAACACCTTGGCGCTGCCCTTAGCGTAGGCCTCCAGTAGCCTCCTTGTAATTCTATAGCTGCCGCGGACCTTCTCATACTCCTGAGGATCTGGGAACCTCTCCCTCTGTATTCTCGTAACATATATCACGTCCGCCCTGGAAAGTCCCTCCTCAAGCTTAACGTACTCAAGCCTCAGCCCCCTGGACTCAACGTCCCTCCTTACCTCATCCCTTAGCTGAAGCTGTGGCGGCGCTGACAACATAACTGAGGCTGGCTTAAACAGGGAAAGTGCCCTCAGGAGGCTTGCGACAGTCCTTGCATACTTGAGGTCTCCTACTATGAGGTAGTTAAGGCCATCAACGCTCCCGAAGAGCTCCCTCACGGTATAAAGATCTAACATGGCCTGAGTTGGGTGGTGCTGGCTTCCATCACCTCCGTTAATTACTGGAACCCTTGCAACCTCGGCGGCTAGAGCAGCCGCGCCTTCATATTTGTGCCTAATCACTATTAGGTCTGCGTAGCCATCCAACATCCTAATGGTGTCAACAAAGCTTTCTCCTTTGGCTACGCTGGTAGCCTCCTCGGCGGAGAAGCCTATAACGTCAGCTCCAAGCCTCTTGGCTGCCGCTTCGAAGCTGAGCCTCGTTCTAGTAGATGGCTCAAAGAACGCCGTGGCTATTATTTTCCCTTCGAGGGTTCTAGTCACTCTGCCAGAGGAGAGCTGACGACGCATCTTGTCAGCCTCCTCAAAAAGAATCTCCAGGTCCTCCCTTGTGAAGTCCCTTGGGTCTATTACGTCACGACCGCGCCAGGGCAAAATGCCCACAAAAAGCGAGGTAGCCTGAACTTTAAAGTGTTTATAGCCTTATCTAATAGCCTGAGGAAACTACGACACATCCTAGTTAGACAACGCTACATTGATTAGCTATACAAAGCTATCTTGATCTTAATCTGCCTTACTTAATTTTGAATTCAGTCTAAATGACTGTGAATATCGCTCTGAAGCCCTTTACGTAGTCCCCCAAAGTTCGCCGGCTAAAGAGTTTAGCTGTTCATCGCTTATCATGCCAAGCCTTCTGGCCTCTTCAAGTATGCTCCTTAGCGTGGTCACTGAGAGCAACTTGACTCCCATGCTTTCCAGGGACCTTCTGGCCCCCTGTTCGCGGTCAACGATTACAGCCCCAATTACCTCCCTAGCCCCGTGAGACCTGAGAACGCTGACGCCAAAGGAGAGGCTGCTGCCTGTGGTAGCCACGTCGTCTATCAGCAACGCTGTCACGCCTTTGACTTCGGCTCCTTCAAGGTCCCTCTCGGTTCCATGCCCCTTGGGCTGACGGATGTAAGCCAAGGGAAGTCCTAAGCTGAGGGCAACGGCGGTAGCCCACGGCACTCCTCCGGTTGCGACCCCCACCACAGCGCAGTTCCCGCATTCCCCCACGTCCTCTATGACCATGTGGGCCAGCTCTAATGATATTATCCTAAAGGCCTCAGGATACCCTATGACCTTCCTAAGGTCTATATAGACATGACTTACCCTGCCGGAGGTGAGCCTAAACTCGCCAAAGAGCACGGCACCAGTGTTGAGCAGAAGCCTCTCTATGGTGCCGCTCATCTGCGGCACCTCATTAGGGCCTCCTCCTGTTCGAGGGCTATGAGCTCCACGGCCTTCTTAGGATCCGGGCTCTCCGTTATGCTCCTCCCTATGATTTCGTAGTCGGCTCCGGCGCAGATCGCATCCCCGGGCCTTGCTCCCTGAGTGCCGACGCCAGGAGCAAGTATCTTCACGTCAGCACCGAGGGCATTCCTTACAAGCGATATTATGTCAGGCCTTGTTGCTGGGGCCACGACTCCCCATGGGTTCGCTTTCTTCACCACATCCATAATAGAGTCCAGGTTCCTGTCATAGAGCTCACGCGACCCTTCGTGGCTCATTGAGGCCACAAGTATTAGCTTTATGTTCCACTCCTTAAGTTTCTCGGAGACCTTGTCAAGGGCGCCTTTGTAGCCTACAAAGGAGTGGGCGATGACAGCGTCGACATAATCCTTCACCAGCGAGACCACCCTGACCATTATATCACCTATGTCAGCAAGCTTAAGGTCTGCTATTAGCAGGCCGTTTCTAATTCTTGACCTGGCTGCTGCGAGTGACTCAAGGCCGCATTGTATAATGAAGGGGATGCCAACCTTGAAACCAACTACCTCATCCCCTAGGTCAGTCATAATCTTTACTAGACCTTGACAGCTGCCAAGCACGGGGCCATCTATGGCAACGATTATGGGGCTTGCCTTCAACTAAACCCTCCTATCAACAGGCAACGGGAGTTTTAAGCGTGAGCGGACCCTGAGGCCCACTCCATGAACTTAGAGACGGCCTCTTCCAGCGGCGTAAACTTAAAGTCGCTCAAGTACCTGCTGGAGTACTTGTAGTTGCTTGAAAGCATGCGGTACATCATCTTAAACGGCGATGAGGGCACAGCCGCGGCGAGCCTGATCGCCCACCTGGCGCTCACCGCGTGGCAGTCCTTCCTGAGCATCCTGCAGATCGTTTGACCCACGTCACTTATATCGACGTCGAAGGGCCAGTTGGCGTAGACCCACTTTCCATCAAAGGCGCCTGAGCCAGCCATAGCAAGTATCCTGGCCAGGTCCCCTGAGTACACCATGTTCCTCGAACCAAATCTCAGCGTAAGTCCGCGCTTTGCAGCCCACAGCGTTACCTTCCACTGGACCTCGTAGCCCCAGGGACCGAAGACCAGGGATGGCCTAACTATGGACCACTTGCCGCCCAGCCTCGTGCCCTCCGAGACGAGGAGCCTCTCGCCCTCAGCTTTCGTAACCTCATAAGGGGTCCTGTGAATGAACACCTTAGGGTTCAGGTGCTCATCCTCCTCCTCAACGAGGGACCCCCTCGGCACCCCCCTCAGCTCGGCCGCCACCGCCGTGGAGCTTACGTAAACAACCCTTGCACTGGCCTGAGACGCGGCCTGGACCACTTGCCTGAGGAGGCCTACGTGAGCTTCCTCGAACTCCCTGTAGCTCCCACTGATCTTGCCAGCTATATGGTAGTACACGTCCCCTCCCAGTTTACTTAAGGCCTCAGGTGTTATGGAGTCGAGTACAACCATGTCTACGCCCATCTTGCTTAAGTCATTTGAGAGGCCTGGCCTTCGCTTCACGGAGGACCTCCTAGCCACCACTACAACTTCATGACTTCCTTTGAGCTCAGCGGCTAAGTTTATGCCCACAAAGCCCACGCCGCCTACAAGCACATGCCTCACGGCAACTTCACACATTAGAAAAAGGCCAGGTTTAAGTTAAAATTATATGCAAGTATAACTAAAATGACGTTTGGTAGAGCCTTTTGGCTGTCCTGCGCACCTGGTCCTCAAGCACTTCAACTCCTATGCCACTTCTCGTAGGTGCTGATATGGTGCCGTCCCTGTTAAGCTCCCAGGGAGGTTCTACTATGTCGTTTTCATAATACCTGGAGCTCGCACTTACGTCATTAGGGTATTTGACACCCTCTAGCGTTGCCGCCGCCACCAGGTGCCCCCTGCCCACGCCGGTCTCAAGCATGCCGCCTATCCATATGGGCCTTCCCAGCTGCCTATACCAGAAGTCATGGATCCTCATGGTCTCGCCGAGGCCTCCTACCCTGGCAGGCTTCACATTTATTATCATGGCCGAGCCAAGCTGGTAGGCCTTCCTAGCGTCGTCTAGGTCTGTGATGCTCTCGTCAAGGCATATGGGCGTCCTTATTCTCCTGGCCAGCTCAGCGTGATCCACGAGATCCCTCCAGCCCAGGGGCTGCTCTATCATGAGCAGGTTGTACTCGTCCAGCCTCCTGAAGACCTCTACGTCGCTTAGGCTGAAGGAGGCGTTTGCGTCGACCTGAAGGGGTAAGTTAGCCCCAAAGGTCTCCCTTAGCTTCTTGACTGGGGCCACATCATAGCCCGGCTTTATCTTTATCTTTATCCTCGCATAGCCCTGCTGAAGATAGCTGTCAACGACCTTTACCAGTTCCTGCAGCGAGGGCTGTATACCGACGCTGACGCCGCTCACTATTTTGTCCCTGACCCCTCCTATGTACTTCCATAGCGGTAGCCCCTCAAGCTTGGCGGCGAGGTCCCACAGAGCCATCTCGACGCCAGCCTTGGCCATGTTGTGGCCCCTTATCCTGCTTGCTAAAGCGGTGAAGTTCCTTGGGGTTATGTCGCCCTTCAGCTGCGGCAGAATGAAGTCCCTTATTACATGCCACGCGGTCTCGTTGGTCTCATAGCTATACCACGGGCCTGAGTCCGCTACCACCTCGCCCCAGCCAACCTCGCCTCCCTTCTCTTCAACACGGACCAGAATAGCGGGCCTCTCCTCCGTCCTCCCAAAGCTTGTCTCAAAGGGGGACTTTAACTTAACCCAGATCTCTATGAGTTCAACTTTCCTTAGCTCCACGGTCTCACCCCATCAAGGACCTCGCCCAGGCTCTCCCTCACCATTATCACGTAGCCGTGCCCATACTTGTCCCATGTGAAGTCCGAGGCTACGTAGCCCTCGCCCAAATATTTAAGGTAGGCCTGTCTCGTGACCTCCCTCCACCTGGAGGCGAGCTCCCTGTTCACGGAGTTCAGGGCAGATACTGAGTAAGGAAGCCCTATGGCAACCGCCGCTGGGCTTCTGCTAAGGTCCGGTCCCTTGGGCTCCTCACTCCCCCTTGGACCAACTGGGACAACAGCCACGTGAGCCCCCAACTCGACCAGCTCCTCAAGGGAGGGGGTCCTCGCGACACTGGATATCTTGTTGATAACATTCTTGCTGTCGAGGTACCACTCAGCCACGGCCCTGTCCGTCTCGAGGCCAGCGTTTATTGAGTCGTGAAGATAACCATAGTACCTGACCTTGTACTTTGTGAAAATGGCTCCAAGCTTGCCAAGGTTGAAGTGCGCGTTAAGGCTCTGCAGCGGGTCAAAGGTCCACTTTATGAGCCTGACCCCCGCGGCTAGAACTTCCCTCCTCTGGGCAAGCTTGAGGCTGGTGCCTAAGCCGCTGTACTTCCTCTCGCTTACCACGCCCGTCATGTGACTGTAGAAATAAGGCCCCTCGGGAGTCTCTACAAACCAGCCCAATGAAAAGCCCACAAGCCTGTCCCCATCGAAGGCCCCCAGGACTAGGCCACCGTTATCAACCATGGCTTTAAGCATGTGGAGCGGCACAGCCTCGCACTGCGACCTATCCATTCCCCAGGCGGAGAGCTGAACCTCGACTACTTGAGACAGCTCCAAAGGATCACTCAACTTCCTGATCTCGATCATTAAGTCCCCCAAATATATGCTGCTTCAGGGTAAAATTTGATTTGCGACAAAAGCTCAGACTCTTAGCCTTTCGGTAAGCCCTCAAGACCTGCGAGAGCTGAAACGTCATGATATACGTGAAGCTCGGCAAAGGAGGCCCTAAGGTTAGCGCTATAGGCCTTGGCTTCTGGGAGATAGGTTCAACCTCGTGGAGGGGCAGCGAGGAGGTCTCCGTTAATATAGTTAGAGCCGCCGTTAACAATGGCATCAGCTTCTTCGACACCGCCGAGGTCTATGGAATGGGGAGGAGCGAGCGGTCCCTGGGCAACGCAGTAAAGACCCTTGGGCTCAGGCCTGATGATATAGTGGTAGCCACGAAGGTCGCAGGCTTCAGGCCGTTAAGGTGGCTTGTGGCCAAGGCTGCAGAGGCGTCCGCCAGAAGGCTTGGCCTAAGGCCGTCCCTGCTTCAGCTTCACTGGCCGCCCCCAGCGTGGGTGCCCCTCTGCGAGCCGCTGAGGGGGCTTGAGGACGCAGCTAAGAGGGGGCTGACGGAGTTCATAGGGGTCTCCAACTTCCCCGGGCACATGCTTGAGGAGGCGGCGAGCTGCCTCAGGTCAGCTGAGATAGTAAGCGACCAGGTGGAGTATAGCCTTGCCTTCAGGACTCCCGAGCTTGACGTCTTCAGGACTGCGGAAAAGCTGGGCATTGGTATCATAGCCTACTCGCCGCTGGCCAAGGGAGCTCTCGCGGGCGCCGCCGCAACCAGGCGCATTCAAAGGATGGACCCAAGGTTCAGGGCAGCCTCCCGGGACCTAGAGCTTCAGGAGGCTCTGACCAAGGTAGCTGCGTCCCATGGAGTTACAAAGGCGCAGGTAGCCCTCTCATGGATAGTCGGCAAGGGCGCCGTCCCTATACCTGGCACCACTAAGCCTGAGAGGGTCGCCGAGCTTGCAGGCTCAGCTGAGTTAAGGCTAGCTGATGATGAGCTCTCGCTCCTTGACAAGGCGAGCTCTAAGTATGTAAGCGTGTGGGGCAGAGGCTACTCAAACCTTAGGGCGCTCAGGTTTATACCGTGCGGGCTCCAGTACCTAGGAGTTAAAGTTATGGGAGGCGCATAATACTTTGAGGCGCACTGCGTCGAAGCCCAGACGCGAGACAGGCCCTACAACTGGGCCATCCCTGCAACTGGCTGTGGCCTGGTAGCTTAGCGATAAAAAACGAAGGGCCTACCCTCTTCAAGGGAAAACCGTGAAGCTGGAGGACATAATGTCGAGGCTTGCCGAAGTGGCCAGGTCGGTGCCCATCCACTACAGGGACGGGATACTGGGCTCCATGACTACTCCTCCTCACCCGCTAGCTAAGGCAGCCTTTGACATGTTCCAGGGACTCAATGTAAATGACGAGGAGCTCTACAGGCCCCTCAGGGAGCTGGAGGAGGAGGCCATAAAGGAGCTCGGAAGCTACCTTGGCGGCAGCAGGTGCACGGGCTACATAACCAGCGGCGGCAGCGAATCCAACCTGGCGGCCCTTTACCTTGCGAGGGAACACGGCTTTAACAACGTCTACTACACGGCCGCCGCGCACCACTCTATAACTAAGGCCGCCTACCTGCTCAGAATGAGGCCTGTTGAAGTTAAAATGAAGGAGTACCGGATGGACCCGGCCTCCCTCAGGTCCCTCTGCAAGGCGAACGGCCCAGGCGTTGTAGTAGTTACTGTAGGCACCACGTCCGTGGGCACAATAGACCCCGTGGAGGAGGTCTCTGACGTTGCAGCTGAGTGCGACTCCATAGTTCACGTCGATGCTGCCCTGGGCGGCCTTGTGGCTCCCTTCGTTTACCCCAACAGAAAGCTCGGGTTCCAAAACGGGCCAGTCATGAGCGCCACACTTGATCCCCACAAACTTGGGCTTGCCCCACTGCCCGCCGGCGGCCTGATAGTTAGGGACGAGCATTGGTTTAAGCCCCTCGACTTCAAGGCAGAATATTATCCTGCGGGACACCAGGTGGGCCTCTTTGGGACCAGGAGCGGGGGGCCTGTGGCGGCCACCTGGGCCATCGTAAAGTACATGGGCCGTGACGGCTATGCCGCGCAGGCCCATGAACTCATGGAGAGAACCAGGTACTTACTGAATGAAGTTAAAGGTTTAGGGCTCGAGACGCCCGTGGACCCTGAAGTACCGGTTGTGTGTATAGAGCATGCCGGCGATGACTACTTAATGAGATCGCTCGCCAAGGAAGGGGTCTACGTCTACAAATGCGGCCTGGTGCCCGGCATAAGGGTTGTTGTAATGCCCCACGTAACTAAGGCCCTCCTGGATAAGTTTGTGTCATTACTCAGAGAGGTGCTATCTCAACAGCGTTAACAAAGCTCACATAGGCATCGTTATTAGGCCCTTATCAAGCAGCGCGTTTATCTTCTGCCTCACGGTCCCTATTATCTCGGTCGCCCTCTCGAGCTCCTCCCTGTAAGTGGTAGTCCTCCTGGCGACCCCCTCCTCAACCGCCTTAACCGCGACCGCTGCGGCGACCCTCGGGTAGACCTCCCACTCCTCCATGGTGGGCAGTATCCTGTCCTCGCCTATGCCCCCCCTCTCCTCGGCGAACTTGGCGAGCTCAACGGCCGCTGCTATGGCCATGGTGTCGGTTATTGTCCTCGCCCTCACGTCCAGCACCCCCCTGAAGACCGCCGGGAAGACGAGGCTGTTGTTGACCTGGTTAGGGAAGTCGCTCCTGCCCGTGGCCACCACCCTGGCCCCGGCCCTCCTGGCCTCGGAGGGCCATATCTCGGGCACCGGGTTCGCCAGGGCGAACACAACGGCGTCCCTGTTCATCCTTGAGACCCACTCGGGCCTTATGACCCCTGGGCCAGGGGCCGACGCCGCGACAACTACGTCAGCCCCCTCGAAGGCCTTCTCGATGGGCGAGTCTGGAGGCAGGCCCCCGCCCCTCGTCTCTATGGCTATCTGGTACTGGTATGGATCTGTGAGCATGAGCTTGTCTATGTCCTTCATCTCAGGGTGGAGGACACCATTTTTATCGACCGCAACTATATGGTTGGGCTTAACGCCCATGTACTTCAATAGCCTGTAGAACGCTGTATTAGCCGCGCCGACCCCAAAAATCACTATCCTGACGTCCTGGAGCTTCTTGCCAACAACCTTAAGCGCGTTGATGAGGCCTGCCAGGATTGCTGTTGCCGTCCCCTGCTGGTCGTCGTGCCACACCGGTATCTGGAGCTTCGACCTGGCCTCGTCCAGTATGGTGAAGCACTTGGGCTTCTCTATGTCCTCAAGGTTTATGCCGCCGAAGGAGGGCTCTATGGCCTCTAGGAACCTCACGAAGTCCTCAGCCTTTGAGAACCTGTGCACTATGGGCACGGCGTCGACGCCCCCAAGGTACTTGAAGAGCAGCGCCTTGCCCTCCATCACCGGGTAGGCGGCCTCGGGGCCGACCTTGCCGAGGCCCAGAACCCTGGTGCCGTCGCTCACGACGGCTATCGTGTTCCACCTGGAGGTGAGCTCGAAGGAGAGGTCGGGGTCTGAACTTATGAGCCTGCTCACGGCAGCGACGCCTGGGGTGTACCAGACCGCGAGGTCCTTGAGGCCCCTCACGGGCACCTTCGGCAGGACCTCTATCTTGCCGCCGTAGAACCTGTGCATGTTGATGCTGAGCGAGTACCACTCCTCTGTAGCCGGCTCTCCCTCTGACACTCTGGCCACGCTCGCGCTAGCGCGGGCCTGAGCCCTTAACACGCTTTTCAATAAAACTGGTAGAATCAAGCTATAACATTACTTTGCTATCCTTAACAAAAGGTTAGTTACTCTCCACCATGAATATCCTCCTAGTGTACGGGCTCAGGTAGCCCCTTAGCAGGCCGCCGCTAAGCTGCGGCTGATACTTTGGAATAACCCAGTACTTCATGAGCGGCAGGTATATCAGCCCTGAGACCGTGAAGGAGAGCAACCATGAGCTGTTGAAGAGGACCTGGTGGTAGGGCAGAGGAGCGTATATGAGCACGGTCACTATCAGGAAGGTAATGACAGCCGCTGGGTTTATGCCGTGCCAGTACCTATAGATTCCGTCGCTCTTAAACACGTCAGCCAGATCAAGCTTGAACCTCCTTACTACAGCGTAGTCAAATATTATCACGCCCTCTATGCCTCCAAGGAGACCGCCGTATGTCAGCAGCCAGTTAGTTATGTAACTGTAAGCGTTGCCATAATAGCTCCACGCGCCTATGCCAACGGCTATCGCGATAAGCGCTAGGGACCCCTTAAACCAGCTCATGTGCTTTGGGAACGTGTTGGCTATATCATATGCGGGACCGACGGCGTTGGCAAAGGCATTAACCAAGAACGTGGCCAACATTATGGATATTAGGACGAAGTAGCCAAGGGGCCTCGTCATGTAGAGGGCCGTTAGGACTATGGGGTCCCATATTACCTTGCCATAGAGCTCGTAGGCCGCCGCGGTGGTCATCACGGAGAAGGCCGCCACGGCAAGCATTAGGAACGGCATGGTTAGCTGTCCATAGGTCTGGGAGCTCTGCGACCTTGCAAACCTAGTGTAGTCCGGCATTGTAAGCGCCATAGTTGCCCAGAAGGCTATGTTAGCGTTAAGGAATGCCAGGAAGCCCAGCCAGGTGAAGTGGCCCTGACCCGATATGGCTGACAGGTTAACGGACCACCCAGCCGCGCTCATGAAGTAAACCCATAGGCTCACGAAGGCGATCATAACTATGGGCCCTCCTACCCTCGCAAGCCACCTGAGGGCGGGCTGCGACTTCACTATAGGCGATAGGTAGAATACCAACATCTGCGCCGCTATAACAATCACAAACGTGGCCCAGAATATGCTTGGGAAGTCCTTTGCCAGCACGAATGGGTAGTTCTGGAAGTGAGCCACGGTGTAGGCTATCGTCGAGGTCCTGCCCGTGTATATGGCGTAAAGCGCTGTGGCGGCCTCAGCTATTATGTAGCTCTCTATCCCCCACCACCCTGCCCCTATCACTGCCCTCACCCAGCTTGGGAACATAGCGCCGTAGGTTCCCCACCTGGTCCTGGTGAGCTGCGGCTCAGCTATGCCATACCTTGCCCCTCCGTGGGACTGTATTATCATAGGAATGACCACTATTAGGTTCCCTAGGAACACCGTAAATATGGCCTGAAGTGGCGTTAGGCCCAGGAGCAGTCCTATGCTGGCTAAAGTCCATGATGGCACTATGAAGGCCATCGACACCCATATCAGGAAGTAAGTCAGCGCCCCCCACGTTCTCCTGGATATAGGCACTGGATGTATGTCAGGGTTCCAAAGGAACTTCTCTTCGGGAAAGCCAGCCGTGAGCTCCACCTGGCCCTTGGTGGGGTCGTAACGAGTTATGGACAGCGGAGTGAGGCCGGACGAGCCTGACTTGGAAGAGTCCGATGGCCCGAAGCCTGGGCCTCCCAGTTTCCGCGCCAAAATGCCTTCTCTCGCCTGTGAGGCTACCCACTTATAAGGGTTACTCAGCTTGGGCCGCAGCCTTCCAGGCCTTAAAGGCCTGCCGCGGTACGACGACTTGCAATATTCATAGCCGCTGCTGAGCGCAACTGGTCCACCTATCGATGAACTTACCAGGAGGCTTAGAGGTCGGTACAGCATATCTGCAAAGGCCTGTGGACCGCCATTTTACTCTAAAAAATATTTAGAAAGTTAGTGCACAGTTGCGGGGCTTCCATCTAGCTGTTACAGCCTCAGAGGGCAGGCGACGCCTAAGGTAGGTGTTACCTGTGGACTCCCCTGGAACCCCGAAAGCCGGCAGGTAACACCGGCCTAGCGGGCCCTTCATGAAGCTCCGTCCTTTGAGCTGTATAGCGCCGCTGGGGAAGCCTTCTCAATCAAGGCGCCGGTGTTACCTTCCGGGAGCCAACGCTACATGGGGGCGCCGGAGGGGCCTCGGCCTCCTTGGGACAAAGGAGGCTCCATCAGCCAGGTTAACTTTTTGCTAGCAATTTTAATTTAGAGTTAACGCGCACTTAACTCCGCCCCCCTCATTTGCTGCACTTGGTTTAACTGGAGTTAACTGCGCCCACTTGACGGAGCGGTTAACCTATGAGGCCGGCCGCCCCCGCTTGAGGGCGCGCGGCCTATGGCCGACCTTGGGGTTGCAGGGGAGGGGCAGGGCCGCGGACGCCCTGCAAGGGTGCACAGCTGTGAAGACCGGTTGACCGGCCCGTAGAGCGACCGGTGCACGGGCCTGATAGCTATCATGTTAGGCAAAAGCTCCCTGCGGCCAGCGTTGACCACAGTTCCAGTCACAAGGATTCCTGCAAGGCGTGAGCTTAAGCTTATTTGCGCGGGCCGCAGCCCTACATGCCAGGGATAGCATGAAGTTCGGCAACTATGCAGATGTGCCCCCGCAGGACGTTTCAGCCCTATTGCCGGGCACCAGCGGCGTTACAGTGCAGTGGCTCGTCAGTAAAGCTGACGGCTCTGATAAGATAGCGCTAAGGAGGTTTGTGGTGAAGCCGCACGGAGTCATGCCGTATCACAGGCACAAGTATGTGGAGGCGGTGTATATAATTAAGGGAACCCTCAAAGTTACTATAAATGGCGTCACTAAGGTGTTGAAGGCTGGCGACTTCTTCTACACGGGCCCCTACGAGCCTCACAGCATAGAAAATCCATCAGATGAGGAGTCGGTGTTTATCTGCGCTATAAGCTACGAAGATGATATGAGCCTTCAGCCCGTTAACGCGTGAGGCCCTTGCTCCTCAACGCCTGAAGGTTAACAGAAAACTAGCTTAGCTTTATTATAATTAAAATGACTGTTATTAAAAAGCTGTATTACATAAACACTTTTGAGCTGTTCGGTTTAACTATTGCTATTCTATTATTCTCCTTAATATTTATGCTAAAAATAACCTGTTGAAATCCATGTAGACTCTTCATCATAGGATAAAAACTGCCCAATTCTCCAGGTCTCAGCTGAGGTGTAGCATATTGCACACCAACAGGCGTTCTATAAGTGGTACAACTATTGCGATAATAGTCATAGTGATTGTAATAATCGCTGCAGTAGGTGGATACGCTGCATATCTTGCCACGAAACATCATGTGACCACTACAACTACACCTACGACGACAACGACCACTACAACTACTACGACGACACCTATTACTACGACGACAACTTCTGTCACATCGATAACCTTCTACACCTGGTGGGCAACTGAGGGCTACATAGCGCTAAAGCACTTCATACCGGTGTTCCAGAGCGACAACCCGCCCTACACGGTCTCGCTTGAAGTGATACCTGGAGCTGGAGGCACCAACGCTAAGTTCACGATAGCTGGCATGATGGAGGCTGGCAAGCCTCCTGCAGCCTTCCAGGTGCACTTCGGGCCTGAGATGGCCTCCTATGCGCTCATAACGTCTCCCAATGACTTCGTTAACTTCACTTCAATAGCCCAGAAGATGGGCCTGTGGACAGGCGCCGTAACTGAGGCCCTGCTCTCAGGAACTTTTAACGGAAGCATGCTCTCAATGCCGGTCAACGTGCACAGGGGAGCGCTGCTCTACATCAACATGAAGGTGCTCAGGCAGTACAACCTGCCGCTGCCAACAAACATGAGCACCCTGATCTACGACACCGTTCAGCTGGCCGAGCACGGCGTCACCCCGTGGATGGTGCCAGGCGCGGACGGCGGCTGGGACCAGCTCAACCTCTGGGAGGACATATTCCTGTCACTCGCCATACAGAAGTATGGCCTTGCTGGCGGCGCCAGGCTCTACAACGAGTTCGTCTACGGAACCATAGACCTCTCCAACGCCTCAGTGCAGCAGCTCGTTAACGAGACGGACTCGCTCTTCGTGAACTTCACCTCCTACGACTACCCCGGCTGGCAGAGCCTGACGTGGACCGAGGGCCTCAGCGACCTGATAGAGGGCAAGGCCGTGTTCCAGGCTAACGGAGACTGGCTAACCAACTACGCCTATGACTACTACAACGTTACCACCTACCCTGCTATCGAGCCATACATAAGCTGGCCTAACGTGACTGTCGTGGTTGAGCCGTTCCCAGGCACGAACGGCACCTACGCGTTGGTCATAGACTCCGTGGGCGTGCCTAAGCCATATCCGACCACCTCTGCAGGAGTGAAGCTAGCAACCTTCTGGGCCTCATATGTGGGCCAGGAGGCCTGGACGAAGTGGAAGGCCACCACCTACTGGAAGAACGCCACTGACTACTTCAACACGCCGGAGCAGTGGTGGAGCCACGAACAGCTGGTCAGCACCCCAGCGGACCAGTTCGTCTACCAGCTGTCTGACGGCGGGCTCTTCGACGATGTCTTCGGGAGCTGGATCTCGCAGGTGCTAGCGCTCCAGGAGAGCGGCTCGGCATACATACCGGCATACAACGCGCAGCTGGCGTCGCTTGTTCACAGCGAGTGCGAGGACTGGCTGGCCGCTGCTAAGATAGGCCTTGGATACCTTGGCATAGCTGGCCAGCCGTTCGCCGGCTACGTGCCGCCGTGGGTAATAGTGCCAGGGTACTACTTCAACTCCAGCTACGCGTGTCCAACATATACCCTGCCATAACCCACTGGTAACGAACTAGTTTTGGTTTTTGATTCCACACCTTTTCTTTTAACGTATTTAAGTCGCTGTAGTTAGAACTGTATACGAAAAGAGGTGAATGAATATATGGGCAACAAGGAAACTAACGTGAACACTATTAAGAGGGCCAGGCGACTAAGGCTGAGATCCAGTTCCGTACAGTTAGCCTTGATGGCGCTTCCTACGCTGTTCTTCGGCGCCCTGCTCATATATATAGTAGTCTGGAACGTTGTTCTATCCCTGCAAAACTGGTCACTGCTAAACAGCAGACACACCTTCGTTGGCTTCGCCACCTATGAAGCCATATTCAAGAGCCTTTTCTTCAGGATAGCCATTTATCATTCAACTATATTCTCCCTTGGACTTGTAGCTATAGGTGACCTAGCCGGCCTGCTCCTCGCTGGCCTCCTCTACTTCTTGCCCAACACGCAGCGCAGCCTATACCTCTCCATATTCCTGTACCCACTGGCCATATCGATGGCCACCAATGGCCTTATATGGGACTGGCTTTTCAACCCTGAGCTTGGTTTTGGGTGGATAACCTCCCACCTGGGTTTACCGCCGGTTAACCCGCTAGCAACAGCCACCTCGACAACCCTATCTATGTTTCTGGTAGAGTTCTGGGCCTACACGGGGCTCGCGGTGCTATTCTATTTAGCGTCATTTATGAGCATAGATAAGTCTATAGTGGAGGCTGCAAAGATAGACGGCGCGGGAGGCTTTAAGATACTCTTCAGGGTCCTTCTTCCAAACTCAATGAATGGCTTTATAGTCGCCACTGCGCTGCTGTTCCTGTTCTCCTTCAGGATGTTTAGCCTGCCCTTCGTGATAGGGGGTGGCCCAACTAACCTGGACCTCATGACTCTTGTAGAATACGTCTACTACGAGTTCTACACTGAATTCTTCAGCCAGTCAGCTGCGGCCTCAACGCTTATAACGCTGATAGCCGCTGCGGTGGTAATACCGTATGCACTTTTTGGTATAAAGAAGTGGATTATGAGGGGGTGAAAACATGGCATCCTATAGGACTAGGCTGCTCAAGTATGCCCTGCTTCAGCTGGCGGGAGGCCTTGTAGTAATATTTTGGCTCATGCCCCTCTACGCAATGCTTATAGACGGCTTTAAGACGAACTTCGAAGCTACGGTTACCTCAGTGTTCCAGCCGCCAACGCACTTCACGCTTTCAGCCTACATGACTGTCTGGGACAGCATGAAGAAACCCCTCATCAATAGCGTCATAGTTGTTATCCCTGTTACTGTGCTCTCGGGCATACTTGGTGAGATGGGGGCATACTTCTTCTATTCACTTGGTGAAAGGCATCCAATAGTTAGCAACACGGGGTTCTCAATAATTTCGCTTGCCACGTTTATACCAGTGGAGTCGACGCTGCTTCCACTCCTCCTGCTCGAGGCCCACAGCGGCATGCTGAACACCTATTGGGGAGTAATATTTGCGAACCTGCTGTTCTACATACCGACCGCCGCGCTGCTCATGTCGATATTCCTGCCCTCCGTGCCCAGGTACCTAATAGAGGCTGCAAGAATCGACGACGCCAGCCAGTGGACCATATTCTGGAAGGTCGTGTTCCCGCTGGCGCTGCCAGGCTTCCTCTCAACCGTGATATTCGTGTTCATAATGTCGTGGAATAACTTCTTCCTGCCGCTGGTGCTTACTACTACGCCATCTATGAGGATGGTTCCTGTGGAGGAGAGGTTCTTCACTGGAGGCTATGGAACTATCTACAATGAGACCTACGCCGCCGCGGTGCTTGCTTCAATAGTTCCGCTGGCCGTGTTCATAGCTCTAGGAAGGTATTTCATACGCGGCCTAGCAGCGCTGGGAGGGGGAGCAAAGGGGGTCTGAGCCATGGCCTCGGTCAGGGTCGAAAACTTAAAGAAGATCTTCAGGAGAGGCAAAATAGAGGTTCGTGCCGTTGACGGAATAACCATAACAATACCTGACGGCCAGGCCTTTGGCGTTCTGGGGCCCAGCGGCCATGGCAAGACCACGTTCCTAAGGCTAATAGCCGGGCTCGAGGTGCCCACTGACGGCACCATTTACTTTGATGACGAGCTGGTCTCGGCCCCTGGAAGAATTGTAGTGGAGCCGGAGCACAGGGGCATAGCAATGGTATTCCAGCTCTGGGCGCTCTACCCCAACATGACGGTCTACGATAACATAGCGTTTCCGCTCCGTAACGCCAAGGTGCCAAAGAGCGAGATAGATAAGAAGGTCAAGGAAATAGCAGAGGAGCTGGGCCTCACCAAGGTCCTTAACCATTATCCAAGGGAGCTCTCGGGAGGGCAGATGCAGAGGACAGCCATAGCCAGGGCGCTGGTGAAGAACCCTAGGCTGCTCCTAATGGATGAGCCCTTCAGCAACCTGGACGCGGCAGTGAGGGACAGCGCCAGGGCCCTTGTCAGGAAGATACAGAGGGAGAGGAAGTTGACCACTATAATAGTATCTCACGACCCGGCAGACATTTTCTCTATAGCCGAGGTCGCTGGCGTCATAATTAACGGCAAGTTCGCGCAGGTCTCGTCCCCTACTGACATCTATGACAACCCTGCCAACGAAGTGGTTGCTAAGCTTGGAGGCGACATAAACATAGTGAACGTCACGGTCTCCGGCGGCTTCATCTACTTATCCAGCTCGGTCAAGGTACCCTCGCCCAACCCCAAGCTTGAAGGTAAGTATAGGCTCGGCGTAAGGCCTGAGGATGTGATGCTTAGCGACAGCACTGACGCGCCTGGGATGACGTTTGCTGGGAAGGTTAAGGTCAAAGTGTCAAGTTACGTGGCCGGCGTCTTCAGGACCGTGGTCTCGCCTATAGACGACGATTCCGTAGAACTCATGGTCAATATGGGCGGCTACGTAGAACCTGGATCCGAGAAGAACCTGCTCATAAGGACTCAGAAGATAAAGCTCTTTGACGAAAACGGCGAGAACGTGACCTTAAGCGCCTTAAAGACCAATAGCTAAGTTTTAAGCTTATTAAACGCTTCCATTAAGGTAGAACGCGGAAACCGTGATGACACGACGGTAAGCTGAGCCTCGGGCTGTGAAGACCGTTCACCCTTGCTGAGAACCGCTTTTGTTTACTCCTCATACTCTTCCTTATTGCTTGCGCTCTCAGAGCTCTCGGAGAGGGACCTCCTCATCTCCTCGACCTCCTCCTTTGGGAGCTCGACTATAGATATTGAGTTAGGCGCGACCTTGAGGTACTTGTCCCACACGACTACTATGCCCTCATCCGTTATCTCCATAGGGTGCCTCACCATGGATATCTTAGAGTCCCTCATCTTCCAAACTATTATTGAACGGTAAAGCTTGCCCTCTATCTCATCCAAGTCCAGCCTTATTATACCGTCAACCGCGTGTTCAACGCCAGGGCCTCCGAAGCCCCTCTCACCTACAGAGACCTGGCTCACGAAGAATGCCGTGCAGCCTAGGCCGGAGACGACCCTCTTCAGTATCATTACTATGTTCCTGGCAACTGCGGGCTTAGAGAGGTACAGGGTGCTTACAGAGTCTATCACGACCCTCTTGGCCTTGATGTCCTTAATGGCCTGTCTGACAACGTCCACAAGCTCTGAGACGTTGTCAAGGTCCTTTACTATGTACTTCTCCCTCTGGGCGGCCGACCCTATGCCCGTGGTGAAGGCATCTACTATGGCAAAGGTCCCCTTCCTCTCATATTCATCGATGTTCCAGTTGAAGTGCCTGAAGCTCCTCCTGACAGAGCTCGGGTGCTCCTCAAGGGCCACATAAACTCCAGGCTCCCCCCTGATAAGGCCGTTGTATATGAACTGCTGGGCCATTATGGACTTGCCAGTGCCGGGACCTCCAGACACCATGACGACGTTCCTCTCGGGTATGCCCCCATAAAGTATCTCATCAAGGCCTGGTATGTACGTCCTGACCCTTGGCGTTACCATCCAACACCACCTATTACATCTTTATCGCCTTTCGGCCCTTTTAATCTGACTTTGCAAGCTCGTCCTGTTTACATCAACGCCACGTGTAGATATCCTGCCCCTGGGAGCTCCGTGGTTCCCACCAGCTTCAGACCCCTCGATGGCCCTTACAAGGGAGAACCTTATGATAGTTATGTCATCCTCTAGCATGAAGTCTCCATATATCGACCTAAGCTCCCTAAAGAGCTCCGCCAGACCACTAAACCCGTCGAGCTCTGCGTCTTCATCGGTCAGGTCCTTTACCTTCTTATGTATGACCTCCTCCACTCGGACCACTGCAACAGGCCTGCCCGAGCTGACGACCTTAAGGTACCTGCCCCTCACCTGAAGGTTACCAAGCCTTATGGTACTGGTCTTCCTTCCACTAAGTATGAGCTTTAAGTACTTCTTTTTTACAGTAAGCATGCTTAAGCTCCTGGCCAACTTATACTCTCTCCCGCCGCTGTAGCGTGCCCAGCCCCTGCCAATAAATTCTAACTGCGGAAACGTAAAAGGTGGCCCTGCATGATGCCTTGACAGCTCCCTAGGCGCCTCCGACAGAGCTTTCAGCGCGTTAACAATGAGCTACAGCAGTCTATTTATTTCCAAGAAACACTATTTTAACATAATCTTAAATACTACGGTATGCATCTCTGATACCAGACACGTAAAGGGTGTGGCCTTATGAAAGGAGGGAAGCTAGTTGGCTTAACTATACTCCTACTAATGCTAATCTCGTTTACATCAGCATTGTCCTGGACCCCTCCAGCTAGGGCCCTAGAGCCTAGCGCAAACTACTATGGACCCCAGCTTAACGGCAGCGTGATAGGGCCGCTCAGCCCCAATTATTTAGTGAGCCTATCAGTGCTCATACCGCCGAGAAACCTCAACGAGCTGATGTTAATAGCCCAGGAGGTTGCTGAGCATCAGGCCAAGCCGCTGTCGAGGAGCGAGGTGCTCCAGCTCTTTGCGCCCTCGCAGCAGGAGTTTAACAGCATCGAAAACTTCCTTGAAGAGAGCGGTTTCGTAGTGACCTACGTAAGTCCTGACAGGCTCTCTCTGATGGTCCAGGCGCCTGCCTCCGTAGTTGAAAAGGTGTTCGGAGTTCAACTTGACCTTTACCAGGGGCCTAACGGGGAGGTTTACTATGCGCCTGCGGGCATGCCCAGGATACCAGAGGCACTTCAGGGAACCCTGATACTGGGCCTCACTAACAGGACCGCCTTCAAGCCGCAATACGTTGTCGCCGGCAGGATAAGTCACTACACATTTATACCTGCCAACTCAAGCCTGCCAGCGCCTCTGCAGGTAGCGTCGTCACACACCTACTATACGCCAGCCGACTTCGAGGGCGCGTACAACGTGACGAATTTAATCCCCTATAGCCAGAACGCGTCAATCGCCATAATAGACGCCTACGGCGACCCCCTGATTTACCAGGACGTGGCAGAGTTCGACCAAAAGTTTAACCTGCCACCGGCCAACCTGACGGTTATACCCATAGGCCCCTACCACCCGTCGCTTGGCCTGTCAACAGGCTGGTACATAGAGACCGCTTTAGATGTTGAGGCAGCGCAGAGCATGGCTCCCTTCGCCCACATATATCTGGTCATCGCATCTAACAATGGAAACGCGCTCTTTGAGGCCATAGATTATGTCGTAAGCACCGACCTAGCTGACGCGGTCTCCATGAGCTGGGGGGCGCCTGAGAGCCTCTTCGCAGAGTCAGGAGTTTATACCACCTACCCAGCCTTCATATTGAACTACCCGTTCGCCGACTACTACTTCGCCCTTGGCGCTGCCGAGGGCATAAGCTTCTTCGCCTCCTCAGGCGACGAGGGCGCCTTCGACACCACCCCGACAACCTATGGGGCCGTGCTGTTCCCATCCTCATCACCGTTTGTAACTGCGGTGGGGGGCACCACACTCTACGTTAACGTCACATCGGGCTCCATAGAGTTCCTTAACTCTACTGGCACCTACGGCTACGAGACAGCATGGTCTGTGAGCCCGCTCTACGGCTCCAGCGAGGTGGCCTCAACCGGAGGGTTCTCAAGCCTGTTCCCCAAGCCCTGGTATCAGTACGGCGTCGTTAACGGCACGTTCAGGACGACGCCTGACGTGGCCACTGACGCTAACCCATACACGGGCTTCGTGGAGATAGCAACTGGACAGATGATAGTTATCGGAGGCACTAGCCTTGCCTCACCCCTCTGGGCCGGCATAACTGCTGATATAGACGGCTACCTAGGAATGAAGCTGGGCCTCATTAACCCGCTGCTTTACACCATTTACAAGAATAAGACGCTGTATAATATGGCTTTCCACCAGATAACCTTCGGCTACAACGGCAAATACCTGGCGCACGCCGGCTACAACCTGGTCACAGGGCTTGGCTCTCCAAACGCTGGCCTCCTGGCTTACGCCATTAAATATGAGCTGACGCACTTCCCGTCGCTCAAGGTGGCAGTGACAACCTACGAGCCTGGGGCTGAGTACTCATGGTACTTCTATAACTCCACGTTCGAGGTGGTGGCAGCAATATACTACCCTAACGGGACGCCTGCGACAAGCGGCAAGTTCAACGTGTATGTCTTCACTACTGAGGGACTTGGTGAGGAGGTTCCGCTTCAGTTTAACGGCACCTACTGGGTAGGGGAAGTTTATGTCAAGCCCGGGCTGCCGCCCAACGTGTGGACTGTGCTCGTTAATGGCACCTCTGCGGGCATTAGCGGCAGTGGCGCCACCGACGTCTACGTAGGCACCGGCATAACAATCATAGAGCCCGTCCCCTACCCATACGCGCCTGCTATACCGGTTAATGAGCCGTTCCAGGTTGAGGTCTACGCAACTTATCCCAACGGGACTCCAGTCACTTCACCCTCAATTACAGCTGTCTTCTACCACAACGGTATCAATTACTTCAACGCTACCCTGCTGCCGGTTAATGTGACTGAGTACCCAGGACTCTATGAGGGCACGGCCTTACTGCCCTACCCGGAGCCGCAGGGCGCTTACATAATGTATATTTACACCACGGCCGCTAATGGAGCCGTGGACGGCGACGCATATGAGTATGTTTACTTCGGAGAGCAGATCATAAATGCGTATGTCATTACTCCTCTCAACGACGGCACCCCAAGCGTCTCGCCGGGCCAGACACTATTATTCCTAGCCATGGTCTCTGACCCGTTCGGGTTTGGTTACTTCACCAGCAGTGTGTTTGTAGACATCTATAACCTCAATGGAACCCTCGTCGCCCAGGTACCCCTGCAGCCGGCGCCTTCGCCACTGCTCTACTACCAGATAGGGTACTTCGTTGTACCGAGCAACATGCCCCCAGGATGGTATAACGCCGTCTTTGTCAGCGAGGAGAACACGAGCACCGGGCCGCTCTTTGGCTACTTCAACCAGTCCTTCTACGTGGCCCCCACGCAGCTTAGCGGAGATATAATTACGGCGGCATATTCTATAGAGGGCGTGTGGCTGAACATCTACGCCTCCATAGACTACCCCAACGGAACACCAGTGACCCAGGGGACCTTCCTTGCCACCCTTGTGCCCACCCAGGACCTCTATAACGTAATGCTACTAGGGTTTGAAGTCGGCATACCGCTGCAGTACAACAGCTCCTTGGGAATGTGGGTCGGGAAGGTGTATGTTCCGTCGGTCTACACCTCATACCTCTTGTCACCCTACGTAGGCGAAGGACTTTACAGCCTGGCAGGTCCATGGACCCTGGTGATCAGCGGCGAGGACGCCAATGCGGTGAACCTGTATCCCATCAGCTATAACATAACTGTTGCGCCGTTTGCCGCACCTATAGACGGTGAAGGCCTGTTAGCCTACGTGGAGTCGCACTCGACTGAAGAAATCTCGGCACTGTCAACAATGGCGAGTAATACGGAGAGCGTCAAAGGGGCGAAGTCCTCGACAACTGCTCTACTATCTGGCTCGGCAAACGTGCAGGAGGCCGCTGAGATCAACATGCTTAACCTCATCAATGCACTCAAGGTGGCCCAGACAACCACAACAAAGGCTACAGCCTCCTCTGCGCCGGCAGAATACTATGTAATAGCAAGCGTTGTTGTGGCAGCGCTGCTGGCAGGTATATTGATAGGAAGGAAGTCAGTATGAACTAGGACTTTTGACTAAAAGTCCCTTTATCTTTTTTATCTTTTCTTTTTATTGGCTGCTAAAAATACGAGGCCGAGCCCTTAACCATAGACCTGAATACCTGACCTATTTCCCACAGCTTTACCGTCTCATGCTCGTTAGGCCTTGGCCTGCTGGCAAGGTAAACGCCGTATGGATCATACCCCTCCTGGGACTTAGGGCCATAGGGAGAGAACAGTATGAACTCGTCAGCCTCAAGCACGACCTTCCTTACTGCCGCGTCTATGGCGGCATATAGTGAGCACACGTCTGACTCGGAGATCCTCTCCAAGGCTGTTACAGCAGCTATTACTGGGCCTGACTCCAAGGCCTCCAGTATTGCGTCGCGCACGGCATTTATCTCCTCCTCAGCGCTCACTGTAACGTCCATTGGAAAGCTAGGCTTACCGTAGGTAGGGTTTGTTAAAGGTATGTTGATTACCGTCGCGCTGGTCTCGGTAAGCAGGGGCACCTCTGGCACAGAGGTAAGGAAGCCCTGCACGCGAGTCTCTTTACCAGTGAGGACCGTCAGCCACGCTGATGGAGGGTTCTGAACGGTAGTGTTCTCCGTGACGCCCCTAAAGGTCGTGTCCAGCAGCGTCAGGAGGTTCCTGGCGTTGCACTTCATGAAGTACTTATATGTGAGCGAGTCAATCCCTAGCATCAGAGCTTTGACTCTAGCCATTGTACCCTCTCCTCCAACACCTCCTCTGGGACTGCGCCAACAACTCTATCAACCTCCTGGCCATCTAGGAAGAACATTATTGTTGGCAGACTCATCACGTAGTACTTAGAGGCAGTCTCAGGGCTTGCATCGGCGTTAACCCTGGCAAAAGCTATCCTCTTATGCTGAAGAGCTAGGTCATCTATTATAGGCGCCACGAGAAAGCATGGCGCACACCACGGAGCCCAGAAGTCAACCACCACTGCCCTGTGGGAAGCTATGAACTCGTCAAATGATGAGTCATTAAGTTCCGCTACAGGGGGTTCCTGGCTGCCGTTGCCGCTGCTAGAATCTCCCTCGGTGCTCTGAGAGGAAAGCTTAGCGAGGAGCTCCTCTTTCTTTTTCTGGAGAATTCTCCTGAGCTCCTCATCATCATTTTCTGCTGACATGCTTCAAGCCCAAAAAGCTTATAAGGTTAAGCTGGAATTAAAAAGGGTTACTTAATATATTATATGAAAGGTTTTTTAATTTCTAAAATGACAAAAAATTATATGTAAAAACAAGAATGGTATTTTTAATAGCCTAAATCCACGTTTGTTATCCTTCTCCTCCCGCAGAATAGCTTATTAAGCACACTTGATTAAAAGTACCAGGCCCTAAGGAGGGCATGAACTGAAAAGTGTCAAGTAGTCCCAGTACGGAGGTCTCAAGGGATTATATAGTAGGTAAACATGTTTTTGGAAGCCTATACGGTATACCACCAGAGATAGCAGAGGACGAAAATCTAGTACGTCAGGCAGTGCTTGACGCAGTCAAGGCCGCCAACGCCACCCTAATAGAGATAATGAGCTGGAAGATAGGCGGCCACAAGGGAGGAGTCTCTGTAATAGCGCTGGTGAACGAAAGCCACATTGTGGTGCACACCTGGACAGAGTACCGTTATGCAACTGTTGATGCCTACACATGCGGCGAGCACACAAAGCCTGAGAAGGCATTTGAAGTTATAGTTGAAAGGCTAAAGCCTGAGTACTATACCTATAACTATGCTGACAGGACTCAGTTCCCAGCCTCGAGTCCCGTGACCATCGTACGTAAAAGGGAGAGCAAGAGCATCGCTATCACGCCCTAATCGATTCTGCGGTAGATTTGAAGTCAAAGGCTGAAGGAATTTTTGTCTATACGGTCAGCCTTAGCTGCTCACAAGTTATAGGTCTAGAGGCAAGACTACCTTGTCGCCAACAGATGCCTGTAGCACCTTCATGCCCAGCCTTGAGGATTCCAACTTCACTGGATCGCCGCTGCAATGAAGTGGGACGATAACTTTAACCCCCAGCATCTTCAATGCCTCGGCCTCCAGCCTTACCTTATCTGGAGTTGCCCAGGCCAGGTGAAGGCCCCCTACCACGGCGTAGGGGGTCAAAGAGAGGTCGTACAGGACCTTGCTTACCATACGTGATGGCCCAGGATGAGAGCACCCCAAGAGGCTCACTGCCCTGTTACCGTCAAGATTTATTATGAGGGACTGCTCATAAGGAGGACCATATTGCTGCGACGTTATAAAGGCAGCCTTGGCCGCTCGGGTTCCAGTCATCAGCCTCTTTACATTGAGTCCTAGGTCCTCAGCGCTCTTAAGTAGTCTCCAGTTGACGCCGGCCGGCATGTATACTGGGGCGTCGTCTTTAAGCAGCTGTTTAAGTGCCGAAAGCCCTCCCACATGATCCATGTGTTCATGAGATATGACCGCGAAGTCTAAAGACTTATTCCCTATGCCTACGAGCTCGGAGTTCCTGCGAAGCGTCTGAGGGCTCTGCCCGGCGTCGAAGACCCCTCTCCACTCCTCAGTCTCAAGAAGCAGGGAGAGCCCATACTCGGCGACAAAGGGCGGCCTTGCCTGTTGGTCTACAAGCAAAGTTATCCTAAGCCAGGGGACAGATTCCACTTTACCCCCGTATTTTTACGAAAGCCTTCAAGCCGTTTATGCCTATGTGGCATTAGCGTCAGTACAGCTTAAGCTTCCCCGTTATTTTGTCAACCAGCTCAGCCGGCGCGGGACCTACGGCCACGGCGGTTTTAGTTCCAGGGGGCAGTTGAGTAAGGCCAGCGTCCTCTATCATGGACGCCGGTAGGCCGGCCGCCCTAGCCTCCTCATAGACTCTGTTCAGCTCGCCTTCACTTTCAACCCTAAGCACCACCTTCTTCTGCCCCTGCGACAGCCAGGAGTCTAGCCAACGCGACCACTCAGAATTGTTGCTCCTTATTATTGAGAGCACCGCCTCGCAGGCGGCGTGAGCCGCCTGGGCCGCCGCCTTGCCCTTTCCCATCTGGAGGTCTCTTCTAAGCACTATGGCCTGTTTCATGTCCTGAGTCAAATGACCTTACCTCCTATCAGTGCCGCCGCAATTGAGGCGTAAAGGTTGGCCGTGACCGGGTCCACATTAAATAAGAGCTTGACTATCTTTAGGTTAGCTAGCTTCATGGAAAGCTCCACATCCTTATAATCATGCTCTTCCACGCTGCTTACAATCTCAACTACAGGGCCGGTAATTCTGCTAAACGAGGTAGCCTCGTCTAACAGCAGCATTGCCTCGCATCTTTCAGCCGCTACACTACAGAGGTACCTGGCGCTAGGCTCCATGATGGGTCCATAAACAGTCGCGAACTTCTGGAACTTCGAGGCCTCCTCAGCCTGCTGCCCGTATTTTTCACTTATCCATGAGAAGGAGGAGTCAACATCAGCAACCTCGGCCTTTAACCTGTCACCCCTTGGTCCCTTCATCTCTGAGGACCAGAGAGCTGAGGCGACTATCATAGTCAACAACGGCGCCTGAGAGGGCAGCAGTATCCTGCTGATCTCCTCATGCCTAGACAACATGGCCTCCAACACGTCATCTAACTGAGGGGCTATAAAGTAGGTAGTTATGCCCATGAGGGCTGCTTCCTCGGCGGCCCTCACGGCCCTGCTGTCCTTAGGCCCCAAGGAAAACACTAAGACCTCGTTTACGTCCCTGTACGGCATTATGAGCGTCGAGGCCTCTGTTGGGCCCGCTAAAGTTACGTCAAAGCCTGATGATAGCATGGAAATATATAGGGACTTTGCTGCAGAGATCGCACTATGTGAGGATATCAGAAGAGTCCCATCTACAATCTTGGGCTTCAAAAGCCTCTTAGCGGCCTCTATAGAGCTCCTCACCTGGGGCTCAAGTTCACTGTATCGCATTTTGAAGCGCCCTGCAGCAGCTGCAGCGCGACTCGTCAGGTGAGCCCGCGAGGCGGGGTATTACGTCATACAGGACCTTTCTGGCCTTCTCCGTGTTCTCCTCCATGACCCTCGCCACCTCCGCGGCCGTCACAGGGTGCTCCGCCCAAACATCATAATCTGTTACGGTGGCAAGGGTAGCGTAGCATAGCTCCGCCTCGCAGGCCAAGTTAACCTCAGGCACCAGGGTCATGCCTATGATGTCCGCCTTGAACACGTCCCTCCAGACCCTGCTCTCCGCCCTAGTCGAGAAGCGCGGGCCCTCTATGCACACATAGGTGGCCCCCCTGTGCACCCTGTAGCCCAGCTTGACCGCGCTGTTGTAAAGCTCATCAACCAGGTGCTTGCAGAAGGGGTCTGCCATGCTGACGTGAACCGTCACGGGCCCATCGAAGAAGGTATATTTCCTGCCCTTGGTCATATCTATGAACTGTTCTGGCAGCACTATGTCTCCAGGCTTCATCTCCTCCCTTAGGCTGCCCACTGCCGAGACGCTTATGACCCACTTGACCCCAAGGGCCTTCAGGGCCCATATGTTTGCCCTGTAGTTAACCATGTGAGGCGGATACCTGTGTCCCTTTCCGTGCCTCGGCAGGAAGGCCACCTTGACGCCGGCCACCTCTCCTACAGTTATATAATCGCTTGGCTCGCCGTATGGCGTGTTAACCTTGACCTCAACAGGGTTGCTTAGTATCCCAGCCTCGTAGAGGCCCGAGCCGCCTATGACGCCGACCTGCGCCCTTATCCCTGGAGGCGAGATTATTTCCATCATTTCAAAGCCCCCTTGTAAGTGCATGGATTAACATTTTAAGTTTAACAAAGGACCCCTAGGCTGGGAGGCCGTCATGGTGAACTTTAGCCTTGTGGTAACAAGCGATCATGTATATAGGGGCGAGAAGGCTGACGAGGTGACGCCGCTAGTTAAGGAGAGGCTTGCGAAAGAGGGACATCAGCTAATCTATAGCGTAGTGGTGCCAAATAACCCTGACATCATCAAATCTGCAGTCCTTGACGCGGCATCGCGAGCGGACGTTGTTCTAGTTAGCGGCGGCACAGGGCCCTCGCCCAGGGATATATCCTATGACGTGGTTAAGGAACTAGCGTCCAAGGAGCTCCCAGGCTTTGGCGAGCTGTTCAGGTTCAAGAGCCTCGAGAGCGTGGGCTCTGGAGTCATACTTACCAGGGCGTCCGCCTTCGTTTTAGGGCGCTCCCTTGTGGTGGTCGTGCCTGGAAGCCCCTCGGCTATGGGCATAGCCCTTGAGATACTTATGCCAATAGTCAATCACGCAGTGGAGCAGATACATGGGGAGCCTCACCATTAGATGTTCACTTATAAGTTGGCCAGACTTCCCGAAGGTTTTTGCCTAAAGGTTTAGCAATAGCCTTTAAGGCATTAGATGAGAGTAAAGATCTGGGAAGGCTCGGAGATGCAGTATCAGAAGCTCGTAAGGGCCCTACAGGCTAGTTCAAGGGCGTTGATATATATTATGATAGCCGGCCTCTTGGTGTCGCTATACATAGTCACGGTGGGTTTGAAGATATTGCACGGAGTTATAATGTTTAGCTTAGTCGTGCCGCTTCTCATAACGGCCGTCGCCGGTCCGTATGTAGTCTCAGGCCTAAGAGCGTCGGCCAAAGCAGAGGCCTGGCTGTTATTCTCTATAGCAGCGGAGTGGCTAATTTTGGTTGCATCTATCATGACCCTACAGCTTAAGTCTTACCTTTACCTTGGGCTCTCTCTGGTAATCTTCTCCATATCTCCCATCTGGGGCGCGGCATTAACAGGCCTAAAAAGTGACGTGAAGCTCTCATACCTTATTTTGGGAACCGCGTTTCTTATCAGTGGGCTTACGCTTATGCTGCTAAAGTCGTCAGTTTTCCATGCGGCGCTCGCATTGCTCACTCTCCTAGGCCTTGGCGCTATTTATGCCGTAACATACCACTCGCTGCCTGCTACCTTTGAAGAGAGACAGGGCCTCGCGTGGGGACTGCTGCTGGAGCTGCTGTTAATAGCAGAGGCGTTGAGCCTCCTCGCGGTAGGTTATAAGCCCTTCCTCTTAATATCAGGTGCGACGGATGTCATCTCGCTGCCCGCGTTGGGGCTAACTAAGCTGCGAAAGTTCGTAGCTGTTGCCAAGGCATCCAAGAACCCTATGGCCCGGGCTGGAGAGCTGTACTTCGTCGACGGTCATATTTTCTCTGCTGTGTTTCTGATCATCACAGGCTTAGTAACTCTCCTGGGAGGTCTAGGCCTCGACGTGCCCACGCTCGTACTCATACACCTGTTAGCACTCGGTGTACTGGTTATGTTCGTCCTTATACACGCGCCTCTCATGTTGCCAGTTATATTGAGGTGGCCCTCGGCAAGGAGATATAACTTAACACCATATGTTCTTGAGTCAGTGGCCGCTGTCGTATGGCCTGTTAACCCTCACGTGGCGTTCTTCTTCCTTGGGCTTTCCATAGTGTTCCTAGTGTTAATAGTTAAACCGACAAAGGAGCCCCTGCCGCTGAGCCTTATAAAATGAGGGCTAAGCGCTAAAAGGTCGTTAGCTGCTCTCCTTCATAGCCGCCCTGAACTGCTCTATGGCCCTTCTTATCTCTTCAACCTCGCTCTCGTCCTCAAGGGTTGAAAGGTCTCCAAGGGGCTCATTAAGGTAAACGGCCCTTATAACCCTCCTCATTATCTTTCCGCTCCTAGTCTTAGGAAGAGCCTTCACTATCTCTATGGTCTTGAAGACAGCTATAGGACCATAAACCTTCTTCACGTGATCCATTAGCTCCTTCTTCAGCTCCTCGCTTGGCTTGTAGCCCTCCTTAAGCACCACGAAGCCCACGGCCACCTGGCCCCTAGTGGGATCAGGTACCCCTATCACGGCAGCCTCTGCCACGGCCGGGTGAGAGACCAGCGCGCTCTCAAGCTCAAAGGTCCCTATGCGGTGCGCGGATATCTTGATCACGTCATCGGCTCTCCCGAGGAACCATATGTAGCCGTCCTCATCGACCATGGCAGCGTCGCCTGAGTAGATGAGGCCCTTAAGCTGGGGTCTTGCCTCCCAGTAGGACTTAAGGTACCACTGGTAGTCCTGCCACAGCTCAGACGTGTAACCGGGGAATGGGTACTTCATTACAAAGACTCCCTTCTCGCCAGGCTTGGCAGGCTGCCCCGTCTCCTCGTTAGCCACATATCCTACAATTCCAGGCAGCGGTATGCCAGCGCTGCCAGGCTTTATAGGTATCATTTGGATCCCATATGGGTTGCCAACCACTGGGCCTCCAGTCTCGGTCTGCCAGTAATGGTCTATAACTGGGACCCTGCCCTCAAGCACGTCATACATGAGCCAGCGAAGCGGCTCGGGGTTCAGCGGCTCGCCCGCGCTGAAGACCACCTTTAAGCTTGACAGGTCGTGCTTCTTTGCGTACTCGGCACCATACTTGCTGAGCAGCCTAATTCCAGTCGGTGATATCCAGAGCTTGGTGACACCATTGCGCTCTATGACGTCCCACCACATGTCCGGCCTCGGATAATCGGGCGTACCATCATATACTATGCTGGTTGCGCCGAATATGGGCACGCCCCAAACCATGTAGCTAACCCCTGCCTGCCAACCCACGTCACTTGTTATGAACCACGTGTCCTCGGACCTGAGGTCATAAATCCACCTGCCCATGGTAACCACATGCACCTGGAACGGCCCATGCTTGTGGACCACTGGCTTGGGCTTAGCTGTGGTGCCCGACGTAGGGGTTATTAGCAGTGGTTCGTTGGACTCAAGCCACTCGACGTCAGAGGAGCCTTGCTTGCTCATCTCAAGGAACTCGTCAAAGTAAAGGTCGCGGCCCTTAGCCATAGGCGCCTCCTTCTCCGTGTACTCTGACCTGAAAACTACGACCTTCTCCACGGGCGACTTTTCAACAGACTTTATGGCGTCGTCTACAACGCTCTTTAATTCTATCAGCTTACCCCTCCTCATGTTGAAGTCCTGGGTAAAGACCACCTTTGCGCCGGTCAGCATTATACGATCCCTCAGGCTGCCTGCAGAGAAGCCTGCATATACTGAAGACGCTATAGCGCCTATCCTAGCCGCAGCGTGCAACACGGCTATGGCTTCAACCCTTGTAGGCATGTAGAGGAGCACCCTGTCGCCTTTTCTAATGCCAAGGGCCCTCATGGCAGCGGCATACTTTAGCACCATAGACCTGTACTGAGCAAACGTGTAGGCCTTCGTTATGCCTAGTTCTGCGTTTTCGTATATGTATATGGCTTTGTTGCCAAAGCCCTTCTCCACAGGAAAATCTATGTGACTGTACTCTGCATTAGTCACACCGCCCACGAACCACCTGTAGGGCCTTCCCGGCTCCCACTCAAACGTCTTGTCCCACAGCCTCTTCCAATAAATTAGGTTTGTCTCCTCCCTCGCAACAGAGTCCCAGAAGCTAACCGGGTCCTTCTCCGCGAGCGATTTAAGGTAAGAGACTTGGGGAGGTATGAGTATAGGCTTGCCTCCAAAGCCTTCCGCAGACATGTTCTTACCTATTCCCTTAATTGTGGGATTAGCTTAAAAATAAGCACACATCACTGTATATAATTTGAGACTACATTAACCTCTATCAGAACTCTCTTTTTATTTCGCCAGAAGTAGCTATAGGGGTCTGCCTTGAAATGCGAGTCTTATTGCCCACGCTGTGGGTTCGCCAGTGATGACATGTCACTGATGACCTGCCCACGCTGTGGGTTCGCCATGGTTTATAGGTGCCACGACGTGAAGTTCAAGATAAGGCCTAACTATGCAAACATGTGGAGGTACTCAGAAATGCTGGCGACAAGGCCTCCTCAGGTAGTAAGCTATGGCGAGGGCCTCACCCCCATAGTTAAAGTTAACGGTGTCCTGTGCAAGCTGGAGAACAGAAACCCCACTGGGACCTATGCAGATAGAGCTTCGTCCGTTATAGTAAGTGGTATGCGCCGCAAAACCTACAGAGTGAAGTACGAAAGCGACTTTGCCTACTCGCTTGCGTTTTATGCAAAACTTGCGGGCTCCGAGGTATCAGTCATAGCTGAGCCCAAGGAGCTCGATCCACAGGATATCATCGGAATAGCGTCCCTTGGAGGCTCCCTGGAGTTCAGGGGAAAGCCAGAGCTACAGTACGAGAACCCTCTAAGCGTTGAAGGTCTGAAGACTATAGCTTTTGAGCTCGTCGAGAGCTCGCCAAATGCTGAGAGAGTTTATGTGCCATCATCGTCTGGCCTCTTAGCGTTCTCCATAGCTGAGGGCTTAAATGAGCTCGAAGGGGCCCCGCCTATGGAGGTTACAGCTGTTGTGGTGAAGGGTAGCCCCCTGCCGTCATTTCTGGGATTCTCGAGGACCATTAAGATCGTTGAGATAGAGCCTGAAGAGGTTATAAATGGCCTGGTAAGGTTAGCTAGAAGAGGTTTTTACATCAAGTTCCTGGCAGCCTCTGCTTATGCCTACGCGTCTACCGAGGAAAGGGGCGTGGCGCTGATAAGTGGAGGGATTAGAAAACCTCAGCTAAAGAGACCGAAGTCCCTCGAGGGGGCCTCGCTCAAGAGAAGAATACTTGACGTGCTATCGCGCGGCGGGGACTTAAGCGCCTACGAAATATGGAAAGAGATGCCACAGTTCACATTGAGGGGCGTGTACTCAGCTCTCAAGTCACTTGAGGCTGAGGGAAGTATATGCGCACGTTATAAGATGAGAGGAAGAAGAAAGATAAGGATCTATGAGCTTTGCGGGCCAGACTAACCTGGTGCAGCTTTATCAAGAAACTCTGCTAAAATTTAAGAGTTCTTAGCGTATTAATAAAATAGTGGTGAGCCCCGTGAGCGCCCAGAACCCTTCCTCGGACGAGAGCGTCTCCAGAGATCTCGAGAGAGCTGAAGAGTATGAGGTGACCGTGGCCGGGGGCTCTGTGCTAGGCGCCAACAGGTATCAAATAAGCACTGGCGTCATAATAGCCGCTAGGTATGCTGACAAGCTTAGAAGGGTAGCGCTTGTGGCCCTCGGAAAATATATACCAAAGGACGTCATCATAAGGGACATAGCCCAGCTTAACAAGGACCTTTACCACGAGATCGTAGAGAAGAGGAAGCTCGGGAAGCTCGACCTAGTAAGAATAACCGTAACGCTTCATTATGACGAGAATGAGAAGAGGCTGGTATTTGACGACATAAAGATATCGGCCTTCGTCAATGAGGACGAGTGCAAGCAAGCCTATGAAAAGGAGCTCGAGGACCTCAGAAGACAGGTCCAAGAGTTGTCCGAAGAGAATAACAAGCTTAAGGAAAGTCTCAATAAGATTAAGGAAATAATACAGGCCTAGGCGTCTATCAAGGATCTCTGAATTTTTCCGCAGAACAGACACGGGCTGCTGCACTCGCAGGACCTTATATTAAGTACAACGCTTTTAAACCCATATCGCTTATCCGAAATAGGTGAAGTCCCTTGAAGGTAGCTGTACCGACGGACGACTGCAAGAGCATGTCGTTCCATGGGCCCAGGTCAGGCCTCTTCCTAGTTGTTTATATTAATAAGGATGGTAAGACAGAGGATGTCGAATGCCGCAAGGTTAATGCAGAGCACCCTCATAACGAGAGCGATAATCACCATGAAGAGCACGAGACAGGCCCCGAGCATGCCAGGTGGCACCTGGCCGTTTTGGAGACCTTAAAGGATGTTGACGTTGTAATAGCGATGCATATGGGCCCCACATTAGTTCAGGCGCTGAGGTCCCTAGGCAAGACCGTGGTGCTCGGGGTCAGGATTAATAATATTGACGACCTAGGCACCATTTTACGAGACAAGGGACTATTATCGTAATCAGAGATCAAATAAAAGGTCTCTTGCGAATCCAGAGCCCCTATTCCAGACTTCTGTCCGCGGAGCCCATAATTATATCCTCGGGCTCCAGCGCTTTAACTATATAATTGAATGCCTTGAGAGGATCGCTGTGAGGCCCACAGCTGTAGACGTCAACTGTGGCGAACCTGTATTCAGGCCAAGTATGTATGGTTATATGGCTCTCGAGCACTATTGCAACAGCGCTCACGCCCTCGCCTATCTTCCACGACTTAACGTCCAATATTGTCATCCTGCCGACCCTGCCTGCCTCGCGCAACAGCTCCTCAATAGCCTGAGGATCCCTTAGAATTTCATCGTTGCGGCATCCCTTTAGGTTCCCATAAACGTGGCGGCCGATGACCTTAGGCGTATTCTCAAGCAGCTCCTCTTCTATGTTCTGCACACCCCCCACCCCCTATTTAAGGGTCCATACGCTATATTAACCCCCCTATCCTTTTAAGCGTTACCCCCACCCCTCTCACTGGTTCAAAAGGTGCCCACTTTGGAGGATCTACATTCAAGGACCCCTCATGAGCTCATAGACCTTGTGCTAATAAGGCTTGAACTCATAGAGAAGACCGCCAGTGAAATGGCCAAGGACGAGAAAAGCGCAGGCAAGCTCCTGGCTATAGTTCAGGAGACAGAGAGTATAAGGGAACTCCTGGCGGTGTTAAGGGATAAGTGCCGATAAGAAAAACGCGCAGATGCGCAGGGACTAAGCCGTGCCAGAGCCCTCAGCCACTTTACCTGCCATGAAGTCTTCATAAGTGAAGGAGGGCTCCTGGCCTGGCTGGAGTAGGCCCCTGTTCCTCATTATTTCCCTCGTGAGGAGCCAATAGACAAGGGCCAAGCTCCTCCTGCCCTTGTTATTGGCAGGTATGATTAAGTCTACATCTTCTACCCTGCTGTCCGTGTCTGCAAGCGCCACCACGGGTACTCCTATCTTCGAGGCCTCCACCACTGCCTGCCTGTCAGTCCTGGTGTCGGTAACTACAACGACCTCAGGCTCCACGTATATGTCCAGCTTCGGGTTAGTGAATATGCCTGGCACTATCCTGCCAACCACAGGCTTGCAGCCTATCTTTTCACACATGGCAGTGACGGGCCTCTGGCCATAGATTCTAGTGGCCACCACGGCTATCTTTGACGGGTCAAAGCTTGCCAGGAAGCGGCCCGCTATCCTTATCCTCTCATCTATCTTCTTCACGTCAAGCAGGTAGAAGCCATCAGGCAGCACCTTATAAACGAACTGCCTCATGTACTTTGTGCATATTTGGGTCCCATAAACGACGCCAGCCTTCTTGTAGAGGTCGGAGGAGACCAGCAGGCCCTGCTCCTCAGCCTCACTTATCTGTTGCCCCTCAACTGACCTCTCCTCGGCCTCCTCCCTCTCAGCCTCAGGGTTAGGCTCTTCCTGCTTCTGTTCATCACTCACTGGAGGTCACCCCTTCCCTCAACCCTTAGTCTATTCACCCTCACAGCGCTGTAGCTGGCCACCTGCTCTATATAAACAACGCTGGTGTAGAGGGTCCTTCTGCAGCAATACCTATAGACTCCCAGGTCGTCAAGCACCTTGCTTGGGTCCTCTCCAGCCTCAACCCTCCTACGGAACTCCTCCCAAAGGTGACCTAAGGGCGCACCGCAGGTCATGCACCTGACAGGGGGAAGCAAGCTCGGGTCACCTGTACGATGTCTGCCATCCCCTCCTCGCGCTGTACCTCATGTACTTCTCGGGCTCCGTCCTCCTCTGGTCGCCGGCCAGCATAGTCCTGTCGTACTCCGTGAAGAGGTTCCTGAGCTTCTGCGCTATCGCCTTGCTCTGCTCGCAGTTGTCCTTACTGACAACGCACTTGTCGAAGAAGTCAACGAGCCCCCTAGCTATTGCCATCCTTACGGCGTCTGCCTGGCCCATAAAGCCTCCTCCGCGTACGCTGACATCTATATCTACTAGCCTAACTACTGCATCACCGGCTATGATGAGGGGCTCCATCATCTTAAGTCTTGCCACCTCAACAGGCCACGTCTCTACAGGGACTCCATTGACCTTCACGCGTCCCTGGCCGGGCCTTATGTAGGCCCTGGCTATGGCGGTCTTTCTCTTGCCCACGGATATTATAACGTTGTTCTCGGCCTGAGCCTGCTTGGGCTGCGCGGTACCCTGCTCAGACATGGGCTCACTCACCTGCTCCAGCCGAGTTGCCTGGCTATATCTGCTAGTGTGGCATACTTTGACTTTGTGAGCTTCTCCACAGTCATATTGCTTGGGAGCTTTGTTGTATTCTTACCGGCAAGCTCCTTAGGCACTCCCACATAGACCCTCAGCCTAGAGTACGCCTCCTTGCCTTTGTCGTTCTTCGGCAGCATGCCCCTTACCGCCTTCCTAACTAGCATCTGAGGGCTCCTGGCCCTCTTGGGCCTCCACTTCTCGGAGAGGTGCACCTTGACCCCAAGTATTGTCCTTCTATAGAAGTAGACGAGCCTGACGGGGTCACCGCTCACAGCGACCTTGTCTGCATTTACTATAGTTACCCTTTTGCCGCTGAGGAGCTGCTTGGCCACATAGGTGGCAAGCCTGCCTAGTATGGCGCCGCTTCCGTCAATTATTAGCTCCTCCCGAGCCGCCTGCTGGCTCAACCATGAACACCTCACACCAGTACCTTAACCTTGGTGTAGTCCTGCACCTCATTCACGGCGTCCCTGAGGGTTAAAATTCTTCCTCCCGCAGATGTTATTTGCTGCGCGGCCTTAGCCGAGAACGTGAAAGCTGCGACCGTGACCTTTTTATTTAACTTCCCCGTGCCTAACACCTTGCCGGGCACTATTATAAAGTCCCCATCTGACGCGTACCTGTTTATCTTGCTTAGGTTTACCTGAGGGCGCCTCCTGGCTGGTCTGCTCAGGAGCTCGGCAACTCTTCCCCAGACGGGCTTCTCCCTAGCCTTGGACCTAAGCAGCCTGAGAGTTTCAATCATAGTCTCATTTGTAGTCACTACCCTCCTCATTTGGGTCCTACCTCCTCCACAACCTGCGCCTCCTCAAGCTCCTTTAACAGCTTATCTGCCTTCCTTGCGAGACAGTTTGTGGCCTCCCATATAATCCTTGCGGGTTCAAGGGCTCCAGTGGACTCCACCGTTAAGTAAAGCTTTGAGGGATCGTAGACGACCTTTATGGCGCCCTTACAGCTCTCCTCCTCACAGTACCTTAAGGCGCTGGTGTTGACTTTATAGTTCAGCTCCAGCCGGCCAGCGCTACCGCCCTTAATGGCTCCAACAAGGTCCTGGTAGGCCGAGATGCACTCCAGGCATTCAGATGTTACTTTTGATGGGTCATACTCGACGTGCACTGAGTACCTGAGGACCGCTACTGAGGCCGGGCTCCACTTGCCGTGTTCGTAGCCCCTGCCTAGCCTTGCGTATCCGACTAAATGAATTCTTTGCCCGGGCGCCAGGTACACTATGGGCGTCTCAGGATAGATAGGCCTTATGTCAGGGTCTGAGAACTTTAGGTCTGATGCCTTTACATAGACGCCGCTGGCGGCGTCCTGAGGGACCTCATACTCCAGGTACACCTGGGCAAAACAGTGAGAGTCGTTCTCGCTAGCGTTAGAGCACTCCTCAGGTGAGCCATACTTCCTGAGGGCTTCGTCAGACCTAAGGACCAAGAGTCCAAGCCTGTGAGCTATTATTTCGTCGTAGACGCTACTCTCATTGTCATAAAAGTACACGAAATCGACCGCCATGGTAGGGACTTCTGAGAGCGCAAGCCTCCTGAGAGCGTTGCCATAGGCCACAGGGAAGCCCTCCATAGACACGGTTATCCTGCTGTTGCCGAGCTCCACTATGCTAACCTTCTGGTCCTGCATCAGCTGTTCCCACAACGGCTAGGATAGGTTTCAGTTATAAGTTGTAGGTAGTTCCGATGCAATTGAGACCAAACCGCCGTAGCGCAGCCCGAGGGCTAAACTCCCTGGGCTTTTAGTGCGGCCTCTCGTGACAGAGGGGCTAACGCAGCCCTGATAAAAGAGGCAAAAGTGCAAAGGTGTAAGGCCATGTAAAAATGCGAGTAATTGGTTCAGACCCTCCTTCCCCTTCTTCCTCCAGGCCTCCTTGTGGTGTCGTGAGGTATAGGGGTCACGTCCTCTATCCTTCCTACAACAAAGCCCGCCCTAGCGAGCGCCCTTATGGCGGCCTGGGCTCCAGGTCCTGGGGTCTTGGGACCGTGGCCCCCTGGGGCTCTGACCTTGATGTGTATGGCTGTTATTCCTCTGTCCATGGCCGTCTGCGCGGCCCTGGCGGCTCCAAGCATGGCTGCATACGGGGATGGCTTCTCGCGGTCAGCTTTAACTACCATACCGCCCGATATCCTTGCTGCCGTCTCAGCGCCGCTCATGTCAGTTATGTGAATAATTGTGTTGTTAAAGCTACTGTATATGTGAGCTACTCCCCACTTAAGCTCCCTGAGCGACATCCTGCTCACCACCGGACTGCTGCGCGCTCGCCCTTAGCGGGCTTCCTGGGGCTATTTCTATTCTATCCTCCTCATCACGTGGGACGATGTAGCCTGGGCTCGTGACTCTCCTGCCGTTGATAGCTATATGCCCATGAGTTACCAGCTGCCTTGCCTGATAAATAGTCTTTGCTAGCCCCTTCCTGTAAACCAGCGTCTGAAGCCTCCTCTCAAGCACGTTCTCCGCTGTAAGCCCAAGCACGTCGTCCAGCACCGCGTCCTTGCCCACGAGTCCCATCCTGTACAGCGTGTCCAGTAAGTTCTTAGCTGCTATAGACCTCTCCTGCTCTGGCAGGGCCAGGAGGGACCTTGCCCTCAGCCTGAAGTTCCTCACTATAGACTCAGCTATCCAGACCTCCCTCTTGTTCCTAAGCCCATACTTACCTATCAGCTCTAGCTCGTGCTGAAGCCTGTCCTTTATCCAGGGGTGACCTGGGGTCAACCACTTATGTCTACTTTTCTTGGGATCCCCCACTGCTGCTCACCTTACCCCCTTCACCACCAGCTCCTGGGACGGCCGCGGCCCTCTTAACGCCTACAGTCATTCCGGTCCTTCCAGTGGTGTGGGTCTTCTGGCCCCTGACTTTATATCCTAACTTGTGCCTAACCCCGCGCCAGGATCCTATCTTTATCTCCCTGTCTATGTCACGCCTTGCAACGAATATCAGTTCAGCGCCTACTAAGTGTTTGTCCTGGCCGCTCTCATAATCCTTCCTTCTGTTATAAAGCCAGGAAGGCAGGCTGAGGCGCGTTAGGTCGTTAACCGCGTCCTCCAGCCTCTTTATGACGTCAGGCTGAAGGTAGCCTATGCGGGCCGTGGGGTCTATTCCGAGCTTTCTAGCTATGGCAAGGGCGGTAGCGTAGCCTATGCCCTTTATTCTAGAGAGTCCGTAGATTACAGTGTCTTCCCCTGGTATGTCCGTGTTTGCAATCCTTACAACCTGTGTAAAGGACGTTGACTCCCTCTTGGACATGCCCTAGTTACCTCACTTACCTGACTTAGACCTGAGCTCCTTTACCCTGTCTATTACTTTCTTTAGATCCTCGCCCGCTTCACCGGGATCTACTATCGCCACGCTGGCGGCCGCCACGTCTATCTTGACTGCCTCACCAAGCCTCTTCTTGCTGGGGACGTAGACGAAGGGTATCTTCTTGCTGTCACATAGAAGCGGCAGGTGCTCGACTATCTCAGGTGGATCAACATCAGTAGCTATCACCACTAGCTTTGCCGTACCACGCTCTACCGCCTTGGTGGTCTCGTTAGTGCCCTTCTTTACCTTGCCAGTTTCCCTTGCCTTAGTTACAAGCTTATACACGTCCTCCGCTAGATCGTCCGGCACCTCAAACAGCACGTAGCTGGGCTTAGACATAGACCCTCATCCTCCTCCTAGCGTCGCTACGAATTCACCGCTGAGACGGGTTTAAAAGAATAACTAGCCTTTAATAAGTCGAAAGTAACCCATGGCCCTTAACTTGCGGGAGGTCTTCAAAGGAAGGCCTCTAGTCATTAAAAGGAAGGAGAACATGTTCGTTTTGATTATATTAATTAACTTCAAGATAGCTTAGATCTATTACAACGCAAGGAGTCCATGCACTAACATCCATACACCTAGGCTTGCGTTGGCGGCAACTATCATGGGCGCGAAGACCACCGAGAGAGTGTTAAGAACCTTTATTAATGGGTTCATCGATGGACCTGTGGTGTCCTTGAAGGGATCTCCCACGGTGTCACCAACCACTGCGGCTTTATGCGCATCGCTGCCCTTGCCTCCAAGCTTTGGATCAAGCCCGGCCTCTATGTATTTCTTAGCATTGTCCCAGGCGCCCCCAGCGTTAGCCATTAGCAAAGCCCTTGGAACGCCAACCAATATAGCGCCCATGATAAGCCCTGCTATGGCCTGCCATCCAAGCAGGAGGCCGGCGGCAACAGGCGCTATTATGGCCACCAGCACTGGCATCATGAACTCCTGTAAGGCCCTTCTTGTAGCTATGTCTACAACCCTGGCGTAGTCGGGCTTCTCCTTCCACTCCATTATGCCTGGCCTCTCTCTGAACTGCCTCCTTATCTCCTCGACTATCTCCATCGCGGTCTTTCCTACAGCTCCAAGGGTTCTGCTGGCAAGCACATAAACTACTACGGCACCTATCAGTGCGCCGATGAGCACGTTAGGATTAATCACGCTTATGCCATTTAACAGGTCAACGGGGTCCGCTACATACTTCCCTGCAACGCTTATAACTTCAAATATGAAGCCTATGAACAGGACCAGCGCTGCCATAGCGGCGCTGCTTATGGCGTATCCCTTGGTTGTCGCCTTAGTGGTGTTTCCCACGGCATCAAGAACGTCAAGCCTGTCCCTCACCTCCTCCGGCAGGCTCGCCATCTCGGCCACGCCAGCAGCGTTGTCGCTGACCGGTCCGAAGGAGTCAGCAGTTATTATTATGCCGGCCACCGACAGCAGGCCTACGGAGGCAAGGGCCGTCCCATATATGCCGGCGAGGAAGCCTGAGTATCCGCTGAGGACGCTGCTAGACACCAGCGAGCTGAAGGCGAAGTACCCGAGGGCGTAGGTCAGGCCCAGCACGAACGCTATTAGTAGAATTACAGGTATGGCGCTTATTAGGCCATAAGCGTAGCCTGTAACTATTACGGTAGCGGGGCTTATTAGGGCCTGATTGGCTATATCCTTGACTGGTTTGTATGTGTAGTGCGTGTAGTAGCCGGTAAGCGCAAGCACCAGGGGGGCCACCACCGCCCCCAGGGAGGCCGCCAGCGGGGCTACCAGGGCCACCTTAAGGCCTAGGTTACCGAGCAGCGCCACACTGACTATGAAGAAGAGCGCTATGGATATCGCTATGGTCTCATATATGTCGATCGATATCGCAGTGAGGGGGTGCTGGGATCCCTTCAGCCTCAGTATCGAGATCCCGACGAAGGTCGCTATCAGGGCCAGGGCGCCGTAAAGCAATGGCAGCACGACGAGCTGTGGGTATGTGGCTGACCAACCCATTATCCATGAAAGGAATATGGCACCTGTCACTATGACTATGTATGACTCGAAGACGTCGGCGGCCATGCCAGCCACATCGCCTACGTTATCGCCCACGTTGTCGGCTATAACTCCGGGGTTCCTTGGGTCGTCCTCAGGTATGCCCTTCTCCACCTTGCCTACAAGGTCAGCGCCGAGGTCCGCAGCCTTGGTGTAAATGCCCCCACCTACCCTCATGAAGAGGGTGACGAGGCTGGCGCCGAAGGCCATAGATACTAGGGCCAGAGCCCATGAGCTTGGTATTATTGAAGTGAAGCCCATGTAGAGGGCGCTTATAAGGAACAGCGCAATACCTGCAAGTGAAAGCCCCATTACAGCGCCGGCACGCCAGGCCACCCTGAGCGAGGCGAAGGCGCTGTTCCTGGCGGCCATTGCGGCCCTTGAGGCAGACCTAGTAGTCACGTACATGCCTATGTAGCCTGCGGCCATAGAGCCTAAAGCGCCAACTATGAACGCTGCAGCGGACGACCCTCCTAACGTGTAGCTGTGATTAACTGCCGAGATGCCTATACCTATTATTATTGCCAGCGCCACCAGCACTATGGAGAGAGTCCTATACTGTCGGAACAAGTAGGCCTTGGCGCCGCTCGCAATAGCATCAGATATGAACTTGATGTTCTCAGGCCCTGGGTCTTGGGAGAGCACCCACCTGGCAAGCCAAATAGCTATAACTATGCTTACGAAGCCCACCACTGCGCTAACAGAGGCTATCAATAAGTCTATTTTCATGCATGACGACACCATGCATATTAAGAAAATGAAAGTAGGGGGTTAAAAACTTTCTTAACTCACCATTAATACACACATTCTCTTATACAGTTTCTAGGATTCGCGTCTCCAGTTGCTTGCTCGCCTTTATCTTTTTCTCGGCAAGCTGTAACTACGAGGCGGCATCAGGTAAGGCCTGCAGCCTCAGAGCCACTGTCAGAGGGCAGAATGTAATATTTTCCTGGGGCCTACAGCATAAGGGTGAGAGGGCTGCTCTCCACGGTCAAAAGGTCTTTAATGCTTACGCTATCAGCTCCCATTAAGCCTGGGGCCGTCCACAGGCTTATGCCTGATAGCGACTTTGAGAGGAGGCTATACGAGGTCGTGGAGGTGGTTCCATACATAGATGAGGCCTACAAAAGGTCCCAGCTTGTTGCCGAAGGGAGGCTCTCCTCAAAGGACCTAGGGCTAGGCGCAATAATTGGCAAAGCGCTAAGATCGGCCTTTGACGCAAGCGGCGAGCTTCCCCTTGTGGGCCTTTGGAGCGCCGCCGTGGTAGCTGGGGCCGTGGAAGGCTACTCGGAGTCCGCCAACCTGAAAATGCCTGATAACCTTAAAGTTGTAACCACCAGGCTGCTCTATGGCAGCTCTCTGTATGACGTTGAAGCGTTCATAGAATCTCTGAGCGATGTAGGCGACTCTGACCTGCTTCAGTTCCTTGAGAATAATGGAATATCCCCGAGCAACGTGCAGCTTAGGGCCCCTACCCTTGGCGATCTCTTCGAAATAGCTCAGGGGCTCGACAGGGGATTTATGATAAACGCTAAAGGCGTTGAACAGCTTATAGGACTAGTTAAGCTCTTTGACGAAGTAAAAGGCGTCATAGCCGGTATTGTTAAGGTTTATATGCAGCTCGCCAGTGAAGTCGTCAAAGGCTCGGGCATTGCTTTAACCTCCAGGTCCCTGGACCCTGGCCTCCTTCTTAAACTTGATAAAGCCCTAGTCCAAGACAGGGCTACGCTTAATAGAGTTCTTGGCGGCGTGTTCCTTACTTCATATATCTATGGCACTACCAAAGGGTTAGCAATCTAAGAGCTCACCGTCGCGTAAGTACAAGAAATTAATGCCGCGCCCTGAGACGGCCCTTAATGACGATCCATGAACTATAGGAGGCTCCCGAACGGCCTAGAGGTTTCCGAGCTGGGCGTCGGCGTTTGGTCACTTGTCACTGACGAGTGGGGCGCCGATACCAGCATAGCAGAGGATATCATTAAGGAGGCCCTAAACCTAGGCATAAACTTTTTTGACACGGCGGATGTTTATGGCAGAGGCAGAGGGGAGGAGATCCTTCACAGATCTCTAGGTCCAAAGATAAGTAACGTCGTTATTTTAACAAAGATAGGCCTTGACTTTTACGGATGTGGCGGCGTAAAACCCAACTTCAACGTAGATTACCTTAGAGTGGCGCTATCCAGGTCCCTCGAAAGGCTCGGAGTTGGATACGTTGACATACTTATGCTACATAACCCTGTCATGAATGTAATTAAGAGCCGTGATGTCTTCGAGTTTTTGAGGGAAGTCAAGAGGAGCGGTGAGGCAAAGATGGTAGGTGTCGCGCTGGGGCCCACGCTAGGCTGGGGCGAGGAGGGCAAGGCCGCCGTTTACATGGGTTACGAGGCGCTTGAGCACATATTCAACGCAATTGAGCAGCTTCCAGGGCTTGAGCTGCTCAAATTTGACGGCGTTGCTCAGTTCATCAGGGTGCCACACGCCTCAGACGTGCTCGACGAGGAGAGGTGGCCCCTGAAGCAAAGTCCAAGCCTTCACAGAAGCCTTAAGAGCTACTCATGGATTCAGCGCGCTTTGGCTGAATCGAAGGGTCTAGAAGATATTGCTAACAGAGCGGGGCTTAAGCTTTATGAGCTAGCCCTAAAGTATGTCCTTGCATATGAAAACGTGAGCTCTGTTCTGCCTAACATAACTTCAAGGCATGACCTTCAAAGGTTTGTAAACGCCGTGGAAAAGCCGCCTCTGGATAAGAGCGCAGTTGAGGAGGTGCTCTCCTATTGGAAGTCGCACCTTCTTGACTTAAACTATGAAAGTATTAACGAGACCGACAGGTTTAAACGGCAAGAGTAGGTGGACCGGCCGGGATTTGAACCCGGGACCTCCGCCGTGCGAGGGCGGCGCTCTTCCAGCTGAGCTACCGGCCCACTTGCCGGTCCACCCAGCTACTCTTGATTAGGACATCTTATAAACGTTAGCGCACCAAAATCAAACTATATCGTGATGAAGCCCTGCGCTCTCGAAGGTCTCAACTTACTACGCTCGACCTCGAGCTCTTTCGTCAGTTGTGTCCATTTACCGGCATTGCATTAGGTTGCGTAGGCCTAACTGCTGTGGTAAAGGAAGTATTCCGCAAACGGCAATATTGCAAGGGGAAGCGAAATAGCCAGGAGAAACGCAAGTATCAGGGGGTAAATGCCTATAGATACGTACACCGTTTCATAGGCGGTTAGCTCAAGGGATATCCTTATGTAGCCTCCAGGCATAATGTAGTTAACAAGATACACTATTACTAATACCCCCAAGAGGGAGTCCAAGGACTTTAGGAAGGGACTTATTACTTCATCTTTAAATATTCTGCTGGCCACCGCCAGGGCTTCAAAGATGGCTACGTATGTTATTACTATGCCCTCCGGATACGCACTAGTTAGGTAGCTTAGGTAGCCTTCCACGCCGGCTTGATGAATTATAAAACCCAAGATAAAGGGAACCAAGAACATATAAAGTATCACGTAAAGGAGTCCATCAATGACGCCTTTAAGCGCCTCTATCGTCGCCTCCCTTAAGTTCATTGACGTCACCCTCCGTTGAGCTTTGCCTTGAGGCTTAGAGTGATGGGATATATACCATAAATATTTCCGCTAAGTACAAACGTTACGGAGGAGGCGTTCTCCAGGTAACCCAAAGGTATGCACGCGTAGAAGCTTTCTCCTTGTGATAAAGCGGCCTTGGCCACAGTTATGTTAATCTCGTCGCCGTTGGCCAGGGCAAGAGATAGTCTAAAGTATGCCGGATAAAGAGGCGCGGCTCCATTATATGTAACCGTAAGCTTCTCTGAGCTCTTATTGCAGGGAGGCGCCCCTGTCATAGGCGATGCCGTTATGTTCAACAGGCCTTTTTGTGACGTGGCAGAGTATACGAAATCTACTAAGGGATAGGCCATCACAAAGACTATTACAAGACCTGTTATTATAAACATAGCCCTAAGGCTAACCATTTACTTGCTTCCCCTCAGGAGTTCGACGCCCTTACCAAGTATTATTGAGCCTGCAGCTAATGCTATGCTAAGGAAGACGACCATTATTAGAATGACTATTATCAAGTCTGCATATGCGCCCAGAGCCCCAAGGGTAGAGTTAGCCGAGGCGCTGGTCTGAAGATAGCTCAAAGCGCCACCAAATGTAGACTTGAACTTTTCTACGTTTTGCACAGAAAGGTAGGCCGCCACTGCGAAGTAAAACACTGTGAGCATCAAGGCCAGACCCACGCCTACAAGACCCAGGCCTAGTCCTTTATTTTGACTGCCTTCAGTTGATGATCCCATTTAAATTCCCCGAGTAGCTTTGTTAGCATTATTTAAAAAGGTTTATTTATCTGCAAGGCCGCTGACGTGAAGCTAAAGGACTTCATAACGTTTTAAGAGACATAGCCCTAGGAGGTCACTAAAACTTAAGCTAACGATCCACGTCTTTAGTGTTAACGCACCCCCAGCTCCTACTGCAACTCTTAGGCGCAAATACAGGTATTGACAGACATTATTTAATATGTACCGTAACATCAGTTCTCAAGGGCCAAGCATGAGCATCTTATCAAAAACAAGGTATGTAATTGAGATGATGAAGCCTCCTCAGCTAGGGCTACTGACATTTACAGCCTACAGCGCTTACTTTGCGGCTGGGGGCTCCCTCGATGCCATCAAGCTGCTATTACTTGCCATAACATCACTTGGCTCCATAGGCGGCATAACAGCCCTTAACATGGTCCTGGAAGCTGATATAGACTCTGTAATGGATAGAACCAGAAAGAGGCCCATACCGTCTGGTAAGCTCAGCCACCGCGAAGGTCTTGCGGCGTCACTGGCCATGATAGCGATAGGGGCGGCCGCCGCCCTGGCCCTTAACTTCTACGTGCTACTAGCAGTTCTGCTGGCGTTCCTCTTCGATATACCAGTTTACACTATACTACTGAAGAGAAGGAGCCCCCTGAACATAATCTTTGGTGGCATCGCTGGCGTCATGCAAGTATTAGGGGGGTGGGCCGCCGCCGCCGGCAGCTATAGCTTAGCCGCCCTTTTCCTTGCCCTGGCAGTCTTAGCATGGATACCAATGCACATATGGTTCATAGTGTACTATTATTATGACGACTACAGAAGGGCAAGGATACCCATGTACCCTGTCGTCGCGTCGCCCAGGAAGGTTTCAGCAGTTGTAATAGGGTTCTTAGCCGTGATGTTAGCCAGCATGTGGCTCTACTGGGCTGTAACCTCCAAGGGGCTGCTGGGCGACATTCTGCTCACGCCGTTAACTGGCATGGCCGCCTACAAGATCTACAGGTTTTCCAGCTCGCCTAGTAAAGAGGCCGCTAAATCTATATTCATACTTGCCAATCCAACTCTCATAGTTGCTTTCCTGTTTGCTCCCCTAGCGGTACCTCACGCGGCAGCGCCGTTGGCCCAGCTGGGGTCGTTGCCATTGACATAACCTTCTTAGGCAATGCAAGCCTACCGGCGACATTATAGGAAGTTAGGGTGTGGCCATCGCCGCCAAGAGGCCACATGTAGAAGGGCTTCCTTAACTGATTGACCTTAATTAGGGCCTTTACCACGCCATCTATGGCCTCCTCTTTAGTCCTCGCCTCCCTGAGCACTCTAAGTATGTTGACGCCTGGGCCCATGTAATTTATGCAGGGAGTCAGACGGCCGTCCGAGAGCAGCCTAACTCTCCGGCAACCGGCGCAGAAGAGTGGATTATTGAACGGCTTTACAACCTCCACCGTGACGCCGTTCTTAAGAATATAGATGGGTCTATTATGAAGGGGCCTCAGCACCACCTTGCTGCTGTACTCCTTAAGCTTGGACTCCAGATAGGATAAGTCAACGTGCATATCTTTGAAGACTCTAAGGCCTTCGTTTACAGGCTGAAGCTCTATCAGCTGAACTGCTACTCCCCTGCTAGAGGCGAAATCTATAATGTCCCACACGTCGTTAACGTTAACTTTGGTTACCGTGACGTTCACTTTTACCTTAAGTCCTACATCCAAGGCTCTCTCTATGCCATCAATTACGCGATCAAGGCCGTCAACCCCAGTTATTATCTTATAATGTTCCCTGTCAAGCGAGTGAAGAGATACGTTAACCCTTCTCAGACCTGAATCGTAGAGGGCCTTAGCGTAGGCGGAGAGGAGGTAACCGTTAGTCGTCATCGATATGTCCGCATCAGGACCTGACGCATCCCTTATGTTAGATATTATGGAAGCTATGTCGCTCCTCACCAGCGGTTCCCCGCCAGTTATTTTGAATGCCCTTATACCGAGTCTGCCGGCCGCAGCGGCCACTACATAGTAATCATCTGACTTGAGCTGAGGCGGGCTGGTTCCTATTCTGGCGGGACCACCAGAGGGGTCACCCTCTATGTGGCAGAAGAAGCACCTGTAGTTGCACTCCCTCGTCACGGCTATTCTAAGGTTGTCAAGCGGCCTGCCATAGGCATCGCTGACATGCGCACCCAAGGCTAGTCCCATTAATCTTAAATCATTGGAGGTTAAATTCAGGAACACGAGCGAGCTCCATCAGGGCACCAAAACTGTTACAGTGTATTAAAGTCCCGGCGCTGTGAGCACTCTTAGGGCTAGGGCCTTGTTAACCGGAGTGATAGCCTCCCTTGTGTCAGCTGACATGAACAGGGCGCAAGAGTTAGCCGGTTCCATAGCAAAACTTAATGATAAGGGGCATCTTCTCATGTACTACAAGAGGCTCTCTGAGGAAAAACTCTTATCCATAATAGTGCCCACAGAATACCCAGCCACGATCATCAATGCGGCTATATCCATGTCCCTAGCCGATATAGGCGTTGTGGTTACAGGGTATGAAATGGATTGGAGGGATGGAGAGCTTCTAACGCTTGTTGATGCCTCATCTTCGCAGCTTGGATTGGCGGCGGCTGACTCTAAAGAGAGTATAGAGAAGTTGGTAAATAGCAGCGGCCTGAGGCTTAGCACGCTGAGCACATCAGACTTTGCTGTATCCCTATTAACACATGGAGAGAAACTGTCGTCTCATGATGAAGGCTATGTATTCATAGACCGGGCGTTCCTAGTCAAGGGTGTCGGGCCTGTCATCCTTGGCTACACTAAAATGAACGTCTATGTACATGATAAGCTTTATGCAGTGCCCATAAACAAACAGATTGAAATAAAAAGCATAGAGGTGCTTGATGAGGAAATGGACTCTGTGGGGCCTGGCGTCAGAATAGGTTTTGCCGTCAAAGGAGCCGAAGTTGACGAACTTAAGGAAGTCTATGCTCTGGTGCCCGACCTGTCTAAAACTGTCAATAAACTAACCCTAAGAGTAAAGGCGTATCCTTGGACTGAGGTGCCGAGTTCCGGGACATTACATGTAGTGGGCGGAGGGACGGCCGTGATGGCAAACATAGATAGGTACGATAATGGTTCTATAGAGCTCTCTCTATCCAAACCCCTTCCATTACTTGACAAGTACCTGTTGGTCAACGTGAATGCAAAACAAAAGCGCTCAAGGGTGCTTGGCTATCTATTCCCTGGATGATATACTATGAGGCCTGCGCAGCTCAAGGAGAAAATTATAAACGTTTCATTAAATTCCTCTTCACTTTACAGCAAGGTCAAGTCTAAGGCCCGTGAACTTGCAGAGTTCCTAAAAGAAGGCTACTTAGTCATATCCATGGGCAAAGCGTCCATGACCATGTTCAAGGGCTTCATTGACGGCAGCGGCCTAGAGCCTATTGAAGGCCTTATAGTAAAGCCTAGGGGCCTTGGCTATGACGTCGCCCTCGATAAAATAGATGTCATTGAGGCGGGCCACCCGTTGCCTGATGAGGGTAGCCTGAGGGCCGGGGAGAAGGCCCTAACGATAGCCAGGAGGGCCGGGGAGCTCGGGAGGCCTTTAGTGGTCCTAGTGTCAGGCGGAGGCTCAGCAATGGTCGAAAGCCCCATTGAAGGCGTTAGCCTCGGAGACTTGGTAACTATTAACAGGCTCCTCCTAAACTCTGGGGCCTCTATATCGGAGATAAATGTAGTAAGAAGGCACCTCTCAAGGGTCAAGGGGGGAGGCCTGGTCAAGGCATCTGGCAACGTTGAAGTCTATGGCCTCTACGCCAGCGATGTTCCAGGGGATTTCCTAGAGGACATAGCCTCGGGGCCTACGGCGCCTGACCCTACGACGTTTCACGACGCACTAGAAGTCCTGAAAAGATATGAGCTATTAGATCGGGCCCCAGAGGGCGTTGTCAAAGTTCTTCGAAAAGGCGAGGAGGGAGCCCTTGAGGAGACCTTAAAGCCTGGAGATCCGCGACTTAGAAGGGTAACTAACGTAATAGTTGCCAGCGCCTTTGATGTAGTAAATGGCGTGGCTAAAGCTCTCTCTGAGGAGGGCTACAATACCATTATATTGACGACGACGGCCCAGGGAGAGTCAAGGGAAGTAGGTAAGTTCCTGGCATCAATAACATTTGATATCATTAGGAAAGGTGTGCCGTTGAGGCCGCCGGCAGCCATAGTAGTCGGCGGCGAAACGAGCGTCAGCGTTAAAGGTCACGGCCTTGGAGGAAGGAACCAGGAGCTTGCGCTCTCTTGGGCTCTTGAGCTGAGGAGGCTTGGCATACGCGGGGATGATGCCTTAATGATAGCGCTGGCAACAGACGGAATAGATGGTCCTACGGACGCCGCTGGCGCAGCCATAACTCCTGGCTCTATAGACCTAATGTATAGGTCTGGCGTAAACCCTGTAAAGGCGCTGATTGAGAACGACAGTTACCACGCCCTGGCCAGTGTGGACGCGCTTATAAAGACAGGGCCCACTGGGTCTAACCTTAATAACGTCATCGTGATCCTAGTGAGCGGCCATGAGCATTGAGAGTTTAATCTATGATCAAGGTTTACTTGAATCGTTAGGTGCCATCTCAAGGAGAGGCGTAAGAAGTCTCCTCGAGTCTCTTCTAAGACCTCCCAGGAGGTTTTACCTGAGGGTCAACACGCTCAAAGCTGACACCACGACGATGTTAGATCTGCTTTCCGCCAGCGGCACTAGGTTCTACGTTGATGAGCAGCTCCCTTACGCCATCTGGATAGACGTGAAGGGTCCGTTTAAGGTGGACCTTCACGATAAGGTAGTGGTCGCTGATAAGAAGTCCGCCGAGTCGGTCTACGTAGGCAGCGACCTATATGGACCTGGCGTACTTAGGGCTGAGAGGGTCAAGGCAGGTGATGAGGTCACTATAGTCACTGTCGACGGCAGGCCTGTGGCGGAGGGCGTAGCCATAATGGACGGCAAAGAAATGGCCGAGCACAAGAAAGGCGTCGCAGTTAAAGTTACAAAGTCCGTCTACGCCACCCCTAAGGTCAGGGAGCTCCCGGGCTTCAACGAAGGCCTCATCTACAGCCAGAGCCTGCCAAGCATGTGGGCCGTTGCCATAGCATCGCCATCGCCGGGGGAGACGATTATTGACTTTAACGCCGCTCCTGGGGGCAAAACTAGCCTGGCAGCACAACTTGCCGGCAGAAAGTCAAGAATTATAGCAATAGATCGCGCAAGCAAGGCAGAGAAGCTCAGGGATAACCTCATCAGGCTTGGCGCTGACTGGGTCAATGTAGTAGGTGGTGACTCCAGGAGGGCCTCGTCGCTGCTTAATATTGAAGGCAAGGCCGACTTAGTGCTCATAGACCCTCCATGTACAAACCTGGGCGTAATCCCTAAGCTATATGATACCAAGAGGCTCGCCGATGCGGTAGTCCTTTCGAGGTATCAAAGGCAGTTCATAAGCGAGGCTTGGAAGGCGCTCAAACCTGGGGGGAGGCTTGTATATTCAACTTGCACCCTCACGGACGTTGAAAACGAGGCCAATGTCCTCTTTGCTATGGAGCTGGGCTTTGAGGTAACCAAGCCTTATCCAATGCCGAGAGAAGCTAGCTACAACGGGTTAGGCCTGAGGTTTTCGCCTGAGGACGGCCATCCAGGCTTCTTCATTTCGCTGATGGTGAAACCCTATGCCTGATGAAAACGTCAGGTTTAAAGTCGAGGTGATCGGTGACATAGCTATTATCAAGCCACCTCACGGAGCGAAGCCTGACCTAGAGCTAGCCAGAAGATATGGTGAGGAGCTCTTAAAGAGCCCAAGCATTAAGTCTGCGTGGCTTGCTGAAGGGCCGGTCGAAGGGCCCTACAAGGTGAGGAGCAACCTCGTGTATCTGGCTGGGGAGAGGAGGACGGAGACCATTTACAGAGAGCATGGATGCAGCTTCAAGGTAGACATAGCTAAGGACTTCATAACTCCTAGGCTAAGCTACGAACACCTGAGGGTCGCCAAACTTGTAAGGAGCGGAGAGATCATAGTGAACATGTTCGCTGGCGTCGGGATATTTTCGATAATAATAGCCAGGCACTCTGACGCAAAGCTTGTTCACAGCATAGATATTAATCCAGACGCCTTTGAAAAAATGGTAGAGAACGTCAGGCTCAACAAGGTTGAGGGGAGAGTTTTACCCTACCTTGGGGACGCTGCAAATGTTGTAGAGGAGAGGCTCAGAGGCGTCGCCAACAGAGTTCTTATGCCACTGCCCGATCTGGCCATACCTTACTTCAAGTATGCCGTAGATGCTATAGATCATGAAGGCTACGTCCACGTTTACCTTCATGTGCATGCAAGTAAAGGTGAAGACCCGGAAGAAAACGCAAGGAAGCTCTTTGCTGAGCATATAAGAAACGCCGAAAAAATCAGCTGGAGCTTTGAGGCCTCACGCATAGTAAGGATGGTAGGACCCCGCTTTTATCAGGTGGTGCTGGATGTCTATGTCAAAAAACTATGAGCTTCGTAGGACGCTCCTTGAGGAGAGGCTGATAGGATACCTAGACCCCTGCGCTGAGAGCTATCTGATGAAGTTAAACGGTCCTTTTATCAGGACTACCAGTAGTTGCACAGGCCGGATAACCATTGTTGAGGGCGAGTGGCACTGGCTCAGGGACTCAGCCAGGATCGTGTTTAAGACTCACTCAAAGATAAGCGTGTATCAGTTGGCCTCCGCGCTTGCTAAGCCCTTTGACAACCTTTGGCTTAAGGTAACGGGTCCCATAATACACGCCAGAGTTTATGGCGTTGAGACCGTGAGACAGCTTATGCTGGCGGCCAGAGAGGCCGGCTTCAAGCACAGCGGCATAATGTACATAGATGCTGATGGAAAGGAGTTCGTTGTAGAGATGCTCAGCGCCGTGCAGCTCTCCATGCCGCTTAGGTCTCAGGGCCTCTGGATAGTTAGGCCTGACTCGCTGAGCTCTATAGTTGACATGGCCAACAGCGCGCTGGAGGAGGGCTGGAGGAGGCTTGCCAGGCTATCTGAGCTGGCTATGAAGGTACAGGCTTCTTTAGTTTCGCAAGGTTCCTCCTATATGCAAGGAGAGGATGAGAAGCGCCGCAATCCGTCGGACAAAGGCCCTTGCTCTTCATAAACTTACAGCTGTAGGTCTTGTACGTGGACCCGAGGCCCGCCTCTATTAAGCTCCTGGCCAAAGCTTCTCCAGCTCCAGGGCTCAGCTTAAGTAACCTGGCCAGCTCATCCCCTATCGTCTTATAATCAACCCCAAGGGACGCTAAGAATGAGATATAGGCGTATATTTCCTCGTCAGTCTCTGCTTTCTCCTTAAGCTTTAACATACACGGCGGAAAGGCCTCAACGTTAGGCCCCTCCTGGCTAACAGACACCTTAGAGTCCTTTGCATTTAATGCGATGAGCGCCTCCTGGGTCAGCAGCAGCGGCTTGTAGTCCTCAGAGCGCACGGCATCTATTACTTTATAGATGGCCTTCTCAGATGCAAGCGATAAGAATTCCCTCAGGGTCTCCTCATCTATAAAGACGAGGCCGCCCTTCACCATTGAGTTTACCAGGGACCACCTTTCGTGGGGTACAGGGACTACAATCTTAAGGTAATCTGATATAGGGACTGCGTATCTTAGAAGTTTATAGTTTATCTTGCCATTCCTTAGCTGTGACCACGGTATCTTTACGTGGGCAAGGGTCACGTTGACTCCAAGCCTTTTTGCTAGCATGAGAAGCGTTTCCTCATCCTCCCCTTTGAGGAACTCCATGGCCCTCCTAGCCTCGGACCTTGAGAACATCTCCTCAAGCCTCTTTGAGTTGGCCGCTGCGGCCGCCGCGGCCGCTAGATAAAAGGACGCCACCTCTTCCTCAGTATTGACCCCACGGAAAACCCTTACCTTGCCCTCCCTTACTGCATCAAGGAGCCTTGTCTTGGCTAGCTCAAAGACCTTTTGATCCTCAGCCAGGTCCTTGAGTGAGACCTGGTAGCCGTAGGCCTCTGACAGGTACCTTTTGGCATCCACTATGAAGGGGTACTTTGAGTACGTGAGCAAGGCGGCTCTTCGTAACAGGTGTCTTCGTCAGACATTAATAAGGGTAAAGAGCCCTCACCTGTGGTGGTAACGTGAAGGACTTAGCCTCTCGCATAGCGAAGTGGGCCGTTGACCTTAACTTTAACAGGCTTCCAACTGAGGTTATAGAGGAGGCTAAGAAGAGAATAGCGGATACCTTAGGCGTCGCCCTTGGTGCCTTCAATGAGACCCCGCCCAGCATAGCTAGGTGGATCGCGCAGTCATCAGCTAGCTCTAGGCTGCCTGCCACAATATGGGGAACAAAGTTCATGGGGCCCGCGGACCATGTTACCTTTGCCAACGGCTGCGCTGCCAGATACTTCGATTTCAACGACACCTACCTCTCTCGCGAGGCCCTTCACCCGAGCGACAACATAGCCCCAGTTATGGCAGCCGCCGAAATTGCGGAGGCTGACGGACGTAAGGTTATAGAGGGAATAGTAGCAGCATATGAGGTCACGGCCAGGCTGGCGGATGCATATAGCGTCAGGAACAGGGGCTGGGACCACGTGCTCTACATAGCGATAGCCTCAGCCGTAGGCGCGGGCAAGGTGCTTGACCTTGACGAGGACAAGATGACCCAAGCAATAAACTTGGCCACGGTTAACGCCGCCGCCCTTAGGCAGACGAGGGCTGGGGAGCTGAGCATGTGGAAGGGGTGCGCTGCTGCTAACGCGGCGCGTAACGGCCTCTTTGCGGCTCTCCTGGCCTGGCGCGGCATGACAGGTCCCTCGCCAATATTCAGCGGTGAGTTTGGCCTCTTCAAGGTGGCCCTGGGTGGCGACACCTTCGACATACCAAAGATGGGGGGAGAGGGCAACGAGAGCTACAAGCTCCTTCAAACGAGCATAAAGTACTGGCCTGTAGAGTACCACGCCATGAGCGCTGTTGAAGCTGCTCTTAAGATAAGGCAGGAGGCAGGCTCTATAGGCCCAGACGATGTGGAATCCGTTAACGTTGAAACCTTCACTGTCGGATATAACATAATAGTTAAGGACCCTGAAAAGTGGGACCCAAGGACCAGGGAGACTGCAGATCACAGCATGCCTTATATAATAGCTGCCGCGCTGCTGGATGGCAAGGTTTGGCTGGACACCTTTAGGCCTGAGAGGTACTTAGCTGATGACGTAAGGAAGGTGCTTAAGGTAATGAAGGTCTCCATAAGTCCAGAGAGCGACAAGCTGTATCCTGAGGGCATAAGGAACTCTATAACAGTGAAGTTAAAGGACGGCCGCACCTTCACAGGGACCTCAATATATCCGCCAGGCCACTATAAGAACCCGCTGAGCAAGGAGGGCGTTGAGTCTAAGTTTAAGTCTCTAGTGGGAAGCTCCGTGCCAAACAGTAACATGGATGTTGGCCTAAGGACCATCTGGAGCTTTGAGAGGTGCTCAAATGTAAGCCTAGCCTTAAGACTCCTTTCTCGTGCTGACCAGATGTGAGCAGTACTGGCTTTAAAAATACATACTTTTCTTAATCAACGTGAAGGGGATCCTCACTTTCTCTTAACTTGCCTTCTTCCAATACCGCCGGGGCTCAGAAGATATGCGCCTCCAAGAACACCTATGACAACCCCAACGACAAACATGCCACCCGCCAATATGCCTCCCCTTCTAGCCAAATGAGCGTAATAGCCCTCTGCGTTCTCTGCTATGGAGAGCTGCTTCCCATAATAATACAACTTAGCGCTAAGGTTATTGACCTCTTGCGTAAGGTTTCTGACGCTGTTATTCAGAAGCGAGAGCTCCGTGTTAAGCGAGGAAACCACCCCATCTACGTTCATTGACTGAGGTACCTTGCCCTCTATTCCTGGATATAGGGCCTCGGCAGCCTCCAGGGAGCCTACGGAGGCCAGCTCGAACGGATTAAAACCCACAGCAAATAAATTAAGGCTTACGTTAAAGTTGTCGCCCGGCTCCAGGACAGGCGTTCTTATGAAAGTGATAATATATGCCTGCGACTCATTTATTCCGAATAACTTGCCCTCAAGGAATTCCACTGAGGATGGATGGTCTACAGAGCTTATGCCTAAAGCCGCTGTTGGCGACGAGTTGCTAGAATATGCTGCTAACGCCGTTAATACAAGACCTGAGACCTCCGAGTTATTGGAGAGAGTTAAAACTTCGAAGCTCCCGTTTGACGCGTTTTCAAGCTGCGCTGCTGCAGTCCAGGTACCTGTCAGGCCGGCAGCACCTGCGCCGTAAGCTAAGTAGGCAAATGCAGGCTTGCCCCCCATGTTGGTGACTGATATAAGGACTCTCATATAGGGTTCAAGCCTGCTAAACGTCATATAAACTACTATATTGAATGGATATGTAATGTCACTTGCAGGGACCAGCTTTAAAGTCTCGGAGTTGTTGGTGCTTTGCACCACAGTGGCCAGCCACGTAGTTGACGTCAGGTTACCTGGAAGTGGGACTTCCGTTGAGTTTGGACTAGATATCGATATCAAGGGGCTTGGTACTTGCGTATTGCCTGTGGGAATTATTGGAAGTAATGAAGAGGAGGTAATATTTACAAGCCATGAAGAAGCCCTCAAGCCGTTGTGCAGATTAAGCTCTATATAATAAAACAGGTTACTCGCAGTAAGAGTTCCATTAGCGGCGCTCAAGGAGGACACGCTAAAAGGTAGCTGCGCAAAGGCGTGAGGCTGCAAAGAGATTATGAAGATGCCAGCAACAAACAGCATAATTATCAAGGGAGCCATAATTTTCGCAGCAAGCCTCCTCGCATTCAATGCCTAATGGCACCTTAGGTGAAGCATGTTCCAAGGGACTTTAAAAATTATTGAGACCTTCCCTCTTTACTGTGATGAGAAGTTGAAGGTAGACATTAAAGCTAAAGTGTTCAGCGGCCTAGGCGAAGGCGAGTTCTTCGTCAACCTATATGCAAAGAACATAAGGAAGGCTTTGGGTTTTTCTCCCTTTCCGGGGACCCTTAACCTTAAAGTGGAGGAGCCTTACGTAAGCGCGCTCGCTACCGCATTAAACAGGGCAGACCCCATAATGATAGATCCTCCTCTGGTCCCTGGCATGAGACTTGGAAGAGTACTAGCTTATCCTGCGCTCCTAAACTACACGATTAAAGTGTTCATAGTGAGACCTGAAATAACTGTGTATAAGAATGATGTTATAGAACTCGTAGCAGAGATTAAACTTAGAGATCTCCTAAACCTAACGGATGGTTCAGAGGTGACAGTAACCATAGAAGTGCCCGAGTAATAGATCCAAATTCACTTTATGATCAGTGCCTTATTAAGATCACGAGTTAACGTTAACTGCCGTGCGTGGATCTTCGCCGTACGGACATGGTTCCTTATATCGCCTAAGACTTACACTGAATGCGCCATTAGTCCTTTTTATCATAAATTCTTAGACCAATGCCTTTTAATATGGCATTTAGAAAAGAACAGCATTAGAAGCTACAGCAGACAATGGCAGTAAAGGCTTCTGTTAAGTCTACTGCCAGCCAAGGAATATCTTAACCTACGCAATGCTTTACCATGGCCTCTCACCAAAGGTCCTCATGAGAAGTCTGGCCGCTATTACCAAGGGATCCCACACGGGCGATAGCAGAGGCTGATAACCATAATCTGCGTTGAACAGATCCCACACGGTGCCTCCCCTAGTCAGCAGCGAGGCCACTACATTTATCCTCCAGAAGGCGGTCTCGTCAAAGCCCACTGCCTGTGCGCCAAGCAGTCTCCCAGTCTTTTCGTCAGCCACCACTTTAAGTGATATCTTGCTACCCCCTGGTATGTAGTGGGCCTTTGTGCCGGCCTCCAGGGACACCTCCACTGGCTTAAAGCCGACCTTAGAGGCTTCGGACGCGCTTAAGCCCGTCCTCGCCGCTACGACGTCAAATACCTTAAAAGCAGAGGTACCAACGCTTCCAAGGAATACCGAGTCCACGCCTCCCAGGTTACTGCCAGTGACGTGCCCCATCTTGTTAGCTATCTGAGCAAAAGGCCTCCAGACCAGCTGTCCAGTTACAAGGTCCTTATGCTCAGTTACGTCACCAGCTGCGTAGACGTCAGGATTGCTGGTAAGGGTTCTCTCATCAATTATGATGCCGCCGCTCTGGCCGAGTTTAAGGCCTAGCTGCTTGGCTAGCTCGTTGTTAGGCTCTATGCCGACACCAACAACAAACATATCGCCCTGATAAGTGCCCTTACTTGTGACGACCTCGGTGGCCGTGTTATTTATTATATTGAATCTTTCAACGGCCGCGCCAGTTACCACCTCCACGCCCTTAGACCTTATGTTGTCCTCTACAATCTTAGCCAGCTCAGGGTCGAGCATCCTTGGGGCCACCTGTCCCAGGGCCTCTATTATTGTGACTTTAAGCCCCAGCTTGGCCAAGTTGTCGGCCATCTCTAGGCCTAGATAGCCAGCACCTATGACTACAGCCCTCTTGCCCGGTCCCAGGGACCTTGCGTAGTCCCTTATCTGTTGGCCTGACTCCATGTGCACTATATAGAACACGTTCCTGGCCCCCCTTATCTCAGGCCAAAGCTTAGGCGCCTTGGACCTAGCGCCTGTGGCTAGAACAAGCTTGTCCCACTCAAGGCTTTCCTTAGTTCCAGTGCTGTTATCCACATATATAAGCTTCTTAGAGTCAGGGTCAACCTCAATAACTGTCTTGTTGAGCCTAAGATCTATCCCCCTCTTAGTAAACTCGCTTGGAGGATAATATAGTAGCTCATCGAGATCCTTAACCTCACCGCCAACTAGGTAAGGCAGCCCGCAGAACGCAAAACTTACCCACCTGCTAGAGTCTATAACTATCACGTCATTCGAAGGCTTAAGCCTTTTAGCCCTCGAAGCCGCCGACATTCCGGCGGCCCCAGAACCTATAATCACTATTCTACTCAAAGCGTTCACCGAACAATCTATATTAAGGGCTAGGATTTAAAGCGGTGTACTTAGGAACCACTTCACCCCCGTGAGGACCTCCTTAAAGGTTTATTATTCCTGAGAGAGCAGGACGCCGCCACCTGTTGACTTGCCTATCTCAAGAATCAACCCAGAGATCGCGACTAACTCGCCAGGCTCACCTTCTACAGTCACCGTTATGGAGCTATGAGACCTCAAAGGTTCCCCTATGCCCTCAGGAAGGAGTGCAAGGACTTTAACAAAGGTACCCCTGCATGAGGCCACAATCCATGAGGGGCCAACCGTCATTATGCAGTTGGCTCTCTCTAAGCCCCTCCTTATGGCCTCAAGCCCTCTAATGATTAGACTTGGTTCTTCATATATTATGTTAAAAGTGACCTTTGACGCGCTCATTAGCAGTTCCGCCCAACGTAGTAGACTATGGGAAAACCTTATTTTTATGCTGTACAATTCCCTCATCTAAGAAGGCGCCGCGCATGCTCTCAGTTGTGTTCTCATTAAAGGACCCTGTAGGCGTCAGGGCATCGGAAATTTTGATAAACCTCATCAATGCCAAGCCCGCAGCGTGCCCTGCAGCTTCCATTTGTTATAAGGCTGAGAACGCGGTGATAGCGGGCTTTGATGTCGATCAGACGGAGTTCGAGTTCCTTGACAAGACGCCTGAGCCCAGCGCAGACGCTGCAATAGTTCTATCAAGGCATGAGTCTGAGAGCGGTAAGAAGTCGCTCACGGTGCATTTCACGGGAAACCCGACAGCTAAGGCCCTGTTTGGGGGCAGGCCGGCCGAGCTTTCCTTCGCGCCGGCCCACCTGGCTAAGCCTCTTCTACAGAGGTACTACTACCATGCCAGGGAGCTGGGCCTGCTGGAGGCTTACGCCATATCTCTTGAGGCAACTCACCACGGCCCTACCACTAACAGGAAGCCGCTTGCCTTTATAGAAATTGGCAGCACGGCTAAAGAGTGGAACGACGAGCTGGCCCTAAAGGCCATGGCTAACGCTGTGGCAGACGTTTTACAGTCCTCTAACGCTATTCAGGGATGTAGCCCAGTCCTAGGGCTTGGTTCCACCCACTACCCAGCAAGGTTCACGGAGCTTGAGCTCTCGTCAGAGGTGTGCATGGGCCACATACTTTCAAAGCACGTCCTAGGCGAGCTGGCCCCTGGAGCCCTGAGACAGGCAGTAGAGAAATCGCTTCCTAACGGCGCCCGCTCTGCTTTGATAGAAAAGAAGGGAGCTAGCTCATCCGTAAGAAAAGCATTAATAGATGAGCTCAACTCCATGAACGTCAAGGTACAGCTTATATGAAAAGTTGGTAGCCGGGCGGGGATTCGAACCCCGGTCACGGGGGGTCCTCCCTTTGAGGTCCAAGGCCCCGCATCCTGGGCCGCTAGACGACCCGGCTGCCTCACCCGGCCATCTAAATAGATGCGCGGCCTCCTTTTAAACGAAATGCTGGCCCAGTATCAAGGCGTGACCACTAAAAGGAGAGTTAGGCTTTGTCTCAAGTCAGCAACGCCATTAAAATATAGTTTTTATGTCATAGTTTTAATGGAAAGGCTCACTCCCCTTTAAATAATGGCTTCCTCTTTTCCAGAAACGCCGAAACCCCCTCAACGACGTCTTTAGTGCTGAAAAGCAGGCCGAAGAGCTGGGACTCAAGGGCCAGGCCAGCCCATATGTTGGACTCAAGGCCCATTTCTACGGCTAGCTTAGCGGCCAGCAGAGCTAACGGGGGCTTCTCCGCAAGCTTAAGCGCGAGGCTCCTGGCCTCCTGTTCAAGTCTTTCTGGTGGCACCACGTAGTCAACTAATCCCAGTTCCTTGGCATCCTTGGCGGACACCATGTCGCCGGTGAATATCAGCAGTTTTGCTGAGCTCCTTCCAACCAGCCTGGGAAGCCTCTGGGTTCCGCCCGCGCCAGGTATGAAGCCTAAGTTTATCTCAGGCTGGCCAAGCATTGCGGTCTCCGCGGCTATCCTTATGTCCCCGCTCATTGCTATCTCAAGGCCGCCTCCCAGGGTGTAACCGTTTATGGCTACAATGATGGGCTTCGTGTAGTATTCCATCTTAAGCGTGAGCTCCTGGAACTTCCTTGAAAATATGGCGGCCTGTATGGGAGTTATTCCTGCAAAGCCGGTTATGTCGGCCCCGGCGCTGAACGCTCTGCCTGAACCTGTTAATATGACCACTCTGACGTCTGGGTTCTGCTCTATTTCATCGAGCGTCTGGGACAGCTCGTTAATCATGTCAACATTAATTGCGTTCAGCTTGTTTGGCCTGTTGAGTATTATCCACGCTATGGGCTTCTCGTACCTTACTATAAGGGTGCTCTTGGCCACCTCCTCGTAGTGGCCATACTCGTAGAAGCCCTTGCCGGTCTTGACTCCCAGGGTCCCCTGGGAGACCATCTGCGTGAGCAGGGGCTCGGGAGAGTACTCGGGGCCTATGTCCTGCTTCAGCTGGTTAAGCGTGGCAACTATGGAATCTATGCCGTACTGGTCCGCCAGCTCAAAGACACCTTTAGGCCACCCAAGCCCCAGCTTGACAGCCTTATCTATGTCTTCTTTTGTAGCTATGCCGTTCTCAAGCAGCCAGGCGGCCTCATTCACAGCGCTGGCTATGAGCGTCACTGGATCCACCTTGCCTGCTAGGTCCTTAGGTATCTGGGGCCTCACGTAGGCTCCAGGCTTGGGGTACTCGTAGAAGCCCTTGCCGGTCTTCATGCCAAGGGTGTTAGCCTTATACATCTGTTCGAAGAGCGGGCATGGAGTCTGCTTGAACCCCCTCTGGGTCATAGCTACAGCTATCAGGTAGAAGACGTCTATGCCACTGTAGTCCGCCAGCTCGAAGGCCCCCATTGGGAATCCCAGGGAGAACCTGACCGTTGAGTCGACCTCCAGCACCGAGGCCCTGCCCTTGGCCACTAGCCAGCAGGCGGTGTTGAGGAACCTTGCCAGTATCCTATTAACTATAAAGCCCGGCACGTCCTTATTGACGACCACCGGCTGCTTCCCTATCCTCTTAGCAAGGTCCACGACGCTCTGGACTACGTCATCAGAGGTCCTCTCCCCCTTTATGATCTCTATTAATGGCATCAATGGTGGCGGGTTGAAGAAGTGCATACCCACCACCAGCTCCGGCGACGATGTAGCTGACGCTATCTCAGTTATGGGCAGGCTGCTGGTATTGGTGGCCATTATAATCTTGCCCTTCCTGTGTTGATCTACAAACCTGAATAACGCCTGCTTCGCGTCAAGCTTCTCGGTTATAGCCTCTATCATCATGTCTGCCTGCGAGGCGACGGCAGCCAAGTCATTACTGAAACTCCCGTCAGGGTTGACGCTTATAACAGCTGTTATTCTTGACATCACGGAGTCTACGCTTTCCTTCAGCTGCCCCTTCTCGGCCAGTTTCGAGAGGCTCCACCTAATTTTGTCCATTGCCGAGTCAAGTATCTGCCTATTTACATCCGCTAAGAAAACATTATAACCCGCTATGGCAAAGACTTCAGCTATTCCATGACCCATCGTGCCAGCTCCAACAACCAGAACTTGCTTCACGTCATTCGCTGAGACCATCAAGTGTCCCTGATAGATAGTTTAAACCCTAATATTAAATGAGTTAAATTTAGGGACACATATAACAAAAAGGTTATAAGGCTGCTTAAATCTGAGCCCCTAGGTGAACCTAAATGAGCGAGTACCTCTCTCAGGTCAGAGAGATGCTCTCTAAGGACGCCGGCAAGTACAACATAAAGGTCGAGAACAAGGGTAAGAACGCCCTCTCGATAACTCGCGAGGGCTCTGAGCTCATGAGCATCCGTGACGCCGACGACAACGTGGAGCTGACGTTCAGGGGACAGAAGTACACTTATGATAAGTGGTATACAAAGCCACAACACCTTGTTCAGGTAATAATAAATGTTCTAAATGCCAACACGCAGCAGAACGACGCTTAACGAACAGAGTCAAAAACAAAAGAAAACGTTTTATTAACTTCTGCATTTGTCCCTAACGTCCAGCCAGTTACTTAGCTGGGTAGTCGTCAGGGACCTTAGCCCTGAAGAACTTGCCGCTCTCAGGGCTCTTGAAGAGGCCTATCTTGACGCCCTTCCTAGTCTTAGGCGCCAGAGTCCAGACCTTTATGGGCGAGAGCTCTACCTCCTTGCCCGTAGTTGGATCCTTTACCTTTACAGCCGGGAGCTTGGACATCTACCACACACCTCCCTTGGTCTCGTGCTGTATTGTTTTCAACCTAAGCTATTAAGTGTTATTGGAGCAACTTAAAATAAATTAAGGAGCTATGCTAAAGAACTTTAAAAGTATTATTAAAGGTTTCCTTTAATAGTAGTGGGACCATCTGTCGTGATGCGCCCGTTAGTCGCCTGAGCTCCAGAGCGGTAAACCACTAGAAAATCTTAATGAGAAGCGCTAAAAAGAACAACAGAGTTGCAACGCCCAACAATGAATCTAAGATCTTGGCTAGATTTGCGGGCACCTTAGAAGCCAGCGTTCCTATGGCTGGCATGACTAGCGAGGACGCGGCGGAGAACGCTAACAGGATGAACGCGCCTTCATAAGTTCCTGAAGCTATTGCCATAACTAGCACCAGCAGCTTCGATGGAGTTATCGCTAATGCTCCCTGAGCCAGACCGCTTCCACTAGCTGATATCTCCATTTCTTTGCCCATCAATGATGAGTAGAGCAACATCACCGCAAATATCATACCAACCATATACCCTATTATCTCGATAACGCTTATGAAGCCCAGCCTCAGGCCAGCCTCTATAACAGCAAGAGCTAAGGGAACCGAGAGCAGAAGAAACCCGATCCCGTGAAGCGCACCAAAGTAGAGCACGTCTCTACGAGATCTCATCAACCTCATAGCAACTATGTGATCTGGCTCCGCGGCGTGCTCCGCTCCCATAGCTGCCGCTATTGCCATCTCCTCCCAGTAGCTGTACACTAAGCCCTCCCCTCTGCTATGAACTCTCTTAAAAAGCGCCTGCCCTTGTGAGAATTTCATTACTCCAAAGCGTTTTGAAACGCTGCAGGCCGAGGCCTAAAGTAGATGTTGCGAAGTCAAGGAGCCCTTCAGGGCTGTGGCGGGCCCGCCGGGATTCGAACCCGGGACTTCCGCCCGCGGCTAGGCGTCGCGGCCTACGGGTTAAGAGCCCGCCGCTCTACCTGGCTGAGCTACGGGCCCACAGCCAGGAGGCATAGAGCAAGGAGACCCGCTTAAGAATCTTTATGAGAAAGCCTGTTTAGACAGCTGTCTATAGAGCTACGGTCAAGTGTCTATATGCTTTTTAACCCGTAGGGCAAGGGTCCCACGGTGCTATTCGTGTCAGGACCTAGAGCGGGCATACATGGCTGGGGGGCTTACATCCCAGCCTATAGGCTTCCCATGAGTGAGATAGCGAGGATCTGGGGCTGGCACCCAGAGCAGTATAAGGGGCTGGCCGTGGAGGAGAAGGCTGTTGCTGGCCCCGACGAGGACTCCACTACAATGGGTTATGAGGCGGCCAGGAACGCCATAGCCAGGGCTCAAATAAAGCCCAGCGAAATACAGTCAGTGTTCTTTGGAACGGAGTCCAAACCATACGCTGTCAAGCCCAGCGCCACCATAATTGCCGAGGCCCTTGGTATAACTCCATATACTATGGCAAGCGACCTTGAGTTCGCCTGCAGGGCCGCGAGCGAGGGCATGAGAGCCCTGCAAGGGATGGTCGCCTCAGGCCTCATAAAGTATGGCCTTGTGATTGGCAGCGACACAGCGCAGGCAAATCCAGGCGACGTGTTGGAGTTCACAGCTGCAAGCGGCGCCGCGGCCTTTGTTATAGGCCCCGAGAGGGGCTCAGCGGCCATAATTGAGGACTCCGTTACCTTTGTGACGGACACCCCTGACTTCTGGAGGAGGGCTCAGGAGCCCTACCCCCTTCACGGCGAGGGTTTCACAGGCGAACCGGCCTACTTCTATCATATAGAGAATGCCGTTAAGGCCCTCTTCGAGAGGACCGGCCTGAGGCCCAACGACTTCAAATATGCCATATTCCATCAGCCCAACGGCAAGTTCCCAGTTAAGGTTGGCACAGACCTGGGCTTTACTATGGATCAGCTCAAGGAAGGCCTGGTGACGCCTATGATAGGGAACACTTACAATGCCAGCGCGCTTCTAGGCCTTGCGAAGGTACTCGATAAAGCTAAGCCAGGGGACAGGATACTCCTGGCGCCCTTTGGCAGCGGCGCCGGCAGCGACGCGTATTCTATAGTGGTCACGGACTCCATCGAGGAGAGGAAGGCCCTGGCACCCACCGTTGAACAGTATCTTGCACGCAAGGTGGTGATCGACTACGGCTTCTACTCAAAGAGCAGGGGCATCATCTTTACAATTAAGTAGGGGGTGAGACTATGGCCTCGTACATAGAAGGCGTTGGAATGGTAAAGGTTGAGAGGCATTATGAGAAGGACCTCTATCAGCTGGCTGCGGAGGCGGCCTTCAACGCAATTGACCAGGCTGGAGGCGCCTCGGGAATAGACTACATAGTTGTGTCTAACGCGCTCAGCAGTGTGCAGGACGAGCAGCTCGACCTTGGGGGCTACATCGCCCTAAGTTTAGGGCTCAGGGGCGTCAGAGCCCTGAAGGTGGAGGCTGGCGAAGCCTCAGGTTTAGCTGCAGTTGCCGTGGCGCACTCTCTAATAGAGTCCAACGTAGCTGACAAAGTTTTAGTCGTGGGCGTTGAAAAGGTTACGGAGTTCCAGAGCTCAAAGACTTACAGACATCTGCAAATGGTATTTGACGCCAACAGTAGGTCCTTCTATAACGTGGGCTTCGCTGCTGACGCTGCCATGCTTACTAGAATTTACATGGACACATACAACGTCGACCGCGACCTGTTATCCTACTGGCCCGCACTAATGCATAACAACGCCAAGGAGAACCCCTATGCAATGCTTAACTTCGCCATAAAGCCGGATAGGGTGTCCAAGTCGCAGGTTATGGCAGACCCCATAACTCTGCTCGACAGCTACCCCTTAGGCGACGGCGCAGCGGCCCTGCTGCTCTCCAGCAAGGACTCGTCCAAGAGCCCAATGGCCAAAATAACCGCCGTTGAGTCAGCCTCAGGCCTTGGATCCCTGGAGCTGGCGGACGACCCACTCATAATAGACAGCCTGGCCGAGGCCTACAGGAGGCTTCAGAACATCGCATCAACTGATGGCGTTGACGTTATAGAGCTCCACGACTCGTTTACTATAATGGGGCTGCTCACCCTCGAAACCATAGGATTAGCGCCCCGCGGCAAGGCTGCAGAGCTAGTTGCCAATGGCAGGTTCTCCGCGGGTGGTGAGGGGCCAGTGGTGAACCCCAGCGGAGGCCTCAAGGCTAGGGGGCACCCCATAGGGGCCACCGGCGTCTACCAGGTGGCCGAGGTAGCCCTGCAGGTCGCCGGCAAGTTCCCAGGACTGCAGGTGAGGGGGGCAAGGAAGGGACTGGCTGTCTCAATCAACGGCGTGGGCTCCAACTCTTATGTTGCGCTTGTGGAGGGGGTGGAGTGAGATGTCCATGGATCTCTCGGTTCCTAGGTACTGGAGGATGAAGCTCTCCCTTTACAGGCTCCAGGGGGCCAAGTGCAAGGCCTGCGGCCGCGTGCACTTCCCTCCAAGGCAGGCATGCCCATACTGCGGCAGCCGCGACCTAGAGCTCGTGGACCTGCCAAAGAGGGGCAGGCTAATTTCATACACTGCAGTCTATGCTATTCCTGAGGGCGCCAAAGAGTACTCGCCGGTGTACGTGGGGCTAATAGACCTTGGAGCCGCTAAGGTCGTGGCTGAGCTAACCGACGTCACTGACCCTTCAAAGCTCAAGAAAGGCCTAGAGGTTGAGGCCGTGTTGAGGAGGACCAGGGTAGACAGGGAAGCAGGACTAATATACTATGCACTGAAGTTCAGGCCCTCCATGGGTGTACCTGATGTCTAACGAGGAGCTGAGCTCCAAAGTTGAAGAGGCCCTTTCCAAGCTCGAGTCCGGGGAGCTCAGCTTCAGCAAGCTTGACTCCTTTCTTGGTAACCCTAACTTAGCGGCCCTCGTCAGAAGGCTGTTCCTTGAAAGAAAGTACAACGTGAGGCTGACCTCCATAGCGTCAACAGTCATAGACTTCGTTGGGGTTGTTGGGCATAATATAGAGAACCCCATAGGCGCGGCACAGATACCTCTTGGCGTTGTTGGGCCCCTCAAAGTGCAGGGAGACTATGCAAGAGGGGAATTCTATGTACCTATGGCCACTACTGAGGGGGCGCTTGTAGCTGGAGTTAATAGAGGTGTCAAGGCAGTAACTATGAGCGGAGGCGCCAGGTCGAAGGTTTTATATGATGGCATGACAAGGGCGCCAATAATATGGACTCCGAGCGTAGTCGAAGCCCAGTCCCTGGCGTCCTGGATAAAGGGTAACATAGGCGCCTTAAGGGAGGAGGTTAAGAAGGTCACCCGCCATGGCGAGCTCGTTGATGTGCAGACTTACATCGTAGGTAACATCCTGTGGCCGAGGTTCGTGTTCAGGACGGGTGACGCCATGGGTATGAACATCGCAACCATAGCATCCGATTTGCTCTGTAGCTATATAGATGAGCACTACAAGGGTGAGCATCGCTGTCTCAGCGTCAGTGGCAACCTGTGCAGTGATAAGAAGCCAAGCAGCATAAACAGGCTTTTGGGAAGAGGCAAGTACGTGGTCTCAGAGGCCATAGTCAAGGGCGACGTGCTAAGGGACCTCATGAGGACTACGCCGGAGAGCGTGGACTTCATAAACAAATCAAAGAACCTTCTTGGCAACGCGGTGGCTGGAAGCCCCAGCTTTAATGGCCATGTTGCCAACATAATAGCGGCGATATTCATAGCCACAGGCCAAGATGTGGCGCAAGTCGTTGAAAGCAGCATGGCCTACACTTGGACCGAGGTCAGGGGCAACGACCTCTACATATCGGTTACCCTTCCCAGCCTTGAGGTAGGCACCGTCGGCGGCGGCACCTGGCTTCCAACACAGCGGGAGGCCCTGGAGCTCCTGGGAGTGGCCGGCGGCGGGAACCCCCCAGGAGTTAACGCACTTAAGCTGGCAGAAATAGTCGCGGCCGTCGCCTTGGCCGGCGAGCTCAACCTCCTGGCTTCCCAGGTTACTGGGGAGCTCGCAAAGGCACATGAAAGGCTAGGAAGGGGCCGCGGCTAACGTTGTTGGGAGAGCTTTCTGTAGAACTCGGCTATCGCTGAGACGTCAAAGTCCCCTAGTCCTAGCCCCTCGGACATCCTAAACATATTGGATGCTAGGGATGTCAGGGGCACCGGCACTCCCAGCTTCTGCGCCTCCCTGATCATAATCTCTGTGTCCTTCCTCATGTGCTTAAGGGCGAACTGCACGCTGTAATCAGAGTTCAGCATTTTAGGCACCTTAAGCGAGCTGCTGGGCGACCTGGTGCCGCTGATGTTAAGAAATAGATCTATTATCTGGTCTGGCGAGAGCCCTGCCCTCAAGGCGAAGTTTATCGCCTCCGCGAGGCCGTTCATAAATATGGCAAATATCATGTTTCCGGCCAACTTCATGTAAAGCCCCATGCCGTTAGGCCCCACGTAAACTACCCTGCCGCTGGTGGCGCTCAGTATAGGCTCGACCTCCGCATAGCGATCCTTCGGCCCTCCTACAAGAACGGTGATCCTCTTCTGCTCGACGTCTACAGACGTGCCCATCATGGGCGCATCAAACATCACCCCTCCGACGTTACTAACCTCTTTAGCCAACGAGACGCTGGTGGTGGGGGATATGGTTGACATATCTATGAGCACCTTGCCTCTGAGGTGGGGCAGCAGGTTGCCGACCACGGCACTTACAGCATTATCGTCAGAGAGCACGGTAATTATGTAGTCTACCCTATCTGCGAGATCTGATGGCGTCGCGAATACCTCGACCTGGGGATACGACCTGCGAAAGTCCTCGGCCCTGGCCCTTGTCCTGTTGTAAACTCCGGCGAGGAGGCCAGCCTTGGCCAGGTTAGCCGCTACCCTATAACCCATAACACCTAGGCCTATGACGCCTACCCTAGCCATCATTAACCCGGTGCATCCTCGGCCCATAGTAATAAAAGGCTTATCTTAGTAAAGCCTCAAGGTCTAGCACTTAATACCCTGGGAACGGGCGCATTGACTTAGGGAACCCGCTAAGGTCTTCACCTTTGGCAGAAGCTTCCTTATGGCCTGGAGGATTAACTGGGAGTCCTTAGCGAGCTGCTCCTGGGTGAGCTGACCGCTTATTGTAGAGCTCCAGAGCCTGGCCCTGTAGGAAGTCTGATCTATTTGGACGCTGAAGTTCTTTGTGCTCACAAGGAAGGTGTCGGATCCCCTAACTATTGATAGAGCGTTGCTGCCCACCTTCCATATCTTAAGCAGGCCAGCGTCGTTCATGTAGAAGGTCTCGCCACAGCTGGCGGAGCAGAGAGAGGCCTCGTTGAGCTGAGTGCAGCCTCCTTTGGCCGATGCCAGGCACTCCACATATCTTGCTACCTGGTCCACAGCGCTGTTAAGCTCCATGATTTCAGATATCATGGAAGACACTTGCAGTGACGCGGCCCCTTTCCTGGACGTCCTTGATATCTCTTCAAGTTTGCTGAGCGGGGAGCTCAATATTTACACCTTGCACTGGGTAGTGCTGACTCACTTTTAAAGTCTACCAGGGAAGCTCTGACTTGGATAAATGATGAGCTGCCGCTGCCACGGTAAAGAGGGCCTTGAGCTCATACTATGTCTAGCGCCTCCCCCAGGGGATCACGAGGTATCAATTGATATAGGTAAGGGACGTGAAGTCATCATTAACTCTACAGGCATCTATGTTAGGGCGATAGTCAGCGATGATTACCTTCCTTTCATAAGGACTACATCCTTGGCAGTGAGCGAGATCACGCTGAAAAAGTTTGGCCTTAAATATGAGGACCTTCTCTGCAAGACCGTTAGGGGTCTCCTTGAAGCCTCCAATCATGGATCGGAGACTGCCGCAGCGCTGGTAAAGGAATGCAACGACATGATAACCTCGATACTTTCTAACTGCGGTGAAGGTGACTAGGGTTCGGCCTTCGTCGTGACTAACGGTCACCTTTAATGACTGTTAGTCGCTCGGCCTCGTCACTCCTGTCCTGCTCCCCGCGCAGTCTACGGGAGCGGCTCACCTGCCACTCCCCTCGAGGACATGGGGGCTTCACTGGGCGCCTTCCTCCACCTCGCGACTGCTCGTAGACTTCACGGCGGCGCCCCCTTCTACATCATTAGAGGCAACAGCAGAGCACGTAAAATTCACGGTTTATCAGAAGCCGCTGACGACGGCACACGGCACCGGCCTACTTGATTGCATTAAGGGGATTAGAGGTAGTTAAAATAACGGGCAGTTACGTAGATGTGTTACAGGCAGCCAACTTGGCAACACTTAATATTTTCCTCTCCTAGGCTACCCCGGTGAATGCGTTGGACTTCGAGCTATCTCAGGATGAGAAGCTGTTTAAGCAGTCGGTCCACGAGTTCCTCTCCAAGGAACTGGCACCTATATGGAGCGACATGGACGCCAAGAAAATGATACCTACGGACCTTATCCATAGAATGGGTGAGCAGGGCCTCTTTGCAATCCCGGTGCCGGAGCAGTACGGGGGGCAGGGAGGCAGCTTCCTGCTGGCAGCGTTGGCTGTTGAGGAGGTGGCTTACAATGACCCTGCCGTGGCCACGGCTGTCTTTACACTGCTTAACAATGCGTGGCCATACATACTTTACCTTTACGGTAACGAGGAGGTGAAACAGGAGATACTGCCCCTAGTGGGCAGAGGCAGGGCGTTCTTTGGCATAGCCTCCACGGAACCGACCGGCGGCAGCGACGTTGCAGGGGAGCGAACGTCAGCTGTTAAGGACGCCAATGGCATCTACAGGGTTTCAGGGGAGAAAGTTTACATAAGCGGCGTCAGGGAAGCCATAGAACAGCTAGACCTGGGCTCCTGGTACCTGATAGCCCGCACCTCGCCCGAGCCTGGCCACAGGGCCCTCACAGGATTTGCCTTCATAGGCAACTACAGAGGTAAGAGGCCAGAAGGCTTTGAGTACTCGATACTCAATACCATAGGAAGGCACGCCATATCAACGGGTACTCTCAAGTTCAACGGAACCCCTGTGGAGAGCAGATACGTGATCGGCCAGGAGGGAAGGGGGTTCTACATAGCCATGGAGGGCTTCTCGCTGGCCAGGGTTCTCGTCAGCGCGGCTAACATAGGTGCTGCCCAGTGGGCCTTGGAGACCGCAATCAGCTATGCCAGGGAGCGTAAACTCTTTGGTGACAAGCCCATAGCCTCCTACCAGGGCGTCAGCTTCCCAATAGCTGAGGTGGCCTCAAAGCTGGAGGCTGCCAGGCTACTCGTCTACAAGGCCGCACAGGTGGCTGACAGAATTTACATAAAGAAGGAGGCGGGCCTAAGACCTCATGACCTTGACTACTGGGCCTCCGCCGCCAAGATAGAGGCCGTTGAGACTGCCCTAAATGCTGCTGAGGTCCTAATGAAGACCTACGGCGCGCTGGCCTACACTGAGGAGGCTAACGTGTTCAGGAACCTCCTGGGCGTGCTGTCGTACTTCGTGGGAGCTGAGGGGACGCAGAACATAATGAGGTACATAGTGGCGAGGGAGCTCATAGGAAAGGACTACGTTAAAGGCTAAATCATAGACGTTAGGAGCTCCGTCAACTTTTGCTCGTCAAGGTTTACCCTTCCAAGCCTAGTCCTAAGCCTCTCAGCTACTATTGGATTACTGAAGGCCCTCCTTACGGCCTCCCTCACTATGTCCCTACCTATGCCATAGTAGCCTAGCCTCCTGTTAAACCCGACGGACTCCGCGAACTTTTCAAGTATATTGCCGGCGGTTTCCGCCGTTATGTTCCCAGAGGGCTCCAGTATTCTCAGAAGCCTTGTAGATATATCAGGGGAGGCGGAATGTATTATCGGCGCCAAGGCGGGCCCTATTATCGCCAGGCCGCACCCGTGGGGCAGCGATGGCACTAGGCCACTCAATATGTTCTCTATCTGGTGTACTATGTTTGTCGGGCTGAGGTCTATAGCGACGCCCGATATCATTGATGAGTACATGAGCCAGTACCTGGGCGACTCATCCTTAGGGTTAGCCACTGCCAGGGGCAAGTTCTCAACAATCCTCCTTATAGACTCCTCGGCCAAAGCCCAGACCAGCGGCGAGCTTCCGACTGTTGTGGCAGCCTCATAAGCGTGGTAGAGCGCGTCGAAAGTAGTACAAAGCACCTGCTCCATGGGCATAGAGATGGTGTACCTTGGATCGTCAAAGGCCGCCTTAGGGTAGCAGACCTCGTTGCCAAGCTTGTCGCCCCTGGTGACGTCAGTCATATTGGCGTAGCGGTTTACCTCGGACCCAGTTCCGTGAGTTAGGTTCACCGCGTAAACTGGTAAACATGTCTGGGCGCGCCGCTTGCCGTAAAGGTAATCCAAGGCCGTGCCGCCATTAGCAACTATGGCCGAGGCTACCTTAGCGGTGTCTATTGTACTTCCTCCGCCTATCGCTATTAGGGCCTCAGCCCCGAAGTCCTTAACGTACTTCGCCAGCTCATCTGCAAGTGATGAAGGTGGGTTGGCCACAACCCTGTCAAATATAGAATATTCTACTCCGTTATCCCTCAATATGGCAATGACGTCATCGAGCGCTCCGCTGGCCTTGGCCGCAATCCTACCTGTTACTATAATGACCTTCCTGACGCCTTTAACGTAGCTTCTCAGCGACTCCTCGGAGCTGGGTCCGAAGTGCACCTTTGTGCAGCTGTAAGTCCATTCGAAAGGCTTTAGGGGCAATACTCTCACCGCGCACTAAGATAGAAGCTAGCTTAAAAAAGGGGAGCTATAGGTTACTCAACTGGTGCGGCGGTAGTCTAGCTTGGACTAGGACGCCGGCCTGCCACGCCGGAGGTCCCGGGTTCGAGTCCCGGCCGCCGCACCATTTGTTTTAGCCAGGAGAACCACCCCGTTTACGCCAGGTCGTTGAAGCCCAGAAGGGATCCACTACCTTATGGGGTTCAACTATCTTACATGTGAAGAGGTTTAGCTTCAGCGAGCTATTTAACTTTGTCAAAGAGCAAGGCTAGGCGGGTGGCTAGGGTGGCGAGGAGGAGGAAGAGAAGAATTAAACAAGTCAAAAGAGTGAGGAAGCCTTCAAGGTACTTCCAGTGCCCTCGCTGCGGCGCTATGACGCTGACTGTGGACTTCAAAAAGTTGGACTCAGCTAATGAGAAGCTAGCGATAGCTAGATGTGGTACATGCCACCTGTACTGCGAGCTCAGGGTCCCGATAACTCTTGACAAGGTTGACGTGTATAACAAAATATCTGACCTAGCCTATGAAAACCGCCTAGACGAATGCTCGCGTCCAACATCTGAGGAGGATAGCGAAGGCGAGGAGGAGGGTAGCGAGGAGGGAGAGGAGGAATAACATTTAAAATTTAGGAACTACTTAATCTCTCAAGCCGACTCAGAGGAAGGGAGCTTTGAAGATAGGAAAGGTCCTAAGGATGCTGCTCTCAGAGAGGGATGAGAAGGGTAAGATACACCTGACCCTCATAGACCCTGAGAAGACCTCGCCCGAGGAGGCCGAAAGAATAGCGATGACAGCGGCGGACGCGGGCTCCACGGCGATTCTAATAGGGGGCTCCTTAGGTATCTTTGAGCCTCTACTCTCGGAGGTGGTCAGGGCTGTCAAGAAGTCAGGGCTTCCTGTAATACTGTTCCCTGGAAACATCAACGGTTTAACGCCACACGCTGACGCCGTACTGTTCATGACTCTCATGAACAGCGATGACCCATATTATGTTACGGGGGTTCAGGCCCAGGCGGCCCCCATAGTGTTAAGGATGGGCATAGAGCCCATCCCAACCGCTTACATAATAGTTGGCTATGGCGGCGCCGCAGGCTACATAGGCAGGGCTAGACCTATACCCTACGAGAGGAGCGACATACTGGCCGCCTACGCTCTGGCTAGTGCTATGATGGGGGCCTCGCTAATCTACCTCGAGGCTGGCAGCGGCGCCCCGCGGCCTATACCGCCCAGCTCTGTTAGGGTTGTTAAGTCCGTGCTTAACTCGGCTGGCTTTGATGGTCTCCTGATAGTTGGCGGCGGCATTAACTCGCCCGAGGTCGCTGCAGCTATAGCCGAGGCTGGAGCTGATGGCATAGTTAATGGTACCCTTGTTGAGAAGGATCCGCGCTCGCTGTATGACATGGTTAACTCTTTACGCCTTCGCAACAGCCGGCCTTAGCAAGCTCTTGCCCATATTTGCCCCGCAGCGCCTCCTCGACATCTATGTCAAGTAGATTAGCTATGCTTATGGCCCACGCTATGACATCTGCAAGCTCCTCCGAGATGCCTGACTTATCCCTCTTCAACAGGGCCTCGCCAAGCTCCCCAACCTCTTCTACAAACCACGCAAAAGTTGGAAAGAGGCCCCTCTCGCTGTCCCTGTTGAAATACTCGTCCTTCATGGCCCTCTGAACACACCTAAGCTCCAAGGGCTCGCCCCAAGTTAGGTTAAATAACGCTGGCTAACATTAAGGGCGCGAGGCCCTATGCCTGATAAGAAAAAGAGCGCCTCAAGCAGCAAGAAGAGGAAGGAATCAGGACCACTGGCCGCGGCTGGCCTCGTGGCCTTCTACGAGAACTATAAGTCTAAGATTGAGATCTCGCCTACCTCACTCGTTATCATATCTGCCGTAATAGCGGCAGCCGTCATCATAGCCAGGATGGTAGTTCACTAACCTCAGGAAGTGCTTTTTTGAACATTGCTATATAAAATCCTCCTTAAGGTGACGCTCTGCCCTAAGGTCAGCACCTCATTCACTATTTTAAGCATATCATCTATAGGCAGGCCTTCTAAGCTATGAGGCTTACCGCCCCTCCTCAAAGCCTTACTGAACGCTATTACATGTGTACACCCAAACTCATCCTCGCTGAGCAACCTCCTCTGAAATCCCTCACAGCTGCAGTATATCGGCTTCACATCAGCGCTTCTGGACGTGCGCTCCCTGGGGGCTGCCGGAACTATGAGGTGGTCACCGTGAGCACCCATGTAAACCCACAGCTCAAGTCTTCCGGATCTAATTTTAACGTACCTTTGTGAAGTCTCCTCCTCGGTTATGCTGGACTCCCATGACTTAGGATAACTCCTAAGCAGCGCCATAGACTCTATGGCTTGCTCAGCGTCGTAGAGCGGAGGCCTTGGTCTTCCTTGTAACCCTGAGAACTTCATACCTGCAGTCCCTCCTGCCCACCACCACATAGTCTGCCATTCCAAGGAAGAGCCCTGTGTCGACTATGCCAGGTATATTATGCAGCTTCATGTCAAAGTCTCCTGGGTCCTCTATGGGCCCTGTGTATAAGTCAACTATCATGCCCCTCCAGTCACTTATTAGTGGACCCACCTTACCGCTGCCCTCCCTGGGGACCACCTTAAATCCCATTGACCTGAGCTCGCTGGCAACCATAGGGTAAGCCTCTGGGACCACCTCTAACGGCAGGGGTCCCCTGGAGCCCAGCTTTTCAACAAGCTTGTCCTCGCCCACAACAAATATGCTGATCCTGCTGAAGAATGCCAGCATTTTCTCTCCCAACAGCGCCCCTCCCCGGCCCTTTATCATATCGCCGCTTAACGTGACCTCGTCGGCTCCGTCTATGTAAACGTCTATTAAGGCGTCGCCGGCTGGGTAATATATGACGTCCACGCCTTCGCCGCTGAGGGAGAGGGCCGTTGATAAGCTGGAGCTCACCACCCTCTTGCCCCTAAGCAGGCCGGAGGCTCTCACGAGAAACTCCTTAACAGTGGTTCCTGTGCCAATGCCTACTAAGGAAGCACGCGCAATGAACTCTTTAGCAACCTCGACGGCACCGGCCGCCGCGGCTTCCTTTGGGTCGCAGCTCACTTAAGTTCACCCAAAGATTTTCAGAGCTAGCTGTTAATGTAAGGTTAAAGCCACGCTAAAAGTTTACACCGGGCAGGCTATTAAACATAATACTTCAGGAGCAGCACCTAGTTTAGGTACCTTGAATATGAGTGCCAACGAGAGCTCCAAGGTACCCATAGCTGACGCTCACTCACACATCAATGCTGTCAGGGGCCTCAGCGCAAATGAGTTTGCAGAGGCTTTCCGTAAAGCTAATGGATGGTTCGTGGCCCTTGTTGGAGTATCGCCTTGGGACTATGGCGCTATGCCCCCCAGCCTGAGGGACGCCTATCTAAAGTCCGTGGATATACACGTCAAAACTTGCTCAGAAATGCGCTCTAAGGGAGTTTCCGTAGCCTGCATAGACGGCTTCTACCCTGGCGACGTTGATAAGCTTCTATCCATGGGGCTAAAGCCGTCTGAAGTCCTGAATCTTGGCAGAGAAGTCCTGCAGTACGAGTTGACGCTATGTAGGAATGGTCTCCTTGATGGAATAGGAGAGGTGGGGAGACAGCATTATAAAGCGATGCCCCTCAGCCTTTTGGTGTCAGAGCTGTTAATGGAGGAGGCCATTAAGGCTGGCTCTGAGGAGGACTGCGTAATTCACCTTCACTTGGAGGATATAGGCCCTGACACCGTACTCCTGACACATGAGGTGATAAAGAGGCTCAACGTGAAACCGTCGAGCAAGATAATATTCCATCATGCCCGTCCCGATATGATTCCCGCGGCCTCCTCCCTTGGGTACTCTGCCACCGTTTTCGGAAGGAAGGAGGTACTGAGGGCTGCCGTCGCCTTGAAAGCCTGGGGCTTTATGGTAGAAAGCGACTTTCCGGGAGTTATGTTAAACGGTGCTGTCACTCCATGGTCGCTTGCAGAGGTTGAAGTAGGGTTGCTAAGGGACTCCCTGGCCACGGAGGAGTTCCTATATAAGGTCAACATAGACAATATTGTAAAAAGCTATGGCGTTTCCCCACCTTAGCTGAAGTCTATAACTTCTAGGGCTTCCTTACGCTCGAGTTTGCGCACCGTCAGATACCTGTACGAGACCTGCTGTAGGAAAGTGTTGTGCCCCTGTATCATGACTGAGTGGAGGTGTGCATTGACCTTCTTTAACATGCGCTGGAGGACCTCAGGGCTAAGCCGGTCCTCGCCGTCAGTAATCAATATTATGTCGCTTGGCCTGTCCTTGCCCCCCAACTTCATCTTGTCAATGTCATCAACCGCTGATGAGACGGCCCTAGTTATGTCGGTTCCTCCGCCGGCCTTCACCCTTGCAAGATAAGAGAGCAGCCTTAACACGTCGTTGGGCTTTGAGTTACTTCTCACTACCATCGAGCTATAGGGTATGGAATCGAAGAACCTAACTATAAACGTCCTACCCTCGTCCATGGATTTCTTGAAGAGGGCCACGGCAACTGCCCTGGCCCAGTCTATCTTAGAGCCTACCATGCTGCCGCTCTTATCAAGGAGCACGTAGATGGGCCCCCTGGAGGCTGGCAGCTCCTTCTCGTAAAGTAGCAGCTTGCCGTTGGCCAGGTCCGCATAAAAGAGGTCAGCGGGGAGCGCGAGCTGGCTGTAGTGAATTCTCTCTACGTCGCCCCCGTACTCAAGCCCTGAGACCCAGCCCTTAGAGAACTTGGTGGTGTTCCTGCCCTTTACTGAGGGCAGCTTGAAGCCCTCAATTTTCTCAAGTATCCTAGCGACGTCCGTCTCCCTTGCAAGCCTTAACACCAGCTCGGCGGAGCTCTCAAGGGAGAAGACGCTCCCCTTGCCCGCGCCTAGCCTCTCGGCCGTCATCTTTATTTTCTTTGCCATCTCGGAGTCCTTCATCGCGGCCTCGGCAGCCTTCTGAACCGCCTCCTGGATGTTAGGGGGTCCTGACTCAGGCCCCTCCTGCTCCTGCTGTTCCTGCTGCTCCTGCGACTTGTTGCCTCCGCCTGAGCCCTCAGGAGGCGGAAGGAGCCTGTTCAGCCTCTCTATGAATGACGCAGAGGCTACTATGCTAGTTAGGGTGTCCGCCGTAGTGTAGATCTTGGACTTCCAAAGGCTCTCACTCTTCACCATAGATGAGACTATAGATCTCCTGAAGCTCATGTCCTTATCATCGGTCTCGCTCTGCTCTGGTATCAGAGGCACAGGCAAGTAGTACGTGTAAAAGACGTCGACGGCCAGAGCCGCTGATATCCTCTGATCGAGGTCCTTCTCTGCTATTTTCTTAGCTACAGAGAGGACCTTCTCCCCACGGTAAAGTTTTATCTCATCTATTAAGCCTACCTCTGGGTGGACGCTCATTGGGGGCCGTTTCTCACGATCTTTCCTCTCCTTGTCCTCGCTCATCATCCTCACTCTTCACATGTTTAACTTTATCATGATTTCCTGCGTCAGATTCTCTATCATCTCGTCAACCTCCTCAGCCTTCTTCCTGACCTCCTCATCTTCGACGTCCTGTACGAGGCTTTGTATCTTGCCTTTTGCTACCTTTAAGTTCTTGTATATGTCCAGGAGCCTTGGGTCGAATGCCTCAAGCTCCTTTATTGACTTCTCGGCGTTCTTAACGTTGTTAGCTATCTCGTCAAGCTCGCGCAGTATCCTCTCCTTGGTCTTGAGCTCCTCCACCAATATGGTGTTCACCTTGTCAAAATCGTCTATGTCCTTGGGCACGGTATACCTGAGCACTATGAGGTCCGACTCTGTGGCCTGCATTCTGCCCTCGAGCATCGCGTGGGCCGCTATGGCCTTCAATATCTTGCCCTTTCTCCTGTCGCTTATGTGAAGCTCCTTCTCATTCATAATCATGAAGAGCCTTATCAGCTTGCTCTTTACGGGACTTAGGTCAACCTTAAACATGAGGTTGTTGATGGCCCTGAGGTCATCCATTGTCATAACTTTAGGGGCTGACTGCGAGATCCCCATTTCGAGCTTCCACGCGGCATCAAGGAGGCTGTCCCATGACTCCTCATCCAGCGGCCTGACGCTCTGCCTGAAGAGGAACCTGTCGTACAGGGCCTCGAGTTCGGGCTCCTCGGGAACCCTGTTGGACGCTCCTACGAGGGTCCAAAGCGGTACCTTTATCTCGGTATAGCCGTCATATAGGACTCTTTCCTGCATTATGCTGAGTATGCTGTTGAGCACGGCGCTGTTGGCATTAAATATCTCGTCCAGGAACGCTATCTCAGCCTCCGGCAGCTTTCCAGCCGTTATCCTCCTATAAACTCCCTGCCTGAGCGACTTTATGTCAAGTGGTCCGAAGAGCTCACTGGGCTCTGTAAACTTTGTCAGGAGGTACTTGAAGAACCTGGCATTAAGAAGGTCAGCGGACCTCCTTGCTATGGCGCTCTTAGCCGTGCCTGGCTCCCCTATGAGCACCACGTGCTCGCCCGTCATGAGGGCCAGCGTTATTACTAGCGACTCCTCGTGCCTGCCCACGAATGGTGCCTCAAGCTCGGTAAGAAACTGCGAGGCCAGCTTCATTAACTCCTCAGGCTGCCGTTGGGTTGACACCCACGTAACACCTATGCTCAGCTACCTAGATAGTAATTGGAGGTGAAAAACCTGCACTCCTAGCAGGCTTCTGAATACCAAAATTTTCTAACTAGGCGCTGACCGTTAATAAAAACGTGGAGTGGCATAAAGGGGTTAAAACAAAGGTGGAGGCCTCACTTCAGCGCCTGAGGGCCGTACTTCTCCAGCATCTCTATCCAGCGCCACATGGCGTCAATCTCTTCCTGCAGGCCCTTGAGCTTCTCCGGGTCCTTAAGCACGGGCTGGAACCTGCCCTGAAGCTTTAGGTACTCTGCAAGGGGCGCCCTCTTCTGTGGGTTCCTATACATGCCGCTGTAGGAGCTCAGCCTGAACTTGCCGTTCTCATACTCGAACAGGGGGAAGACCCCTGTCTGAACCGCCAGCTGGGCTATCTTAGCGGTAAGCCCTGGGTCGAACCTCCACCCTATCGGGCATGGCGCGTGTAGGTGTATGTACTTGAAGCCCTTTATCGAGGCTGCCTTCCTAAGCTTCTCTATAAAGTCCTGCGGGTAGCCGACGCTGGCGGTGGCCACGTAAGGCACGTTGTGGGCTATCATTATGAAGGGCAGGGGCTTCTTCTTCTCAGTCTTTCCTGCGTAGGTTGTGGTAGTCCATGCACCATATGGCGTTAGACCGCTCCTCTGAATGCCGGTGTTCATATAAGCCTCGTTGTCTACGCATATGTAAATTATGTTGTCATTGCGCTCGGCGGCCCCGCTCATGGATTGGAATCCTATGTCGGCGGTTCCACCGTCGCCGGCCCAGACAACTACGTTATAGTTCTTGCCCATCATCTCGAAAGCAGCTTCCATGCCAGCTGCAGAGCTCGCCGCTGAGGCGAAGACTATGTTGAGCACTGGGAAGTTTATGCCGCTCTTAGGCACTATTCCCTGGATGACGCTGCTACAGCCAGCGGGTATCACTAGCACCACGTTGTCCCCAAGCGCCATCTTAACATATCTTAGCCCCATGGTCTCGGGGCAGCCAGGGCACGCGGCGTTCCCTGGCATCCCGTACCTTCTCCTGGGAAGGTCGGCCAGCCTTATGGGCATCAGAGGCCCACCTCCTTACCTACCTGGGCATACTTCTTAGGCAGCATCCACCTCTGCGGTTCATACACGAGGCCCACCTCCTCAACCCTGCCTACGAAATCCATAACCTCAGACATTATGTCATCAGGCCTCACGTCGACGCCTCCAAGTCCCGCTATGACGCCTCTCATGGACACCTTGGTTCCGTACAGCGTTGCCGCCGTGTCGCTGAAGAGCTGCCCATAGCTTCCAAATGAGACGCTCCTGTCAAACACTATTACCCCCTTCTTGTTGGATAGCTTATCCCTGAGGTCCTCCTCAGGCCATGGCCTGACAAACCTGATCCTCGCGACGCCCGCCCTAACTCCCTTGTCCCTCAACATATCAGCGGCCTTCTTAGCGTCGCCGGCCCAGCTGCCCGTTATTACTATCACGTAATCCGCGTCGTCGCAGCGGTAGCACTCCACCAGTCCGCCGTAAGACCTTCCAAAGGCCTTTCCATACTCAAGGTCAACCTCACTTATAACCTGCTTGGCCGCCTTCATGGCCGCCTGTATGGAGTACCTCATCATGAAGTAGTCCTCGTCCGACGCTATGTTGCCCATTACCACGTTGCTCTCAGGCGTGATCACGTAGGGCTGCCTCCTCGGCGGCAACCAGTTGTCGACCTCCTCCTGTGAAGGTATGTCTACGGGGGCCACTGTGTGGGATAATATGAAGCCGTCAAGTGTGACGATCATGGGAAGGTATACCCTGGGGTCCTCGCTTATCCTGAAGGCCTGCAGCGTCAGGTCAAACGCCTCCTGGTTCTCCTGGGCCACAGATATTATCCACCCGGTGTCCCTCTGATCCATGACGTCGCTGTGCTCAACGTGGATGTTCCACGGCGGCCCTATGGCCCTGGCCGCCACAGCCATAACGACCGGTATCCTGGCCCCTGCGGTCCACCAGAGCACCTCATGCATATACAGGAGCCCATGACTTGAAGTTGCCGTGAAAGCCCTGGCCCCTGCTGCCGCCGCTCCTAGGGTGGCTGCTAGGGCGCTGTGCTCGCTCTCCACCCTTATCATCTTAGCCTCAAGCTCGCCTTTGTCCACCATCTCGGCGAGCTTCTCAACCATGGTTGTCTGAGGAGTTATCGGGTAAGCCGCTATTACCTCGACCCTAGCCAGCTTCACAGCTTCAGAGACCGCATGGTTGCCTGTCAGAGCTTTCATTGTCATGCCCTCTCACTCCCTAGCGATGGTTCAGGTACCATCTCTATCGCGTGCGTTGGGCATGCCTGAGCGCAGATGCCGCACCCCTTGCAATAGTCATAGTCCACATAAACATAGTCGTCCTCCCTCCTTAGTATTGTGTCCTCGGGGCAGTAGAGCCAGCAGAAGAGGCACTTAATGCACTTATCCAAATGCACCACCGGCCGCTCAGTCCTCCAGAGGCCTGTCTTGCCTGAGGACCCCTCGGCCGGATATGATATTGGCACCGCCCAATACGTGCGGGGTTTCTCTACTAGCGCCTCCGTCGCAGACACCCCTTCCTAATGTACCCATTACTGAATACCAAACTCTACTGTAAATAAGCTTTATATGTACTGGGTAAGATTATTTTGTTAAGCCCACTTTTAAAATTAGCATTGCGTTATCTCTTCGAAAGCCTTTACTGCTGCGTCGCTGTTAGCTTTAGCTAGCGATGGAGAGCTGAAGTACTCGCTTATGGCCTTTACCACGGAATCTATGCTAACAACGCCGCTGGCCTTGGCCAGAGCGCCCACCATTGCAGTGTTAACCGTTGGCCACCCGCTGACCACAAGGTTCAGGTCCTTAGCAATCCTAGTTGCGTTGACACAGAAGGTCCTGAACTTAGGGAAGGGGCTTGTGTTAACCGGGGAGTTTAACACTACGATGCCTTCAGGCTTCAGGCCCTCCGTAACGTCTACCAGCTTCAGAAGCTCATAATCAAGGACTACCACTATGTCAGGTTCTACGACGGTGCTGTGCACCTGAATAGGCTTATCAGAGATCCTCGCATAGACGCGGACAGGGGCGCCCCTCCTCTCGGCCCCGAACTCGGGTATTGCCTGGGCCCACTTGCCCTCAAAGAGCGCTGCTCTTGCAAGTATGGTAGCTGCGGTTACTGCGCCCTGCCCTCCCCTGCCATGAAATCTAAGCTCTGTATACATTCTTTCGCCCAGCTACTAAAGGCTCCTGATCTTTTTTAGCGTTGTTGCTAAGCCGGCCAGCGGGAGGGGGCTCCAGAGGAAACGGAGGGGTGTATTTAAGGCCTGGGCTCTTGGACTAGCTGGGCCACCCCTCTGTTTCCTGTGAAGATGAGACACGGCCTCTTTCGTGGATCGTTCCCTCACTATTTGTCTTCTCGAGGCATTAGATGTAATTTAAAAACATAAAAATAATATTAATAAATATTGTTATAAAAACATATTATACAAACCGAATACTTTTCATCAACAAAGAACTCAGAGGACCTCCGCCCTGCGACCCCTACGCGCTGCAATAGAAGTTGAGGGGCGACTGTGCCATAGGCGCCTCCAGAGGAAACAGAGGGGTGTATACTGGGGAGTTAACACATCAGTAGACCCTCAGAACATCGCTGACGTTAATAGTAACTGGAAGCCTGTCCATCGTTGGCAACCTAGCTCCGACTGGGGATAGGTGCCTGGCCCTGCCGATCTTATAATAATAGCTGCCGGGCAGCAGCTCCCTCTCGACGACGAGTGATTGCTTGTGACCGCTTGATCTCAGGCCACACCTGGGGCACCGATATCCCTTGCCTCTCCCCAGGCTCTCCATTCGTGCTCCACACCTAGGACAGCGAGGGGGGACCTGCACGCGGCGTTGGGCCACGCCGACGACCTTCATAGCCTCGACAGAGATGGTCAGTTTTCCCCGGGGCGAGTATGGCCTAACGCCTCCGGCTATGATAATGACGTCCCCTGGATAGAGCAGCTCTGCAGCCCTGGCCAAGGGACCCGAGTCCTCATAGAAGGCAGCGTCATATGTGTTCACCCCGTCGCTGACTTCAACTATAACATGCCCCCCAGGAAGCTTAAGCGGAGGGGACCTAACGGTTACTGTAATGTTCACGGAGCGATATATCCTAGGCTCCTGGGCCTGCAGGTGAACCCCCGTGTGCTGGTTCGACCTGTAAAGTACTGCGAAGTGGGGCCTCTCGCACAGGGCCTCGTCAAACCTCCAGAGCTCCCCAGGGTCCGTGCCCCTGAAGCCGGCCAGCACGGGGTCAGGGCCGCCCGGGGCCGCGCTTGTAGTGCCCTCGTCAAGCTCTAAGTTGTTCAGCGTGCCGCTGCTCTGGCCTTCTAGGTAAGCCACTTTGTCGGAGTAAACGCACCTCCTGCTCCCCCAGTTCTCCGGCCTTCTGTAAAAGGTCAGCTCAAAGGTGTAAGGCTCGCCGGGGGAGAGGGCCGCTAAAGAGGAGGCAGCTCCTATCACCCCCCTGCCGCCACGCCATAACGCTCCATACTTGCTGAGGCTCTCGGTGGCTACGTCAAGTGTAACGACGTCAGAGAGGGCCTTGCGGTAAAGCCATCTAAGTCGCTCCGACTCCCAGGGACTCCCGGGGGCCACCACTAGGCCTGGCGACTTACCAGGAAGGGGAGGGCGGGGCTCCGTGTACTCCTCTATTATGGACCACAGAGTTTCCATGAGCTCCTTAGGGTCACCGTCATAAAGAAGCCTGAGCACCGTGGCGGCGTTGCCCCTGGTCCTCCACGGTATGTTTGGGTTAAGCCTAACTAGGAGCGGGTAGTCGGCCAAGAGCGCCCTGTTGCCAAGCTCCTTAAGTATCAGTCCAGTCAGGTGCGTTGTGCAGCCCCCATACTGGCTATCGGTGTCGTCTATGGCAACGCTGAGCAGCTGATGCTCCAACTTCGCAGCCCTTCCTAAATGGGATCAGCAAAGGTTAAGAAGGAGCCTTTAAATCAGGCCCGTTAAAGCGTCAGCCTACGTAGTTACGCGTCTATATGACTTCAACAGCTATAACAACTATCGAAGGTCCAGAAACGGCTGGCGGCACATAAATCAAAACAAGCCTATTAAGGTTAGCTTAGAAGTGGCTGGCCGCCTTAGTGAGGCTGCAGAGGTAACTGAGCCATGTTAGGGCAGCAATAACAACAGAACAGTTACGGGTCCTTTTAACACCCTAGGTCGACTATTTTTACTTAACTAAGTTAATTTTCAAGTAGCCAGAAACCACGCAGCTTATAAGGACTCTTTCACAGGCCAGTCTTGGTGTCCGGCTTGAGCACAAAGGGCTCGCAACAGTGGCTGGCCTTCGCGGCCCTGTCCATAGGCATGATAGTTTATGGACTAGCGGAGAGCTACGGCCCTGTCAGCGTGGCAAGTAACGTAGTGCCCAGCTCCTACAGCTGGCTTGGCTATAGCTTGCCATACATATTTGGTGGGCTGGGGGCCATATTTGCTGGGATCACGCTTGACAGGTTAGGAAGGAGAAGAGCGTTTCTGCTGACATCAGCCGTATTAATAGTTGGGCTGCTGCTTTACGTTCCCGTCTACTTCTTTAACGTGGACAACCTGGCGCTGCTGATAGCCTCGATGGCCCTGGTGGGCATGGCTGCCATAGGCCTTGAAAGTCCTGTGCTCACGGCCATAGCTGAGAGCTACGACCCGGCCAGGAGAAGCAAGCTGCTGGTACTAGCCCCCAACTTCGGTAATCTGGGCGTGGCGCTGGCCTTCGTGCCGCTGCTTCTGTTCCACGGCAACGCCGCTTCAACCATGAACGAGAGGCTGGCCCTCATGCTAATGTACATAGCGCCTGTGGTGGCTTTCATTATTGCGTGGATAGGCCTTTCAGAGAGCCTTCCGTGGAAGGCCGCGAAGGAGGGAGCCTTGGACCTTAAGAGCGCGTGGAAGGCCGTTGATGGGGGCTCCGCTGCGCCGGTAGTCCCTACGACCGGCATAGGGCTCAGGTTTGCAACTCTCCTGGCCCTAGGCATATCGCAGGACGTGGCCTTCGTGTACATAACCTATGGGATAACCTATGCTTACTTCTCATCTTCACAGTTTGCCGGCATGAGCGTAACAACGCTGGTACCGCTTCTGGGAGGCTTCATAATGACCATTGTTGGCATCATAGCGGCGTTTGCGATAACGCCTAAGGCCGAAAGGAGGACCTTTGCCACGCTTTCATTTGGCCTTCAGCTAGCCATGTGGATTGTGCTGGCTGCTATGGCTTATGTCTATCATCTAGCCTTCACTCTGCCGCTCTTAATCGCGTTTGCTGCCACGTTCATACCGGTGGAGTTGACCTGGGCCGCCAGGGCCCTGCTGGAGCCCGAGCTGTTCCCAACCAACAAGAGGGGCCTCTACGTGTCAGCCGTCAGGGCCCTCGTGTGGATACTCACGGGCGTAATAACTGGGGTCCTCGCACTGCCGTACGTTAGTAGCAGCTTCGTTCTAGGCGCCTCAATAATGACAGCCATGGCATTCCTCGGCATCGGCGGCGCCATCATATGGAGGCTCTTCGGTTTCGAAACTGCTAACAGGAGCCTAGTTGGTCTCGACCTAAGCCACCTAGCCCCTATAACGGGAAGCGCCTCTGATCCTTCCTCCGATCCTTCAAAGGACAGGAACGTCCATTAAGCAAAAACACCCTCTTATTATGGCCCCTAAAAGGCGGTCGGAGAGGCTACCCTAATAGCCCTTTGTCACAGCTGTCCGACCAGGAGCTGAGGCTTGGAGCTTCCAGTTGAGCTCACTAAGAGCCGCAGGGGTTTACACGTAAAGAGAACCGTAGTTGTTGTGATTAGTAGGCAGAACCAACGTGTTATAGCAGAACCCCAGAGGCCTGGCAAGGGAACTTACAGCAGGGGCAAGGCAGGTTACGTTGAAGTCAAGCTCAGCCACGGTGAGTATGCGGTGGTGGCCTCGCTTATCATGGGGCCCAGAAAGAGAGTTAAGGGATCATTCACAGTGTATGACGAGAGCGGCGCCGAGAGGCTTAGAGTCAAATATGAGAGGTTCAAGCTGAGGCTGTCCAGGGGATCCCCGGAGCTCTCCTGGGTCGTCGACGCCGCTGTGGGGGCTCTAGGTCTGGACAAGTTTGTGAGGCGCAGGAACTATGGAAAGCGTGGAGAGGCTAGAAGAACTTCTCAGTAAGGCTGTTAGAGGTAACAACGGAAAGGTCATTTACCTATATCATGAGACTGAGGGCGAACCTGAACCGGGCCCCTCAGTTGCAGACCTTGGGCTTCCTGAAGAGCTAGTTAGGTCCCTGGAAGTCCGAGGCATAGCCAGGCTCTACAGGTTCCAGTGGGATGCCATATCAAGGATAAGGCAGGGCAAGGACACTATAATAGTGGCTGGCACGGGGACAGGCAAGACCGAGGCCTTTATGATACCCCTCATAGAGAGGGCGCTCAAGAGCAGAGGGGAGAGGTTCCTGTTAGTTTACCCCACCAAGGCCCTTGCCAGGGACCAGGCCAGAAGGCTTTCCTCACTGCTATCGGGCGTCGGCTTAAGGTATGCTGTGCTCGACGGCGACACGCCCTCAGCGGAGCGCAGAGCAATATACGAGGACCCCCCATCGTTCATAATCACGAACCCTGACATGATACACATAGGTTTGGCCGAGTCCAAAGACTTCAGGGAACTTGTGTCTGGGATAAGCGCGGCCGTGTTTGATGAGATGCACGTGTACCAGGGCGTGCTGGGCTCTCACGTCAAGTGGGTCATATACAGGCTTTCTCAGGCAGCTGGCGCGCTGCAGCTGGTGGGGGCGGGGGCCACTATAGGCAACCCGGGTGACCTGGGGACTAAGCTCTTCTCTAGGCAGGACGTGGAGGTAGTCGAAGGCCCCAGGAGGCGTAGGGGGGAGGCGGTTCACGCGTTCGTCGACTATGGCAGGCTCAGCAGGTGGTCCTTCGCGGCCTACTTAATAGCCTCCCTGGCCTCGGAGGGCCTCAAGGTTTTGGGCTTTACTGACTCGCAACAGATGGCCGAGCTGGTGGCAAGGATCATTAAGAGGAACTATAACGTCAGCGCGGAGGTCCACAGGGCGGGGCTCCCGGCCGAGCACAGGAGGAAAGTTGAGCGTGAGTTTGCGGAGGGCTCCCTTAATGCTGTCGTGGCGACGTCAACCCTGGAGCTCGGCATAGACATAGGCGACCTGGACGCCGTGGTCATGGCGTCCCTTCCGAAGAGCTACTCGAGCTACGTTCAGCGCGCCGGCAGGGCGGGCAGGAGGGGAAGGCCAGGGCTCGTGGCGACGCTTATGGGGGACGACCCTATAGAGGCCTACTACGCCTCGAGGCCTCAGGAGTTCTTCTCAAGGGAGCCCGACCCTGGCTACATAGAGCCGGGCAACACTGAGGTGACGAAGCTACACCTCGTGGCACTGGCAATGCAGAAAGGCGTCCTGAGAAGGAGCTCCCTGCCCGGGGAACTCCAGGTCCCCATAACGTGGGCTGCCGACAAGGGACTTCTAAGCCTAAAGGGAGACATAATAATGCCCCAGTGGAGGTCCGCCCGCGAGTTTCTGGCATCACATGGCTTGAGATCCACGGGTCCCATGGTAAAGATAGTCCTCAACAACAAGGTAGTGGGCGAGAGGGAAATGCCCATGGCGCTTTACGACTTACATCCGGGAGCGCTGTACTACCACGCAGGGCAGCCGCTGCTCTCGTCAAGGCTCGACCTCAGCTCTATGAAGGCCTACACGGTAAAGCTTTCAGAGAACGTCAACTTTTACACGAAACCCCTGTACAGCATAGATATACTTGAAGTCAGGGCTGAGAGCTCCACCAACTACGGGCCCGTGGCTGCCGCCTATGGGGACGTCCACGTTCAAGTTTCAGTGACGGGGTATGTGATTAAGGATGAGCTCAGCGGCGCTACGCTCAACGAGGTAGAGTATGAAAGCCCCATAACTTGGGACTACTGGACCAAGGGGGTGGCCCTGAGGTACCCGCTGCTGGATTTTGACACGCTAGAGTCGTCGCTCAGTGCCTATCACGCGTTGGAGCACGTGCTCATAGCAGCCTCAAGGCCTGTCGTGGGGGCCAGTGATACAGACTTAAGCGGCGTCAGTTACCCCACAGGCCACATAGTTATCTATGACTCCCACGTAGGAGGTAACGGCGCCTCCAGGCTAGTCTACGAGAGACTGCTTAAGATACAGGAGATAGCAAAGAGCATAGTTTCATCGTGCACCTGTGAGGATGGGTGCCCCCGCTGCGTCTACTCGCCGTACTGTGGTAACAATAATAGGTACCTCTCGAGGCACGGCGCGCTGAAAGTTCTCAACAGCCTTACATTAGCAGAGAAGGGGAAGCTGGAAGTTGACGAGATATTAAGGTGGCGTAAGCTTAAGGCGGCCTGAAGTTAACCAGAATGGTGCGGCACGGGTACTGGGGACTCAACAACTAGCTTTTCCTTGCTGGCCTCCTCAAGGGGCACCATCTTGGTCTCGGGTATGAAGGCGGCAGTTATTATCATAGCTATGACACTGACAACGGCCAGTAGGCCAAAGATGAACGCTAGCCCTAGGCTGCTGCCCAGGGAGGCCTTTATCAGTGGGAACGCAAACGTCGTTATTGCTGCACCCGCCTTACCTGCGGCGGCCGAGATCCCATGGCCTGTAGATCTATATCTGACCGGGTAGACCTCCGCTGGCAGTATGAATGTAGTGGTGTTTGGCCCCAGGTTAAGTGCGGTGAACGAGAGCCCGAAGAAGGCATAGAGTAGGTAGCTGTTTACGCTTATGAACTTCATGTAGTAGAGCGCCATGGGGATGTAGATGGCTGTTACTATGGCGAACCCAATTAGCTGAAGGGGCTTCCTGCCAAGCCTGTCGACAAGCGCTGCTGCAGCGAAGTAGCCAGGTATCCCTATTAGCAGGGGTACGCCGGCCCTCAGGACAGAGGCGGTCAAGCTCTTTGTAGGCAGCAGCGATGAAGTCACGTAGGACGAGAACACGCCGGTGCCGTAGAGCGCCATGTCCATAAACGTCCATGGCAGTGTGGTGCCTATAAGCAGGGGCCAGTACTCCCTGAAGAACTCAGAGATGGGCGTGCGCCGCGCCTTTGCCTTGGCGACCTCGCCGTCAGAGCCTAGGACTAGCCTGAGGCCCCTCCTGGCTTCGCTGGCGTCACCTTTTACAAGCAGGGAGTACCTGGGCGTCTCGGGCACGTGCCTTCTGAAGTAGACAACGAAGGCGGGGGGTATCGCCCCTACAAAGGCCACCACCCTCCAGGCCATGTCTGCAGGCAGGTATGCGGCCGCCAGGAGGCCCGTGATCACCGCTGTGGCTATGCCAAATCCCTGCATTGAGAAGACGAGTGCAACGCTCTTGCCCCTGCTAGAAGTGGGCGCGTACTCACTTGCTATGGTGGCTGAGGCCGGGTAATCGCCGCCTATGCCTAGGCCCATGATGGTCCTGGTGGCCAACAACATTGTGAAGTTGGTTGAGAAAGCGCTGAGTACAGCTCCAGCGGCAAGTATGCCTGCCTCTATTCCATATATCTTCTTCCTTCCAAGAAGGTCCAGAAGCCTCCCAAAGAGCAGCTGACCTACGATTGCTGAGAATATGGCTGAGGAGGCTAGCAGCGACTCCTGCACGCTAGTGAGGTGCCACAGGGGCGTCAGGAAGAGCAGCATTATGTTGATATTGAAGAGGTCGTAGGCATCCGTGAAGAAACCCATTCCGGAGATCAAGACGACTTTGAGGAGGCCCATGGTAAACCTTCCTTTGTCAAGAAGACTGAATGGGGAGCCCTTCGCGCTATTGCCTAATTGTTTTCCGTCGGACACCAGCTCACCGAATAGCCCCGTGCTACTTATCCTATTTAAGCAATTCTATACTATATGCAGAGTTCTATAGAATTCTATAGATAATATATATGCTATGTTGTAATAATTGAGACTATAGGAACTATGGGGAGCGATGTTGAGAAGCTCTTTAGGCGAACGGTCGGAACTTATAAAGGGTGTTTAGTCCATGAGCGCGCCCGAGGACCTGTTAAAGGAGGCCAGAGAGACGATAGACAGGGCTTATGCGCCCTACTCCGGCTATCGGGTGGCCTCGGCCGTAAGGGCAGGCTCTGGGGCCATTTATAGTGGCGTTAACATAGAGAACGCGAGCTATGGACTAAGCATGTGCGCCGAGAGGGTTGCTATATTCAAGGCTGTAAGCAGCGGGGAGAGAAAAGTGAAGGAAGTCCTAGTCATGGTAGAGAGGGGGGAGCCAGCCCCTCCCTGCGGGGCGTGCCTGCAGGTGATAGCTGAGTTTGGCGATGACGACACAATAATATACTCGTTCTCAAAGGAGGGAAATAAGTTAAAGGTTTGGAGGCTCTCGGAGCTGTTGCCTCACAGGTTCTCAAAAGAGTTCTTAGGGATCAAAGAGGGTCAGAAGTAGGGCCTCAGGGCATAGTTTATGGACTCGAACGTCAGCGGGTGAGGCCCTGCCATCCATGCTAGGTTCTTGGCGGTCAGGTTGTTCTCTATAGCTGCCGCAAACACAGCGCTCAGCTCAGCGGCATCGTGGGCGTAGGCCTCAAAGCCCAGTATCCTGAGGGACTCCCTTTCGAGCAGTATCTTCATCCAGCCCTCCCTGCGGCCCACGATCTCTGACTGGGCGTCGTGCTTAAGCGAGTAGTTGACCACCTCGTACTGTATCCCCAGAGCCTTCAGCTCGTCCTCCGTGTAGCCAACCATGGCAATCTCAGGGTATGTGAATATAGTATATGGCACCGAGTGGTAGTTAAACCTGTAGACCTCCTTACCGGTAAGTATGTTCTTTGCCACAATGACGCTCTCCTTAACTGCGGCGTGGAAGAGCATGGCCTTGCCGGTGACGTCGCCAGCGGCATACACGTTAGGCAAGGTAGTCCTGAGGCCAGGCGTCACCTGCACGCCGGTCTTGTCGACTTTAAGCCCCTGGCTCTCGAGCGCTTCCAGCCCATAGCCCCTGGTCCTGGGCCTCCTCCCCACCGCCATTAGTACCTCTTCCGCTTCAACTTCAACCTCCTTGCCGTCGGCGCTCTTAGCCTTAAGCACCTTATATTCTCCCCTCTTCTCGATGCTCTGGGCTGGGCTCCTGAGGTACACATCAACGCCTGCCTCCTTCATGCGCTGCATTGCGGCCTCTGAGAGCTCCGGAGGCATGTTGGGCAGGAGCCTGTCCATCATCTCCACAATTGATACGTGAGTACCAAGCCTGCTCAGCATGTCAGCTACCTCAACCCCTATGTAGCCGCCACCTACTATTGCCAGGGACTTTGGCAGGTGACCCATCGTCTTCTGGTAGGCGAAGAGCGCGTCGCTAGTGATGGCGAGCTCCTTACCAGGAATTGGTATTATCACGTGCTCCGCCCCAGCACCTATGACGAGCCTCTTGGTTTCGACCTCAAAGGTTCCCTCCTCAGTGTCCACCTTAACCTTGTTAGGTCCAAGTATTGTGGCCCAGCCCTTAGCAAAGGATAGGTTAGGCTCATGCTCTTTTATTTCCTCCATGTGGTGTTCGTACCTGATCCTCTGGACCTCCTCCTTGGCCTTCACGACCTCCTGCCATATCTGCTCGGGGTCTATCCTATTCGTGGTCGAGGTGTACTCCAGGATCTTTGTTCTTACAGTCTTTGATGGTATGCAGCCTGCGTAGAGGCAGTCGCCCCCCAGGTTGCCCTTCTCGTCAACCATGAGCACTGAGAGCCCTGCTTCCGCCAGCTCGAATGCCCCAGGATAAGAGGCGCCACCACCGCCTATGAATACCACGTCAACCTTCTCTGGAAGCTTCATAGGCACCGCCGTCAAAAGGAGAGAGCTGTATACAGCTGCTTAAAAGCCTATTTTAAGGTCTTCAATTCACCCATTAGCTGAATATATTTTACTTATCTATAAGTTTTTCTAGTAGGAAAAGAGCTAAATATGCGCAGTTACTTAAAAGGGCAGCTCAGGGGATAGTCGCACATCATTATTCAGAGTCGCTCCACCGTCCTCATCGCTGCCACTTATTGAGCTGTGGCTTGCACTCTTTTACTCTTACGTAACCTTTACCGTTGAGATAATGATCATCTGTTGGCCAAGGGTTAGGCTGTGGCTGAACGTAGAAGAGCTCCGTGGGCTTTACTAAAACCTCAGGGGGCTATGGGCCCGCGGGGGTTTGAACCCCGGACCACCCGGTTATGAGCCGGGCGCTCTACCTGGCTGAGCTACGGGCCCTCACGGTAGAGCCTTCCTGCGCTAACTTTAAAGCTTATCTTTTATCCTCTCGCCTCGCGAGCATGGAAGCTATGGCTTGAGGGGCAGCCCTCAGAAAGTCGTCTAGGCCAAACTCTTGCCTGACGTAAAGGTCCCAGGCCCATTTAGGCATATTCCTCAGGAGGCCCTCAGCCAAGGGGGATCTGTAACTGGCCCTAGTTAGAAGCCGTGATAGCACAGCTGAACTTAAAAGACTGGATATGCCCTCAGAATATTTCTTAAGGATGGAGGTACGGTCTTCAATGCCATAACTTGATATTGCACCGGCTAACGCTTCCGCAGAAACTATGGAGGGCCTGTTGCCCTCGCCGCTCCATGCCATTACAAGGCCTGCGGCCTCGCCTACGTTAATAATGTCGCCGGTGCTGAGCGAGGGGTTAGTGAACACGTTTATGGGTGCGCCCTTAACTTCCAAAACATCAAAGTTCTGGCTTATCTTTTCTTTAATGTAACCTCGGACCAAGCCCTCTAGGTGGACGGCGTCATAAAGCCCGACAAAGCCAGCGCCTACGTTTATTAAGTGGCCGCTGTCATCATAAGGGAATACCCAATAAAGGCCTCCTAAAGAGGGCCTAAAGTCAAGGATTGCCTCCTCAGAGCTCCACGCGGGTACCTTAGCTATAACCCTTAGTGCAAGGACTTCCGATGAAAGAGGCAGGTTGTAGGGCCCCCTTGAATCTATGGTCAGGGCCCCTCGCTCGCCATTCCACGGCCTCCTTATTATATCAACACCGTTATCCAGGGCTGACCTCCTGAGCGACATTATAAGTCGGGGCTTGTCTATTATGGCCCACCTGGAGTTTCCGCTCATGTTGGTCGTGGTTATGTATTTACCCTCAACAAAAACGTGGACAAAGTTTACTATGGTCTTTATGACATCATAGGCCTTGGCTAGCCTTAATGGCAGCTCCTCGAGTGTCAGCTGCTCGCCGCATGGCTTAACGTAAGAAGACTCTACGGGTTCAAAGGCCGTCACCTTAAAGCCTCTTTCGGCAAGCCTTAGTGAGAGCAGGGAGCCGGCGAGTCCTAAACCGGCGATCACTACGTCGCCTGTAAGCTTTCTCAAGGGAGGTCACGCTCTTTACAAGATCTTGTACTGCCGACCCTTAATTCCGCAGACAAATACTCTTTTTAAGGATGTAAACCCAGGCAACAGGATTTAAGTATAGTCGCTGCCAACAACTAGCGCTTAACAAAATATTATATGAAGGCATGGGGTGAACAGGACTCATTCCTTTTAGCTTCTCTCCTTTCCAACGACTATTATGCTGGTAAGCGTGCTCTTTACTCCGTTAAGCTTCCTTATCTTGTCAGTTATCAGCGACCTGAGCTTATCCATGTTCTCCGCTTCCACAAAGGCCACAAGATCGTGAATGCCGTACACCATGTAGACTTTCTTGACCTCATCTATCTTAAGAAGCTCATTAAATATGTCATTCTCCTTGCCGACGTCCGTGTTTATCATAACGATGGCCTGTGCGCCCATATACAGTCCCCAAACCACTTTATATTATCTAAGGCTCTGCCGAATATAACCTTTAGTGGCTCATTAGGCATAATGGTTTTACGTTAGGGAAAGTGCTAGCTTATAAAAAGTCCCGCTTAACTTTCTCGTTAGGCTGACATGTAATACACGTCCTTGAGGGTTCGCTTTAACTTATAGAGCTAAATTCCTAAGACTCAAAGAAGCTCAAGGGCGCGGGCCTTGTATGCAGTAGTGTCAGGCCCAGATGAGGTGTCTAGGGCTTTCGCTAAGTCGCTGGCTAACTCGATAAATGGGTCCCTGTGTGAGCCCCAATACAAGGAGTTCCCTGATGGAGAGCAGTATATTAGAGTTACATGCGATGTTAAGGGCGTGGACGCGATATATGTCAAGACCATGATACCCAGGCAGGACTCGTCAGTGGTGGCCAGCCTGCTGGCGGCTGACTCGCTTAAGGCTTCTGGGGCTAACAGGGTCATACTGGTAGCTCCCTATCTTGCATATGCCAGGCAAGACAGGCAGTTTCTTCAGGGGGAGCCGGTCAGCGTAAGGTCTGTGCTGAGAGCCCTCTGGTCAGCCGGGTTTACCCACATAGCTACAGTGGAGGTCCATAAAGCCGAAAGCCTAAGGCAGTTCCCTGGCGTCGCACTTAACGTGAGGCCCTATTCTTACATGGCTGACATACTTGGGATAAGCGGCCCTAACTACGTGGTCCTGTCGCCTGACCTTGGAGCCCTTGAAAGGGCAAAATCGCTCGCAGAGCACCTGGGAACATCTTATGATTACATTGAAAAGCAAAGGGATAGAGTCACAGGCGAGATCACCATGAGACCAAAGCAGTTGGACGTAGCTGGCAAGGACGTGATAATAGTGGACGACATCATTAGCACAGGGGGCACGGTGGCCAAGGCTGCAGAAATGCTTAAGGAGCAGGGCGCCAGGAGCATCATTGTTATGGTTGCGCACGCCGTCTTAGCTCAGGGAGCCGAAGAGAGGCTTAGGTCTGCAGGCATAACCCAGGTTTATGCTGCTAACACCACGCCGGCTCAGAGCAGCATCGTCAAACAAGTTGACGTGGCGCCGCTAGTCGCTAAAGAGCTATCCAAAGCCTTAGCTTAACCCCTTATTTCTAGCAGAGCCTCCGAGTTCTCGGCAACTTTCCAGTCAGTTCCCACGGCCACCACTACGACTGTTCCAACGAGCTTAGCCCCAGCCCTCCTGACAAGCTCTGCCAGGGCCCTGAGCGTGTGGCCATGTATGCTAAAGTCGTCAACTATTAGGACCCTGGAGTCCTTGGGAAGCTCCCTCTTAGTCACGTAGAATACCGTGTAGGAGGCTGGCCCGGAGAGGTACATGGCCTCAAGTATGGGTTCCTCCGAGGGCGGCCTCTGCTTTCTGGCGACCACTATGGGCACGTTAGCTGCTAGGCCTATGGCGGTGGCCAGGCTTATGCCCCCGGCCTCAGGCGTCAGCACGCACGTGAAGGTCTTGTCAAACCTCTTTACAACGTATTCAGAGACCAGTGTTAAGGCCATGGGGTCGAGCGTTACGCCGGTTATGTTGTAAAAGCCGTTATACACCTTTATGGCCTTGGCCACAATGCTTGTGATGACTTCCCTCGAGAGGAGGGAGTCCACGATTTTCTTAGCGTTGCCCTCGGAGGGCAGCGTACTGCCATTGATGTAACGTGACAGCATGGGAGACGATAAGCCCGTTATCTTAGACAGGTCAGTGAGCTGAAAGAAGGCCCTGGCTGCCCTAAGGAGCTTGACAGACATGTACCTGAGCTCGTTAAAGTTAAAGTCGCTCAGATCTAGACCCCAGTACCTGTTAGCCTTGTGAGAGCTTAAAGGCCTCCCGATTTCTGAGTGGAGAGGAGCTAAGAACAGGTGGGCGCAGTTGTACGCCGAGTATACGCTTTACGAGTGGGTTGGGGTGAGGCCTGAGTTAGCCTACAGCGGTGAGATAAAGCAGGCAGTGCTTCAGTCGCTTCGAGAGGAGCTTGAGGGCCAAGTGGATGAGACAATGGGTATTATAATATCTGTGATAGACGCTGACGTAGAGGGTGATGGGGTGCTTCTGCCTAACGACCCCCAGATTTACTTCCCCGTCAGGTACAGGGTTCTGAGCTTTGAGCCCCTGCTCCAGGAGGTCGACAAAGGCATAGTAAGCGACGCAAGGGAGTTCGGCGCCTTTGTGAGCCTCGGGCCTACCGACGGCTTTGTACACAGGACCCAGCTAATGGACGAGGACGCTGACTTCATACAGGAGACCAGGAGCTTCAAGGGCCGCGAGAGCGGCAGGGTAGTTGGAGTTAATGACATAGTCAGGGTGAGGATAACTCAGGTCAGCAAGGCCTCTAGGAGAATGGCAGCGGTTAGAATAGGCCTAACCATGAGGCAGCCCTACCTTGGTAAGGAGGAGTGGTACACAGAGAAACAGCAAGTTGCGGGAGGAGGCGAGGGGGGTGAAGCCTCTTGAGCCAGGAGGGCCAGCCGCAGGGCCAAGCAGGTGACAACATTATTGATTACTCCGAGTTCGCAAAGGTAGACCTGAGGGTTGGCAAGGTTTTGTCTGCAGAGCCAGTAGCTAATAGCAGGAAGCTGATAAGGCTCACTGTTGACCTTGGGTCAGAGCAGAGGCAGATACTCGCCGGGCTGCTTAAGTGGTATAAGCCTGAAGACCTGGTGGGTAAGTATGTAATAGTTGTAGCTAACCTTAAGCCTAAGCAGATGGCAGGGCTGACGAGCCAGGGCATGCTGTTGGCGGCTCCGTGCGGGGACTCTGAGAAGCCGGTTATACTTACCGTGGCCGAGCCTGTCCAGCCCGGCTCAAAGGTCTGTTAGCTACTTTTGACTTCCAGGCACCGTTAGCTCAGGGGGCTGGCTATGAAGAGGGTTTTAAGAGGGGACCCCTTTGAAGGGGATGACCTAGAACCCACGCCAGGAGCCAGCTCCCTCTGCCTGGAGGAACTGTTTACGAGCCTTAGCAGAGATGATGTCTACGAGCTGTTCTCACAGCTGGTCTCAAGCGAGGTAAACTACGTTGACGTGCTAGTTCACTCTGATGACAACAGAGAAATTTACGCCAGGTGCTTCGTGTCCCTTACATGCCTCGAGGTCCTAAAGGTAGTGGTGAGGCTCTGTGAAAATGAAGCTCGCCTAGACGCCATCAATTTGCCTGAGGTGGACGCAGCCAGCTTGGAGGGTGACTGCGTCGAGCTTATATCAAGGCCTGACCCCCCTATAAAGATAAGGAACCTCCTGAGAAAGCTAGGTGTAGGAGAGCCCAGCGAGGTGCAGGGCTATAGGTTACTAAAGGATGATCAAGTTGGAGATCCCACCGAGGTTTAAGGTGCGCGGCTGGCTCAGCGACGAGGACTTTCAGAGGATCCTCGAGTTCTCTAAATACGTGGGCCGCGACAGAGGGTTCTCCATATTTGAGTTGAGCGATGAGAAGGCCAAGGAGTCAGGCCTAGGCCCTGTTGACATATTAAGGGAGCTGGAGGAGCTCAAGGACTCCATTCCCCAACAGGACCTGGAAACATTGAGGGAGTACTTGAGGAGAAAGGGCACGGTTAAGATAGGTCTCAACTCTAGCAGCGAGGTCGTAATATCCAGCGAGCTCATGCTGAAACCATACCTGCAGGAGTATCTTGCGCAGCTTAAGTACAGCAAAGAGCTAAGAAGCTACATAGCCAAGCCTTACCTATACTATGACCTTGTCAGGCACTTGAACAGTAAGGGGATAATAGTTGATGATAAGATAGGGCTACTGGAGAGGGCTAAGCTGCCCAGGCAGGTAAAGTTCGTGGGCCAGCTAAGGCCTTATCAGCAGGAGGCTCTTGACGCCTGGTCAAAGAACAACAACAGGGGGGTAATAGTCCTGCCGACAGGCGCGGGCAAAACGGTGGTGGCCATAGCTGCCATAGCAGCAGCCAATGTGAAGACCCTCATAGTGGCCTACACTAAAGAGCACGTGAAGCAATGGAGCGACGCCATAAGGAGGTTCACAGATGCCGGTGGCCTGCTGGGGGCGTTCTATGGAGACGAGAAGTCCATAGGCGACATAACAGTGACCACCTACCAGACAGCATATAGGTACGTGAGGCAGCTGTCCCCGAGGTTTGCCCTGGTAATTTTTGACGAGGCTCATCACCTACCGGCGGACAAGTTTAAGGCAATAGCGGAGTACATGTTGGCCCCATATCGCATGGGGCTTTCCGCCACAGCAGTCAGGGAGGATAACAAACAGGAGGAGGTGTTCCCGCTGGTAGGAGGCATAGTTTATCAGAAGAGCGCGTCCGAGTTAATGCAGGAGGGTTTCCTGGCGCCCTACGTGATAAGGAGAGTCACGGTCAAGCTCGCGCCGGAGGAGCAGAAGCTATACGATGAACTGAGGAAGCGGTACGCCTCATTCGCTATGGGAAGGACTTTCCAAGAGGTCCTTGAGGCTGCAAAGAAGGGCGAGCAGAACGCCATACAGGCCCTGAGGATCAGGGCCCAGATGCAGTCTATAGTGCAGGAGAGCAGAAGCAAGCTGGACAAGGTAGTTGATATTGCAAAGCAGGAGCTGAATAAGGGCTCCAAGATAATAATATTCACGCAGTATAAGAGGCAGGCCGAGGAGCTTGCTCAGAGGCTCGGTGCGCTCCTCATACATGGAGGCCTTGAGAGGGAGGCCAGGGACAGGGCCCTTGACGAGTTTAAGAAACTTAAGAGCGGCGTGCTCGTAGTTACCACTGTAGGCGATGAGGGCCTTGACATACCTGACGCCAACGTTGGGATACTCGTCTCTGGAACTGGCTCTAGGAGGCAGTTCATACAGAGGCTTGGCAGGCTGTTAAGGCCTATGCCTGGCAAGACTGCAGTGCTATACGAGGTTGTGGCAAGCGGCACCAGCGAGGTTGTGCAATCAAAGAAAAGGAGGGAAGCAGTTGGGGACTAATGATTTAGGCTCTCTTGAGGGCCTCGCTCACAAGCTTAGGAATCTCATAGGGCGTTATGGCCACCCTTACCCCAGCGTCCTCCAGCGCGGCAACTTTGTCTTTGTAGGCCCCAGTGCCAAGCATTATTATGGCGCCTGCGTGGCCCATTCTCTTGCCCTCGGGCGCTGTGCGGCCGGCTATGAACGCTACTATGGGCTTCCTTATCTTGCCTTCCTTGACCATCTTGGCCACCCTTTCCTCAGCGTCGCCGCCTATCTCGCCCACCATAACTATAGCCTTAGTCTGCGGGTCTCTCTCGAACATCTCGGCTACCTCTGGGAACGTGAGCCCAGTTATGGGGTCACCGCCAACTCCTATCACCGTTGACTGCCCTAGGCCGGCCTTGGAGAGGAAGTAGCTCACCTCATAGGTGAGGGTACCGCTTCTAGACATCACTCCAACGGGCCCTGGCGTGAAGACGTTGGCTGGCATTATGCCAACCTTGGTCTTGCCTGGATTTATTATGCCTGGGCAGTTGGGCCCTATTATTATGGAGCCCTTCTCCTTGGCGTAATTGACGAATGCCATGGCGTCGTGTATGGGTATGTGCTCAGTTATGACTACTATGGTCTTAATGCCGGCATCTATGGCCTCAAAGACGGCGTCAGCGGCAAACTTAGCTGGCACGAATATTATTGACGTGTTGGCGTCAGGGTGCGCCTTCACCGCCTCATCCATGGTATCATAAACCGGCACGCCTTCAACAGTAGTGCCTCCCTTGCCTGGGGTCACGCCGGCGACTACCTTGGTGCCATACTGAAGCATTAGCCTTGTGTGGAATGAACCCTCCCTGCCAGTTATGCCCTGTACGATTACTTTAGTGTTCTCGTCAACTATTATGCCCATCCCCATCACCTCACAGGTTCTTAAGCGCCTGAAGCGCCTCCAGCGGGTCACTGTATGGCGTTATGCCCACTTCCTTAAGAATCTCCCTTCCCTGCTCCTCGTTGGTCCCAGTTAACCTCACAACTAGGGGCTTGGCCTTGTTGCCCAGGTCCTTGAGCGCCATTACTATGCCCCTGGCAACTTCGTCGGCCCTAGTTATGCCTCCGAATATGTTTATGAACACCTTCTTGACCTTGGGGTCACTCATAACGAACTCAACGGCATCCCTTATGTGCTCAGCCTCAGCTCCCCCTCCTACGTCAAGGAAGTCGGCAGGCTTCATTCCAAACTCGTAGACGAGGTCCATGGTGGTCATAGTGAGCCCTGCCCCGTTTCCGATAACCCCGACATCACCGTCAAGTTCCACGTAGGCAAGGTCCTTCTCTCTGGCCGCTATCTCCCTCTCGCTGAGCTCTCCGAGCCTCTCCTTCTCGGTGGCGGCGTACTCCGTGTGCCTGAAGAGGCTATTGTCGTCGATTATTATCCTGAGGTCGAGGGGCAGAACCTTGTCTGGCAGAAGCGCCAACGGGTTGCTCTCGGCGAGCTCAGCGTCATAGTCCATAAATGCCCTGTACAGCGCCTGCAGGAAGTTCTCAAAGCTTGAAAGTGCTTTGCCTGTGAGGCCAAGCTGCTTGCCCAGTATTCTGGCCTCATAATTTCTTAGTCCCTTGTATGGGTCCACGTAGTACTTTATTATGGCCTCGGGGTGCTCCCTGGCAACCTCCTCAAGATCCATGCCACCGTACTTGCTTACCAGCACGAGGGGCTTCCTCTCGGCCCTATCAAGCACTATTCCAGCGTAGAGCTCCGCATCATGCTTTATGGCCTGCTCTATAAGCAGGATAGAGGGCTTTATTCCCTTGATTGGAGTCTTGAAGAGCTGCTGGGACACCGAGACGGCCTCGTCAACGTTATTTACAAGCTTTATTCCGCCGGCCTTGCCCCTTCCGGCAACCAGGACCTGCGCCTTAACGGCCAGTGGAGGGGTTAGGCCCGAGCTTTCTATGGCCTTCCTTATATCGTCACCCTCGCGCACTACGACGCCCTTCGGCGTTTCGATGCCGTACTTCCTTATGATCTCCTTAGCCTCATACTCAAACAGCTTCACAGGCCCACCCACGCCTCCCAGTCTCAGGATTAATTAATAAGCTCTGAAGAGACCCCTTCTAGCGTTTCGGAAAGTCGTTGGCGAAATGAAAGGCAAGCCTTGCCTTTTGGGCGGGAGGAGGGTCAGCGCTGCTGTCAGCGGACACTCAAGAGTAGACAGCAATTAACTTTATGCTAACTCAGAGCCCACAGCTACCCTTATTTACATGGAGCAAGCTAGACCGTAACGTAAATATGGAACGCCTAAAGGCGCAGGCCGGTGTTGAAGCCATGTATATGAGCGTCAGGCCACGGCTAGGCAAGGACAGGTATGGTGAGCCAGACCTTATCTTCAGCTATCCGTGGCCTGAGGTGGCCGCGGGAAAGCACATATACTTGGTGTCAGAGTTCACGTCATACTTCCCGGGCAGAGTTGAGCTGAAGAGGAAAGGCAATAGGGGAGTTGCGCGGGTACCCGTCAGGGAAGGACTTTATCATTATGCGTTTGTCGACAGCCTTTACAGAGTCTACACGGACTATGAGAACCCAAGAGCCGCTGAGGTGGATCTAGGCCTAAACATGGGAAGAGTGATGGCCAGCGTGGCCGAGGCAGGACTTAAGGAAATCAGGGATGCCATTTCTGAGGGCGGGCTTCACGGTAACCTTATACTGCACGACGAAAGGTGGCCAGGTTACCTCTCGGGCTATGGAGGAATCACTGCTGTGAGGGTTTTTACTGTGCGGGAAGAGGTGGACTCCGTAACACTGCTGGCTCTCGTGGAAGGATCATGGAAGCCCTTTGAAGCGGAACTGGCCTTAAGGGACTCCTACAGGGACTACTACGAGGCGAGAGTCCCCGGAAGAGTCGAGGCATACTACTTCTTGCTTTCAGTCGACGGCAAGAAATTGCCTTTCGGGTTTGATGGTCTGGGATCAAGGGAGCCATGGATGGCAGAAAGCGGCTACTACAGTGATACTATACCATGGTACCTGGGCACTTCATATTATCTTGTGTTTCCGGACAGCTTCGCGGGCTATAGGGAGGATTTTGTTAAGCTAAAAACAAGGCCCAGGGAGCGCATAGGAGGCAACCTTAAAGGGCTTGCAGAGAAGCTCAGTTACATAAAATCCGTCGGGTTCGAAGCCATATACTTAACTCCCATATATGTCTCTAACAGCTATCATCGCTATGACGTTATAGACCAACATCGCGTAGATCCATCGCTGGGCGGCGAGGAAGCCTTAGAGGACTTAGTGAAGGAGTCCCATAGGCTTGGAATTAAGGTGGTTTTGGACCTAGTGGTACATCACACGTCTCCCTGCTCTAAGGAGTTTTCTGACGCTTTGAAGGGGTGGAAGAGCTCGGTTTACTGGAACTGGTACAGATTCCTTGTGGACTCAAAGGATGAGGTGGCCCACGATGCAGAGCTGCTCGAGAGGTACGTTGATTCTGGCTGTAGGAGCTTCCCTGAGGAACTTCGCTCTAAGGACCCGTTCTATGAGACCTTTGCAAAGCTGTGGGGAATGCCAAAGCTAAACCATCAAAACAGAGCCGTCCTGGACGAGCTCTGCAGGGTAGTAAGCGACTGGGTGGCAAGAGGCATAGATGGCTTTCGCATAGATGTAGCGCACGGGCTTCCCGACGACGCTATGAAATACCTGTACGAGTGCATAGTGAACAGGAGGTCTGAGTCGCCGGTTATAATGGAAATAATGGGTGAGCTCTCTGCATTCCCCATGGGAATAATTTCGAACTCCGCTATGAACTACGAGGCCAGGGGCCCTATACTGAGCTTCTTCAGGGGCGAGATGACGGCCTTCGAGCTCTCGGAAAAGCTCAATAGGCAGTACCTTAGGTTGCCCCTACATGTTGCCAACGCGCTCTATAACCTGCTGGGCAGCCACGACACGCCTCGCGTAATGGACATATTAGGCTCTAAGGATCTCGTCGCCAGAGCTTTAGTTCTAACGGCCCTCATGTACGGTTCCTTCAGCGCCTACTATGGCGATGAGGTTGGGCTCAGGGGAGGCAAGGATCCTGACAACAGGCTTCCAATGCCATGGGATGAGAGCCTGTGGGACAAGGACCTTCTCGACTTAGTTAGGAAGCTCATAGCCCTTCGGAAAGCATCTAAGGCCTTGAGGTATGGCTACTTTAAGGCGAGCCCCTTAGGTTCCGACGCTATTTATGTAGAAAGGACCTACGGAGGGGAAACAATAATGGGTTACGTAACTCGCCGTGCCGTAGAGCTGTCCTCGCTAGTAGAGTGTGGGGAAATACTGCTGGAGGGCGGCTTAAGGAACAATTATCTGGACGGATTCGTTCTGTGCAGAGCTAAGTGAAGTGTCGCCCAATTAAGATTCTCTAATTGCGGCTCTAACGATATAAATATTATTTGCCAGGAGCCCTGCTCCTGCAGGTGAAAATATGGCAAAGGACGTGATAGTCTCCGTCACGCCGGAAATAGCGCTGGACGAGCTGTATAGCTACGCTGGAGGTCTAGGAGTTCTTGAGGGGGACAAGTTTTACGCTATGGCAAGGAGAGGCGCTAAATATTACGTAATAACGCTTCTCTATAGGCATGGGTACATTGACTATACCTTTGAGGAGGACAACACTCCTGTGCCCAGGGAGCAGGAGCAGCCCATCGAGCTTGAGACCCTGCTAAGGCCAGAGAAGGAGTTTGTAGTGAAGGTGAAGGGAAACAACGTAATAGCAAGGCCTTGGATCTATGATAGGGGTAAAGCTAAAGTAGTGTTCATGGAGGCGGTGTGCCCTGAATGGGCGAGGAGGTACAGCGAGCAGGCTTACATAGAAAACTGTTTTGAGGAGAACATCTACAAATACATATTCTTAGCCAAGGCTGCCGCCACCTACATCAGGGACTACATAGGTCTCGACAATGTAAGGAACATAGACCTGCAGGAGGCATATACGGTGCTGGTCATGTTGGCTTTGCCCGAGTTTAAGCAGTACCGCTTCATAACTCACACGCCAGGACCCTGGGGGCACCCCGTGTACCCTACAGCGGTCCTAGGCGAGGAGTTCGGCTTTGGCAGTCCAGATCCATACGTCATATTAACCAAGGTAGGCATGGAGCGCGCAGTGGTAACTTACGCCGTCTCAGCAAAGCATGAGGAGATAACGAAGAAAACGTTCAAGGAGTACTCCGAGAAGATATCCCATATAACCAACGGTGTCGACGTTGAGAGGTGGCAGCACCCCGCACTGAAGCAGCTGATAGCATCTAAGGGCCTTGATAACTTAGCAGAGGATGACGTGTGGCAGGCCCACGCTCAGGCTAAGAAGGACTTCATTAACATGATAAAGGCTTACAAGGACATAGGCGATAAGTACCTGGACAAGCCTGTTATAGTGTGGCTTAGAAGGAACACGCGCTACAAGAGGCCCTACTTCATAGCCAGATTCATAGAAGAGAACGGTTTAAGCGACGTGCTCTTCGTGGTTGGCGGTAAGGCGCATCCAAGGGACACGGATGGCCTTATGTACATGAAGGAATTCCACAGGCTCTCAAAGCAGTTCCCAAACGTGGTACACATATACGACTACGACGTAGTTAAAGCTAAGGTTCTTCAGGCAGGGGCTGACATACAGACCTTCACCCCCTTCTCAGGATGGGAGGCGAGCGGCACCAGCTTCATGAAGTCCCTTGCAAATGCCATACCGGTGGTAGCTTCCAAGGATGGCGCTGTAGTGGAGGTTGTTCAACATGGAGTCAACGGATGGCTCTTTGGGGAGGACCTTAGAGACCTTATAAACATCTACACGGATCCAAAGGCGCAGGAAATTGATGAAAAGGATTACGAGGAGTTCTCCAAGTATCTCAACGAGGCTATAAACATATATGGGAGCGAGAAGTACAAGTCAATGGCCCTCTCCGCACTAAAGACGTCATATAAGTTCGTTGACATAAACAGGACCCTTAACGAGTTCTACTTTAAGGAAGAGCAAGCAAAGACTTCACAGACGATAAGTAAGGAGGAAAAGGCTAGCCCCTCTTGATTACCCTTAGGACCTTTTCAACCATATCATTTAGCGCGGAGAAGAAGCTAGGACCGTAGTGCGCCAAACTGTCGTAGTCAAGTATAACTATGTGATTCTCCTTAACAGCCCTAAGACTGTCAAGGCCCCTGGAGGCCAGCCTTCTGGCCACTTTTTCTGGCGTCGCGTTCTCTCCCAACTTCTGTTCGTAGACTACTACATCAGGGTCAAAGCTTTTAATAGCATCGGCGTCTGGGTTAACTATGTAGGGGATCCTGCTCATTGAAAATGGGTGTTCAGCCCCGAGGAAGTCAAAGGCGTCACCTATATAGCTGTGGGCCCCTACGCTCACGGGCCCTCCCAGGTCTATCTCATAGTAGAGCTTTACGCCCTTTAGAGCGCCTTTAAGGCTTATGAACTTACTGACCAGGCTTGATGCGAGGTCCCTGGCCCGTGGAAGTTCTCCAACCACTATGCCTGTTACAATAATATTATCAAGTATCCCATACATGCTGACTGGAAGTGGAATAGGGTACACTACGTAGCCTTTGGACTCCAGTTCAGAGATCTTATCCCTCTGGGCACCCGTGGTCACGAGCACTAGGTCAGGGCTTAGCTTCTGGAGCAGCTGATAATTTATGTTCAGGTAGGCACCGACCCTGGGCTTCTTGGAGACCTCTGGCGGCTTATCACAGAAGAAGCTTACGCCAACAACTCTGTCCTCAGCTCCTAGTAGGTAGAGGGTCTCCGTTATAGCGGGAGAGAGGCTGACGATCCTCGATGGCCTCTCTGGCACCTCAACCTCTTTTCCCAGGATTTCAGAGAATAACTTTACCATATGGCCCCCCTTTTCTTGAGCCCCCAGATGTTTATAGGGTTAACTTAAATGCAGTAGTTATGTTCGTGTAGGTTTAGTTAAGCCCTTTAGATTACCTATAAAAACTTTGTAATAGGTTATACCTTTGGGTGCTCTGCATTGGGTGCAACGTTCAATAATGACGAAATTAAGAAGATAAGCGATAAGGCCTCAGAGTGGCGGAGAACCACCTTACAGCAGTGGCTTCAGAGGCTTCCTGAGAGGCAGCAGGAATTTACTACACTGAGCGACATACCGATTAAAGAGGTCTACACTCCAGCCGACATACCTAACTTCGATTATATGGAAAAGCTTGGCCTGCCGGGCGAGTACCCCTTCACCAGGGGAATACATGCGACTATGTACAGGGCGCGCCTTTGGACGATGAGGATGTTCAGCGGCTATGGCAGCCCTGAGGACACTAACAAGAGACTTAAGTTCCTTATAGAGCATGGTGAGACAGGCCTAAGCTTAGCCTTTGATTATCCAACCCTTGTAGGCATAGATCCCGATGATCCTATGGCAGAGGGTGAGGTGGGCATCGTTGGTGTCAGCGTTCCAACCATAGTTGACATGGAGGTGGTCTTTGATGGCATAGACATGGGCAAGGTTACAACTAACATGACTATAAACCCGCCGGCGCCGGTGCTCCTCTCATTTTATGTGGCAGTTGCAGAGAAGCAGGGCGTGCCTTACTCTCAGATAGGGGGCACGACGCAGAATGACCCCCTGAAGGAATTCATGGCGCAGAAGAGCTACGTCTTCCCTCCAGAGCCCGCGGTCAAAGTGGCCATGGACCTAATAGAGTGGAGCGTCAAGAATCTCCCTAAGTGGAACCCGATAAGCATAAGCGGCTATCATATAAGGGAGGCTGGAGCCACCGCGGTTCAGGAGCTGGCCTTCACGCTGGCCGACGGCATAGAGTACGTGAGGCAGCTCAAGAACAGAGGCCTCGACGTTGACTTCTTTGCGCCTAGGCTCAGCTTCTTCTTTGACGCGCACATAAACTTCTTTGAAGAGATCGCCAAGTTCCGCGCGGCAAGGAGAATGTGGGCCAAGATTATGAGGGACTGGTTTGGCGCCAAGAACCCCAGGAGCTGGTGGCTCAGGTTCCACACACAGACCGCAGGCGTCTCGCTGACGGCCCAGCAGCCGTGGAATAACATAGTAAGGACGGCCATAGAGGCGCTCGCCGCCGTGCTAGGAGGCACTCAGAGCCTACACACCAACAGTTTCGACGAGCCGTTCAGGGTTCCAAGCGAGTTCGCGGCGAAGATTGCCCTTAGGACCCAGCAGATAATAGCCTATGAGACGGGGGTGGCGGATACTATAGATCCACTTGCGGGAAGCTACTATGTGGAGTGGCTAACGGATGAAATAGAGGAGAGGGCCTGGAAGTATATTGACAAGATAGAGAGCATGGGAGGCATGCTGGAGGCCGTCAAGAAGGGCTTCCCGCAGAGGGAAATAGCTGATGCCGCATATAAGTTCCAGAAGGACGTGGAGGAGGGAAGGAGGTTCATAGTAGGCGTTAATATATTTACAGAGAACGAGGTAGAAGACGTCAGGAAGGTGCCGCTCCTGGAGTTTGACCAGCAGGAGATAGAGAAGAAGCAGAAGCAGAGGATAGCGCAGGTGAGATCCATGAGGGACCAGCAAAGGTGGTCGAGAGCCCTAGACGAGCTTAGAAAGGCCGCCGAAAAAGGTGAGAACATAATGCCCTATATACTTAACGCGGTGAAGGCTTATGCAACCTTAGGCGAGATAATGAACACCCTCAAGGAGGTGTATGGAGTCTATGTCGAGCCTCCAATATACTGAGGAGAGGCCTTACAAAGTAATAGTGGCTAAGCTTGGCCTCGACGGCCACGACAGAGGGGCCAAGGTTATAGCAAGAGCCCTCAAGGACGCTGGCTTTGAGGTGGTTTACACGGGGATAAGACAGACCCCTGAGCAAGTCGCAAGGGCAGCCATAGAGGAGGACGCTGATGTAATAGGCGTTAGCATACTCAGCGGGGCTCATGTGCACCACGTCAGGCTGCTCATAGAGAAGCTAAAAGAGCTAGGAGGTGAAGATATACCCGTCGTGGTCGGAGGCACTATACCTATAGTTGATGTAGACGAGCTTAAGAGGCTAGGCGTCAAGGAGGTGTTCCTGCCGGGCGAGAGCCTAAGCAAGATGGCTGAAATAATAAGGGAGCTCGCAGCTAAGAAGCGTCAGTTGGAGGCTTTAATGGGGTGACAAAATCTTGGCCGCGGTGGAAAGGGAGGCGCTGGAACAGCTTCTCGAGAGCGCTTCTAAGGGCAACCTGAGGAGCATAGGTAGGTTCCTGACACTCATGGAGAACCCCTACAAGCTGCCGTCAGAGATCTTCGACTCCATAGCCCGTATGGCCGGCAAGGCCCACGTCATTGGGATCACTGGCATACCAGGGGCCGGTAAGAGCACCCTAATATCGAAGCTTATCATAGAGTTCAGGAGACGGGGCTACAAGGTTGCAGTCATAGCAATAGACCCCAGCTCTCCGCTTACAGGCGGCGCCCTGTTGGGCGATAGACTTAGGATGCAGGAGAGGGCTGAAGATCCAGGCATCTTCATAAGGAGCGTCTCCACGAGGGGGCTGAAGGGAGGCCTTAGCCTGGCAGCCCTCTCAATGATAGAGGCCTTGGACGCCTTAGGATATGATAAGATAATTATAGAGACTGTAGGGGTCGGCCAGTCAGAAACTGATGTCATGAACACCGTTCATACCGTTGTAGTAGTTACGATGCCTGGCGTTGGAGATGATATACAGGCGCTAAAGGCCGGAGTTATGGAGATAGGCGACATATATGTGCTCAACAAAAGCGATATGCCGGGCGCCCAGGAGGCTTTCGAATATCTTTCGTTCGCTATAGACAAGGGGGAGTTAGGCCAGCAGAACCCTGGGTGGAAGCCACGACTCCTGAGGGCGAGCGCAGTGATGGGGTCAGGGATAGCGGACATAGCCAGCGCGATAGAGGACCACATGAGTTACCTGAGGAGTAACGGTATGGTAAATGAAAAAGTTGTGGCGAGAAGGCTCACACTGGTGAGGCTTATGGCTGAGCGGATGCTTGCCGACGAGGTTCAGAAAGCGCTCCAGGCTAGAATAAAGGAGGTCAGAGAGAGGGTAATAAATATCAACAGTATACTCGAGGTAGCCTCTGAGCTCGCACGCGATGCTTGCAGCTCTTTAAGTAACGCCTCCGAGCCTCCCAGGAGATAAGCTGCAGTTACTCGTTATATCATTATTTAAGCAATTGCCTCCCAGCTGATCTTAACATCAAAATCCTCTGAGTATCACGGAGCCTGAACCTCAATAAGTCCTAAGCAGGTAATCTTCCCTGGGTCGAGGATGAGCATCTTGAGGGCTACCTATGTGCAGGGTGTGATAGAAGAGAGGCTATCGGCTGCAGCCAAGATACGGGGCTCCCTTTCAACTAACGTCGTCAGCGCCTATGACTTTAAGCAGTTACAGTCCAACCTTCTCTCGTACGTGAGCGCTCTGAAGTCACTATTGATAACGGTACCCAGGGATTCCCTGGGAGACAATTACCTGCTCTTGTACCGTAGAGTAAGCGGGCTAGAGCCTCTTGTGTTGAGAGCAACTGACGTGCCTCAACTTCTAAAATATGTTGACTTGGCCGACGACATTTTCGTTGATATAATTAACTCGCTCTTCAAGGCAGGCATAATAACGGAACCTAGCGCCTCTGCGCTTGTTGGAAGCAAGGGTTAGGGAACCCCAGGTTTATATTATAACCCTTGGTGCGCAGCAAAACGCTTTCGTTTCTCACGATAGTCTTTAAAAATATATTGTTGCGGGCTTTTGATAGAGTAGAAATGACCTACGCTACTTGGTTATGTTTCAGCATAACATAATAGTTTTATTTAAAAGATTCCAAGCCTGTGCTAGCCTGAGTGATGAGAGCTTAAAATCACCTGAATAATCTACTGTGTGGGAGCACCTATGAGCTCAGCAGGCGGCGCTCAGCAGGCCTCTGCAACAACAGAGGAGATAGGGTTCCCAGCCGAGGTTATACAGATAATAGGGAGAACGGGTGTTGCTGGCGAGGTAACTCAGGTAAGAGTTAGAATACTTGAGGGTAAAGACAAGGGTAGGATTATAACAAGGAACGTCATGGGCTCTGTGAGGGTGGGGGATATAATAATATTGAGGGAGACTGAAAGGGAGGCCAGGAAGCTCACGAAGAAGAGGTGAAAACTAATAAACTTAGACATAGTAGCTTCCATACTGTTTTCGGCTGTAACTTCCTTGCTCGTCTCGCTGGTAGTTGCTAGAGCCTCTAAGCGTACCCTCGTAGTCTTTGCTCAGAGAAACAAGAAGTCCGGAGGTCGCGTAAGGAGAAGATACGTGGTGTTTGAGGTGGCCACCGTGGCCGAGATACAGGAGAGCGACCTAAGGGCTGCCATAGAGAACAAGTTTAAGGATATTTTCGGGCTAGAGGGCCTAACGCTGTCAGGGCTTAGGCTTATTATGTATGATCCAAAACTTAGGAGAGGCATCATAAGAGTTAGGTCTAACTATTTTGATCAACTAATGGCTACCCTGGGCTTTGTAAGAAGCATAAATAACTATAGGGTGTTTTTATATCCTCTAGCTACAAGCGGCACCATAAGGAGGGCCTTGAAGAAGCTTCGGTCCTGAGAGGCCTAAGAGATGTGAGGACAGAGAACTAATAATTATATCCCATCATATATTAGCCTTTAGCTCCGGCCGCTACTATCTTAATTACATCATCATCGTTGAGTCTATAGTCGGCGCCCACCCTTTGCTTTGTCTTGGCGTTTATTGCGTAAAGAAAAGTCTCTCCTAAGTCTGTGTGTATCCTGTAGGCTAGCTCCCTAGCAGTAGTACCTTTGGGCACTAACAGCACGTCAGGAAGCACCCTGCCGCTCTTATCAGTGTACTTGTTAAAATCTTCAACAGGATACGTTGCTATAAGCTTCAGCACATCAAACAGCGCCGTGTTTATAGCTTGTATGACGCCGGTGCCTCCGTATCTGCTAAACAGCTCTCTTATCATATCGACGGCCCTCTGGGTTCTCTGGTCCAGAACCCCCTTGACTTTGAAGTTCGAGTCGCCAGGTAGGTACTCTACAAGGCCCTGCTTTGATAACTTCCTTAGCAGAAGTTCAGCCAGTGCGCTTGTGGGCACTACTGGCACGTCAGGGAATGTTTGTTTAAGTCTCTCCACATTCTTCTCGGAACCCGGTATGTCAACCTTATTAGCAACTATTACCATAGGCTTGGTCATCTTTCTCAGGGTCACCACGAGCTCCCTCAGCTGGTCGTCGCCCAGCTTGGGCAGCTCGGTGTCGCTTATCTTTAACGCCTCCAGGGCCGCCTCTACCTGAGCTTTAGTTATCCCAAAGCCCGATACTCGCTGGGAGAAGGCACCAACGGGATCCCTCAGGGCTCCTACTGAGGCCAGTTTTGTAAATTTATCCCAATCACTTTTAATGGACTCATACATCCACTCATCCAGCTCGAACATAACGAACTTGACTTCCTCCACAGGGTCGTAGGCGCCAGGTCCCACCTGAACGCCCTCCGCAGTAGTTGAGCCGCTAGCATCAACAACTAAAAGAAAGACGTCGGACCTGCGTAAGTCGTCCAGGAACTTATTGCCAAGTCCCTTGCCTTCATGGGCTCCAGGTATGAGCCCTGCAACGTCCATTAGCTTAACAGGTATGTAGCGATACCCCATAATACATGCGCTGTTGGAGGCGTCGCACTTAGGCAGGCCAAGCTCCACGTGAACGCACTTCTTCCTTGCGTAGCCTATTCCTACGTTTGGCTCTATGGTAACAAAGGGCCTGTTCTCAATGGGGACTTCTATTCCAGTGGCGGCTGAGAAGAACGACGACTTGCCTACGTTGGTTTTGCCGACTATGCCGATTAGCGTGTTAGTTGGCTCCATATACCGTCATCTGCCACGTTGTTAATATATATAAGGCACTTAAACGTTTTTAGAATGAAAGGCTTCATTTGATTTCATCAAAACTAGGAATTTACTAAGAGATATCATTTTAACGCTAACAGGGCATCAGGCCTTAGAAAGCTCCGTTCCTTCGGGATTCTTAGGGAGGCTTGGCTTCATCTTAGACAAGTCCTCAATAGCATTCTTGCAGGCCTCTGACACCTCAGGGCACTGGGAGCCATAGGTATTTGCGGCCTTTGTAAGAAGCTCCATGAGCACGCCCCGGACGAACTCCCAGGCACCAGGGGTGTCTTTAAGCTCGCCAAAGGTAAGCTCCACAAGGCCTCTCCACTCAGGACTAGTCAGATACTTGGCGATATTACGAGGGTCCCCTCCATATATGCTGAAATTATATTTTATCTCGCCATTGCTCAGGCCCTTCTTTATATCTAGCAGAGCCGATGTTATCTTTTGGAGAACCTGTTTGCTCTCTTCTTGATTTTTAGCCTGTAGCTCCGCCCTGCCATTGCTTATATTGACCATGGCCAGCGCTAAGGCTGGATTAGCTATATGCCTAAGGAAGTCTATGTTAACCTTGCACTCACTCACGGCCTCTACCCTTCTAATGCTTGGTAGTCGTAACTTTATAGCCTACGCTAACTAACCGTTAAACTCATGAGATATGAGATAACTACTTTTTGTTTATTATGAACAAGTTAGGTGTTTCGCTTAAGGCTTATTGATTTTCGCGCGAGGATAAGCTTTTGGAGATTATGAAGTGACGACTCCTATGAAAGACTAAAAGCTCTTGAAGAGAGAAATGAGCGGGACACAGTTTGAGCTCAGGCAAATCTGCTGCAGATGAAGCCTTCCTTAGCAGGAGGCCCAGTAAGAAGCTCACGCTGGCAATATTCTTGGGTGGTCTGATAATAATAGCTCTGGCTTCTTATCGTATCGCCATGAAAACCTCTTGGTACGCCTCCCATGTCCAAGGAGGAGGTTATGATAACGCATATGTCAGCGATGAAATATATTACGTCGATGCTGCAAGGAGAATTCTTGTAAACGTATTTGGATATCATGGAAGGCTCTTTCCATATAGCGGTGAAACCGCGTCTAATTACTATAACTTTGAGCATCCCCCGCTGGGCAAGTACATAATAGCGCTCTCTATGGCGCTTCTAGGAGATAAGCCATTTAATTGGCGGGTGCCAAGTATAATCATGGCATCCCTTATTCCGCTGATAATATACATTGGGTTAGCGTGGGGCAAGGACCTCAGGTGGATAGCTATAGGCGCTATAGCTGGGCTTGCAGCGTCTGCAGATCACATACTAATTGCTATGGGCTCTGTTGCTATGCTTGACATATACGCGGCGTTTTTCTTATCTTTGGCTGTTGTGAGCGCCTTCAGGGAGCATTATTATCTATCGGCAGTATTTGAGGGCCTTGCATGGGCTTCTAAAGAGACGGCGCTGCCAGGGCTTCTGGCCCTGCTTATTTTAGTAATCTCCCGCAGCCCTAACAGATCGGGCGTCTTGAAGTTCCTAAAGATATTCGCTATAGTTATTGGGATATTTATAATTACCTATATTCCTCTATTCATTCACTTCGGAGTTATATATGTAATTCAAGAGACATTAGGAGGCTATAAATGGGATCTGGTAAGCCGCCCTCCAGGGCCGCCTACCAGTACGCCAAGCGGCTGGTTCTTCAATGTTGATCCCTTCGTGCTCTCCTATTCTCCATTACTTGCAGCGTCGATGACTATACAGCTGGAGCTTGTGGCGCTCGTGGCGGCCATAGCGCTGTTCGTGGTAGGCGTCTTAAGGGAAAGGGCCCTCATAAGGGCTGGTAGCACGTTCTTCGTCGCAGAGTTCGTGGGCCTCTGGGCCGTCTATATAGCCGGTAACCATACGCTTTACAGCTTTTACTCCGTAGTCTTTACCCCTGCAATGGCGGTCACTTTGGCCGAGGTCCTGGACATATTATCTAGTAAAGTAAAAATATTTAAATAAAAATTCTATATATGGTATGTGTTACTGTTTATATACTCTCGGAGACTATAAGAAGATAAGAGGCGACCGGCCAATGGTAAATCCTAGCGCTATCAAACGCGAGCCGCTGATACAAAGAGTGAGAGCTAAGGTGCTGAGCGAATACGATAACATGAGAATGCAGCTCGTCAATGAAGGAGGTCTGCTAGTGACCACGGCATTGGACGACTCTGACGTTGAGAAGCTGGTGCTACTAGCGCTGGAGGAGGCAAAGTCACCTGTAAGCTGGAGGGAGCTGAAGGCTATTTTCCAGGGCATAGTAGGGGAGGACAGGCTGAGAAGGATACTGGGAAGCCTTAAGGCTAGAAACGTAGTTGCAGAGCTGACGCACACCAGATACAGTCTTCCAAATTATGTGCCGGAACTTGAGATGAATAAGGTAAAGAACCCGCTAGTGTTTAGGAATGCCAACGAGGATCAAGAGAATTTATATGAGGACAATAGCAACTAAGAACTTTATTTTGCTATTACGGGCTTAACGTGGTAATGGCCTAGGCCGAACTTTGGGCCAGCGAAGCTTCTAGCCGTGGAGGAACATCTCATGGACAGGGCGCATAAAAAGCGATGCTTTTGGTTAATGTAAAGAGAGAAAGTTCTTTTAGCCCGCTTTCTAAGCTAAAAAGGTTTTAACGTGTTATGGAGGCTGGGTGCGAGGCACGGACCTCGAACATAAGCTTTGCGAGATTTGCGGAGCCTCCGAGGCGCGATACAGATGTAAGATCTGCGGCAGAGAGGCCTGTGAGAAGCATTTTGATAAAGAGAGAGGGATCTGTGCGGTATGTGAGGGCTCTCTCTGCGAGCTGTGCCGTCAGAGGCCATCAATAACGTTCTGCCCCGTATGTGGAAGACTGGTGTGTTATGAAGATAGTGTTCAGATTGATGAAGTAAGGAGAGTTTGTAAGGAATGCTATGCTAAGGGGCTTGTAGGCTCTTACTTCAGTGGGTCCAAGATTAACATGACTTATGTCGGCGGCGCTCTCAAGTTAGCCAGAAGGATTATAGAGTTATCGTAACTGGGCGTTTACCCATGAGAGGCCCGAAAGAGCCGTTAGAGAGGTAAGAGATATAGTTAAAGCCTCTCACCGCAAAGAAGACCTATTGGGGGCCATAAGTTAATGTCACAGGAACCTAGAACCTCTTTACATATAGAGAGCATGAGGCTTAACCTCGATGGTAGGGTTTACGAAAACCCTCACATGATAGTTGTCGGCCTTAAGAAGCTCACCGGTGAGATATCCTTCGGCATAGTTAAGATTGATGGCGAGTTTGACGCGCTTCCTCAGGCCAGCTCCTCAGAGGACGTGGTTGAGGTCTCCTCAGGCGGAACCTTTGAGTCAGATGTCTCAGGCTCAGGGGTCATCAGCTTAAACGAGCTTGAAGATGGGTATATAATAGAGTTCAGCAAGGTTACCATAAAGTTCGACGTTGATGAGACCACTGGGAAGGTAAGCATAAAGGTGCCCAGGGTAGGTATACTTAAGGCTTCAAAGCTCTTACTTGACGTCGGTGGTAACGTGTCAATCAACCTGATAGTGAGTCCCTTCGTCGTGGGCGCGATAACCCTTTCCAATGATGGCAAGATAAAGATCACTGCAGGCGACGAGGTTAGGATAACCAGCGAGCTTGAGGACAGCAGCGTTGGTGGGTCCAAGCAGCTGCAGGTTCAGAGGGCGTCAGGAAGGGCCTGACCTGGGCTTTGCGATAAGCATCTTGGCCTTACTTATTATGGCATCTGCAGCCTCCCTAGGATTATTGGCTAACACGTAGAGGCCTCGCGGTGAGTATATGGCTTCCTCACAGCCGCTTACCTCATCAGTGAGCTTTACCAATATAAGGTCGGTATACCTCGGTTGTAAGAACACGAGCCTCACTACGTTATCATCTAGTTCGACGTAACTTTCAAGGCAGTCGCCCACATCTTCGGGCTCAGAACACCTGTAGCCTAGATCCCTGATCTCCTTAACAACCTCCCGCGCCTCAGCTGCTATCTTCTTCATCTTCTCCCTCGACATCTATTTCCACCTCCTCTTGGCTGTGAGGCGTGTACTCAACGCACTTAGGCATCTGTCCGCCCTCAACTGTGACGTCAAGATTGTATCTTGCTATAAATGAGCAGAGGGTGTCCCATGGAATTACAGCCTTCTGGCCCAACTCCGTTTCAATGAATGCAAGGTTACCTCTCTTGGTCACCCTGGCCTTCAAGCTTCTCCTGCCCTAGCAGTACTTTAATCTCTAGCACCTAAAGACCTCTCTACTCTTCACGTCTCTTCTGACGACGCAGCCAGGATATATTATTGCATAGGAGCCTACCTTAACTCCAGGCATAAGCGACACATTAATCCCTGTCTGGGAGTGGCCACCCATTATCGCGCCGAGCTTCTGGAGGCCCGTGTCAACTAGTTGATCTTTAACTGACATTTTGATGGAATTATGATCAAATCGCAGGTTAGCCGTTATGGTGCCGGCGCCTAGGTTGACATCTTCACCTATTACACTGTCTCCAACGTAATTAAAGTGAGGCGCCCTGGCATACTCCATGAGTACAGAGCCCTTGAGCTCAACAGCATATCCTGCCTTGGAGCCGTCCAACAGCACGGTCTCCGGCCTGATGTGGGTGGAGGGCCCCACCTTGACGTTGTTCCCGATGTAAACCGGGCCCTCTATAACGGTATAGGGGGCCACCTCAGATCCTTCCCCGATGTAAACCGGGCCCTCTATAACGGCTGTGCTATGAATTTCGCCCTTCACGATCTGCCCCTTTAGTTCTCTGAGGGCCCTTCTGTTAGCTAGCAGGTAATCCCATGGCCTGCCTACATCAAGCCAATCATCTACATCTATGGAAACCGTGTTAACATCATTCTTGCTGGCGAGCACGTTTATGGCATCTGTGACTTCAAATTCCCCCCTGGGCGAAGGCCTTATTCTACGCAGATATTCAATGAAGTCGTAGTCCACGGAAAGGGCCCCCGAGTAAACTAAGTCGCTTTTAACCTCCTCCTTGGGGGGCTTCTCAACGACGCCCGTTAGCTTGCCCTCGCTTATTTTTACAACGCCATAGTTCCAGGGTTCTTTGGCTTTTGCTGTCAGCACCGTGTAGGGCCTCATAGAAGATATTACATCATAAGCCCTCTCCGAGAGGAAAAGGTCTCCATAAACTATAAGGTATTTGCCTGGGCCTCCAAACTCCATGGCAACCCTTATGGCGTCCCCTGTGCCACGCTCTTCACCTTGGTCTACAAAACTAATCTTAAAGTTTAGGTTCCCTGCGCACTTAGTTATGGCATTAGATATTACGTCCTTCATGTATGAGGTTACAATAATAACCTCGTCTGGGCTAATGTGGTTGGCAAAAAGCCTTAGGTGCCGACAGAGCAGCGGTTCACCTAGTATGGGTAGCAGAGGCTTGGGCCTGGTCTCGGTAAGCGGTTGGAGCCTAGTTCCTTTGCCAGCGGCTAAGATCACTAGCTTCACGGCTCGCTACCCTTTGGCCCTTATAAGCCAGGGCGAGCTGTCGGTTTTTAATTCTGCCACGCCGAGCTGCTGCAGCGAAATGGCGTAACCTAGAAGACTCCTAGCGCCTATCCATCTAATCACAGGACTAGCCTCAGGGTAAAGCACGTCTAAGTAATCCTTCAGGGGCCTCCACTGCCCGTCAAGGGAAGAGGCCAGTTTGGCCATCTTCTCAACTTTGCTCCTGAAGAGCTCCGAGAGCCATTGGGCTGCCTGCTCCCTGGTAACTTCTGGGCCATGACCTGGGTGAGCCACGCGCCAGTTATCGATGGCAAGAAGCTTTAGCATAGAGCTCATGTAATCTGGCACGCTGAGCAATGTGAGGCCTTCGCCAGGATTTATAGAGTCGCCAACGAAGGCGTGTCCTCCTACTATATAACATACGTGGTCGTCAGAATGGCCGGGGCATTCTACAGCACTAACATAGCCTAATCTCACTGGGTCGCACGATTTTATGTCAACCAGCTGGTCCCTTCTTTTAGAGAAGTGCTCGAGCACGGTAACGGTGTTGCCCAGGGATCTCTGAGCGACCGCTTCGAATTCCGCAGGCACCGCGCCAAAAGCGCTTTTCAGCGCCCGGAAGCCTTCATACATGGGAGGCTCCTTGGATATATAATTGATGGTTCTTGAGGAGGCGCAGATAACGGCGTCAAGGTCCGATCTTACTAGGCCCAGCACATGATCCCAGTGCCAGTGCGTCAACAGAACGTAGTCTATGTCATACGACTTTAAGTCCGGTATAGGTGACGATCCACCGTCTATGAGCAAACTATACTTATTAGTTATCACAAGGTAACTGTTAGCAGGTCTATCAAGTGGGGCGCTCCACGTCTCAAACTTTATCAGCTCTTTTACCTCTTCCATCACTCCTCTCGTATATTGGCAACGAAGGCGCATTAATAGGTTAGGTCTGGGGGATGCTTAATGCGAGGGATCTTAGATCGTTTTTACGCTTTGAAGCCAGTTTAGCGTTTTAATCCGTCTCATTTACGACCCCGTGTAGGGGTGCGAAATGACCGTTGAGAGGACCCTAGTGCTAGTTAAACCTGATGGCGTCAGGAGAGGCCTAATAGGCGAGGTTATCTCACGCTTTGAGCGAAAGGGCCTTAAGATCGTAGCTATGAAGATGCTACGGCTGTCCCGTGAGAAGGCCATGGAGTTTTACTCTGTACATAAGGATAAGCCCTTCTTCAAAGACTTGGTGGACTTTATGACTAGCGGCCCAATAGTGGCAATGATACTGGAAGGGGACTCTGTGATCTCTGTGGTCAGGCAGATGATAGGTTCTACTGATGGCAGAAAGGCGCAGCCGGGCACCATAAGGGGTGACTTCGCTCTGTCAGTGCAGGAGAACGTAGTGCATGCCAGTGACTCACCAGAAAGCTTCGAAAGGGAGTCCAAGGTTATATTTAGCGATGAGGATTATGTTAACTACTAACAGCTTCATAATTTAGTCATTTTAGGTAATCCATAGGTTTTGGGCCAAAGGTTAATTACAAAATCTATGAGAGAAAGGACCTAAATGATTGCCAAGGGATGTTAAGGGGCTGCTCATCAGTTAAAGCCTAGGATCCTAGCCTGTTTAGGACTACTACATACTCCTTTTGACCTAGCTTTTTCTTTAGTTCTGCTATCTCCTTTAGGACTATAACTTCATCGTCACTTATGAATTTCCTGAAATCAGTCAATAACTTAATTGCGTGGTCAACAGGCACGTCAGTGTAGACTATGTCGCCCTCATCTATTTGTCTGCCCACCATTACCTTGCCCTCTATTGAGATCGCTACCCTCGCGCCCGTCCTAACTACATCGAGGCTTTTGTCATTATCTTTTATGGCAAGGACTCTGCCCACCTCCCTTCCCTTGGAGCTGATCAAGGGATATCCTGGCCTTACGACACCGCCTAGTACCTCTATCCCTACTATCACAGGGTCACTCCTTCTGAAGACAAAGCCGGGCAGTATCATGAATTTACCAGGTCTGACCAGCTGGTTTAGCTGCGCATTTATCTCTTCTTCCTTTAGCCTTTCGCGCCACTCGGTGTACTGGTCCAACAGGTGATATATTATATTATCAGAGAATATCTTAACCCCGCTTCTGGCGGCCTCCTGCTCCGCCTCAGGTAAAACCTTCACGTTAAATGCAAGTATGACTCCAAGGCTTTTGTCAGCCTTGGCGGTTAGGCTGGCCTCTAGCACGTCATTCTTGCTCACGTTGCCCACATCAGCTGACTTGACTGGCACGTTGAGCCTTCTAAGGGCTTCCAGTAAAGCCTCCAAGGTTCCCAGCGTGTCAGCCTTAACTATTACTCCAACGTTGTCACCCTTAAATATGAGCTCCTTAACCTCGCCCCTAAGCTTCTCTGCTATCTCTTTGGCTTCGTCAGGGCTCGTAGCTACGTAAAGTGAAGATCCGGCCAAAGCGTCGTCAAGTCCCGAGGCCGCTATCCTTACGCCTGCGGCAGCCTGAACCTCCGGGACTGACACAAACTTAACGCCCTTCGCTCTCATGTCACTCAGCGGCGCTGGCATCAGGAGCGACCTTACAGTCGTTATTATTGGTCCGTTTTTACCATTAAGGACTATGGTGTCGCCCTCCTTAATGACTCCATCGTAAATAATGGCATCTACCACTGTTCCAAGGCCAGGTATTTCCTTTACTTCAAGTATTGAGCCCTTAGCAGGCCCCTCAGCGTACTGTAGCCTCTTCTTAAGGTACTGCTGCGTGAGGCCCGCAAGCACGGCCAAAAGGTCCGGTATGCCCTCTCCTGTCTTGGCGGAGACGGGCACTACAGCCACGGTCTTGGTGAAATCCTTGATCCTAGTAAAGAGGTCGGCGCTGAAGCCCTGTTCTGATAGGCTTAGGACTATTTTACCATATATGACTTCCTCGAGGTTTCTCTTGGCTTCCTCGCTCTGCCTCTCGTATGATATTATAAATGGCTCGTCTGGGTATGAGGTCCAACCAGGTATTCTGTCAATTTTGTTAGCAGCGACTAGGAAGGGCACTTTGCGAGACCGCAGCAGGTCGAGGCTTTCGTAGGTCTGATTCTGAAAGCCCTTGGTAACGTCGACTACTAGAATCGCAAAATCAGCTACGCTGCCCCCTCTTTTTCTTAAGTTTGAGAACAGCTCGTGCCCGGGGGTATCTATGAAGAGGAGGCCCGGTATCGACAGCTTGATTGGTATAAGTTTCCTGAGAGGCTCCGCCAGCTTCTCTATGACGTCGGCTGGAACTATGCTTGCTCCTATGTGCTGAGTTATGCCTCCCGCCTCCTTGGCAGCAACGGCCGTGCTCCTGATTTTATCGAGAAGGCTGGTCTTACCATGGTCAACGTGGCCCAGGACCACCACTATGGGCTGTCTTAGCTTAGGCTGCTGCGACTGCGTTGACATGTCTCTTCCCTAGTTAGGTTAGCTAGGTCCTGCCGTTAAGAACTGTTAGTAGCTAAACCTAAAATGAGAGCGGTTACCCTTAAAGGTCACGCGCTCGCTTAGTCGTATAAAAGAGGCCGTAACTCCGCTTAAATCAAAGGCGTTGCCTGTAAGTCTACAGAGGCTTCCTCAAGATCCTTGTAGGTGTCAATGCTCTTCCAGTAGTTTTTCGTCAACTCATACTTAACAGCTATGAGCTTGCTCTCAGCAGCAAGCCTAGGGAACGCGGTTCTCTCTATATCACCCCTGTCCGGCAGGTACTCAACTATAGAGGATCTCATTACGTAAACTCCTGCATTTATCCAGTAGTTGCCTATGATTGGTTTCTCCTTGAAGCTGATAACGTGGTTAAAGTTGTCCGTCTCAACAATCCCATAGGGGCTTCTAAGCTGCACTAGCGCCATGGCTGCTACGGCCTGAGGGTCTCCTTTAAGACTATCAAAGAGGGGCTCCACATCTATATTGGTTATGATGTCCCCATTCACTACAATGAAAAACTCCTGTGACGAGTAAATCAGCCTTGCGTTCTTTATAGCGCCTCCTGTACCAAGAGGCTCGTCTTCTATGACATATGATACCGATACTCCAAGCTTTGATCCGCTGCCCAGGGACTCTATTATCTTCTCCTTGCGGTAGCCGGCTAATACCACGAAGTCGGTTATACCGTGTTTTTTGAGCCACTCTATCTGCCACACAATTATAGGCTTTCCGGCGACTTCGACCAGCGGTTTTGGCTTGTCATCAGTGAGAGGGCGAAGCCTCTTTCCATAACCCCCTGCTAATATCAGTGCAACCGTCATCAGCTTACACCTTAATTATTAACATTAAAGGTGCCGCCGGCGGGACTTGAACCCGCGACCACCCGGTCTTCAGCCGGGCGCTCTCCCGCTGAGCTACGGCGGCACCGCAATTTGTGCCTGTAGTGGCGACTTTTAAGCTCTTACATGGTTCACGTTCAGTTGGTGACGGCTTGAGTCAAGGCTATTCTAGGTTCAATTAGAGAAGTAAATCCCATGATAAGCCTAGCCTTTTCCCACGATTTCTCAAGGACATGTAAGGTATAGCGGCTTCTCTTAACTTCCTTTGAAGCTCCTTGTCGAGGGTTGCAACCACCACAAGCTCATCCTCACTCTTAAGACTCTTTGCAAGGCTTACGATGGACTCATCACCATCTGCAATGTCTGTAGGAACTACTTTGATTTTAAGCCTTCTAATTATTTCGAGCGAGGCTCTGGCTATTCTTGAAAGTTCATCGTTATGCTTAGACATCTCGTTAAGCTCTTCTATTATTGAGTTAGTTGTTATTAAAGAATACTTCGCGTTCAAGACCTCATCTATCATGGAGGGAGCAACCGTTCCCTTAGAAATCTCAATTATAAAGTTGGTGTCAAGTATGACCTTGACTTCCCTCAAACTTTGGCTAGCCCCCAGCCTATAAGGCGCCATCTGCCTGCCACGCGCCTGCTTATGGCAATTCTAACGTTCTTCCACGCAGCCACAGGCCTCCTAAGCCTAACCGTTACGACGTCCTTTGTAGATGATATAACGTCCCCCAGCGTGAGGGCCGGGCCTACGGCCAATAGAAGGGGTTCACCCTTGGTTATTGGTTCTACCCTGACGCTCTCCTTCATACCTACGACGGTCTCAAAGAGGTGGTGCTCTATGCTGAGCGTATCAAATACCTCAGGCATATTATCAGCCCTGCCAACTACATTGCCAGCCAGGTTGTCCGCCTTTGTAACGGATGGGTCCAGCTTGGTGCCCACCGCTACTAGGCCCCCTGGTTTAGCTTCTTTGACTGGGTACTTACCAAAGTAGAGGCTTGTGACCTCGGTCTGTATGGGCTCATATCTTATCTTGGCGCCTTCCTTCACCTGTAGTCCTGGGCGAATCTCTATCTCGTCACCCACCTTTAGGGTACCCGTTACCAGCGATCCTCCTAGGACACCGCCCACTAGCTCACTTGGGGGGGTGCCTGGTCTATTTACGTCAAAGCTCCTGATTACATACATCAGTGGAGGGCTGGAGAGGTCCCTCTCAGGCGTAGGTATGTACGCCTGTATTGCCGCCAGAAGCGCATCTATGTTGACCCTCTTCAGGGCGCTCACGGGGATAATTGGGGCATCCTCGGCCCAGGTGCCTTCAAGGAACTTCTTGATCTCCTTGTAGCTCTCGTGCGCCCTCTCGGGTGAGACTACGTCTACTTTGTTTTGGACCACTATGAGATTTTTGATCCCAAGTATTGAGAGCGCAAGGAAGTGCTCCTTTGTCTGAGGCTGAGGTGCTGGCTCGTTGGCGGCAACCACAAGTATAGCTCCATCCATGAGAGCTGCTCCTGAAAGCATAGTGGCCATAAGTATCTCATGGCCAGGGGCGTCTACAAATGACACCCTCCTGAGCAGCTTGGGCTTGGCGCCTGGGTTGCACTCGCACACGGGCTCTGTAGAGAACTTCTCTGGGAACTCGCAGCCCTCGCACTCCCAGATCTCGCCATCAGCATAGCCAAGCTTTATAGTCATACCTCTCTTTATCTCCTCGCTGTGCCTCATAGTCCAAACTCCTGTCAGGGCCTGGACTAACGTGGTCTTACCATGATCTACGTGACCCACAACCCCCACGTTAATTTCTGGTTGTGGCCTCTCCTCATCTTCACGCTTGACTTCGGTGGCGCTCTCCTCCGACAAGCTTTATAGCACCACCTTATCTATCTTTGCACTCCCTTTTAAGCTAAGGTGCCTTTGTTAAAGGTCGCACAAAACAGCTTACGACATAGCAGCTCTTAAAAGGCCTCTCACTGTTGCACGGCCGCCTTCTGCTCTGCACGTCTGACTATTATTATATTAAGCTGCGCCAGCGAGGTCTTTCTTCTCTCGGCTCTAGGGTCTGGAACCCTGTTGCCGCGAACGGTCTTCTTTCTCCTCTCACCCTCCTTCTGGGGATGGAACCCTGGAGGGCCGCTGAGCACTATCTTTCTTCTTACAGACCCTGGAAGTCCTGGGTGCATAGGAAATCCTGAGGCGTCAGTGCCGCCGGTTATTCTCATCGTTATGCCAGGCATGCCTATAAGCACGCCATCAAACTCATCGCCTATCTTAAGGCCTGCAAGCCTTATGGCCACATCGTCAGGGACTGCTATCTGCCAGGCCTTAGCCTTAAAGACGTAGGCCTCAGCTTCGTCGCTCCCGGCCGCCTCACTGACTAGGGCCTTGTGGGCCCACACCTCATTCTCGGGCACCGAGTCATCAATTATGACCTTAGCTGGCACGTTAGTTTTACTGCCCTCGGACCTGAAAGATAAGGTTACCACGCCGACCTCATCGAGGCCAAGCTTCTGCGCCAGCTTGGAGCTCATTTTAACCTTCGGAAGCTCCGTTCTCTCAACTTCCTTAGTCTTCTTCATAGAGTCCGTGTAAGCTATGCTTTCATCGTCTATTCCCTTAACCTTAACCTTGAGTTCGAGCCCCTTTGCAGAGGGATCCGAAATCACTATCCTTAGTGGGGGCCGCTCCTCTCTTCCTGGCACCCTTAGCACACCCCAGCTTTGTTCGAACTAAAACGACCTCACTGCAAATTTTAAGCAATAATGAGTCGCCGCAGAGGACCTTAAGGCATCCCAATGGACTTCATAATTTTTAAGGCAGTGGGCACTATGAGCGTTCCGCTGCTGAGCACCCCGAGCGATCCCCTGGAACAGGTGACCTCGTCAAATTTGCTATGACCTTCCTTTATAGATGGGTTGGAGAACATTATTGGTACTGGATCGTCGCTATGACTCTTAAGGTACCAGGGGGTTGAGTGATCAGAGGTCACTATAATTAGGGCGTCATCAAGGTTTATAGAGCTGAGGAGGCGCGAGAAGAAGTGTTTGTCTATAAGCTCTATAGAGGCCCTCTTAGCCTCATAGTTACCATCATGACCTGGCTCATCTGGGCCCTTTAAATGAATGTAGAACGCGTCAAACTTATCTAAGTTGTTTATAACCAGGTCCGCCTCCTCCCTAAGTATCTGCTCCTTGCTTTTGCCTTCAGTCTCGTAGTGCAGGTCATGTAAGCCGAAGGTTATTGCAATACCCCTCTCCACTGGCATCTCAGTTACGCTGGCAAAGTTGAGGCCGTGAAGGTCGCTTATCCTAGGCGCCTTTGGCAGGCTGTCCCCGGCGTCCCTTGAAAGCACGGCGTTAGCGGGCAGCTTGCCTGCCCTCCTTCTGGCCTCATTGACTGGGTGCTTGTCTAGCGTGTTTATGGCCTTCTCCGTGAACTCATTAAGCAGCTCGGCCGCCTTAACGGCGCCTTTGTCGGAGGGGTCAAGGGCCTTGCTCTTAAGGACATAAGGCTCAAAGCTCTGCCTGGCTTTACTTATGAGCCCCTCCCTCTCGTAAGCAGGGTCAGTGTTGCTTATGTTGGCGCTGAGCTTTATTTCATCATGGCTTAGCACGAGAACTCCACGATGCGCTACAGTGTGGACGAAGTGCGCTACTCCATGTCCATAATCTAGCCTCATGCCATCTATGGCTTTAGCTAATTCCTTGCCCTCGGCGTCAGATACGTTGCGGCCAGCCCTGCGGTCTATTATTCTCATCGTGGTTGGATCTACAGTTGCTAGATCAGATCTCAGTGCGACTTCGCCTTCCTTGAATGCTATTCCAGCACCCACGGCCTCGAGGGGGCCACGGCCCGTGTAGTACTTGTGCGGGTCATAGCCAAGTATGCTTATAACCGCTTCATCGCTCTCCGGCGCAATGCCCTTGCCTACAGTGTAGACGAGCCCGCAGACGGCATTTGATGCCAGCCTGTCTATGTTTGGCTTAAATGCCGTTCCAAGAGAGCTCTTGGGCGCGTTAAGGCCATCAGCGGCTCCGTCAAGGACCACATAAATTAGCTTCTTCACCAACCTAGGTCCCCCTTTCACTGAGGTGGAGGTAGCTAAAACCTTTCCTTATGCGCTAAAGACTCATGAAGTGTATAATGGTTGCACGCGGCGACAAGTAGATCGCTACCTTGTAAATTTAGAAGCCTTCGCCAGGGAATCTATGGCTGCCTTCATGTTAATAATGAGGTCATCAAAGGTGTTTCTTAGCGTCAGTATCTTTGCGGGGTCCTCAGCCGGTGAAACCTCTATGTTGCAGACGAGAGTCTCATCATCAACAGGCTCGCAGGCTATCTTAAGATCCTTCGGAGCCCTTATGTTATCGGGCTGTAAGGCTCTGGCCACGGCGACCATATCAACATCATTGCGCGACACTATAATTTGCAAACTTACTGATGCTGGCGAGGAATCCATATCCTTACGCCCCTGGGCTCTGCCCCCTCCAGCGAGGTCAGCTTACTAACTCCTATATAACCAAAGGCCTCATAAACCTGCGGCAATGAGATGAGAAGCCCATCGTCGCTCTCAACTGCAAGGAGCGAGCGTGGATCTATATACCCAAGCAGCTTCAAGGCTCTCCAGAGTAACTGAAGAGGCGCAGAAGGGCTGACGTCCTTAATGGAGTAGACCTTGAAGCCCGATATGTAACCTTCGTCAACAAGTTTAACATTATCGACTATATCGGTTATCGTGTTAGCCACAAGGTTTAGTTGGGAAGACGCCTGGGGGTATTCCTCATCATAGTTGGAAGCCAAAGACGCGGCTGCTTGAAGTCCCCAGGTCTCACTAGAGAGCTCTACTAGGTTAAGCGCTTCTCTTGGGTCGTTTATAATTAGCTTCTCCGATGCAAGATAATTGCCTCCAACGAACTCTGTGACGTCAAAAGGCCTTTTTACAACATCTTTAAGGTATGTTAAGATGGTTTTTGCGAGCGCGTTAAGCTCATCTACATCCATCATAGAGGCCCTCTTTCTTGCTAGGCCTCCGAGGCCACTTGACTCGAACAGAACCATGCATTGTTCCTTGTTACCTGTGAGCCCCTTGTAGAACGGATCTAAAGTAACTTGAAGCGAGTCGCAGACATCAAGCAGGTGAGCCCTGTAACTCTTTACAGAGGTTAGCATAAAGAGGGAGACCTTATCATCGTTCGCCAGAGCTGAGGCTAATATTTTATCTAGACCTGCCATGTGCCCTGCGACATCTATGTACCTGCTGGCATATGTAGATGAAATTGAGAGGACAGCGTATTCGGGCTCAATAGCGGTCTCATTGGCGCTCTTTAAGGCCATATAGGTGCATGCGCCGACGCTGCCCTCGCAGGATATATATGAGGCGTTGAGCGGTGGAGGCTCATTGATGCCCGAGGAAATAGCTACCACGGAATCCCTCGTGGTCTCGTTGGTGTAGCCTAAGGGTGACTGAAATCCAAGCAGAAGAGTAGGCTCGTAAATAGCCGTAGGAGGCTTAGGCGACACTGACGCGGAGACCGTGAAGCTCTTCTTGTTGAGAACAGAGAAGGCTATCAGTAGAGCCACTATAGATTCCGAGCTTGTTGCCGAGACTATCCTTAAGAAGCCCTCCTCAGAGGCCGCCTTAATGAGATTTTTAAGCGCGGAACCGGCAGAGGCTAACGACTTATCCAAGTTTTGCCCTGGCTCTATCTTTATTGCTAGCACCCTTCAATCACCGCTTGGTCGCTATATTATTAGCAAAGGCGTTAAATATAGCCAGAGAGCCTACACTGTGGTTACAAAGAGCTTAGGCTACGAGGAGCCTGCGACCAAGAGTCTGGCCCTCTCTGGGTCATACTCCCAGTCAGACGGCAGCTTGCCTACCTCCTTATAGTACCTCACAAGCCTCCTTATCCTTGACTCTACGAGTATCAAGCCACGCTTGCTGTCAAAGTCCTTGGGATGCTCCTGGAGGTGCCTCCTTAGGTTTACCGCCCTCTTCATGAGGTTGAAGAGGTCCTCAGGTATCTTGGGCTCAAGGCCTCTCTCCTTTAGCACGTCAGTTATGTTCTTGCCAAGTATGGGCTTCACTAGCGGGACTCCAAACTGATCCCTAAGTATTAAGCCTATCTGACTTGGCGTGTACCCCTTCTGCGCCAGCTGCTCAATTATGGTCTCTATCTCGTCAGGCGTGAGAGACAGCCATGACGGAGGCCTCGGGTGAGCGGGCCTTGTGGAGTGTGATTGACCCTTCCTGCTCTTCTTGTGCATTCGCTCATCCCAGCCTCCTGGAACCCATACTGGATTTAAACCTTTATTCGGCACCCTGCAGCTGACATGAACATTTTATAATCCCTAACGGTGAGAGGTTCTGGGAGGAGCGGTAATGCCAAGGCCAAAAGTGGCTACAAGGGAGAGCTGGAGGATAAAGAAGTGGTATGATGTAGTGGCACCCGAGTCCCTCGGAGGCATGGTAATAGCCTCTGTTCCAGCACTGGACCCCTCTTACCTGCCGGGAAGAACGGTAGAGATAACACTTTACGACATAACTGGCGATTTCACGCATGTTAACACCAAGCTAAAGTTCCAAATATACGGCGTTGATGGGACTACCGCAAAGACTTTCGTTAAGGGCGTAGAACTTATGAGAGATTACCTAAGAAGCCTTACAAGGAGGAAGAGCAGTAAGATAGCTCTCATACATAAGCTTACAACCAAAGACGGTGTAACGGTGAGAGTAACTGCAGTAACGTGGACCCAGTTTAGGTGCAAAAGCAGTCAGAAGCGCTCTATAAGGCTTCTCATGAAGGAAGTGCTTGAAAGCAAGGTACCTCAGATGACATTTGACGACTTCGTCAAGGCCGCCGTGTTCAGCGACCAGGAGGGCAGCCTGGCGCAAGAAATAACGGCGAGAGTGAGAAAGATATGCTCTATAAGGAAAGTCGAGATAGCTAAGGTAAAGGTTCTCACACCACCCTCTTACGCTACCTCGATAGCAGCTGTGCCAACGGCTCAGCAGGCCGTGAAGGCAGGCCAGCAAAGCGCCGTAGTTTCTTAAGCCTAAGCAATATCAGCGCTCTTCTGGTCATAGAGCTATGAAAAAGTGGACAGGCCTAGAAGAATGTGGCTAACGTCTGTATATTTCTCATTCACGAGGTCTGATCCCCATATTCGCCCATTTCATCGAGCACAAGCTCGTAATAATCTTCTTTGGCCTGCTCTAGCTCCTCTTTGCTCTCCTCTTTGTTCTGCTGAACCTCCTTACTAACGACGGTAGTCGTCAGCACCTTCTTCTCGTCAGCCTTGGAGGCACCCTTGTAATCCCTCTCGCTTGACTTGTCAAGCGCCATTTCATAACCGCACCTGGTGCACTTAAGTATGGTCTTATCCCCCTTCTTAACTGGAACCATGACGCCTCCACATCTGGGACAGAACTTCATACTTCTCACTCCTAGGCTCTCACAGGCCTAAGAAAAGAACCCTGTAGAGCTAATATTGTTTTCTGCGGACTTTCGGGTCGGATCAGGAAAACACCAGGGAGATGGCATATTAAGGCTCACATTAGTGGTATAGAGGCTGCTCCAGCTTTATTTCTAAAGGCGCCAACTATATCAATCTTGGCCCCACACCTGGGACATCTGTTGTCCTTGGTAAGACGCCACGCGGTTACATAAAAGCCATACCTTTCTATCACGGGGTAGCCGCAGCTGGGGCAATAAGTATGTTCCAGTGGATGACCGGGTACGTTGCCTATATAGACATACTTGAGGCCCTCCTCTTTGGCTGCCTTGGCCAACCTCTCAAGCGTCTTGACAGGAGTGCTTTCAAGGTCTATCATCTTATACTCAGGGTAAAACTTTAGTAAGTGGAAGGGCACCCGGTCGCCTAGGTTATCGACTATCCATCTCGCAAGCTTCCTTATGTCGTCCTCGTTATCACCGTACTTTGGGACCACAAGGTTCGTGATCTCAATCCATATACCTTTCTCTTTCATGGCCTTAAGGGTCTCAAATATCGGCTCAGGGTCCGGCACTCCCATGAACTTCCTATAGAACTCTTTGTTGCCGCCGCCCTTGAAGTCCACTGTGGCGGCATCCATGTAACTTCCGATCTCATCCACAGCCTCAGGCGTCATGTAGCCATTGGTGACCATAGTGTTGAAGAGGCCAAACTTTTTGGCGCGGACAGCCACGTCATACATGTACTCATACATTATTGTTGGCTCATTATAGGTGTATGAGATACCGTCAGCGCCAACATTGATGGCATCTCTGACAACATCATCAGGGGAGCGGTACTCGCCGTAAAGGCCCTTCTCAAGCCTGCTCTGGCTTATCTCCCAGTTCTGGCAGAACTGGCAGTAGAAGTCGCAGCCAACGGTGGATATGCTTAGCACCTCACTCCCTGGGTTAAAGTGGCTCAGAGGCTTCTTCTCTATGGGATCCAGATTATAAGCCGTGAGGAGCCCGTACACGTAGGTGTAAAGCCTTCCATCTAGGTTCCTCCTAACGCCACAGGCGCCCCACCTCCCTGGCGCTATTAGGCAGCGCCTGTGGCAGAGGTTGCACTTGACCCAGCCCTTCCTGTCTGCAAGGGGCTCCCAGAACTTAGCTTCCCTCAGGTTAGGCTTCTGCTCGTTGTTCATTATATGATCACCGCTCTAGGGTCGTACCACCTAGTTCCTCCACCGCTTAGAGCTAGTAGCTGGGCGGAGGTTTTCTTTGATATTACATAATGAAACGGAAGTTCAAAGCCACATTTCCAGCACCTGGTTCCATCCTTTAGCTCAAGCGACCTGAGCGCGCTGCCCTCCCTATAGGCCACAGGGCTCCCACATCTTGGGCAATAGGTGTTTAGCTGCTCATAGAGATCTACGTGGACATATGTGTAGGGATTAACCCTAAGCAGGCTGTTATAGAGGTATCTAACAGCGCCACCGCCTTCATGCTCGAGCAAATGTACGTGAAGTGGAAAGCCGTAGCTTGCGGTTACCTCCGCCTCCCCGAGCACGTCCTCAACCCTAGGCCTTTCCAGGTACGTGTTTACCTCAACCCATTGACCGAGCTCCTTTGCGAGCCTGAGGGTTCTATCAAGGTCGAGCCCGCTGTAGGTATAACCGCTGTGGCAGTGCTTCAGGTAATCTATTGCAAGAAAGTCCAAGCCTTCCAGAGTTTCCAGTGATGGCGTCTTAATGCCGACCTTAAGTTCACGACTTCTTATATCTTTAGTCAACTCGCCAAGTTCCTTCATGGGCTTAATTACATCGAAGACAAGCCCTGATACCTTCCACCTCTCTGCAACCTTTAAGATGTCTTGGCTGTTAAGGCTCTTCAGGGAAGGGCCTTCTGCAGAGAGCCTGTAGACTTCACCGAGATCGCTAAAATTGTCGCAGTTTTCCGCGGAATATGAAGTCTTGGAGAAAACTACCACCCTCATAACGGACCCGCCGCTTAATATATGGAAAAGGGGTATTGCCTCAGCAGCCGCATATCCTAGGCTAGCCACTTCTAGTCTAGTCATGTGCCTTCATGAAAAACTTAGGCTAAGGGGACTTAAATCGGCTCTTAAAAGAGGGTCATAAGGAAACTGAACCTTCTCCCCGCCCCTTCCGGGGGCGGGACTTGTCGTTCTTTTTGTCATCAGAAGAAGGAGTCTTGGTTTTGTAAGTTAGACCCTTCTAGCCTCAGCTAATGCTCTTTTAAGTTCTTCTCTAGACTGGATGTCAACCAGAATCGCTTTAGTGTCGTCTATAAGGCTTCTTGCAACGTCGACCTTATGTCTAACTCCGGGAAGCACGGAATCAGGATAGTCGAGAGATCTCATCGAAGTATATATGGCCTCCATGATTTCTAAGAGCTTCCATGCAAGATCAATGTCGCCTTGTCTTAACTTTTCAAGCGCGAGCCTTCTAAGTTCTCCAACCACATCACCTAGCCCCTGCAGATAAGGCACTGGATGTACTTTGAGTTCCTCAAAGCTGGGAACTTTACCTTCGACTACTATAGAGTAAAAGAGTTTGGCCTCCACGTACTCACTTACTGCATTATATACTAGTCCAGAGTACGCAAGCTCAGGATGGGCGGAGGAAAGGTCAAGCATTCTTCTGGTGAGATCCTCGCACTTGTCCAGATTTTCCTTAGCTTTGGCTATATCACCCTGATGTAGGTAGGTAATGCTCCAGCCGCTGTACCTTATGACATCTCTTGACGTTTTGACTATCTCTTCTCTGTCCGAGTCTAACGATTTAAGGAACCTGTCGGCGCTTTCAACAACCGAAGGTATCATATCCTTCACATCCATTGCGAGCACCCCCAAGCAGGAGGCCTCAGGCCTTTTATGTGATGGGCCCGGGGGGATTTGAACCCCCGACCGCCCGGTCTCTGACATACCTGGCTGATATCAGCCGGGCGCTCCACCGAGCTGAGCTACGGGCCCTTCGGAGACCAGGTGGCTATTGAGTTTTAAAAAGATTAGTAGCGTCACTGGGGCGGCAAGGAAAGCTTCAGCAGGTTTGCATGCTCATCTGTTATGTCCATTTCCATGTACTTGGCTAGCGACACGCCGCCATCAGGGGCTACATTAACTGTGTGGAAGAAGAACTTCTTTGAGTTCGCGTCTGCAGTGAATAGCCTGATCTCCTTCAGCGACCTCAGGTACTCCCTCAGGTCTGGGTCAGACGTTATGGTCGAGAACTGCTTGGTAGCCAGCCATGCCCTGACGTGTATTAGGAGCGACCCTCTATAATTGGCTGACCTGAGCGACTTTAGCGTCTGCAGGACCATCTTAGCAACGTCGCTCATCCTCTGCTCCCCGCCAAAGGCTATGTAGACGGCCTCCGCGCCCCATGCAACTATCCTCTTGGCAACGTCATCCATGTTGTCTGTATAGTCAAAGAAGGCGACCTTGCCGGGGCCGTAGCCATAGGTGTCTAGGTACGCAGTTGCGGCCGCCGCAGCTATGGACTCGCATATTCTGTCAGGGTAAGGTATAACTGCAATTCTGTTGAAGCCCTTGAAGAGCCCTATGCCCACTAACCTGCCCGTGAGGGCCCTTAAATACGCCTCCTCACCTATGGAAAGTTTGCCCGAACTTGCGTACATATGTATTGCGCCACTAATTAGAATGCATTTTCTGCTATAAAAATTTTTAGGTTAATTAAGGCTCTATAACGCTTAAAAACCTATTGGATGAAAGGTAAGATCTGCAGGAGGTACTGAGCATGCCAGTAACTGACCCAGAGCTGGTTAAGATCGTCCAGGATAGGGTGTTCAATGTACTTATATGCAGGAAGTGCGGTGCTCATAACCCTCCGGGCGCCACTAAGTGCAGGAGGTGCCATAGTAAGGATCTGAGGCCTAAGAGGAAGGAGCTGGCTAAGGTAAAGGCCGCCTAACGCCCTTATTAGAGGTAAAGATAAAATAGTTAGTCGCCTCGGCTTTATGATTGTTATTCTATAGCGTCGGCTCCTGCTACATTACGTTAAAATTACTTGAGTGAAGAAAGGGGCTTTAGCAAGTACTGAAAGATATCCTTGCGCAGCCCTCTTTAGGTAGTTTATTTTAGGCCAGGTTTAGATTAAGTTCAGTCTTGGCTTTCTTTCGTCTTCAGGCCTTATCTTAACTAGGCCATAGTGTATGGCACAACTTATGCAGTAGCACTTGGTGACCGGGTACCTAGGTATTATAGCTCCCTTCTTTTCAAGTTCTGCGGCAAGCTGTGGGTCGACGGGAGAGTAATTCCTTGTGACGCAGATAGCCTTATCCTCAGGAACAAGCCTTCCGCAGTTGTCGCACTGAATCATCTTAGATTTGCCCTTATCGCCTTTTCTTCTTCCTCTGCTCTCCCTTTTCTTTGGCATAAGTTAAGCACCTCATATCTGCTGCGACCCTGCGTTATTAAGTTATTTTGAAGCGGAGCAAGACCTTCTCGAAGAAGTTGTGCGCCTCTTAGCACTGCTGTTTGTGAGTTCACTGGCTCAACCCGACAGTGCCGATAAGAGACCATGCTATCACATCCCATTGCCAATGCATTTGAGGCGGCAGTACGCTTTTATTTCAGGTAAGTTCTAACTGGCTGAGAGGGGCTTACTCATGAGCAGCGACACGAGGCCGAAGGTATACCTGGTAGAGGGCCAGATGATGCTATCTCATGATAAGTTCCCGGAATGGCATAAATTTAAGGTATTTGTAAGATCAGTCAAGGAAAGGGATGCTCTCGAAAGAGTCTACTCAGAGCTAGGGAGCAGGCATAAGCTGAAGAGGTATCATATAAGGATTCTCAGTGTGAAGGAAATTCCCTTAGAACAGGTGACAGATGCACATATACTCTCCCTAGCAGAGGCTACCAGGGTGAAGTAAAGTTTGGCTGAGCAGCAAAAGCGCGTCGTGACACTTGACGACCTAGTGGCTCAGCTAGACGCAATAAGGGCCGAAGTTTCAAACTTAAGGGACCTCCTCACTCAGCTGGTAGCTCAGAGGGACTCAGTCACCAGGACCAAGGAAGGCCTTGACGCGATAGCCAGGTCCCCTGAGGGCTCCCCAGTGCTCTTCCCGTTGAGCAGCGGCTACGAGGCCCTGGTAGAGGCAACGCCAAGCGACAGAAATAAGGTGATAATTCATCTTGGGGCGGACATATACGCAAAGCTTGATGTAACCGAGGGCCTTAAGGTTCTGAGCGAGCGGGAGGGCGAGCTTAACAAGTTAATAAATGAGGTGAGCCAGAGGCTCGCCCAGCTGGAGTCCCTGGAGGCCCAATATGAAAGCGTGATCCAGCAGGCCGTGGCCTCAGCCCAGCAGGGCAGGACCAGGCAGGGTTGAGCCGTTGTGTTCGATAAGCTGAGAAGCGCGTTGAAGGGCTTCGCGGCATCTATAAAGGAGGCTGTTGAGAAGAAAGAACTGAGCGAGAAAGACCTGGAAACCCCCTTGGAGGAGCTTATGATTAACCTCGTCGAAGCGGACGTAGCCTATGATGTTGCAGAATCCATAGTCATGGAGCTTAGGACTAAGCTTATTGGAAGTAAGGTACCAAGAGGCATCAATGTAGAGGATTACGTCTTAAATTCTCTTAAGAGCTACATAGCTACGTTATTCAGCAACGGCATCGACCTAGTGTCCGAGGCTAAGAGGAAGTGCAGCTCAGGGCTGCCCTACGTGATAACGTTCTTCGGAGTAAATGGAGTTGGAAAAACGACAACTATTGCAAAGGTAGCCTACATGCTAAAAAGCTCGGGGCTGACTCCAGTTATAGCTGCCGCTGATACCTTCAGGGCAGGGGCCCAGGAACAGCTGAGAACGCATGCTGAGAGGCTAGGGGTTGCATTTATAGGTGGCAGCTACGGCGCTGATCCTGCAAGCGTGGCCTACAACGCCATAAATTATGCTAAGAATAGAAGGGTGTGCGCTGTTCTAATCGACACGGCCGGCAGGATGCACGTAGATGCCGATCTAATGTCCGAACTTAAGAAGATAGTCAGGGTAGCTAATCCTGACCTGAGAGTACTGGTGGTCGATTCCCTTACAGGTAACGACGCTGTTGAACAGGCAAAGAGCTTTAACGAGAACGTGGGCATCGACGCTATAATACTCACCAAGTTGGACGCGGACCTAAAGGGGGGCGTAGCCATATCTGTTGCAGCAACCACCAAGAAACCCGTGATTTACGTAGGTGTAGGGCAAAACTACAGCGACCTAAGGCCTTTCAGCCCAAATTATATAATTAGTGCGATATTTGGTAATTAAAGAACTCTGGCTGCCAGTTGCACTATGTCTTGCTTGGTAACTATTCCAATTAACTTTCCTGCATCGTCGATCACGGGTACGCAGCCTATTCTTTCAGCTGACATAGACCTTGCAACTGCTGCGGAATCCTCATCGCCCTTGGCCGTTATAAGCTCCTTTGACATTATATCCTCGGCTACTGGCACTAAGTAACTCCTAAGGCTCACTATCTTATCCTTGAGTGGGTCTACGACCTTGTTTTTTATATACCTGTCCTTGCCCCTGGCCATGAAGAGGGCCGACGGCATATAGGCAAAGGCTAGGTCCTTCTTAGAGACCACGCCTATGGGCCTTCCGTCGCTGTCCACAATTACTACTTTGCGCACTGGGCTCGACTCTATCAGCTTTGCTAAGTAATATATGCTATGGGTAGGGCTGGCCTTAGGGAAGTCCGTTCTCATGATGTCCAGGACCTTTAGTTTGCCCTCGTACCTATCTCCATAGGCTCTTACTACATCTGTGCGGGTGATTATACCCGCAAGCTTTCCATCCTTATCAACTACTGGAAGCCCACCTACTTTGTGTCTCATCATGAGCGAGGCCGCAGTTCTAAGGCTCTTGTTTTGATCTATGGTTATTATATTCTTGCTCATAGCCTCGGAGACCTTTATGTCATCGAGGGGTCTATAATAATTCGAGCCGTAGAGCGAGTCTATGATATCGGTCATGGTTATAACTCCAACAGGCTTCTCTGACTCATTTACAACGACAAGCCTCCCTATGTCTTTCTTGAGCATCAGATTTCTGGCATGAGCAAGCGTATCGTTAGGTTTTACGACATAGACTGGACTGCTCATATAAGTGGAGACTCTCGGAGCCACATGCCTCACCTCAAGGCAATTGAGATAAGTACATCCCTCTCTGTAACTATACCCTTAACTTCGTTATTCTGATCTACAACTATGAGGCTGTTGGTGTTACGGGCATTCATCAGTGAAGCCGCCTCTGCAATATCAGCGTCTTCGTTAATAGTGGCGACGTCCTTGCTCATAATTTCTGAAACCCTGGTGGAGAGCACGTCTTCTATGTCATAGCTAGATAGCTTCTCAAAAGCCTCGTGAGATCCAAAGTATGAGATAAAGTCCATAGCGCTTACAACGCCAACCAGGTAGGAGCCGTCCGAGGAGAGCACAGGTATCCTCCTGAATCCATATAAAGACATCAGCTGCGCAGCCCTCTTAAGAGAGTCAGTTTCAAATGCCGCAACTAAGCTGGTTGTCATAACGTCCTTTACTTTGACATTGACATCTTTGTTTACAAGGTATCTTACTAGGTCATGTTCTGTAACTACTCCGTAAGGCGTGCCATCGCTTAAAATTATAGGTACGAGGCCTATACCATTGAGCACCATTATCCTAAGGACCTCTGAGAGCTTTGACGAGGTGGTAGCATAAAGAGGTGTCGGGTTCATAAGGCTTTCAACGCTCTCGGACCTCAATGCGCTAAATACGTCCCTCTTATGACGTTGCTCTACTATAGAGTAAAGCTTCCCTCCTCCCAGGTAATTCACGATGTCAGTTGCCATAATGGTGCCCCTCAGCTTGTTACTTGAATCGACGACCACTAGCCCCCTCACTCTCTTTGAATACATAAGCTCCAGGGCCTCTAGTATTGTGCTAGTGAAGGTTATAGATATGGCGGGCTTTGACGCTATCGAAATGATGTCGCCCTCCTTTTCCTTGACCCTCTGGCTCCAGTTAGGCTCGGAGTCAGCTCTAAGATATTTAGTGCCTTCCCACCTGCGAACTCCCACTGTAGACACTACCTTGGCGCTCCTCGATAGTCTGAGATTGTTCTGTCTGTTCACTTTTATCTCACCTCGTCACCAGCCTGGCTATGTCTTCTCTATCAATGATGCCTACTAGTTTAAGTTCCTTACTGGAATTAACTATGGGGATCCTTCCGTAGCCGTGCCTTGACATTAGGCTCACGACTTCGTAGACTGTGGACCAAGGGAACAGATAAATGGGTCCCCGCGTCATAACGTCCTTAACGCGAGGCCCCCGTGATGCTCCAGCCTCGCTCTCAAGGTGTATTCTGCTGTAACCTTTGCTAATTAGGTCATACTGCGTTATCATACCTACGAGCCTCCCATTGGAATCAACTACTGGGAGACCCGCATACCTAAGCTCCCGCATCTTATTCCATATCTTAGAGATGAATTCATCCTCTTCAGCGGCGACGGGTCCCTTAGTCATGTAATTCTCAATCACAAGATCTTTAAGGTCATCCTTACAATAGTTGGCTGCCAGCGAGATCAGGTCATCAAATGTAAAGAAGCCAAGGAAGCGGCCATCAAGGCCAACTATTGGTGATGCCCACTCATCAGCCTTTATCATAAGGGACACTGCCTCCTTAACAGACTGGTCGGGCCTTAAAGTAACTAGGGGTTGCTCGGCCAGGGAACCAGCCACGGCCTCAGTTTTGGAGGACGCCACAGTGAGTATGGTGCCCCTAGTTATGATGCCAAGCAATCTGCCATCATTGTCGACTACAGCAACGCTCCTAACGGCTTCCTCCCGCACGATCCTTCTTACTTCTGAGAGCTTCGTCTGTGGGTTTACTGAAATCTTGGAGGAACGGCCTAAATCAATAACGTTCAATATCTTAAGTTCGCCTATCTTGCCTAATGAGGAACTTTTTTTCTTTGCGTCTGATAGCACAAGCTGTCCCCAATATTTTGTGGCTTTTAAAGGATTTAAATTGTAATAACTAGAGTTGCACGGCGCGCCAATTAACAATAAGTCATAAAGTGTTAGTTTAGGTTTTGCGCCACTTTCGGGACCTCTAGTCTTGGCCCAATAACTCAGAACTCTGTTACAGTCTCGCTCGGTGAGACTTTCCTGCACTCTTGAGGATTACGGTCGCAAAAATCCATGAGAGAAACAACTTTTACTTCGATGCCAAGTTTGTTCTTTAAGAACTCTTTAAGTTTGTTCTCAGACCCCATCACTACAACGACCCCGGCCAGAGAGGCTTGCCTAACTCTGACGACATCTATGAGCGATGAGAGCTGGAAGAGCTTATTTCCATCTACGAGAACTATGACTACCCTGCCTTTGCGTGGGACGCATTCCTTAGGGAAGATCAGCGAGTCGTAGTAATCCTGCGCAACTTTATAGTTTTTGACTATTATATGGCGTGAGTAGGGGGTGCTTGAAGGGGCGCATAACCTGCAGTGAAACGCGTCAGAGAGCATGGCCCCAAAGGCTGTTGAATACCCGTCCTTGCCGGTCACTATAGCGCTTACCTTTTCACCCTTGAACAGTTCCATGGCCTTAAGCTCAGCCAGCGTCATTATACCAGGGTTGCTGAGTATCTGCCACGGTTCATCGCTGTCTTGTAGGGACTTCTTTATGGCTTCATCTATGAGCCCCTCCCTCTCTATCTTTTGGAGTAGCTTCTCCGCCGTCACCCTCTCTGGGACGCTCCTGAGAGAGACATAACGCCAAAGTATTTGCGCTGAGACCCCGAGTCTGCTTTCGAGTTCCTTAAAGGAATAGAAGTGCTTAAGGGCGCTTAGCACCTTGAACAGGAGGAACTTGAGGTTACTGTCGCCATTTACCATCTGTGTATACTCCTGCTGCGGGGTGCTGGCGTCATGCAAGGGTCCTGCAGTATCCTTAGAGCCGCTTTCCCTGCCGCCCTCCATAGGCTCTCTAACTCTCGTTAAGCTTTACGCCTGTTATGTTTAAAAGGCTGGCGCTTCTGAAAAACTTGAGATATATAATCTTAGAACTCCTCTTCCTCTTCTCCCTCTTCCTCTCCCTCCTCGCTCTCTTCGCCGCCCTCTTCCTCTCCCCAGTCCTCCTCTTCCTCTCCCTCCTCGTCGCCTACGTATTCTTCGTCCCACCCTTCCTCCTCTTCGCTTTCCTCAGGCTCTTCAGTCTCTTCCTCTCCCTCCTCGTCTTCGAATTCTATATCCTTGGGCACGTGCATTCACCTCGGCACTTTTTGATTGCTCTTTGTGTGAAATTATATAAGTGTCTACTTGTGAGATACTACGGTATGGGTAACTCTAAACATAAAATAATAGCAATACATGATAATGTGTAGTGAGCGGACTTGTCAGGAGAATTTATAAGGTGTTTTTGAAGGTAACTAGCCTTTTAAGCAGCTACTATAACCTCACTTAACAAGGAGAGCAAAGTGCCTGTTAGGGCGCCAACAAAGAGAATGCCTTACAAGGCATGCAAAAACTGCGGCGCGCTGGTCCCTAGGGACTCAGACGTATGCCCTGTGTGTGGTGGGACAGCCTTCGTTGATGACTGGGACGGAGTAGTAGTGGTATTAGATAATTCAGAGCTTGCCGCGAGACTAAAGTTCGCAAAGAAGGGCATGTTTGCGCTCAAGGTGTCAGGCTCCTATGTGTTCAAGTAGGAGAACTGCCGGCGCGCTAATAAGTTACGTCATACCAACTCCTGCAAGGATCGACTTCTCTAGCCCAAGAGGGGTTCTCGTGAGCGGGCAGCTTAGGCGTATTGTAGAGATGCAAGACTGGGTTAAAGTAATATGCCTTGGTGACGTGGTGTCGGCCTACTGCATGGAAAGCGCCAGGCTTCCCGACGTGATAGTCTTTGATGGCAAGACCCAGCGCGCTGAGAGTAAATTTGTCAAGGAAGACCTGCTCAGGGGCATGGGCTTCGGCTTAGTTGAAGTAAGCAATCCCCCAGGCGGCCTCAGCGTTGAAGCTATGGAGACCTTATGCGACGCCATAAACAGTTACAACGGCAGAATCGCCATTAAAGTAAACGGTGAGGAGGACATGCTCACTCTCGCAGCGCTTTCCTGCGCGCCTGCCAACAGTCTTATAATTTATGGGATACCAAATAGAGGTGCCGCAGTTGTAGTGACAAATACCATAATATCGCATGAGGTGCAGACCAGATTGCTTAGACTCGTCCCCTCAAGCATTATGGTCCAAGCTTAGGCTAGACGATAACCTTTAGTTGAAGCTCGTGGGGTCTGCACTAAAACCATCGGCTAGCCGGTGTAGTTTCTCAGAAGCCACGAAGGGACGTTTTTAACGAGCTCATAGGCCTCTTCCCAACCGTTTAGTGACAGCTCGCTGGCCAGCTGCTCTAGCGTCATATTAGTCTTGACGTATTTTCTAAGCAGCTTTATCACTTCGTCAGTAAGCTCTATCTCCTTATCATCAATCTTAACTTTGGGCCTCTCCATATAGCCTCCCAGCATCCTTCAGGTTGTTAGGTTTAAAAGTATTGAGCGCTTCAGGCTGAGCCGGCAAAGGTTTTGCAGTGATATACCTCTTATTGAGGCTTAATGTTGAGGTACAGATATTACCGGACGGCTTCATTTAACCTCATAGCTCAATTATTAATTATAAGACAACTTTCATGCCAATTCAATAAGAGCGCTTATAGAGTCTTTGAAGAGAGTGGTGGGGCCGCGGGGATTTGAACCCCGGACCACCAGCGATCTAGGCGGCCTGGCATGGGGGTCCGCTCCCCAGGCTGGCATCCTACCAGGCTAGACGACGGCCCCACCATACCTCACACTGAAGCTCTATGGGTTTAAAACTGTTAACCAGGTCTTTGCCTGAAGTGCAAGCTCTTGGTAGATAACAGGACTTATGAGTATGATAGCGCATTACCTTTAAAATATTTACTGAAATTGGAATAGACATAGCTATATCAATAACATAGGATTTCAACTTCTTAAGATTTCATAAAAGCTGTGTAAAAGTATACCTTGTCATAATATTATTTCAGAGGTGTTTTATGTAATAGCATTTAATGGCTTTCAACTTACTAGTCGCATGCTCTATCACGATCCTTTGGAAAAAGCCGACGCTGAGAGACCTCGATTTCTATTAATGTAACTTCAGGGCAGGTATTACTTAGGAAGCCCGGTGGGGACTTATGGAGAGCCTCAGAGGAGGGGTTGGTAGAATAATTATAAGATGTCATAATTGCGGCACCATCCTTTACAGGTACGCTATAGGAGATAAGAGCGATAGAAACAAATTTAATGGACCGCCACTTCCTAAGAAGGCCCTTAGCGGCTTCGATGGCATGACGTGCCCCGTATGCGGGGCTAGGCTATCGCCAAAGCCTGTAAGCATCAGGTTTCATTCAATGGAAGAATTTGGAAATCTATATATAGAGGATGAATATAAGCTTCTGCTGAGAAGCTCCTTGCCCGGCGGCCTGCTTCCCGCACAGCACCCTGCAGGCAGCACTGTTGATATAGAGGATGAGTGAGTTTTGAAAGGGTTTATTGTAAACTCTTACTATTTTTTATGTTATTTTTCACTGAATTTATGATGAAGTCTTCTACCTCGGTATACTCCCGAAAGCTACAATCAGCCTCATATGCTCTGAGCAGTTCACGTATATGTTTAGAAACGCTGCCGTGGAACCTTATGAGAAAGAAACTTGCTACCTTGTTTACGTTACCACAGCCATGGGAGGTGGATTCAAGATCCACTATTAAGGCATTGTTTAGATTCAACGGATCAGGGTACATTACGTTACTCAAGGGCCTGTTTAGCTCTGCATGAAGTAGGCCGGCCAAATCTAGCGCTCTCGCAGCCCTTAGGGCCCCCCTGACAGCGGCAGCTAAGTTATCTATGTTGTATATGTGTGCAAAGTATAGGTTTATCACCTGCTTTAATGTAGTTGAACCTACGTAATCCATTAGTATCATGTTGTCGGTGTACCCATAAACCATGGGAGTCGCTCCATAGCGGGAGCTCAGAATAAGCTTTCTGGCCTCATCAGACAAACTTGTCCTCTTGCTGTCAGTCCTTTTGATCTTAAGCGCTCTTGGAGCGCCATCCGCTAAAACTTTCACCACTATCCCGGCATGACCTTTACCTAATACCCTAAGTCCCTTTAAGATAAAGTCAAGCCTTGTGGGGCCCTCTAGGCATATCCTGTCAACTCCCAGCGAGGAAGCCTCAGATATGAGCCTGTTCACCTCACAGTCCGCAGTTGCATTAGGATAGCAAAACAGGAGTCTTGCTGCTAAGGAGCAGAGGGGGACACTAACCATGCAGGCATCGATGCCAGTTCCTTGCGAATCCATTCCTTAAGCCCCCAGTCAGTCAGCCTGACGTCCCTTACATCATCAGATACCATAACTTTACAGTCCCTGGTGCCCTCGGGAAGGGGCGCCTGCTTGATAGCGAGATCTAGGAAAAACTCTATGTCTGGGCGGTTAAGCCTTTTTACGCTCATTAACTCCCCCTCGCCTATCCAGATGCCATCATTAATTCTGTTAGCTATGAAGTCCTCTATATAGTCTACGTTAATGAACGGCTTAGGGCCTTCTATAACATCTAAACTGTTTAGCCGTAGCGTGTTAACTAGGAAACCTACTGCAGCTTTAGACTGCTCGTCGGTGAAAAACGAGTGTTTAATTAACTTAAACCCATACTTGGTCAGCAAAGTAGCTATGGACCTTGACGCTCTTGCAAGCCTTCCCCACACATCGCCTGGGGGGTAGTTTGCATAGTCGCCCTCGCAGATCACCATTGCCACTGGAATACCATACTTTATGCTAGCATATTTGGTGAAAATGTGGAAGAACTCCTTCCGGGGCCTCTTAAGGTAAAGCTTGGCTGCGACCACCGCAGTTGAGAGCTTCTCCAGGGTTACTGCGGCGGCGGCATTCCTTGCGGGGTCAACAGGGTCTACGACTATTAATGGCGAGTCAGGGTAGCGCCTAGAAAGCAGGTTCTTATTGCCAACATTCTCAGGGTCCACATAGACAGGAGGTTTCCAGCTAGAGATGGCCTGAAGGGCTCCCTCAAAGCTGCCATAGGTTATTATCAGAAGCTCCGTGAGGTAGCCTGAGAAGCCACCTATGTGCGCCTCAGCTCCGTAGACCCCCACGCCCTTAAAGAAGGACTTGAGCAGCCTCACTTCATCGGCGCCGCCCTTGTCAAGTCTAGATATCACATACCGAGTATGAAATGGGGTTCTGCTGACCCCCATCAGGTTTCCCGTAGGCTTCTCCCTGTAAACCGCTGGCACGACGTCTGCCTCAATTCCCATTAAGGATACGGTAACGTAGGGGTGCTCGCTATACTTTACTATGGTTGGAAGGCCCTTCAGGGAGTCCTCGAGCAGCTCTCTTCCTTTGCTCTTTATCCACTCGTCGCTGGCACCCTTAAGTAGGACAAAAATATCCAGCTCCCAGTGGTCTGCAAGCAGCGTACCCTTTGCGAAACTGCCCTCTGGCTCTATAATAAAGTCAAGGCCTCTCTCACTAAGCTTGGCCTGTAAGTGTGACCTAATCACTTCATAGAAACTAGAGAGGGTCCTTAACTGAAGTGGCGTGGGCCTTAGCCTCTCCAGGACCTCCTCTTCAAGCTGCCGATGAGCATTAGGGCTCATTCAACGTGGGCCTCCGCTATGGTCTCATAGATGGGGCCTCTTGGCGTCAAAATGCTCTTCTTAAGTCTAACGGCGTTAACCACCATCTCGCCAACCTCGTATGAGGAGTGTTCTAGTACGAACTTAGCGACTTCTGGGTTCGAGCGCTCCTTGAGTCTTGCTATAGTTATATGCGGTGTAAACTCCTCGCCACTCTCGTATTTAATGCCAGTATCCTTAAGTAGTTTATCCAGCTGATCCCTTATTGACTTAAGCTCATCGAAGCCCTGGACTATGCCGACCCAGATCACCCTCGCTAAGTTTGGCGAGGGGAAGGCGCCTACTCCGGAGAGCTTCAAAGTAAAAGGCTTAAACCTCAGCTTAGGCAGCACGCCAGACCTTATGTCGCTGACCGCAGAGTCCGGTATTTCCCCGAGGAACCTAAGAGTTATGTGAAAGTTCTCTGGCTCCACGAGCTTCATCCTGACCCTCGTTGACTCCAGCTCCTGCTCCAGCTCCTTAAGCTTGCTGACTAGCTCTGGCCTATCTATGTCAACTGCTATGAAGGCCCTCAACGCCGCTCCCTTGGGCTGTGGCACTTGCCCCCTTAAGATGTTTTATTAGGTCTCTGGGCCAAAGTTTTTTGGGATCGGCAGTGAGCGGGTACGGAGACTACGACGACTCAGACGAGTATGATGATGAGGAGCTTGAGGAGATCAAGAGGAGGAAGCTCGAGGAGCTAAGGAGGCAGGCGGAGGCCCAGAGGAGGCAGCAGGAGGAGGCAGCTAAACGCGAGGCAGAGCTAATGGCGATCTTAAGAGCTATACTTGATCCCGAAGCTTTAAATAGGATAAACAACCTCAAGCTCGTGAAGCCCGAGCTCGCAGATGCCGCCGTTCAGACTATAATATCACTAGTGCAGGCAGGAAGGCTCGTACCTCCGGTAAACGATGATACCGTGAAAAACATTTTAATACAGCTAGATAGCAGGTCTCGTAGGGAATACGAGATAAAGTTCAAGTGGAAGTGAGGGAGGTTCCATGTCAAGGCATAAGCCTCTCGCCAGGAAGTTGCGCTTGGCCAAGGCGTTCAAGAGCAACCAGCCAGTGCCTGCGTGGGTAATAGTAAAAACTTTAAGGAAGTTTACATTAAATCCTAGAAGAAGACACTGGAGGGTATCAAAGCTGAAGGTGTGAGGTGAGTGGTCATGGAGCCTGGAGAGGCCTTCGTATACAGTTTCAATCTAAGCAGAGTCTACTATGGTCGCAGATCAAACAGGGCCAAGAGAGCAGTGGACCTGTTGAGGTCTCTGGTGGCCAGACATGCCAAGGTCTCACCGGAGTCAGTAAAGATACTTGATGATGTTAATAATTACATTTGGAGCCGGGGCATACAAAGGCCACCAAGAAGAGTCAAGGTATTAGTAAGGGTTATCAAAGACGAGGAAGGGAACGTGAAGGCCCTAGTTGAGATTGCCAATAAGAAGCTAAGGCCGGGCAAGATCGAACTCAAGGAGAAGAGCCAGTAAGACCTAGATAAACCTTTTCTAAACTGGGGCTAAATAATCTTGGATATACAGGATTTTGGTTAAAGCCCTGAAAAGACCATCTGTATCCTCGCTATCTCAGGGCCGCTGGTGTTGGCACCTACTATTGCCCCTCTGTTGTTAACAACTAGGCCTGTCTTAATAAAAGACACCCCAAAGTTTATAGTGCCTGTCTTGAATGGCACCTTAAATAAATCCTTCAGGAACTCAAGCTCGTCATCGCCGGTGTCAGGGTGGGAGAGCCCTCCTATGTCAGTCACCGCTATGACTGCGCCAACTGTGCTTATGCCTGATATAGCTCTCTTTGCCACTTCCACGCCAAGTACATCCGAGATAAGCTTAGTCGTACTGTTATCAAGGCCAGGGTACACTAGCGCTCCATGGCTGTTGGCTGCCACTAAGTTACCTATTGCGTTGTTAGACGAAGGAACGACACCTATGTTCATGGAGTTCCCTAAAGCTTCCTTGAGCGTTTGGAGCTCTCCTTCAGTTATAGTGCTCGGCACCAGGAGACCGTTGTTATTGCCAGCCACAAGAACTCCTATTAGCCTGGTTCCCATAATTGTCACTTCATAAACGTCGACGCCAAGTACATCCTCTATTAGCTGTTTATCCTTCTGTTCCATGTCTGGGGGTACGAGGGCTATCTTGTCATTGGCGAATATGTATACTCCTACGTTACTGTTACCAAACACCTGCATCTTGGCTACATTGAAAGTCAAAGCTCTCCCTCTTCATTTTTCTAACAGAAGGTTTCATGGTTAAAAGGTTAATCAAAGCGTCATATGAGCAACTATGTGGTAGCCGGGCGGGGATTCGAACCCCGGTCACGGGGGCTCTCCCGGCCTCCGCAATCTAGCGGCCAGCGCGTCCAGAGCCCCGCATCCTTGGCCGCTAGACGACCCGGCTACCCATACAGAGATCCTTCGTTTTGGGTTTAAAAGGATTGTAGGCCTAGGGTTGTAAGGATGGCCCTTGATATAATTGTGACTGTAGAGCCATGATACCAGTAAGGCTAAAGCAACCTACGACAGTGTAGCCCCTTCATTTGATAGCGCAAAGTCTACGACCTAGTAGCACTTAGGGTGTCAACTTGCCCTTTGCCGCTCTCGCTGATCAGTTTAAGCACTGTATTATAGAGATCTGGGTCCTTTTCCTTTAGCTTTTCGAGGCTCCACGGTTTCCAGCCTCCGGACTTAACTTTACTTACAACATTCCTAATCCAGGAATCGTATACCTTGCTGCAGTTGCCAAAATTTTTGCAGCTTCTCTCAAGGAAACCTCTTATCTCGTTTACAGCATCTGCCTCGTTTAGGCCTTTTACATTGGCTAAATATCTTGAAAGAACGTAAAGTATGAGCCTATGTCTCCCATCTGGAACTCCTGTGCTCAGCACGCTTTCTATCCATGAAAAGTCGCCCCTGCTCTTAACAGCGGTGACGCTGCACATGTTTACATTTGGGCACATGGTCCTGAGAATGCTCTCAGCTATTTGAGGGCATTCCGCCGGCGACTCTTCGCACCTCTGAGCGGCTTCGGCAAACACAGAGATGGCCCTTTCACCGTCGAATCTATGAAGAGTCCCGCCTTAAGTAGTGTAGACCCTAGCGTCAGGGTTCGACCTTCATCGTGACTAACGGTCACCTTTAATGACTGTTAGTCGCTCGGCCTCATCATCCCTCTTCCCTCCCCGCGCCTAGGTTAGGAGCCTGCCTCTCAGCCACGAGGCGAGGAGTTTCACTGGGCGCCTTCCTCCATCTCGCGACTGCTCGTAGACTTCACGGCGGCGCCCCCTTCTACATCATTAGAGGCAACAGCAGAGCACGTAAAATTCACGGTTTATCAGAAGCCGCTGACGACGGCACACGGCACCGGCCTACTTGATTGCATTAAGGGGATTAGAGGTAGTTAAAATAACGGGCAGTTACGTAAATACGCTATAGGCTAAGCCTATGTAAAAGGCGCCTTTAAGGCCTTTTAAAACAACTTCAGGAGCAGACATGTCAAGAGGCCTGTTGGTTTAAAACTGTAGCCACTCAACGAGTTATTTGGGGCGCTTTGGAGGCCCTACAAATAAGCCTTGGCATAACAGTGAGACTGGTTCAGTACACCCCTGACGCGCCTAGGATAGTTGCCGCGGCCTCAAAGATGAGCACGTCAAGGAAGGGTTCCCCTGAACTCCTGAAGATAGACGAGAGCGAGGTCGAGACATGGATAAGGGAGACTCTAAAGAGGGGCCACCTGAGCCCCTGGGAGCACTCAAGCTACACGTTCATAGTTGAGGGCTGCTCCAGGGTCTGCTCTCATCAGCTTGTGAGGCACAGGATAGCAAGCTTTACGCAGCAGAGCATGAGGTACACCGAGGCCTCACTAAGGGAGATGGCCCTGACGGCAGCCTCAAAGCTTGGTCTCGAATGTCCCCAGAGGCCCAAGGGCGAGAGGGCAAGGGAAGTCTACGCCTGCTACTCAGAGTCCCTCAGGCGGGCGGCGGAGGGACTGTCTCTGGAGGAGATGGTAAGGCTGGCCTCAACAGCCTACGTCATACCTCCCTCGCTAAGCGATGAGAAGAGGCTTGAGGCTTACGCGAGAGGCCTGCTGCTGGCGACCTCCACCTACTATAGGCTGCTTTCAACAGGCGCCCCGAAGGAGGACTCAAGGTTTATCATACCCATGGCTGTGAGGACTAAGCTGACGTTCACAATGAATGGGAGGGAGCTCGTGGCCTCATTCCTGCCCCTCAGGATGTGCACCCATGCCCAGTGGGAGATAAGGCATGTGGCCTGGCTGACTTGGTCCGAGCTCATGAAGGTTCACCCTCAGCTCTTCAAGTACGCTGGGCCTAGCTGCGTGCTGCTTAACAATGGCCAACTGGAGGATCCAGCAGGCCTTGAGGACTACCTATCAGGTAAGACAAGGTTCGTCATAGCTAAATGCCCTGAGCTTGTGCCGAACAAGAACATACCAAGCTGCTTACTGTTTGCCTCCCGTTCCCTGAGCGGGAACCCCCTCGAGCCTGAGTCCTCTGCGGGAGAGGACGAAACCGGGGGAGCTAGTGAGTGAAGAAAATGCATACTCCCTAGGAATTCCAAGGCTTGAGAGCAGGCCAATGATCTCAAGGGGGTGCCAGAGCTCATAAGGGCTTTCGGCGTCGCTGACTACTACAGACCTTAGCCCAACCCTATAGCATCTTATCAGTACTTCGTAGAGGAAGCTCAGCCATCTTTCATCGCTAATTAGCGGTCTGAGCGGTATCTCAACGGCGCCGCCGCCCCTCTGAAGCAGTAAGTTAAGCGTTTCTTTATCAGGGCGAACTGGAGTCCCTGGCGCAAATCTTATCATGTCGACTCTCTCGTTCTTAGCTGCCTCCCTATATTTGCGAAAGTCTAGCGGAACTACCGACACTAGGGTTTTACTATCAACTTTTCTCAGCAGGCTGTCAAGGTCGGTGTTGCTATCAACCTCGAAGGTCACCCTCCTCACCATTGTTACCTTAGAGAGGCCCTCTAAACTGCCATGACTATATTCTGCGCGCTCTTCGACTCCAATAACCTTAAAGCCAAGGTTAGAGGCTCTCTCTACAAGCTCCTCCGGCTCCTTAGCTAACTTAATGGAAAGATCCGCAAATATGCTGTGCGTCACTTCTTTAGGCCCTCTATTTCACTCCTGAGCTCCTCAATCAGCTGCTCTCTTGATTCTCTGAAAAATCTAACTCTAACCTTTATTACATCATCGGAGTCGGAGAGCACAACCTTGCCTAGGTAGGCCTTCTGCTTATCAAATCTCAGGTGCAGTGAGCCCTCCTTGTCCACTCTCTCCTCCAATGATGATAACAGGAACCTTCTGTCGGGCTCCGTCAGCATCGAGATCATCCTGTTAAAAGCCTCTTCAGCTTCCTCCTTTTCCTTCGAGGTCGAGACTACCGTTATAGGATTGCCAAAGTATCCTCTGAGCTCCTCTACAACTATGTTAGAGGAGCCTATCAAGTTGTGCAGTGCACGAATAACCTTTTCTTCATTCTCAGTGGCATGGACATAAACTCTGGCTTCTAACGATCTGACGCGCAATTAACTTCACCGCGCTCTAAGGTTAAATTATGACAGGGCTTAGTTCGGGAGTTTAATAATTCTTTGGCTTATTTGTTATCACTCTTAGTGTGGGGCACTATTAGCCTTGCCCCCCTGCTAGCCTCATGCTTAGCCTTTCTGGCCCTCTCCCTAGCTTTCTTCTTCCACTTCTGTATATGGGTTCCTCCAAGCCCTCTGCTGCTCAGCAGGCCCCTGGCCTTCTTCCCAGCCGCTGTAAGTCCTCTGAAGGGCCTTCCCCTAGCGCTGGCACTGATAGCAACCCACTTAAGCTGGGGGTCAGACTTTATGGTAGGCGCATTGGGGTCTACCATTATTACCTCAAACCACTTATGTTGGCCGTCCTCGGCCAGGTAGTAGCTTCCAAGGACCACTAGGTTGGGGTAAGCTCTCTGCGCCTTCTCCTCCGCGACTTGCTGTAGGCTCTTAGCTAAGGTATAGCCCTCTACGCCCATTCTCTTCGGCCTTCTGCCAGAGTCAGGCCTTACCTTCCTCTGCCCTCCCTTTCTGACCCTTACCCTGACTACTACAAAGCCCTGCTTTGCCTTATATCCTATGGCACGGGCCCTGTCGAGCCTCAGGGGTTTATCAACGCGGACTATTGTAGGCTCATCCCTCCACTCTATTAGCCTCTCCCTCATCAGTTTGCCGTGATCGCCGTCATAGGGTCTCTTCCACGCTTCAGCTATGTAGTGGTATAGTCCATAGGCCACAGCCTGCAGCCTCCTACTCACTTGCTGCAGGCTTGGGTTTTTAAGCTGACAGCATCCCCGGCAACACGCTTTGACATGAGGGAAATCATGAAACTCAGGATAACCGTTTGCTAAGGTTAGTCCAGTTAACATCTTCCCAGGAGTCTTATATATGGAGATTTTAGTCTTAGCTTTTCTACATAGAAAGGCGGCCTGAGAGATGAAGCTAGATAAGCTTTTGCAGTTTGTTTCAGGAAATCCTATGTATAAGGTTAACTTAATGGAGGGCGCCGTAGAGCTTATAGCAACCACCCCGAGTATTGGTGAGGCAGCCTCCGATACTGAGTCGCAGCCCGCGGAGTCTCGACGCATGATCATAATGTTTAAAGTGAACCAGGATAACGAAGTGATACCAATAGAAGCTTATGTCGAGGAGGGCGATAGGAGAAGGCCCCTCTCAATTGACGAAGTAAAGTGGTGGCTCGAAGTTTTAGAAGCCTTGACAGGCTAATCACTTTATATGGCCTTTAATATCTTTCTGATGAGGGGTCGAAGCCCTGGATGTCCAAGGTCTCTCATGCCCGCCTGGCGATAAGCTTCTTACAACGGAGTAGGAGGCATGGACTAAATAAAGGTATGAGTTCACAATAGCCCTCAAGTCACCCAAATCATCAGAAGTCACAGATATTTTAAGGCAGTTATCCTTAACTTCTACATTAATGCTGCCCTTTCTTGGAGTGCCCGGCTGAGAGGCCTCTGCAATTAAGGCCCTATATATTGCAGTTATGCCATTAAGTTCCCCGCAGAGCTCAAGCTTGGCCTTTGCGAGACCCGTCTGGAACCACCACCCTTAACAGGGGCCCAAAGATGGCGTTAGTTTTAAGCTTCCGTGGCGCTATGGTTACTTGATCCCCATCTAAGGAAACTTCGAGGTAGTCTGTGTCAGGCCTTTCAGTAGCTCTGAGCTGAAAGGCGTCGGCCAGCAGCTTTGTTATGTAAATCGTGGTCTCATCTTTACTGGAACTTACCACCTCTCTGCACTGCCCAGCGTCCCTCCGGCCCAGCTCCCTCCTCAGCTTAACCCCAGCTATCTTTAGTCTTCCAATCTCAACAAGGTTCTCCTCAGAGGGAGAATATACCACTATCAGGCCCGGGTTACCCCTCCACTCATTTATTATAACAACGCGTTTAAATCCATTGGCGACGGCTATGCTGTTGAGGTCTCTTAATGACTCATGGCCCCTTGTAAACCTAACAACTCCATATATGGCGGACTCCAGATCCTTTATGAGGGCGCGAGTCCTCCTGCTGGGCCTTCTGCTGCTGGTGAGCAGTGTTGTAAATTCAGAGGCCCTCCCCGACAGTCTCCTTACGAGCCTTAGGGGCCTCTCGCTCAAAAACCCCTCACATCCCTGACGTTGAGTAGTATGGAGGCAGGTAGGTGGCTACCTCAGTGCGCGGCACATAAGCCCCTCCTGCCCACACCCTGCCACACTTGGCGCACTTCCATACCCCTGTCGAAATCCTCTTGAGGGTGCCTACACTTCCACAGAATGGGCACGTGTGGTCCGCGTACCTCTTCTCGAGAACCGCTTTGACCCTCTTCCTCAGCGTAGAGCCATACCTAGCACCATATCTTCCCGTTATCCCCACTGACTTGGTGTGGCTATAGACCACAGGGCCTCACCCTTGGCTGCCGCCGCTCTGAAGCGCCTGGTCTAGCAATTTAAAGTAAACTTGTGAGGCATTTCTTGAAATATCGATGACCTTGAGCAGCTCGTCCCTGGTGTAACCCCCCATGCCGCTCTTCTGCATGCCTACTATAGTCCCCTGCTCGTCAAATGCTATAACCATTCTGCTGTCTGCTAGCAACTCTTCATCTATGTTGGGGTCTATTAGTATGTAGTCGCCCACCTTCACGCTCGTGACTAGCGCGACGCGCCTATTTAGCTTAAGCGGGGTCCCCTTCTCCCTGTTTATTATTATTTCCCCTGATTCCGTTTCCTCGTACTCAGGGACCTTAGTGTTCATTAGCGCAGCCATAACTCCCAACATGCTAGCGTCGAAGTAGTTGCCATCATAGTCGAGCACGTAGATGTCTATCCAAAGGACCCAGGCCTTCTCACCAGGCCTTATCACAAGGGAGCTCAGGTCTATCGCCTTGGGATCTCTTAAGCTTCTATCTATAACCCTCGACAGCTCGACAGCGTTTTCATCAGGAGGTCCTGGCTCAAACGTAGGCGAAGCCACTGGGGTCAGCTCAGAGTTAACCTGAAGGACCCCCTCATTTGGCGTATCCCTATACGGGATTCCTACCTCTAATTTGACACCGACAAGCACCTGCGTGTTGCCAAGTTTGACCCACGCCGATCCGTCAGCCTTATCTATTACGCCTACCTGTATTGAGAGGTTCCTAGGCGTAGCGAAATCACGCTGGTCGCTCCTCACGCCCTTCTTGTAAAGGCTAATTAGGCTCTTACTCCTGATCTTTGACACTATAGGTACCCTGTATGGCGTGTAGCTCACTCCACATCGACCTCCTCTATGGAGCTCCTTAGGGTCTGCTTTTCCTTTTCAACTAGCTCGCTTATAGCTTTAAGTGCCATATCAAGGCCCTTTTGTGTCTCCTCCACAGTCATAACGCCGTTGAGCTGGAACAGCGTTATCAGACCCAGGTCAGGCGCAGCCACTACAGGCATATCGGCCTCACCAAAGTTATCCTCAGGCTCGTTAAGATCTAGCACTACAACGTTGTCTACCTTGCCGATGGCAACTCCGGCTACCAAGGCCCTCATAGGTATGCCGGCGTCAGCGAGGGCTAACGAGGCTGCGGTCGCGCTGGCCGTCCTGGTGCCTCCGTCGGATTGGAGCACTTCTACATAGACCTCTATTACAGTGCGTGGGAAGAGTTCCGTTATTACGACGGGCTCTAAGGCCTCCCTTAGAACCTTAGAGATCTCCACTTCTCTTCTGGTCGGTACAGGGCTCTTGCGCTCCTCCGTAGAGAAGGGAGCCATGTGATATCTGACGAACAATGACGCCCTGTCAGGCAATACAGTGTATTTTTGTAAAGGCTCCCTGGGTCCATAAACAGCTGCTAAGACTTTAGTTTTACCATAGGAAACTATGGCCGATCCGTCGGCGTTGCTTAAGACGCCAACTTTCATATCTACGGGCCTCATCTCGTCAGGTAACCTTCCGTCAAGCCTTCTGCCGTTTTCGTCGAAGAACTTAGCTGGCCTTACGTGCATCCTCTCAGACCCCCCTAACCCTTCTCTCCTCCTCTATAAACTGCTTCACCCTGGCCGTGAGACCTGTCGTGTGGGACTGAGTCTCAATCATCTTTATGGCCTCGGCCACTATTTCCTGAAGGATCTCGTTCTGGCAAGTTATATGCACTCTTCCGTTTACCGCGACAAAGACATCGCAGCCGCTGGCGCTCTTTATAGTCTCTATCATTGAGCCCTTTTTGCCTATTATCCTTGGCACCTTAACTGGCCTCACGGTAACCACAGTGCCCTCTGTAATCCTCCCCAAGCCCTTGTCCTGAACCGTAAGGGCAGGGCTCCTCACTCTATCAAAGGCAACGATTCTTGCCTTAACGTAGTCACCTATTTTTAGGTATGTAAACGGATCGTCGGGAACTTGGCCTCCCTGCTTGACCCCGAAGAAGTCCTGGATGCTGAGCGTGGCCTGGTAAGGCGAGTTTATGTCGAGGAACCAGTTGGCGGCAGCGTGAGAAGTCACTAGGCCAATTACTATATCGCCCTCATTGGGGAAGTAAAAGCCCTTCAGCGGCACGAAGGAAGCGCCCTCATCCTTTATATCTAATAGTCCGGCGACTGCAGCTCTCTTCTCTCCGTTATAATCAAAGAGGTAAATGTTCTGGGCCTGCTTGATTCCCTCTACCTTATCCCCCGGCAGCACTAACACCTTTTTAACCTTCTCCTCTTGGCTCACTGCGAGCTCACCTTCACGTTAATCTGCGCCTGTCCTCTCGTGAGGCCCTGGATCTTATCTATAACTTCAAGCTGCATGCCCGCTGGTATCTCGAGCTCCACCTTGAGGCTGCCGTCATCAAGCCACGTGGTTTTCTTCACGTCACCTAGCCTCTTAACCTCACCTATAGCTCTCCCGGCAAACTCAGGGGGTATAGTAACCTCAACTAAGGCCCTTGCAATCTTTATGGGAATAACCGTGGCCATTTTCTTAATGGCTTCCAGCGCCTGCTGCTCCACAGGCCTGAAGGGGTCTACCCCTATCCTTAACTCCTCGAAGAGGTTCTCTATCCTCTGCTCAGGTATTGGAGAGCCGCTCTTAGGGTCAACGGCGTTCCTGGCGATATATGTTATTATCTGCCTCCTCTTCATCTCAATGATCTTCCTCCTCTCCTCCTCAGTTATTTGAATTTGCCCTTCCTTGAGTATGCGCTCAGCAATGGAGTTAATATCATCCGTACCGAAGGCCTTCTTGATGGCCTCTGGGCTGGCCTTCAACCCCTTTCTAACATCCTTGTAGACAGTGTCGGACCAGAGCACATCTGATATAGATACCTTTTCTCCTTCCTTGAACTTAAAGGCCTCGTCGGGCTTCACCAGGATCTCAAAGTGCTGCCCCTTTATATCAATCCAGGCAATTACGTAGTCCTGCTTTTTAGGCAAAATCTCGCCCCAGCAGCTTTCGATCCATAAGTGCAAGAAGCTTTAATAGCTATAAAAGGCTTAAGCAAGAACCTAATGGCAACGGGCATCCATATTATGCTTATGAGGATAACATCTCGCCCCTGCTGGACTTCACTATCTCCTTGATAACGTCGCGACCTACCTTGTTAAAAGTCCTTTCCTTAGTATCAATATAAGCTACCTCTACATATTCATCAAAGGCGTTCGCCAAGTCCTCCTTCTTCTCGTCGGAGGAGGCGACCCTTCCCTTGAACAGCGCTATGATAGCCAGTTTTATGGCATCGTCAAGGCTGAGATCCTTCTTGTAGTTCTTCTCCAGGTAGCTGTTGGCGGCGTCACCTCCAAGGCCTATAGCTATAGCGTAGTAACTGAAGTACTGACCTCCCGGTTCCGTCCTAAAAAGCCTCGGAGTTCCGTCGGAGTCCACGCCGCCAAATACTAGCGCAACGCCGAAGGGCCTAACGCCGCCATGTTGTGTGTAAAGCTGCTTTAGGTCGGCCACGGACTTAACTACGTACTCGGTGCTCGGCGCTTCTCCATACGTCAACCTGTGCCTGACTGCTACGAGCCTGGCATAGTCTATCAGGACCCTTCCATCACTGCCCATGCCAGCGAAGGTTACGCCTATGTGGTCGTCGACCTTATAGATCTTCTCTATACCATTAAGGTCCAGGAGCGGCGTTATCTTTCTCTTCTCAGCAGCTAAAATTACACCGCTGTCTGTTAGCACGCCTAGGCTTGTCCAGCCTTTCCTAACAGCCTCAAAGGCATATCTTACCTGATAGAGCTCCCCGTCGGGAGAAAATATGGTGATTGCACGATCGTAGGCAGACGGAGGCGCGGCCATAGCCATTCTCTATACCCCAGCAGTCCGGTAGGCACGCATTTTTAAGTATCTATTGGTAACTTCCTCTAGATATCGCTTCAGTTAAAGGCTCCTTGGCTATTATTTAGCGGTGCGGCATCACTATGGCATAATAGGTTACATCATTTAAGCAATAACCCTGGTTGTCCGCGTTTTAAGTTCATAAGCAAGGGAGTCGCGATAGCTTCATTAATGGGGATCTTAGGCTAATGACTTAAGAACCCAGGGCCTGGCCCACTTGAGCTTTCTCGGGTTACGCTTTAGTTTAATGGCGCTCTTAAAGCACTTACTGCTGCAATACCAGAGTATTTCCCCTCTTTCACTGACATACATTTTACCTGTGCCTGGCTCTATGGGCCTACCGCAGAATGCGCAAGTCATTTCCTTAGGCATAGCCGCACCCGCACTGACTGAGGAAAGGTCCCTTTAAAAGTTTAGGCCCGCTCAGGCTCAATGTGGACCACCAGTTTGACGTTATATTTTTCCAGGGCCATAATCTCTATCTTATCAGCAAGCTCATGTGCTGCTTCCACGCTTTCCGTGGGAGGGGCCTCTATTATCACATAGCCAGCTACGTAGTTGTCCCCGACGCTCCTGAGCTTAAGATCCTTGACCTTAACTCCCATGGAGCTTATATCCTTGGTAAGTCCTTCAGATACGCTCCTGGGAGGAGCTGGCCCGGTAACCTTGTAAAGTATGGCTTTTGAGTTAGTTATTACCTGGTAGGCCAGGTAAATTAGCATAGCCGCAGCCCCGAGCCTGTCTATTTCAAATGACACATAATGGGCCAGCGGCAGGACAGCCAGAGCCACAAGGCTCTCAGCTATCTCACTGGTAGTCACATTAGAGTATGTTACGAACTGCTCGCCAAGCCTTCTTACTGTTATAACGCTGACCGTGTAGAGCCCGGCCACTATTAGCGGCACCAGCCAGGCCATGCCAGCCACTGAGTAACGGGAGGGGTTAAGCACCTCGTCAACTCCAAGCCCAAGTATGAAGGCGTACACGAGAAGCGTCAGCACTGAGGCGCTCAGCGAGTAACCAGCGTGGCCAAACGGGTGATCTAAGTCCTCGGGCTCGAGCTCTTTCCTGTAAAAGTAGGCATTAGATATGATTACCACTAGATTGGCTATGCAGGTGAGACCGTTGATAACAAGCAGCCGGCTGTGAAAGGCCACTCCTCCTACTGTGTTAAGCACGGAAGCTAAAGCGGCAGCTGTTATAGATATCATCAATATTCTCTTGGCCTCGTCCATCACGCTCACCAGCTCCTTGTATCGGATATTCGAGAGGCAGTTTTAAGCCTGCCTTCGTTCACTGCCATAAAACAGCCAGCGGAAAAAAGCCGAGTTGTTTTTAGTCGCAGCTAATTGATTAAGGTTATTTAGAAGAACCCTTAAAGAAGACTACATAAATGAACACTATTATGACCACTATCATTATGGCCATCATAAAGCTTGTGAAGAACTGGCCAAACGACGCTGCGGCCAGAGTGTTATAATTAGTAAGGTTATTGTAAGCCGCTATAAACGTGCCCCACGGCTTCGGGAGGGACGCGGCCTGTGTAGCGTTAAGCGACGCTATAAATCTTGGGAACTGAGAGAACGCGTTGAGCATCTCGCCGGCCTCTATAGTTCCTAGGGCTGCGGCCCCTCCAATGACGGACCAGAAGGCCACATGCCTGGAGAGCAGGTTGCCTCTAAACGCGGCATAAGCTATGTATACGAGAGCTATGAACTGCAGGGCAACCAGGGCTAGGTGCAAAACAAATATCCAAGTGAAGTTATAAGCGGCGTCGCCTCCGATAGTAACTCCAAATCCTACCATTATGTTGTTGAACTTGTAGGGAACGCCCGTGAGCGACATAAGGTAGGCGAACATGAGCGGAACCATAAGCAGGAGGCCTACCAACGATGGTATGAAGAACTTTCTCAGCGCGGCCTCAAAATAGGCTTTCTCGTTGTCCGGGTGCTTCAAATAAGCTATAGCAAAGCCAGCCATTATTGCTATCATCGTCGCCGTCAGTGCGCCCACTATGCTTGAGAGGTAAAGCGGCCAGAACGTCGGGTTGGAGTAGGCCTCAGCGACGTTGAGCGAGGGCCCCGACTGAGTGAAGTAAAGGCCCACCGGCTTGTTAAGGAACGCAAATACCCCCCTGAAGCCGAACGGTATGAGGAGTGCGGACGCGGCCATTAGGAAGCCTATGAAGTTGTGAGTCCTTGGCGACCACCTGTCCCAGCCGTACCAGTACGTTATGAGTGAGAAGAAGTTCAGCGCTACCATAGCTATGGCTATTGCAAACGGAACTATGGCCACGGTTCCTATTACTAAGGTGGCGAACGGGTAATAGGAGAAGAGGAACACGGTAAATGCTGTCCCGAAGACGCCGGCTATGCCGTACGTTGCCGCATAGTACTTCATGAGCCTTCTTGCCATGCTTACCGTGAGCTGGTCGCCATGTTTCATGCCAAGGTAATTAAGGAGCGGTATCAGGACAGCAAGGCCTATGACCAGGTTTACCATAACTATATGTATGCCGAAGTTGAAGGCCAGCCAGAATATGGAGCTGTAGAACATCATCTCACCCCTTAATACGTCACCTCATCAAGGACCTCCCTCTTGGAGGGCACCCAGAGGAACCTGTAAACAGCGTAGACCAGCGCGGCGCCTATAACTATGTAGAATACGCTGAAGAGGGCCTCGCCCCAGGCCGGTGGGACGTTAACCGTAATCGTGTCGCTCAGCGTCATCATGCCGTAGACCACCCATGGCAGTCTTCCCATCTCCCTGGCGGCCCAGCCCATGTAGCTTGAGAGCTGTGCTAGCACGGCAGCTGGAACAAGGAGGTAGAGCCAGAACCTGGGTATCCTGTCAGCCCTGTGGAATGCTATGTAACCAGTTAGTATCAGAGCGTAGACGCCTAATGCTATGCCAAAAACTACCATGGCGTAGTATGCGTAGTCTACTATTAGCGGCGGCAGGTAAGTCGAAGTGCCGGGCACTCCTAATGTTGGCGAGAGGTTGCCCCAGCCGCTGTAGTGCGTCATAAGGTAGCCATAGTTTGGCAGGTGCGCGCTTAAGGTGCCATAGGCCAGGAGCTTCTCTATGGGTCCCGTGTGGAGCAGCTCAGCTATAGAGGTGAAGCCTGGGACGCCTAGACCTTCAAAGGCGGCGAACTTCTCAGGCTGGTAATGTGCCACAGCTACGCCCATCTCGTGACCAGCTATGAGGCCCTGGTATATGATCACTATGAGTGAGAAGACCACTGAGAACTTGAACGCCTTGAGCAGGTACTCCTTATACCTCTTATCCTTGACGCTCAGCAGCCTGGTCCCGAAGCCGGCCATTGCAGTGAAGCCTGATACCGTTAGGCCGGCACCTATGGAGTGCATCACTGAAGGGGCAAAGTCGGGGCTCTCAAACAGGTACAGGTATATGTTGTAGTACCTTACAGTGGAGTCCATTATTGAGTTGACTACGTTGAGCACCGGTACAGCAGCCAGCCCTGGGTCATTTAAGGCGCTCGGCTTCAGCACAAGCTTTAGTATGCTCTGGTTTAATGTGTAGCCCGCAAACGACTCGTAGACGAGCCTGTCTACTATAGTAACCGGCACGGCAGCTATAACGCCATCGCTGGTGGTGCCCATTATCTGGACGTGAAGTGACTGGAGAGTCGTTACGTTCAGCAGCGACGCTATGCTGTTAGGTATCACAAGGGTCAGCTTTGGATAGCCCTCGGCGTAAAGCCACTGGCCGGTAGTTGCATTATAGTCAGGTATTAAGCCAGTGGGTATCTGCATGTAGGCGTTTGCAGCGACTATCATGGCGCCTGAGTACCATGGACCCACAAACGCGAAGAAGGTTAGGACTAGCCTGGCCTTAGGCGACAGCTTGTCCCAGCCATACCACAGCATGTAAATGACCAGGACCTCCATGATAAACGCGAAGACCTCGGCGTACATCGGGAAGTAGAGCCACTTTCCAACGGCTGTGAGGACCCTGGGCCACACGGTTATGAGGCCGAACTCCACCAGGGTGCCCGTGGCAGCCCCTACGGCGAAGACTAGCGCTGTGCCCTTAACGAGGACCTTAGCTATCCTCATCCAGTCAGGGTCCTTTGTCTTAAAGTATATGAGCTCCGCTATGAAGGCCATGAACGGGAGACCTAGGACATACTGGAGGATTCCCCAGTGTATACCTATGCCGACGATCGACATGCCCCTGGTGCTCCACGAGCCGTAGTCCACGAGCTGTTGCCATACGTTGATGCCGGACACCTCGCACCGCCAGTTTTAAATTCTAAGTATATGCGTCCTTTATAAAAATGTTTCACCTAGTACGTTATAACGTATATAATGTTATTTATTTTGATAAATATATGATCAATTATCAAAAACGTTGAGAGACTAACGCCGCTTTAGGTGTAACCTAAGGGAGGAACTGCCAGAGGTCCGATGGACTAGGATTCATCATTGGGGGCGCCCTCCGCTGTCCGGGTTCTACTCTTCATCCTATTGTTTAGGCGCAGGTGGAGGGCTTAAACTTCTTCTCGTAGGAACTCACATGGTCCTTAAGCTGGAACGAGCCTACAGCAGTAACCTTTAAGTTAAATTGGCCAGAGCCAGGCAAGTTCTTAACTTCCAGTGGACGCGCCTTTTAAGCTGAGGCCACGGGTATATTAGGCGTCAAGGTTGGTGTATCAGCCTCCTTCCAAAAAGGGAGGCCTTTACCTTACTCTTTCTCCAGAGGTGCGTGCTATGTCTAGCGACGTAGAGACTAACTCGCAGCCTGCTGCCGCGGAACTTTATCTGGAGGATATAAAGGGGATAGCTGATGAGGTCGCCAGGCTTCTCTTCATAGCGGGGTCTACTAGAGGTAGCGCCGCGGCCCAGCTGTCCGTTTATGCCTCACTTCTTTATGATGAGCTGATAGCTAAGGTTAACCTGAGGGATCACGTCGATGGAATAATTAACCTCACTGGCGAGCCCCTCTCCAGTGCCGCCGACGTCGTTGACTGCATGGGCTATAGGGCTGTAGCATCGCTCCTCGTAGCTGCATCTAAGGCCTTGGAGGGTGAAAGCCTGGAAGCCTACAGAAGAGACCTGGAGCTCTTCGCCGACTGTATGGGCTGGCTAGTGTCGCCGCAGAAAATGCTCAGCGACGAGCAGAGGGGGGCAGCCGTGTTAGTGTCGTTTGCTGCGGCTATAAACAAGTGGCTTGAGGAGCTGGCCTCATCTTAGGAATATGGTGTGGACAGGGCTAATATTATGGACTAATCTAAAGGGCCATGGTCTTCATCATTCTTCCTCGTAGAGCCTAATGGTTATTTCAGCTTTAACCTTCTGTGACGAGAAGGGCGGCGTCTCCTTGCCTAAATCGATTGCGATACTGACTGGGTTGCCCAGGTCGTCAGTGAACCTCACCTCGGCTATGTAGGTCTGCTCAGGCCCTCCCGACTCCATCATCTTCATTATGGACTCGTAAAGCCTTGATATAGCCATCTGGAAGGATGCGGGGCTCGCCAGGTCGTCAGGCTTAAGGCTTATCATGGCAATGTTTTTAAGCGCCTTGCCTACTTTTGCCTCGGCCTGCACATGCCTTACTATCTCAGCTCTCTCCTCCCCGCTCATCTCTTACTACCACTGGGGCTGTCACAGCTGGGCTTATTATATGTGTTAAGCTCGTTGAAAACCTTAAGGTTCTCTTGAGTTATAGCCTGGTTTAAGCCGCAAGCGGGCAACAGCTTTTAAGTTAGGGTCTTAGGTAATGCCCAGAGAAGGTGGAGCGGTTGACGCTAATAACAAACGTAAGAGCGGCTGAAAGATTAAAGTCTATAGAGGATAAGTGGCAGGCCGAGTGGAGCAGAGCTAAGGTCTATGAAGCTAATGTCAATCCATCAAAGCCTAAGTTCTTCGTCACATTTCCGTTTCCGTACATGAATGGCTTACCTCACCTGGGCAGCGCGTTCACTATACTCAGGGTTGACATAACGGCAAGGTATAAGAGGATGAGGGGCTACAACGTCCTCTTTCCTCAGGGCTGGCATGCCACGGGAGGTCCAATAGTAGCCGCCGCTCGCAGGCTCAGCGAAGGCGACGCGAAGATACTGAATGAGCTTAAGTCCATGGGAGTGTCCGAATCCATGATACCGCAGTTTAAGGACCCCGCAACGTGGGTCAGGTACTTCACTCAGGAGTGGAAGAAGGACCTCATGAGGTATGGTCTTAGCATAGATTGGAGGAGGGAGTTCTTCACTACAAGTCTTAACCCTTACTTCAGCAAGTTCGTCGAGTGGCAGTACCTTAAGCTGCGAGACCTGGGCTATATAAGGAAGGGGGAGCACCCCGTAGTCTGGTGTCCCCACGAGAAGAAAGTCGTAGGCGACCACGATAGGCCTGATGAGTATGTAGGCATAGGTCCTGTTGAGGCTACCATAGTGCTGTTCAAGCAGGTGGACGGCGACGCCTACTTAGCCACCCTAACATACAGGCCTGAGACCATATTTGGCGTGACTAACCTGTGGGTTAATCCTGCCTCTGAATATGCGCTGGCAGAGGTCGACGGAAGGAGAGTTATACTCAACGAGTATATGGCTGAGGAGCTGGCGGATCAGAGGCACGAGGTTAAGATTATAGGTAGGGTTTCCGCCCGCGAGCTCATAGGAGTCAAAGTCATAGTGCCCTTGACAAACGCAGTGGTGCCTGTCCTGCCGGCCACATTTGTCGTGCCAGACGAGGGCACTGGACTCGTCATGAGCGTTCCGGCACACGCCCCCTATGACTACGTCGCACTGATGGACCTAAAGAAGATGAACGAGGACGCGTTAAGAGAGTATGGCATAGACCCATCAGAAGTTCGCTCAATAAGGGTCAAGAAGATAATAGAGACGCCTGGGCTTAAGGGGATACCAGCAGAGAGCATAGTATCTAAGCTTGGCGCTAAGAGCCAAGAGGACAGGGACCTTCTCGAGAAGGCAACTAAGGACCTCTACTCAAGGGAGTACTACATGGGTGTAATGAAAGGCGAGGTGGGAAGCTACGAGGGACTTAAAGTTATAGAGGCCAGGCCAGCCATAGAGAGCGAGCTCGTTAAACTAGGCCACGCGATCAAGGTCTACACCCTTCCCTCTAAGGTCTACTGCAGGTGCGGCGCCAGGACCCACGTTAAGTTCGTCGAGAACCAGTGGTTCCTCACCTACAGTGACGAGGGGTGGAAGCTGAGGACTAAGAAGCTGCTCTCTAACATGAACATCTACCCTCCGCACCTTAAGTCAGACTTCATGCAGCTCGTCGACTGGCTCAAGGACTGGGCGTGCACTCATCAGAACGAGCTGGGCACGCCGCTGCCTTGGGATAAGGACTGGGTCATAGAGAGCCTCAGCGACTCTACAATATACATGGCCTACTACACCATAGACTATTTGCTGCAGGGCAAGGTAAACCCTGAACAGCTTAAGCCTGAGTTCTTCGACTACGTATTCCTTGGCAAGGGATCAGCCGAGGAAGTATCAAAGTCCACGGGGCTGCCCCTGGAGCTCATAGAGGCAGCGAGGAGGGAGTTCACCTACTGGTACCCGGTAGACCTTAGGATAAGCGGCAAGGACCTGATGCAGAACCATCTGCTGTTCTTCATGTACCATCATGCAGCAATATTTGATGAGAGCCTCTGGCCCCGCGGCATAGGAATAAACGGCTGGGTTCTGATAAACGGCGCCAAGATGAGCAAGTCAACTGGGAATTTTATAACACTACGTCAAATGCTCAATGAGGCTGGGGCTGACGCCACGCGCATTGCAGAGGTGTTAGCTGGCGCGGACGGCGGACTGGATGACGCTAACTTCACCTTGCGTGACGTGGACACCGCGCTCTCAGACCTAGTTGATTGGCTTGACTTCGTCAAGGATAACTACGGGAAGGGCAGGGATGAGAGGTTAGCTATAGACGACTGGTTTGAGAGCACGCTGAACTCGACCGTTAAGAGGGTAACTGAGAGCATGGAGCAGCTGAAGTTCAAGACCGCCTTTACTTTGGCCTTCTACGAGCTGCAGAACAAGTTCAGGTGGTACCTTAAGAGGGCTGGGACGCCTAACAGGGACCTGCTGAAGAAGTACATCGAATACGTTACCTTGATGCTGGCCCCATTCGCCCCTCACACAGCTGAGGAGGCTTGGCATGTTACAGGCCACACCACATTTGTCGTCACGGAAAAGTGGCCTGAATACGATGAGAGGCTGATAAGGGATGACGTTGAAACAGCGGAGAGGATAGTAGAGGTTCTGTTAAATGATATAAGGGACATCGTAGGCCTCCTAGGTGCAGCCAAGAGCGTCACAGTTACCGTGGCGACGGAGTGGAAGTACGCAGTTCTCAGCGACCTCAAGAGGGCAGTGGACGCTGGCAAACCATTAAAGGAAGCCGTTAAAGATGTCATGGGGAAAGATTATGGCGTGCCCCGCCAGGAGCTGTCAAAAGTGTTGCAGAGCGTGCTCAGAAGCCCAGAGGTGCTAGAGTTGCTGGTCTCAAGGGACGTGGAGCTTAAAGCCCTGGCCGAGGCCAGGGACTTCCTTTCAAGGGAGCTAGGGGGGATTGAAATAAGAATTGAGAAGGAGGAAGAGGGCACCTCACCGAGGAAAAGCAACGCCCTGCCAGGTAAGCCAGCCATATATGTTTCTAAGTGATAAACTTGCCTAGTCGCACAGGCTTAACTCAAAATAAATTCGTGATCAACGAACATATGCGTGACCCAGGATGAGACTGCCCGATGTAATAGTAGCCCTGAACTCGCTCTCAAGGACCGGCTGGATGTTAAGGGGGGTCCCATCTTCATTGGCTGAAAGCGTCTCTCAGCACTCGTTCGCCTCAGCGCTCATAGCGGCGGAAGTGGCCTCTTCAGCGGGCCTCGACCCCTTTAAGGCGGCGTTCATAGCGTTAGTTCATGACATAGGCGAATCGGTTATAGGCGATATATCAAGGAGTGCAGACATTAAGGAGGAAAAGGAGGCAGCCGAAAGGAGAGCCATAGAAGGCCTAGAGATCAGCAGCCTTATAAAAGCCTCTGCCATAGAATACTCGGAAGGAAAGACCCCTGAGGCCCAGGCGGCTAAGGTGGGGGACCTGGTCTCAACTATGCTTCAGGGTCGCTACTATGAAGCCCTTGGCTTTAAGGTATCCGACATAGTTACTTCTTCATGTAAAGAAGCTAAAGACGCAATAGCTAAGCTGTCTAACGGTTCGAAGATCTTGGAAACCCTTAGCCGCAACGGCATTGAGCTAAACTGCTGACTGCGCAAATTGAGCCTGACGGCTATGTTTTGTATTACATGGTTTTGTATTATATGGCGCAAAACTAATCCGAAGTCCAAAACAATTAAGGTTCTCTGGACAACCTTTTACGGGGCCAACGGTTGACAGGCGCCGCCGACCTTCCATTACATGATGGGCACGTACCCCCTTGGATGCTAAAGGTTATGAAGTCCCTTACAGAGAACATAGTTAAGGTTATCGTTGATGAAAGAGGACCTGATGGTCTAGTGAGAGCCTTGGCTGACCCCTTCTGGTTTCAGGCATTTAACAACGTCATTGGAATGGACTGGGATAGCAGTGGGAGCACAACCGTGGTTGTAACGCTGCTTAAGGAGATCAGTTGGTCCAACGAGCTGGGTTTTCTAGTACTTGGCGGTAAGGGCAAGAGGATGCTGCAGGTGAAGGAAGAGGCTGAAAAGGCTGAGAGGTTGCTGGGAGTAAACTCTGAGGAGGCCTTTACGTTTAGTAAGGTAGCCGCCCGCGCAGCCTCGACGTTCTTGCAGGACGGCTATGAAACATACGTGCATGCGCTGGTGCTCACAGGCAAGGGGCCTCAGCTTGTAATTCAACAGGGTATGAACTTAAGGACACGGATGGCAAGGCGGTATCATATAGATAGGGCTTCTGTAGAGGAGCCTTTCTCTGGCGTCGCAGGATATCGCAGCAATATAACGCTCAACGCGACTGCAAAGGAGAGCAGAGCCGCTAGGAAAGCTTACCTTGATATAATTGCCGAGGGCAAAGAGAGACTTCTAAGGCTACTGGCCCAGAGCAACGCTGCTCTGGGAGCGCCTAACCTCCTAAGGTACATTGAGGGGGAAGTCAAGGCACCGGAACCAAAGGCCTATTATAAGCCAGTCGTGCCCTCAAGGCAGCTGCTTAGATCACTTGACATAATCTATAGGAACCCGCCTCAGAACGAGGAAGACTTAGCTACCGTGGAAGGCCTTGGGCCCACCATGGTGAGGGCCTTGGCCCTCATAGCTGATATAATATATTCTGTGCCAACCTCGGAGAGGGACCCAGTCACTTTGTCAATGGACCCCTTCGCTTACGCTTATGCAATTGGAGGCAAGGATGGGGTTCCATACCCATTTGACAGGAAAGTTGCCGAGGAAGCCATAGAGTACCTGGCAAGGGCCATAGAGGAGTCAGCGTTGGGGAACGCGCAAAGGCTAAGGGCCATGGCTAGGCTAAGGCAGTACCTGGCCAGATACGGTGTGGTACTATGATAATTGCTCATGTCTCCGACATACATTGCAACCATGAGATCTTTAAGAATTTTTTGTCCTCTGAGAAGTTTGACCTCCTGGTGGCCTCTGGGGACTTCGAGTGCGTGGAGACCGCCGAGCTCCTGGCGTCCTGCTGTCCAGGGAAGGCGCTGGCTGTGACTGGTAACCTGGACGACCCCTCCATAAGGAGAACTTTGGACAGAGGGGGCGTTCTAGTGGACGGCAGGCTCGTTAGGGTGCAGGGCCTCAATATAGCGGGAGTAGGAGGCATAGACTTTAGGAGCGATATAATGAAGCTGAGGAGGACAGTAAGCGAGGGCGAGGCTATAGACGTGCTAGTAACTCATTACCCACCTAAGGGCGTACTGGACCTGGCATATATAGGGGCTCATATAGGACTGCCGGAGATAGGACTTCTGGTAAAGGAGCTGAAGCCGAAGATACACCTCTTCGGTCATGTGCATGAGTCCCCGGGAGCAGAGTTTAACGATGCAACGCTCTCAGTAAATCCAGGGCCTCTGAGCATGGGTAAATACGCAATCATCACTCTAGGTGAAGGACCACCACGGGTTGAGCTGAAGGCTCTTTAGTCGCGTCACTCCCCGATAAACGTCAGCTCTAGATGCCTCGTCCTTGGGCCATCCATTTCGACGAGGAGCACCCTTTGCCAACGACCTAGCTTAGGGCTGCCATTTATTACAGCGAGGCACCTGGAGTTGCCTATGAATGAGGCTGCTATGTGCGCATGAGCGTTGTTATCTATTAGGTTATGCTTCCATGGCCCTCCTGGTTCAAAGAGCCTCTTTACGGCGGTAAGTATATCATCCATGAGTCCCGTCTCGGCCTCATTTATAGTGACGGCTGCCGTCGTGTGAGGCACCGATATCATGAGAAGGCCGTTTGTTACGTTGTTCCTATAAAGAAATTCCCTGACCCTATCAGTTACGTCTATTACATCAAACCTGTCTCTGGTTCTAACATCCAGCGTCTCGTTAATGAATTTCAATGCTCACCCCGTACCATATATGGCCTTCGATTTTATTAAAAGCTAGGGCACATGAACCGTTAGGGGATCAGGTGAGGCCCTATACCATAATATTTTCAACTATGAGCGTTGACGGGCGTATAGCCACAGAGGAAGGCTTTTCAAGGCTTAGTTGTGACGAAGATTTCAAAATTCAACATGAACTAAGGGCATGGTCAGACGCAGTTTTAGTGGGCGCCAATACGGCGATAAAGGACAATCCTTCCCTGACGGTCAGGAAGGCCGTTGGTAAAAACCCATTAAGGGTCGTGGTGGACGCATCACTTAAGGTGCCCCCCACTCTTGACATGTTTTCGATTCCTGGAAAAGGCGTTATAATAACCACGGAAGATCACAATGGTGAGGAGCTGGCTAAGTATAAGGAGAGAGGCATAGTAATAATAAGGGCTGGCGTAGGGCCTGAGGTTGATCTGAGAACCGCTGTGCGCGCCCTGTTTGAAATGGGCGTAAGAAGGTTAATGATAGAGGGCGGAGGAACTACTAGTTACAGGTTTCTGAAGGAGGGCCTTGTAGACGAGCTCTGGATCACGCTTTCACCTATAGTGTTCGGCTCTGGCACAAGTATAATTAATGGCGAGAGGAGCCTGCTTCAGGACCTCTACTTGAGGGAACTCAAGGTACTATGTGGTGGCTGGGTTCACTTAAGGTACAAGGTCATTAAAAGGGAGAAAGAGGTCTAGGCCAGGTATAAATAAACGAAGCACGTGACGGCCGCGCCAACGTAGGTAGCCAAAAGAGTAAACTTTATCATGAGAGGCCTTTGGGTAGGTTTTAATAAATTAGGCCTTTATATGTTTCATAGTAGAGCGGGTCCTTCTTTATCCTTAGTATGTATTTGGATCTGTTGTACTTCTCTCCTGGGTTGAAGCCCTCCATCTTGTTTACCTGTAGGTCCATCTTCTTGTACTTAGCCTGTATATAGTCCCTGTAGAGGCTCTCCATCACATTGAAAGTGCAGAAGGGCACCACCCTGCCGTCAGGCATGGTGTAGTGTATGTTGCACCTCCTGACCCTCTCCACATCGTAGTTGTAGAGGTCCATGAAGTGCATCATGCCTATGAACAGCATCCTGTAGTGCAGCTCTCCCAGGGCGTCATAGTTCCTCCTTATCAGGACACTAGTAAGCAGCTTGGAGAAGCTGAGCTCCTTCGGCATCCTCTCCTTGTCGGTGAACTTCCTGAGATCTATGACTCCCTTAAGCAACGCCAACTTCTTGAACTTCGAGTCCTCTATGTTAAACCTCTCCTCATCAAGGAACTCTATGAAGCCCTCTATGTCGAAGAAGTTCCCTAGCGGAACGAACTTGGTTGGCACGCCATCAGGTCCTCTCTCAACGAAGACGTAGTTAGCGGCGCCGCACATGGGGTGATTGGCCATGCAGAACTGCTCGCTGCCAACTGATGCCTCTACGAACTTAGCAAACTTGGCGGCCACGGGTATTGGGTACCAGGTATCTGCGGGTATCTGGCCGTCGGTCTGCTCCTCTATGCCATTTATGGCGTCAGCTATGGTTACCCTCATCCTTTCCCTTTCGCTTCTCTTTAGCTGCCCGCTTAGGCTCACGGGCTGGAAGTTGACGGCCCTTACGATGTCCATGTGCTTGCCTGCAAACTTAAGTATGAGGCCCATCTCGTTAAAGTTGGCGTTCTTGATAAGCGTCGGGACTAGGACCACGCTTGTCATGCCTGACTTCCTGAAGACCTCAAATATGAAGGGCACCTCCCAGTGGTTCTTGGGGTTAGCCTTCGGGGTTACGCCGTCAAAGCTCATGTAGACGGTGTTTACGCCCGCCTCCCTGAGCGTCCTCGCGTAGTTTATGGCCGCCTCTGGGTCGTTGAAGTACATCTCGGCGAACTTAATTCCTGCTGTGTTAAGCTGTATGTGCCTTACCCCCTCCTCCCTCAGCATCTTTATGATTTCTGGTAAATCCTCCCTCAGGGTTGGCTCGCCGCCAGTTATCTGGATTGCCATGGTGAAGCCCTGCTTCTTTATCTGCCTAACCTGGTACCTCAGCAGCTCTATGGATGGCTCGTAAACATAACCTGCCTTCTCTGCATAGAAAAAGCAGTAGTAGCAGCTCAGGTTGCACCTGTTCGTCACTACCAGGTTTACGAGTGCTGAGTGGTTCTCGTGCATTGAACACAGGCCACAGTTATACGGGCATGGCGACGTAAGGGCAACATAAGCCTTCACATGGCCCGCTCCTTTGCCGCTCTCCTCGTACTTCATCATTTTGTAGTAGATCTTGGCATCTCCGTAGTAAAGCTCCTCAAACTCGCCGTGCTCTGGACAGACCTTCCTTATGTAGATCTTGCCGCCCCTCTCTATGACCCTTGCTGGCAGGAGCCTCATGCAGACTGGGCAGAGGCTCGTAGTGTAGTTTACATGCTTTTCACCTTCCCTCAACTCAGGGAGAGGCCCACCTATCGGAATCCTCTTATCAGCTATTTCTACAAATACTTCATTACCTTCCTTAACAAGCCTGCCAGGGGCAGGCAGGGTAGGCGGCCCCTCTACGCGGGCTCTTGATACTTCAGTTACAGCCAATTATGTTACCTCCTGAGATTATTTTACGGGGACGTCAGTTATTTAAGCCTGTATAAGTATCCGTAGGGCCACGCCTAATGTAGCCTAAGTATCGGTATAGTTGGAGTATAGTTGGCAATCTCTCAAATCGATGGCTAACGCGCAGCGACAGCGGCTTTGCGAGACCCGTTTCAGGGACAGTTAAGACCAGTCCTCAGGAACTATTTGGAGGCTCTTCCAACGTACGTGCTCATCCTTCTCTTGAGCTCGTCTTTACCTACCTGGCCTACTATGGTATCAACTACTTTGCCGTCAGCTATTATTAGTATTGAAGGTATGTGCCTTACCTGGTACTTATCTGCAACGGAATAAGCGGCGTCCACGTCAACTTTGCCGAAGGCGACTCCGGGCACCAGCAGCTCTGTCGCCACGTCCTTGAAGGTCTTATAAAAGTTTATGCAGGGGCCGCACCACTCAGCTGTAAAATAAAGGAACACTATCCTGTTCTCCTTAAGTAGCGAGTCAAGGTTTGTGGAGCTGACATCTATTATGAACTCCTTCAATACCTTCTCCAGGTAAAGGGCCCTTTCCTCCAGCTTTTCTGAGAGGTCAATCCAGGGGTTAGCCTCCTTTTCTTCGCCGTTCAACGCTTGCACCTAGTCGTCTGCTGAGCAGGGCCCCTTTAAAAGTGAAAGCAGCTATATCATGCTTATTGCCTCCTCGATGTTGGCTAAACCTATGTTAAGCTCTTGCGCTGAACTTAAAGCTATGGATTTAATTTTGTCAACTATTTCTTTAAGTCTTGCAGGCCTCGTCGCCTGGGCATAAACTCTTACCTTGCTCTCAGTGCCGCTTTTTCTAACAAGTATCCAGCTTCCGTCCTCACCCTCAACTCTAACGCCGTCCAGCGTGAGCAGGTTAACTACCTTGGCTCCAATGGCCTCTTCTATGTGGTGCGAGAGGCCCGTGTATAGGAGATCTTTGTCGCGTTCCTCCCTCACTACAAAGGAGAGCCTCGCACTAGGGTATGAGGGCAGGGATAACACCAGTTCATTTATTGAGGCGCCGCTTCTCATCGTTTCGTCAACTATCAGGAGCGCCTGGTAGATGCCATCAGGCCAGGGCCCCCAGGCCGGATCTATAAGCTTCCAAGGTTCGGCGGCCATCAGGGTGTTGCTTGTCATATACTCGTGCAACCTCCCGAGCGGGGCCCTGACGATTCTGCCTCCCATTTTTTCCACCACCTGCTGAACCTCGTAACCAACATCTACTGAGACGACTATGTCGCCCTTCTTATCCATTAACTTACGGCGGGCTAGCATGGCAATTACGAGGTCCTGTTTGACAAAGCCGAGCCCCCTCACCAGCAGCGCCAGCCTGTCAGCATCACCATCATGGGCAAGCAGCATCTCGGCCCCTGAGCTTTCAAGCATTGGCTGGATAGAAGCCATCACGTCAGGCCTGGGCTCTGGAAGCCTGCCAGGAAACGTCCCATCCAGGTTACAGTTTATGCTTACAATCTTTTCAATGCCAGCTTCCCTCAACAGCTTTGGGGTCACTATGCTTGCAGCCCCGTTGGCGCAGTCGACTAGCACCTTGGGCTTCTCAAGCCTTTTCCAGCTATTAGCATCTATAAATTCTAAGGCATCGTTTATGTACGAATCGACGGCGTAGGTTTCCATGGTAAAGGATCCTACCTTGTCCCAAGAGATCTCGTGAACGGATCCAAGGTTATTTTCAATGGACTCCTCCTCACTCCTAAAGAGCTCCATGCCATCCTTTTTCAGCAGCTTTATACCGTTATCAATGGGAGGATTATGGCTAGCAGATATTGACGCGCCAAGGGAGGATCGGGAGCGCTTGACCTCATGGGCTATTACTGGTAATGGCGCTATGCCTATAAGGATGGTATCAAGCCCCCCAGCCATAAAGCCTGAGGCGGCAGCCAGCGAGAGCAAAGGGCTCGTCAGTCTTGAGTCATGGCCAACCACAGCGCTTCCCTTAGAGCCGGCTATTATTTTAGCGGCGGTCAGCGAGATGTCGTATATGAGCCTAGGATTCACCTTCTCTGGGAACGGCCCCCTGGCTCCAGCTGTCCCGAACAGCGGCAACTAGTTCACCTTCAGCGCTCTACTGCTACGATGGTTAATATTAATATTTTATAACAAGGTGCTTCACGGGGAAGCCCCTATTACGCAACACTGGTGCTGTGATGTGGCGCGTTCTGTCAGAAGAGGAGACTCATTGAGCAATCACAATAATAGCTGTCCTGGATCGCTTATGCCTTAATACAGGCGCAAGCCAACGTGATGCCAGGGTCTCTTAGCTGCCAGAGCCTTGGCACAAAAGTTCTTCTAACGACATCTTTACTAATGATATTCTTTAATAATCAGGCCATGAACTCAGCTTCCTCCCCTGAGAGGTATGGCAGGGCACTTGGCAAGGCCTAGGAGGTCACCTATCTGCTTAGGCTTAATGCACACTACTCCGGTATCCTCATCAACTTCTACAACAAAATCCCTGCCCCACCTCTCAATAACGTACTTCTTAATGTAAAGGTTCAGGGGCAGTGTGTAGTACTCGTACTCATAGACTTTACCGTCAACCTCTTTCTTGCCTTTTATCTTTCTCGCTTCAACAGCCCTAACCTTCATTTTGCTCGCCTCTATTTTCTTCATTAGGAGAACTGACCTAGATAAGCTTTTGTTAAAACGCGCAGTAGCTAGCCTTGGCCTTGCTATTTTAATGGATTATGGCGATTAAGTTTTGAGCTGGTCAAAGATTCCTTAAGCATTGTCCTAGGGAACTTTAAAATCGCTAACATGATCTAAATGAGGGGGCGAAGCGTAGTGCCCAGGGAGCCAAGCATATTTGTTGCCACCAAGGAGGAGATAACAAGCGGTGAGGCAAGCGACATATATTTCAAGCGCACTCAGGAAGTCCTAAGATTCGCTAACCTGAGCGATGTGAAGGTCAGAATGGAGGTTCACTTGTATAGCAACCCTCCTGAGGGTGACTGGGCGGTTTACGCGGGGTTGGAGGAGGCTCTAGCAATACTTAAGGGCAAGCCTTTCACTGTTTACTCCGTTCCCGAGGGAACAGTTTTCAGGAGAAAGACGCCGCTTATGCTCATAGAGGCTCCATATGAGGCCTTTGCCCCCTTTGAGGCGCCAGTCCTTGGGGTTCTAAGATTTGAGAGCAGCATAGCTACTAAGTCAGCCAGAATACGCGTTGCGGCCGGCGACAAGCTATACCTGTTCTTTGGGTTAAGAGCCTTACACCCTGCGGTGTTTCCGGCTGCCGACAGGGCCGCCTTCATAGGCGGGGCAGATTCGGTGAGCGGCATACTCTCAGAGAAGTACCTAGGGCTCACGCCCCAGGGCACCATGCCTCACGCCTTAATAATAACTGTGGGGGACCAGAAGAAGGCGTGGCAGCTCTTTGCAGAGCTTTACGGCGATAAGATAAACATAGTGGCGCTGGCAGACACCTTTGATGACGAGAGAATGGAGGCCCTCACGGCGGCCGAGCTGCTTAAGGAAAAGCTGTGGGGCGTAAGGCTAGACACGCCCTCCAGCAGGAGGGGTAACATGCATGACATTGTAGAGGAGGTCAAGTGGACGCTTAGGCTGCACGGCTACGACAATGTTAAGGTTATTGTCAGTGGGGGGCTTGATGAGCAAGAGATAACGGGACTCCGCGACGTGGCAGACGGCTTTGGAGTAGGAACAAGCGTAGCCATGCCTAAGAGCGTCGACCTTAGTATGGATATCGTTGAGGTTGACAGGGGTAACGGATGGGAGCCTATTTCGAAGAGGGGCAAGATGCCAGGGGCTAAGATGGTTTACTCCTGCGGCGCATTGAAACACCACGTGGTACCGTGGAGTGCAGAGCCCCCTACATGCGATGATAGCAGGAGGGCGGCTCCCCTGCTGGTTAAGTACTTAGACAATGGAAAGCTCGTGCGCGATCTGCCATCACTTGACGAAATAAGGTCTTACGTTATATCTCAGCTTAAGGAGCTTAAGCTGCTCCAATGACGGTGCTTTAACGCCTTGAGCCGCACTCCAACAAGGCTGATATTTGGAAGGATAGTACTTTATGGCGCAGCCCTTGTTCTAAATATCGCTGTAAGCATACTGCTGGCCAGAAGGTTAAGCGACGTAGACTACGCCGCATATCAATATGCGACGAAGAGAATAATAACCTATGCAACGATACCTATAGGCCTCTTTGGAGTTTGGATGTATAGGTACCTGGTTACCAGGAGAAGGGGGTCCTTTGCGGCAGGACTTGCGCTCTCTCTTCTGAGCGGCCTCATGGGCATAGTTCTGGGCTTCGCGTTAGAGTATGTAGAGGCAAAGGTGGGCTTTCTAGTAGCTGTGGCTGCCGGAGTCGCTGTAATGATGCAATCTGTGATGGGCGGTATAACTACCATGATGGATGCGGTGAGGCCCCTCAGGCTGGGCCTCCTCCTGCTGATCTATAGATTGCTTTACTCGTTGCTGATAATTTTGGCCCTCTACGTTGAGGTTCCCTCGCTTCTTCAAGTCTTTATAGCCACATCAATATCGATATCGATAGCTACGGCTCTTGGGTTCAGGTGGCTTTACGAGGCTCTGGGAAGGGAGGCCCTTGAATCACCTTGGAACACTTTAAATGAATGGGCTAGGACCTCAAGGCCTCTGATAATAGCCTACGTCACAGGGTTTGTGGCATCATTAGATGCAACAATAGCATATCCACTTGCGGGCCCCAACGTGGTTGCAGCCTTCTTCATAGCGGCTGCAGTGGCCACTTTGGTGAGAGAGTCGTCAAACACCGGACTAAGGTATCTTCATGCATACGTACTTACAACTAGTGATGTGGCCGGCGGCCTGAGAATGGCATTCTTGGTTACCATGCTCGCAGCTCCGCTCTTGATATATGCTGCTGTTCACCCTCTATACATCATTTACGTGTTTAACTATAAGTATTCGTGGGCCTCCATGGCCTTAGCTATTTTTATGATAACGGCCATCATTGAAATAGTCAACGCTGGACTGTCTAACATTGTTATGGGATCAATAAGTGAGGTTGGAGAGGAAAGCTTACCCAAGTTTGAGAGGCTTAACATTATGGCTTCGGTGCCCTCTCTAATTTATGTTGTTGTGCTGACAGCCGCGCTAGCTGTGCTTAAAGGAGAGGCCGCGACCGTGCTGATAACGGCATGGTCCCTGATATACATGGCCAGGTTTATGATATCAGTTGCAATTTACTACTCCAAATTTGTCCCCGACTACGGGAAGTCGGTTATAAGAAGTTACGCTGGGAGACTTCTAGCTTATGCGGCTTTAGCCGTTCTGTTTTCGCTCCTCTTTAAGCCGCTGGAACCCCCCAGCAAGAGTCTCTTGAAATCAATATATGTTCTTGCGGAGATGGGCGTGCCATACCTTGCAGCTTATTATGGGGTTATAATATTGATAGACAAGAGCCTAAGGGCCACGGCTGTCAGGCTTCTTAGGTCTAGCTTAAGGCAGTGGGAGGCGGCGTCCAGCTGACGCAGGAAGGTTTTCAAGAAGCAAGAAAGAGATCTTAGGCCTAAAGTCAAAATATTAGCTTTGAGCCCTACAAAGTACTAGGAAGCGCGGAGGATGACCGTGCACATAGAGAGGCTTTCAACAGGGGTTCTTGGTATAGACAGGATGTTGGCAGGCGGTATACCTAGGGGCTTCTTTGTAGCAGTTGTTGGAGAGCCAGGCACAGGGAAGACCGTTTTTGCGCTTCATTATGCATGGCAGGGTATAAAGGATAACGACAAGGTGATTTATGTAACCACGGAGGAGAGCCGGGAAAGCATAATAAAGCAGGCCAAAATGTTTAACATGGATCTGGATAAGGCTGTTGACGAAGGCAAGGCTATAATAATTGACGCCCTCCTTAAGTCCCAGAACGACGAGTGGTCCCTGGAAGAGGTTGACGTTGAGGCTCTTGTAAACAAAGTAATAGAGGCTAAGAGGAAGCTGGGGTATGGCAGATCAAGGCTGATAATTGACAGTATGAGCACGTTCTGGCTTGACAAGCCTGCTATGGCGAGGAAGTACAGCTATGCCGTAAAGAGGGTCCTCTACAGGTGGGATTTTACCGTGCTCATGACAAGCCAGTACGCTATAACAACGTCCAGCGCCTTTGGGTGGGGGCTTGAACATGTGGCCGATGGCATAATAAGGTTTGGAAGGAAAGTTGTAGGTGGGGAGCTTAAAAGGTACATCTTAGTTGAAAAGATGAGGCAGACCCCTCACGATCTTAGGGTTAATTATATTGACATAAAGGATGGCGAAGGGCTTGTAATACTAGGGCCCGCCAACTTCAGTAAGGAGGATCTGGCGCTACCTGAGGATGTCAAGAGAAGGATAAGGTCTGCAAACAAAGATTTAGGCCCATGAACAAATGTCGACATCAGGTTAACTTCCTTGAGCGTCCCGTTGAATTAGGGTATAATTTAAATTTGTGGGGGGTCTGAAACCCCGCAGGTGAGCGTATAAGTGACAAGGAACATAGTGGTTAGGCAGTTAAGTCAACAGCCCATAGAGGACACAGAAGTAGAGCTAGTTGAGAGGAAAGGCCTTGGTCATCCCGATTATATAAGTGACGCTGTGGCTGAAGAGGCCAGCAGGCAGCTTAGCGCTTACTATAAGGAGCACTTCGGCACCATAATGCATCATAATCTGGACAAGGTGCTGCTGGTAGGAGGTCAGGCCTCACCCAAGTGGGGAGGAGGTGATGTTATAACTCCTATATACATCATAGTGTCCGGAAGAGCCACGACGGAGGTCAGAACTTCGTCGGGAATAGAGGAGGTTCCAGTGGGAAGGATTATAATAAAGGCAGTGAAGGACTGGATATCAAGAAATCTCAGGTTCCTTGACCCCGAGGTCCATGTAGTGGTTGATTATAAGGTAGGGAAAGGCAGCGCGGACCTCAGGGGAATATTCGAGTCGAGAACCGCATCTTACAGGGCGAACGATACCAGCTTCGGAGCGGGCTTCGCGCCCCTCAGCACGCTTGAGAGGCTGGTCTTTGAGACCGAGAGATTGCTCAACAGCAAGGAGTTCAAGTCAAGGGTTCCAGCCTCAGGCGAGGACGTCAAAGTAATGGGTCTCAGGAGGGGCAAGAGCATAGAGCTGACAGTAGCTGATGCCATAGTCAGCCGTTTTGTGAATGGTCCGGAAGAGTACATGAGCGTGAAGGAGGAGATAAAGGACGCCGTGCTTAATCTAGCAAGCAAGCTGGCACCGGGCTATGACGTGAAGGTTTACATAAACAGCGGCGATATACCTGAAGAGGAGGTCTTCTACCTTACAGTCACGGGAACCAGCGCTGAGCATGGGGACGACGGAGCCACAGGAAGAGGCAACAGAGTTAACGGGCTGATAACTCCCATGAGACCTATGAGCCTCGAGGCAGCGGCTGGCAAGAACCCTGTAACCCACGTAGGCAAGATTTACAATGTGGCAGCTATGGAGATCGCACAGCTGATATACGCTAAGGTGCCCAACATAAGGGAGGTCTATGTAAGGCTCCTCGGACAGATAGGGAGGCCCATAGACGACCCGCTAATAGCCGACGTGTCTGTAATACCGGACAAGGGCGCTCAGCTCACCTCTGACTCCAGGCAAGAAATCGCCAGCCTCATCGACGAGTACATGTCCAGACTGCTAACGCTCTCGGACAGGTTCCTTAAGGGGGAGGTACAGCTCTATTAGAGTTAGCGCGTTCATTTTCTTTGCCAGCCCGCACGGAGTTCTATTAGGGCCGCATATCCGCAACTAAGATCTTTAAGGCGTGGAGCCTTTGCCTCTCATGGCTCTGTACTCGTTAAGCAGGCTTAACAGAGCGGCGTCAGAGCTTTCCTGGGACTTGAGTTTTGCTATGAATTCCATGGCATCACTTATTACTTTAGAGCTAACGAAGTATAGCCCTGCTACCTGTATTATAGCGTATTCGTTAACTCTGAGGGGGGCTATTCTGCGATTCTTGGCCGCGTTAGCCAGCGGCGAGTCAGCATCGTTGACAAGTATGGCCTTCACTCCAGCTTTAGAAAGGTACTCTACTGCGTTACTGTCAAATGCTGTAACATTGTCTACTATAACTACTTCGTTAGCGCTTATGGGGCCGAGTTGCTCCTCAGACCTTTTGAGCTGCGAGCTTCTCAGCTCACTTACTCTCCGGGCGACAACCAGTCTTCCCGAGGCCACATCAACGAGTACCCTTCTGAGGCTCTGAATTTCCTCTTGAAGGTGTTCCTGCTCTCCCTGAAGCTTAGCAAGCGAGGATTCAAGCTCTGAGACCCTTCCCTTGAGAGCCCTTATCTCATCATCCTTAAGTAGTTCGGCTTTGAGCTGCTTCTTGGCAAGATAGAGCTCCCTTTCCTCATAGAACAGCCTCTGGCGCAGGTCTTCAAGCTGCTTCTCGAGCGACATCTTCTGAGCTTCGAGGAGTTCAACCTTTGAACTATCTGCGCATGGCTGTTGCACTTGTTGCCTATTAATAACGTTCATGCTTTCGTATTTCTCATCAATATTGCCTAAAAGCTTTGCTATCTGTTTCTCTACAGCCTCAGCCAGGGTGGCCCCCTTCACCACATCGGCTTTAAGCTCATCTATATCTATGTCAAACTCTAGCTTTGAAGCGTAGGCCTCCACCTGTGAGAGCTTGTTGTGATATTCTATGAACGCCCTATATGCTGCTGCAAGGGAATCCCTTTCATGTGGGGTCTTTGGTTTAAGCTCTGAATTCGCGGTGGCTCTTGAAGCGAGGTACTCCTTCTCAGCCACGGACATGTTATAATTAGGCAGGTAAAGCTGAGCGCCTAACTGGGCGGCGAGCTTTCTAATGAGCTCAGGCGGGTCTGCGACATCTGTAGTCACAATAACGGGCTTTCCAAGGCTTGAGACTATGCTGACTATCTTACCTCTGTCAAGCTCTTTATAGCTGCCCAGGTGCAGTACCCTGCCTTCAAGGTCAAGCACGGCAAGGCCTGTAGTCATGCCAGCGTCGACGCCAACTATAAGGGGCCTTGACGGCTTCGACGTCGCGCCGCCAAAAACAAGCTCGCCTTCGTATTTGGTCTCTATCCTTATGGAATAATCTATGCCGCGGTGCGGCCTGACTATTCCTATCAGCTTCTCGCGAGGCGCGTATACAATGAATATGGCTGAATCAAGCCCTCCTTCGCTCGTCTTGTAGAAGACGTCATAGTCTATGTTGGCATTATCTAGGGCCTCCTTCACTTTGTCTGCCGCTATTTTGACAGAGGCCCTTATCCTTCTCTGATATCTTGCCTGGCTCCATCCCCCACTTTTAGTGTTTCGTCCCCTGCTTACTACTATGTACGTCTTCTCCCTGCTGAAGCCTACACTTTGGCCTCCTCCTTTAGCCACTACGGCAGCCACTATGAACGCCGTCCTCATTGGCGAAAGCTTGGAGGAAGCGACGTCAATGCCAGCCCTCCTAGCAGCTTCCAGAACGTCAACTAGGCCATCCTCAGTGGCGGTCGCCTGAACGAGCTTAGTGCCAGGTGGCAGCAGGGAAAGAAGCCTGGCTATGCTCTCTGTCGAACCGTCAAGGGAGAGCTCCATGACATTATCTGAAGCTATGGATCTGGGCCTATATTCCCACGCTAGCCTTATAATTGTTGCTAGGGGCACGGACTGATGCTTTGCAATAAGCTTAAGGGACTGGTCTATGATAACTACCGAGTACTTAGCTCTATTGGTAGACGAGAGAGGGCTCCCGGACTCTATGTCTACGCCCATGTAAAGTTCCTGGGGTGCCCCCTCTGAGGACATGTCAGCCGTTCCCCACAACTCTCCTGATTAGGTCCTCAGCTGAAAGTTCCAGGCCAAAGCTTTTATTAAAATATGAGGCAAGCCTTCTTAGATCCTCCATGAGGGCCTCCCTAGCTCGCGGGTCTGAGGCATCTATGTATTGAGGCCAGTCTATTATGTAACCGTTTATATCATCATTTTTCTGCACAACCATTATGTTATAAGGGCTTAAATCGCCGTGCACAATGCCTACTTCCTTGAACGCTATAGTGACGGTGTTTATGACGTCATCGAGCACCTTGAGAGCCTGCTCCCTGCTGAGAGCCCTATACGATATAAGTTCGGTTCCATCTAAATATTCTGTAACAACACAGTGTAGCTCAGAGGTTATAGGTTTAGGCACCAGGCCTCCCATCCTGCTTACCATAACTAGGGCTCTCAGCTCTCTCCCAGCGCTTTCTATAGCTACGTCTATCCATTGCGCTCTCTCGAGGACCCTTCCATAGCTTCTTTTCTTGGCTAGCGTTCTGAAAGATCTGGCCCCCTCCTTGTGGAACTTCAGCGAGACAGGGCTGCCCGAAGGGGTCCAGGCCAAGTACACATCGCTTTCCTTGCCGACACCTACTTTATCGCCAACTCTTTCAATAACGCCCCTTCTGATAAGTCTAACTACTGAGAGGACGTCAAGGCCAGCGAAGGTGAGCTGATAGGCGTGCTCCCCAGACACTATTTTTGATCTCAGGAGGCCCGAGTCCGTTAACCCGGAAAGGGCCTTGACAGTCAACTCGTGAGGTACCTTGGATACGGCCTCTATAACGCTAATCGGTACAAACGAAAACTTCCTGTGCATCCTATAGATGGATATGAGTAGCTCGCGTGAGACATCATCAATAGCCCGTATTCTATCGTTTAATGTCAGCGTTGGGAGCACCGCCTCAGCTTTAATTGGGAGGCGAAAAAGCTTAAGCACATGGGCTTTTTAAACCCCTACGTCCTTTTAATTTGGATTTTATTAAGTAGAGCTTTTATCATAAGGTTACAAGGATGTTCTTTACTACCTCATGATGAGGTTTTATATGTATGCATGAAGCCTGTTTAAGTATGTGTACCGCACATACTAAGCTTGAATACAAAAAAATATTAACTCAGTACAAATATAGTAACATATGACTGCTAAAGAAAAGGTGAGGGGGCATATGGAGGAGAGCATACCAACAAAAGAGGGAATTTATCCGAGAGATGGTACCCTTTACGTTGTTGGCTCACGCGCAATAGCAAAGGTCTCATCTGCACTGGCAAGCGAGAGCAGGGCAAAAATTCTGGCCATACTCCAGAAAGGGCCTACAGACCTTGAGGACATAGCCACGCTTATAAACCAAAGCAAGGCCAACGTGAGCAGCCAGATAAGGAAGCTTGAGGAGGCAGGCATAGTCAGGTCTCATTACGTGCCGGGACAGAGGGGTATCAAGAAGGTAGTGGAACTTATGATAAACAAGATAGTATTTATGATAACGCCTGAGCAGGAGCACGGTATGAGCCAGACAGGCCCCAAGAGCTGAAAGGGATAGGTTCAAGGGCCGAAGTTAATTAGGACCTCGCAGATGGAGTTTCTTCCGTTACGCGCACGTCATAGCATGAGGTCCACATGTTAGTTTGGCCATTAGAATTTTACAATGTAAATGTCTCTCTTTGATATGTTAACATACATGGCTCCTGAGATCTTGCAGTCGGAACCTTTATTTAGTAGCAAGGCTTCCCACTTATCGCCGAAGAAATCCCTTACCTTGGAGCCAAGTACCTTAAGCTCGTTTAAATTAGTCGCGCCAGTTAAGAGCGCTCGGGGTATGGGGAGCCTCAAATAAGAGGGGGTTGCCACGTAGAATTCGTCGGCCGCGCAGGAGTATTTAAGAGCCTTCACTGCTATCTTGGCTTCCATGTATTCTTCTGCTCTGTCAATGAATATGGGAGGCAGGTAGCCGGTCTCAACCTCTACAATTAGACTTCTATCATAGCCCTGAGCATAAACATCAGCAATATGGACATCGTCTATCTGGTGTTCGATTGACACGTCAAACCCCAGCTCCCTTAGCTTCTCAGCGACTATCAGCTGCACGGTAGCGTGAAACCTTGAAACCTTAGAGAGCCTCTCTCTTTCGATGACCTCAGAGGTCCTTTGCCTCGAGGCGCCCCCGTCTCTTAGAAAGATAGCTAAAGCTTTACATTACAACTTCTATAAATTGCATCAGAACAATGTAAATGCTAAAGTCGCCACTCATACCGTTATTATGGCCACGACGCAATTGAGAATACCTACATCTCAAAAATTTAATTAACATGGAATGACCAAGATGGCCGTTGCAGGCTAAGCTCTAAAAAGCTGTAACGTGACGCTTCTGTCTGAGGACATAGTTCTTAGTGAAGAGTGAAACCACTAGTGTAGCAAGTGACGCTAAAGCTCCAATATAGAAGATGTAGTTAAAGGCAGTGCTGCTGCCCTCTGAAAACATGAAAAGCCTTCCAGAGAACTCGAAGGGCAGGTAAGCCCTGTAGGTTGTCAATAGCGTAGCAGCTAGGACAGGGCCAACTGAAGAGCCCAGGAACCTAACCATGGTGTTGAACCCTAGGCTCACAGTCACGCTGTCAGCGGGCACTGAGACAGCTATCATGTTAACTATGGGCACCATTATGGACACTATGCCTACCCCCGTCACGAAGGAGTCTATGGCAAGCTGAAGGGGCCCTGACCTGTTTATAACGAAGAGCATGAAACCAACTGTTGAGACCAGTGAGCCATATATGAGGACCGGCTTGGGTCCCAGCGTTGAGGTGGCGTGGCCAACAAGGGGAGAAATGACTATCATTGCGAGCGTCGCTGGGAGCAAGGACATGGCAGCATCGATGACCGAAAGGCCCAGACCATAAGGCGGAGACTCCTCCGCGAAGTATATAACTCCAAGGTAAAGCATAAACATGGCAACGCCTGATATGAGGCCTGCTATGTTAGCTACCATCACATTTCTCTGTCTAAGTAGGTCAAGCCTTATCAACGTCCTTGTAGACCTGGTCTCATATATAAAGAAGCTGAAGTAAAGCGCTGCTCCCGTAATTAAAAGCGGCAGCTGGGCTATCGTAGTCCATCCTCTGTAGGGAGCCTCGGTTAGGTACAGAAGGATTAGCGCTGTGCCCAAGGAAAGGAGCACCGTGCTGACATAGTCTATGCGTTCATGGCTTACAGGGGGGTAGGACTCCAACACTATCAATGAAGCCATGAGCATCACTATTGAAAGCCCAAAAGCTATGTGAAACATGGCACGCCACCCCAGGTACTCCTCTATGTAGGCGCCTGCTATCATGCCTATGGTCATGCCTATGGCAACCATAGCGCTCAGTATTCCCTGCGCCACGGCAACTAAGCGACGCGGGAACGTGTCGGTTATTATGGAAAGCCCCAGCGGGAACAGCGTGAAGCCGAATCCCTGAACGGCTCTGGCGGCTATGAGCGCGAATATGTTAGGCGCGAAGCCAGCGGTGAGAACTGCTATAGAGTAGAAAGACAAGGCAATCATGTAGAGCTTCTTCTTGCCATAAACGTCGCCCATCTTTCCAAAGAGGGGCGCCACCGCAGCGCCAACCACCAGGTACGCTGAGACGACCCACGCGGCCTCCTCATTGGTTGCTGCAAGCGCTGACTGAATGTGAGGCAATGACGGTATGACCATGGCTTCAACGTACATCGTTAGCATAGTTACTAGCGTCAGGTCAGCCAGTATGACATAGGGGCTTCTAGAGGCCCTTTCCATTAAGCGGCATCACCTTCTTCTTGCGCCCACCACAGCCATGGCCACCAATATTATGATTACGACAGCTGCTATTACATATAGTATAGTGTTAGACGAGCCGCTAAGCGACGACATGCTAAGCTGGAAGCCAGCGCCAACCTTTACCGGGACCAGTATAATTTGATGCATCACCTGCATAGTTGGAGGCTGATACCAGGTTATCATCAACGGCAAGTAATAAGTCCCAGGCCTTATACCAGAGCTCACGGAGATGACGAATGTAACGTTTTGGGCCTCGCCACTGCTGAGATCTCCAACGCTTTCATTCATGAAGTCAACTGCCAACAGGGGGTTCTCGCTGGAGGGCACGTATGGCGTGAAGATAGGGTTGGGCAGCAGTGTTGCGGTGACGTACTCAGCCTTACCATAACCTACGTTGGCCAGCTCCACAGTTACATAGGCGTTTGAGGCGCCAACGGATATTGGGCTGTGGTATGCATTTATGGCTGCAAAGTATGCCGAAGGTCTTAGATATAGGCTTATTGGCACTAGGTAGTATCCCCCGGAGTAAGTTACATTAATGTAAACTGTGGTGTTGAGAGGCTTTGGTGCACTAAAGTAGCCGAAGGGGTAACTTGTTACCTGTGTAACGTTAGCTATAGCCAGCGGCACGCTAAGGTTAACTATGTGGCCTGGCGGCAGGTAGCCCAGCTTTATTGTTGACATGTTAGGGTACAGCATGCTCAGGGGGCTCTGAGGCTCCACTTTAACCGTTACGTTGGAGGCCAAGCTATTGCCCTCATTTTCAAGATATATCTTGAGGACAGCAGCGCTTTCGCCGGCGTAGAGGACCTCTGGGTAGGTGCTGTAGCTCACCACTACAACCTTCGAGTACCCAGTTATTGCCACCTCAACAGGAAGCGAGCTCGTCCCCTTCACAGTCACTGTTTCGCCCGTAGGCAGCCGTTCCTCAACGTAGTAAGTCAGGTTAACGGTTACATTGTAAACCCCCGGCGTGGCATTACTTGAGACGTTGTAGAGGGACACCAGCCTCAGGCTGCCCCCAGGTTCAAGCAGCGGCACAAATGCCTCAGGGGCAGGCTCGCCCTTCACCAAAGTTAATGGGTAAGAGTACTTCACGTAGGCAGTGACGTTAAACAGCTCCACCGGACCCAGGTAGTAGATCATGACGGTGAGCGGCAGGAACGAGCTTCCAGGGGATGCCTGAAGAGGCTGTGAAGAGTTAAGACCCCAGTAACTTATAGCTGTAAAAGTAGGCTTTAGGCTCTGTGCAGAGGCATTAAGCTGGCCGCCGCTGACCATCATCAGCGTCGACATCGCTAAGAAAAACATGATTGCTATGAGGATCACCCTTAAATTTCTCGGCACTGCGTTCACCGCTAATATTACGAAGCTCAATATATAAAAGTATTACTCTTAGATAGTGGTCGCTGTTGTTAAACTTAGGGCGTGAGGACATCATAAGAGTCCTATCTAACGTCATCCGCGCTAATAATTACCATGCTATTAAGAAAATGGTTGTCAACATGGCATCCTAGCTTATCAAAAAGCTCTGGTTGGGGTTACAGCTTGCTATGAGCGTCTACGATTTAGATTGACCTTTACTTCTTGCGCAGGCACCTAGCTGTTTTGCTATATCTAGCAGTATCCCAAGGCCCTGGGATATGTCTGGGTCGCTCAGCGCGCTCATCAAGCCTAGGAGGCCGACCTTCCTTGGATGACTTAGGTCGAGCTTCGCCAGGGACTCTATGGTACATGACGTCAGGTCTGTCAGGGTGTTCTGGGCGTTTGCCAGGTCCATGGCGTCAACCTTGGTTATGCCGTTGCTTACTGAGGCCAGTAGGGCCATGAGCCTCATCAGGGCTGGGTCGGTGGCTGCCGAGAGGAACGAGTCCTCCGCCTTGTCCGCGAGGTAGGAGATCATGCCCAGCAGGCCGCTCCTCTTCAGATTTACTATGGCGTCGAGGAGCTCGGCAAGGGCTTGGGCCTGAACCTCAGGCGGGACGGACTCTGCAGGGGTCTCCTGCTTCTTGGCCTCTGCCATATCCTCTCACCTCCTCAGAACTTAAGCCCGTCTATCCAGCCGTGGTAGAAGGACTGCTTGAGCAGCCTTCCAATCGAGTAGACGCCGGTGAAGTAGCACTTGAAGGCGTACGTTCCCTTGTTGGGGTCGAATGGCAGCTCGCAGGTGCCAGCCCAGCCCTTGTCGCCGGCGTAGCCAACGCACGACACTGGGCTTGGGACAAACGATGGTCCGAAGCCTCCAATGAGGTCGCTGACTATATTGGTTGCGGCGGTTATCGCCACTGACTCTACAAAGACGCCGGCCAGCCCTATGCCCATGGGGGGCAGCGAGTGCTCGCTGACCATATAAATGTCGTCATACTTGGGATGCCTTGCGTTAGGCAGGGCAGGGGCCCACCTTGGGTCCTGCTTAAAGACGAAGTCCTCGCCGCTGTTGGCAAGGGCCTTTGGGAGCCTAGGCGGGGGCACTTTAACAAGCAGGTCATACTTGAACTCGCCGCTGGCAGTTATTACTTCCTTCTTGCTCGGGTCCACCTCCCTGAGCTTCGAGTTAGGCACATATTCCACTCCGTACTGCTCCAGCTGGTCAGCAAGGAACCTAGATATGGAGGGTCCCAGCGGCGCTATGGGAGCTGGCATCGGATCTATTAGCCTTATGCTGACCTTCTTGTTTCTTGCCCTAAAGAAGGCTGAAAGCGCGGTGGCAGCCTCGTATGGATAGATGCCACACCTGAATGGCAGCTCTGGTATCAATATAGTTATGTTCTGGCCGTCTTTAACTTGGTTCAGGGCCTCCTTCATCTTAATGGCACCATCAAGGTCGTAGTTGTGAACGCCATCCTTGTCTAAGCCTGGGTAGGCACTCCACCCGTAATCTATGCCTAAGGCTACCACTAGATAGTCGTACTGGTACTTGCCTCTAGCGCCCACGACGGTCCTATTAGCGGCGTCTATGGACTGTATTTCATCTACAGCAGCCTTAATTCCATACTTTTCCATGTTCTGTATAGGCGCCCTTGTATCGTCAGAAGTAGCGTAGCCGAGCGCCACATCGAAGAAGAGTGGTGGCATAAAGTGATATGGGTCCTTATTTATAACGGTGACTTCTGCATCAGCGCCGCTCTGCTTAATGCCGTCAACAATCCTCTTTGCGGCGACGTAACCACCAATGCCTCCTCCAGCTATTACTATCCTCTTGGTCAAAATCCCACCTTTCTTTTAGGTGGCCAGGAAACAGGCGTACAAAGGCGTATAAAAATAATACATCACGGACTTTCTTGACGTTTTAAGTAAACGCGGAGAGGCTACTTCGGGTTCGCTGGGCGTGCCGCCCCAATCGCCTTTGCAACGTTAAGCACTATGGCCAGTCCCTTTATGACGTCCCTGTCGCCCAGCAGCCTCATTAGGTCACTTAAGTTGTTAGCCTGAGCCTCAGCGGACAGGGACGAAGCTAATGACCTTAGAACGCCCACGTCAAGGCTATCTATAGCGTCGGCTACAGCGTTGAGCTTCTCCAGGGTTTCAGGTCTAGTAAGCCTCTCAAGGAGCTGCATTATCTGAGGTAACCTATCTATTATGAGCAGGGTCTCAGGCGTCACCAACAACCTAGCAACGGCCCTCAGCAGCTCCTCGTCTGAGAGCAGCTCGTTCAGCGTGGAGGCTATGTCAAGAAGCCTCTCAAGGGCCTCCGCCTGCCTGTCGACCTGCGCCATGGGGCCTCACCTCACGGGAACATCTTCCATAGCTTCTCAGGCGACGTGGCCTCAAAATAGACGTCAAATATGGGGTCCCAGAACTCTGGGTGCTTTAGGACGTCCCAGTAGGTGTCCGCGAAAAGCCTCTTCATTATGAAGAACACCCCCTTAGGCGGCAGCTTGACGGAGGGGTGATTGAAGTCGCTTATGACGAAGGTGCCCATTTCAAACCCTATCTCTGTGGGGCAGTTGGTTCTTCCAGTGTTCTGGGCGCTGAGGCCAAGCAGCCTCTTCTCGACGACCTTGGCCTCCAGGTGCGCTGTCACCCCAGTTCTAACAGTGGTTGACGTGGAGGAGTCGCCTATTGCAAACGCGTCGTCAAAGTCCCCTATGCGGTTGGTCAGCTTGTCCGCCTTTACGAATCCGTCTTCCGTTTTTAGGTCTTCCGGGACCACCTTTACCTTTGGACCCCTGTGAATAGGGACAACTATAGCTGCATCAAATGAGAGCTCCCCTCCCTCAAGCGAGGTCATCTTCCTGTTATCAACGTCCACAGTATCAACTGTAAAGAAAGTCTCTATATTAATTCCCCTCTCCTTAAGTATGGGCTCTAAGACTTCGTTAAACGTCTCGGCAGGGTAAGCCCTTGGGTATGGGACCGCTAAGGTTATCTCGACCTGGCCTCTCACGCCCCTGGCCCTCAAGGCCTCATCAGCCAGCAGGGCGCCCTCGTAAGGGGACGGAGGGCACCTGTGGCCAGGGTCGGCCACCGCTATTACAAGCTTGCCCTTCTTAAGGCTGTTTATCACGTTAAACGTCCTCCAGGCGTTGTCGGGCGTGGAGTGGAAGTCGCCATAGAGGGAGACCAACTTGTCATTTCCTTTAATTGCCGTGTGATCTATGGATAGTCCTGGAGCTAAGACAACTATATCGTAGTTGATGGACCTGCCTGACCTTGTAAGGACTGTCCTGTTATTAAGGTCCACGGTTTCAACGGAATCTATGAGAAGGTCCACATTTTTCTTTACTAGCCCTACAAGCTCCCTTTTCAGCTGCGAGTCATCGCCCCTGAAGGCTATCTGAAGCAGCTGGGGCAGGTAGTAATGGTACGGGGTGTCATTTATTAGGGTTACGGAAAACCCCTCCCTCCTTGCAAGCGAGTTTGCAAGTATTAGGCCTCCAGCGCCGCCGCCCACTATTACAACCTTTTGCCTTTTCTGGGGCTGCATAAGGCCCCACCAGCTCATATGAAGATAACCTGCCCGCCCTCGGCCTCCTGCAGGAAGGTTGCCACGCCAACCACGTCATCAATAAGGCTTGGGTCAAAGTCCTCCTTCTTAAGGCCCATCACTTGCGACATCATGCTGCATGCATAGATCTTGGCGCCCATGTTCTTGGCCTCCTTAAGCATGTCAAGCCAGCTTGGCACGTTATTCATCTGCATGCCTTTAGCCAACTCTGGCACCATAGCTTCGAACTCCTTGGGCCAGGTGGGCTGAGCTGGCTTCTTGAGGAACCTCAGCAGCGCCCAGCCCGTCACAAAAACCCTGACTTCATAACCTAGGGCAGCGGCCCCCTGTGATATGACCCCAAGGGGTATAAGCTTATCCTCCGTTCCCGAGAACACAATAATCGAGAGCTTACTCAACCTGTTCACCTCTATATAGAGAAAGGGTCCCTGAGATTTAAAAAGTTATGCAGGACGAAGATCTATACATAGGAAAACGTGGCCTTCCTACTGCTAAAAGGCTATAAGTTTGCGCTCAGTAACTTACACATTAGGAATTGGTGAATCATGAAGTGAAAACTTTGCCCCCCGTAACTCTTGACCAGGTGCTAGGGCTAGTGAGGTATATAGCCACCTCAGGAGGAGTCGTTGACTCGTCCAGGTTAGACGAGCTCCTTAACGTTGATATGGACTTATTGCCTCACGTCGTCGACGCAGCGGTCTCCTTGGGCCTCCTGAGGGAGGACAAGGGAAACCTTGTAATAACCAGCGAGGGCAAGAGGGCTGTGGAACTGCAGGGCAGGGAACTCAGGCTGCTGATAAAGTCACTGAGCGATGATGTAGAACCATTTAAGGATATATTTGATGTAATAGGGGATTCTGATTCGATAAGGAGGTCCCAGTTAGAGAGCATCCTAAGGCACTCAGGCTATACAGACATAGAGGCCGCACTCCCAGTATTTGTGGAGTGGCTGGCCTACATGGGGATAACGACCATAGAGGATTAAGGCGTTATTAATGTTGTTCTAGTCCTGTTAGGAGGATCTAATTGCAATGCATAGGCCGTGCATTTATCTACTCTACTATGATCAGGTATAGCATCAACATCATCATTAGAATCGCTGACGAAATTGATCAGATTTAAAAAACTTCTTAGGGACTACGGGCTTTGGTGGGCCCGTAGCTCAGCCAGGATAGAGCGGCGGGCTTTTAACCCGTAGGCCGCGACGCCTAGCCGCGGGCGGAAGTCCCGGGTTCGAATCCCGGCGGGCCCGCCACAGCCCTGAAGGGCTCCTCCATGTTCTACTGTGCAGCGGTCCGAGGGCTTATCCTCATTGGACGATCCATAGTTAGGCGCAAATCTCCTGAGAGACGTTAGCGCTTCAGTTAACTAGATAACCTCGGGGTCCAACCAGAGGCTGTAGGAGGGGTGCTAGGTAGTTTGCCATCTGCTAGACCAGATGAAAGGATACTTAATCACGTACTTGTGCCAAAGCATCGTATACTGAGCATAGAGGAGGCGGTTGAAGTGCTTAATAAGCTTGGCGTTAAGCCGTGGCAGCTTCCGAGGATCAGCGCCAACGACCCCATTATTAAGCTGCTGGGAGGCAAGCCAGGAGATATTGTTGAAATAGAGCGCAACTCGCCCACCGCAGGGAAACACGTAGTTTATAGGGTAGTCGTGTCCTATTGAGTGGGTGAGCTTAATGACGTCTGAGCAACTAACCAAGGATGACCTATGGATCGTATTCAGGCAGTACATACGCGAGACAGGGCTTGCCAGACAGCACCTGGACTCGTATAATGCCTTTGTGACGGAGCGCATGCAAGAGATAGTTGATTCCTTTGGGGAAATAAGGCCTCTTTATAAGCAGGTCAGCAGGAGGAGGGAGGCAGCCCCAGAGGAAGGTCCTGATATAAAGATAGTGCTTGGGAAAATACGCATAGGCGAGCCCCAGGTAAAGGAAGCTGACGGCAACCTGAGACGCAAGGACGTAACGCCCCTAGAGGCAAGGCTCAGGAACTTCACGTACTCTGCTCCTCTCTTCCTTCAGATGAAGCTTGTAGAAAATGGCACCGAGGTCTACAGCGACGAGGTAAAGGTGGGAGACTTCCCCATAATGGTTAAGTCTGTCATCGACCCGCTCTCTAAGGCCAGCTACAGGGAGCTCCTGGAGGCCGGCGAGGACCCTAACGATCCCGGAGGCTACTTCATTATAAATGGCAGCGAGAGGGTAGTGGTGGCTCAGGAGGACCTGGCAGTAAACAGGATAATAGTGGGGGTCTCAACGGCTAACACCGCAAAGATAACGCACAGCGCTAAGACCGTTTCAACAATACTTGGCCTGAGAAGGCAAGTTATAGTAGACAGGATGAGCGACGGATCCCTTGAGGTAAGCATGAGCAGGCTTAACTATAGAATACCATTCATAGTGATGATGAAGGCCCTCGGGCTTGAGAAGGACGCGGAGATAGCGGCCGCAGTTTCGCCAGACCCCGACGTGCAGAGGGAGCTGCTGCCGAGCTTTGAGAAGGTTAGCGCTGCCATAAGGACTAAGGAGGATGCCCTGGAGTTCCTTGGCAACAGGATAGCGACTGGGCAGCCCAGGGAGATAAGGATACAGCGCGCGGAGGAGTTCATAGACACCCAGTTCTTACCCCACATAGGTCTGACGCCCGCCGACAGGCTCGCTAAGGCATACTTCCTCGGTGAGATGGCGAACAGGGTCCTGCAGCTTTACTTAGGCAAGAGGCAGGAGGATGACAAGGATCACCTGGCTAACAAGCGCCTAAGGCTCGCGGGTGATCTCATAGCAGAGATCTTTAGGGACGCATTCCAACAGCTTGCGACCCTGATAGCAAGCGAGCTCGAGGAGTACATAAGCCAGCACAGGAAGGTGAGGGACCTGAGAAGCCTGGTGAGGCCTGATATCATAACTGAGAGGGTGAGGGCTGCCCTGGCGACAGGCAACTGGACCGGCAACAGGACTGGAGTGAGCCAGGCGCTTGACAGGACCAACTGGATGAGCCTGCTCAGCCACCTGAGGAGGGTCATATCACCGCTGAGCAGAGGGGAGTCGAACTTTGAGGCCAGGGACCTGCATGGAACTCACTGGGGAAGGCTTTGCCCGTTCGAGACGCCGGAGGGCATAAACTGTGGCCTGGTCAAGAATTTGGCCATGACGGCCTATATATCGGTTGGCGTTAACGAGCAGCATGTGAAGAACATACTAATGAGCATGGACTTGATACCTCTGGACGATGCAATTAAGGAGATAGCAAGCGGTGAGCCTGAAGCCATAGAGAAGTACACTAACATGGCCAAGGTGTTCCTCAACGGTAAGCCCATAGGCTACGTTCAGGACGGCGCGGAGCTGCGCAGAAAGCTTATAGCTATGAGGAGGTCAGGAAGCTTAAGCTATGAGGTGAGCGTCGCCTACATAGAGCAGGGCGGCATCAAGGAGGTTTACATAAACACCGATGAAGGTAGGTTGATGAGGCCCGTCATAGTTGTCGAGAACGGCAAGCCAAAGCTGACGAAAGAGATGGTCGAGAAGGTTAAGCGCGGCGAGATGTCCTTCTGGGACCTGGTGAGAAACGGCGTTATAGAGTTCCTGGACCCTGACGAGGAGGAGAACGCCTATGTTGCCGAGTCCCCCGAGGAGGTGACCCCTGAGCACACCCACCTGGAGATGTGGACGCCAGGCATATTCAGCGTGGTCACGTCAATAACCCCGTTCTTGGAGCACAACCAGAGCCCGAGGAACACCTACCAGGCGGCCATGGCAAAGCAGGCCCTAGGCCTTTATGCGCTGAACTACCAGTACCGCATGGACAGCCACGCCTACCTGCTTCACTACCCGCAGAAGCCTATAGTTCAGACGAGGTCGCTTGAGGAGATAGGCTATAATGATAGGCCCTCGGGGCAGAACTTCATTGTTGCAATAATGCCCTACATGGGCTACAACATGGAGGACGCAATAATAATGAATAAGACAAGCGTCGATTATGGCCTTGGAAGGGCTCACTTCTTTAGGGTATATACAGTCATGGAAAACACCTATGCTGGTGGCCTTAAGGACACCATAACTGTCCCCTCACCAAAGCTTTATGATCATAAGGGAGATCAGTATTACACCAAGCTAGGTCCAGATGGAATCATAGAGCCTGAGGTTGAGGTTGATGGCGGAGACGTGCTTGTAGGCAGGGAGAGCCCGCCAAGGTTCCTCGGCGAGGAGCGCGTTATGAGCCTAGGAACCTTAACCAAGAGGGACACGAGCGTGCAGCTGAGGTATGGGGAGCACGGCGTAGTAGATACAGTGCTCATAACTCAGACCACCGACAGGAACCTGCTGGTGAAGGTAAAGGTCAGGGACCTGAGGATACCTGAACTTGGCGATAAGTTCGCAAGCAGACATGGACAGAAGGGAGTCGTTGGCATGCTTTACCCCAAGTACGACATGCCTTACACCGAAGACGGCATAGTCCCTGACATTATAATTAACCCGCACGGAATACCTTCACGTATGACCGTGGGACAGATACTTGAGCTCATAACGGGTAAGGCTGCAGCCATGGAAGCTAGGTATGTTGATGGCACACCGTTCTATAAGGATGACGTTGATCAGTATAAGATCATACTAATTAAACATGGTTACAGCCCTGACGGAACAGAAGTTATGTATGACGGCCGTACAGGCCAGCTGCTTGAGACGCCGATTTCCATAGGTGTAGTCTTCTATCAGAGGCTGTACCACATGGTAGCCGACAAGATGCACGCCAGGGCTACAGGTAAGGTGCAGCTCCTCACAAGGCAGCCTACAGAGGGCAAGGCCAGGCAGGGAGGTCTAAGGTTCGGAGAGATGGAGAGGGACTGCCTCGTAGGTCACGGAGCAACCATGCTGCTAAGGGACAGGATGCTCGACGGCAGCGACGCCTACACAATGTATGTCTGCACGCTGTGCGGTCACGTAGCTTGGTACAACAGCAGGAAGAACGTATATGAGTGCCCGATACACGGTGAGAACGGTGACATAAAGCCCGTGAAGGTGCCTTACGCGTTTAAGCTGTTCCTGCAGGAGATCATGAGCATGGGAATTAAGCCCAGGATTGAAGTCTCTGACAGGATCTCGCTCCTGGACAGGATCTCGCAGGCTGGCATGTCTAAGCTAAGCGCCGCCACTAATGGAAACCAGGGTAACAATGACAAGAGTAACGGCAATGGAAGCTCTTCGTGAGGTGACAGGCCATGTCGTACAGCCCGGGCGAGGAGCGCGAGAGGTACACAATTAGCGGCATAAGGTTCAGCCTCCTGAGCCCTCGCGAGATCAGGGAGATGGCCAAGGTAACTGTGATAAGACCAGAGATATACGAGGTTGACGGCTCCCCAGTAATGGGAGGGCTCAGGGACCCGCACTTCGGCGCTATAGAGCCTGGTGAGAGGTGCCCCGTCTGCGGCAACACTAGGCAGGACTGCCCTGGGCACTTCGGTAAAATAGACCTTGCCAGGCCTGTGGTGCTCCCGCACCTTGGAGACAAGATCTACCAGCTGCTGCAGTCAACGTGCAGGAGCTGCGGAAGGATACTTATCCCGCCCCAGAAGGCGGCGTACATGCTAGGCATATATAGGAGGCTCAGGGAGAAGTGGCCACTGCTCGCTGACATATTTGTAGAGGAGGTGATAAAGGAGGCGTCCTCTGCCACCGAGTGCCCGCACTGCGGCGCCAAGCAGTACAAGATAAAGTTCATCAAACCGTATAACTTCTATGAGGTTAGACCTGAGGGCGAGGTAAGGCTAACGCCAAGCGACGTCAGGGAGAGGCTGGAGAAAATACCAGATGATGATGTGGAGCTGTTGGGCTGGGACCCCAAGTCGGCCAGGCCCGAGTGGGCCGTCCTCACTGTGCTGCCCGTGCCACCGCTCTCGGTGAGGCCCTCAATAACTATGGAGAGCGGTTCAAGGGCTGAGGACGACCTGACTCACGCGCTTGCGGAGATAGTTAGACAGAACGAGAGGCTCAAGAACTTCATCTCATCCAGCGCTCCGGAGTCGATGATAGAGGAGGCCTGGCAGGCGCTTCAGAACGTGATAGCGGCATATATAGACAACGAACTGCCGAACATCTACCAGCTCTCGCACAGGGGCAGAAAACAGCTCAAGACGTTGGCACAGAGGCTCAAGGGCAAGGAGGGCAGGCTGAGGGGCAACTTAAACGGCAAGAGGGTTAACTTCTCTTCAAGGACTGTGATATCTCCAGACCCACTGATAAGTATTAACGAGGTAGGCGTCCCAATAGAGGTAGCAAAGATACTGACAGTGCCTATGGTAGTTACGAAGTTCAACATAGAGGAGGCCAGGAAGTACGTCCTGAACGGCCCCTACCAGTGGCCAGGCGCCACCATAGTGTACAAGAAGAGGGAGGGGGTTAAGCTGGACCTGAGGTACCAGCGCAACCTGAGGCAGTTAGCGGAGAGCCTCGAGGTAGGTGATATTGTTGAAAGGCACCTGATAGATGGCGACATAGTGCTCTTCAACAGGCAGCCCAGCCTTCACAGGATGTCAATAATGGGTCATAAGGTAAGGGTTATGCCCGGTAGGACGTTTAGGCTCAACCTACTGGTGTGCGCGCCTTACAACGCCGACTTTGACGGTGACGAGATGAACCTGCACGTGCCAAGGCTCGAGGAGGCCCGCGCGGAGGCCTTGAACCTGCTGCTGGTGGAGAACCACATACTGACCCCGAGATACGGCGGGCCTATAATAGGCGGAAGGCAGGACTACATAAGCGGCGCGTATCTGCTCACCGTTAAAACTACATTGTTTGATAGAGAAGCCGTGGGCAGGCTGTTAGCAGCGGCGAGTTACAGCGGCGAGCTGCCGGAGCCAGCAATACTTAAGCCAAGGCCTCTGTGGACTGGCAAGCAGCTGGTCAGCCTCTTCCTGCCAAGCGACTTCAACTTCAGCGGCCGGGCGAAGATAAACGCTGGGGACCTCAAGTGTGACGGAGAAGACTGCTTCTTCGACTCATATGTAGTGATAAGGAGAGGGAGGCTCCTGGAGGGCGTGTTCGACAAGAACACCATAGGTGCTGAGCAGCCGGAGAGCGTGCTCCACTACATAGCGTTGGAGTATGGCAACGCAGCCGCAAGGCAGTTGCTTGACACCATGTATAGGATGTTCATAAGAATGCTGGAGCTCAGGGGCTTCAGCATATCGATAAGCGACATAGAGATACCTAAGGAGGCCAGAGACAAGATAGCTAAGATGACCGAGGAGGCTAAGGAGGACGTCATGAAGTTAATAGAGCAGTATAGGAACGGAACTCTTGAGATAATACCTGGCAGGACCCTCGAGGAGAGCCTGGAGCTCAAGATAATCCAGAGGCTCCAGAAGCTGAGGGACGACGCTGGTAAGACAGCTATAGGCTATATGAACCCATTCAACAACGCCTTCATAATGGCCAGGACAGGGGCCAGGGGAAGTGACATTAACATAACACAGATGGCCGCTATGCTGGGCCAGCAGACGGTGAGAGGGAGAAGAATAGTAAGGGGCTTCAGGACCCGCACGCTGCCGCACTTCAGGCCAGGCGACCTCTCGCCAGAGGCGAGGGGCTTCGTTGTTAGCAACTTCAGGGACGGGCTGAAACCACACGAGGTGTTCTTCCACGCGGCAGGCGGCAGGGAGGGCCTGGTGGACACAGCGCTGAAGACCTCACAGAGCGGCTATATGCAGAGGAGGCTGATAAACGCCCTGCAGGACCTCCACGTTGCATATGACGGCACCGTGAGGGACTCGCAGGATAATATAATTCAGTTCAGATACGGCGAGGACGGCGTGGATCCACAGAAGACCTATCATGGCAAGGCAGTAAATGTGGACAGGCTTATTGAAAAGGTTAAGCAAGGGGGTGCATGAAGGTGGCCAAGAGAACATCGGACGAGGGGAGAAGGGTGAGGTCTAGGAAGACCAAGAAGGAAGCGGAGGCCTCCGAGATGGAGCTTGGAGAGACGCTTAAGAGAAAGCTTGACGCTGCTAAGTCGCTGCTGCCTCCAAGCTTATATGATGAGCTCTACAGCAAAGTGGTCGAGAGCCAGGAGCTGAGCGCCGAACAAAAGATTAAGGTTATAGAGGATGCCGTGAGAGCCTATATCTCGTCAATGGTTCAGCCAGGTGAAGCTGTCGGCGTGGTAACAGCCCAGTCCATAGGGGAGCCAGGAACTCAGATGACGCTGAGAACCTTCCACTATGCGGGCCTCATGGAGTTCGACGTTACCTTAGGACTTCCAAGGCTCATAGAGATAGTTGACGCCAGGCACGAGCCCTCGACACCTATGATGAAGATTTACCTTGAAGAAAAGTATGCTGACAACCTGGAGATGGCGCGTAAGATAGCGAGGGAGATAGAGTATACCACGATAGGCAACATAGTTGATGAAATAAGCTACACATTGGGCGACAGGACCTTCATAGTTAAGTTAGATCCAGACATGGTAACCGACAGGGGGCTCACCGAAGACGAGATAATGGAGGCCTTCGAGCGGCTTAAACTGGGCGACGTGGGCAAGGGCGAAGATGAGTATACAGTAGTGCTTAATGTCAGCGAGAGCGTGTTACCTGACGACGCGCTTTATGACCTTCGTAGTTACTCTGAGATAGTATCAAAGATAAAGAAGGGCTACGTGAGAGGGATAAAAGGCATCAAAAGGACAATAATACAGGAGCATACAGATGAAAAGACTGGTAAGCATGAGTACGTCATAATAGCCGAGGGCAGCAACTTAGCCGAAGTCATGAGGGTGGACGGAGTGGACGCCACAAGAGTGGAGACTAACAACATATACGAAATAGCGGATGTTTTAGGCATTGAGGCCGCCAGGAACTCTATAATAAAAGAAATAATGGACGTGCTGCAGAGCTCAGGCCTAGACGTTGACATCAGGCACGTCATGCTAGTGGCCGACATAATGACGTGGACAGGCAAGATAAGGCAGATAGGCAGGTTGGGAGTTGTAGGTGAGAAGCCCAGCGTCATAGCTCGCGCAGCATTTGAAGTGACGGTTAACCAGCTTTATAACGCGGCGGTCAAAGGCGAGGAGGAGAAGTTCAGCGGCGTCACGGAGAGCATAGTGGCAGGGCTACCTCCCAGGGTTGGCACCGGCATAGTGATGTTATCGGTAGGCATCAACGCTCTTAAATCTCTGCAACCTAAGGTAAGCCAGCAGGAAGAGCCAAGTAAGACAGGGCAGGAGTGAGGTGACCTAGGTGTCAGAGGCGCTGTTTGAGAGGGAACTTAAGGCGGCGGCCAAGAGCGGGAAGCTAAGCTTAGGAGCTCGCAGGGCGCTGAAGCTGCTTCTTAAGAATCAGGCTAAAGGCATCATAGTTGCTGATAACGCTCCGCCAGACGTCAGAAAGAATATAGAGTCCTTGGCCAATATAAATGGTGTTCCATTGTACGTCTACAAGGGAACGTCAGCGGACCTGGGCTCACTCATAGGAAAGCCATTCAAGGTCTCAGTAATAGCAGTTCTAAACCCTGGCGACTCGAGGATCCTTGACGTTCTCTCAGAGGGCAGGTAAAGGCAGGTAAGGGGAGGTTGGGGTGGCGCAGTCCGACGCTAACTCTAAGGGAGACAGGATAGGACTTGAGGAACTGCGCTTCATATCGCTCTTTCAGGATATCACAGGGGCCATGGTTTACAGGGCGATAGAGGACGCCGAGGGCAACAGGATATTCTATTTAGTCGATAAGAATGACATAGGGAAAGCCATAGGAAAGGATGGAAGAAACGTGAAGACCTTGTCTAGAATATTGAACAAGAACGTTGAAGTTGTCGAGTATTCTGCGGATCTCGAATCAATGGTTAGAAACCTCTTTCCCGGTGTAACGGTACTTAAGGTGGACGTAGTTGATAAGAACGATGGCAAGGTTGTTTACGTTAAGGTTAAGGATGACGAGAAAGGCAAGGCCATCGGAAGGGACGGCAGAAACGTCAAGAGAGCAAGGATAATTCTGACCAAGCTCTTTAATGTGGACAAGGTGGTCATCAGGTAACTGATGGAAGTTTTTAAATTCATGCCTGGAGCAGAGTGAGGGGATTAACGGAATGCCAGAGGGGCCGAATGGGCTGTTCGCGGCGCGCAAGCTCAGGAAGAGCAGGCTCAAGTTCAAGTGGGCCAAGAGCGAGTTCAAGATAAGGATGCTGAAGCTCAAGGAAAAGTATGATCCGCTCGAGGGCTCACCCATGGCTAGAGGAATAGTGCTTGAGAAGGTAGGTATACCCTCAAGGCAGCCCAACGCCGCGCTGCGTAAGTGCGTTAGGGTTCAGCTGGTCAAGAACAAGAAGGTAGTGACGGCATTCGTGCCTAAGGACGGAGGCATACTATATATAGACGAGCATGACGAAGTTATAATTGAGGGTATAGGAGGCCCTAAGGGCAGGGCTATGGGCGACATACCTGGAGTGAAGTATAAGGTAATAGCTGTTAACGGAGTTTCCCTGGACGCTCTGTGGAAAGGTAAGAAGCAGAAGGTTAAGAGATGAGCAGTCGCCGCTTCTTAACTGCCTTATGGTTTATGGTTCTAAGATTATCTATGATATAAGTTAATTATATGGTCGCCATCTAAGTTCATGGCCTTTTATATAATGTGGCCTGGCACTCTTTAGTTCACGCGTTAACCTAGTCCCCTTGGCTAGAGCTCTTATTAGCCTATGTTTACGGTTTTCACTCGTATAGAAGGAGAGCGCCGCACTAAGGGCTAACGCGCAGACAGCTAAGGCTGATCCCCTTCCTCGCCCTCACCACTCTCGCTGCTCCACCACTTTTCCATATCGACAAGCTTTTTACTAACAAATATGGGTTTATCACTTATAAGTGCTAGATATACTGCATGGCTGGGTATCATTTTAACGCTTATGCTTATGCCTCCGTCCTCGAATTCCACTGTTGCTGTGTAAACTCCGGTGTCAACCTCAAATTCATCTATTACGACTCTCTTTAAGGTCTTTCTCAGCATCTCCTTAAAGTCCTCGTGGGACGATAGGAAAGTGTATATACTCTGTCTCCTGGGCGGCACGTCACTGTCATTTATGAGCTTTATAGCTTCAGCTACATCCATGGGTATGTTAACCATCGTAAACTCCTCGTCATTCTCAAGCAGCAACGAGAGTCCCACCACGTAGGCCCCGGCTCCGCTGTTGACGTCCCGCAGAAGCTTGTAGAATGGTTGGACGTACTTGACTTTTAGCAGCTCGTCCTCTGGCAATGCTTAAGCGCCCCTTACACTACTAGCCTCTAAGGCTCTTAAGTCCATCTTCACTGACTTGACAAGCATTTATAGTCTTGAAGTTCGCTTAAAAACTACAGCCGTAAAGGTGTAAGGGGTGCAGCCATGGCAGAGCAGGTGAAGCTCCCAGAGCTCTCTGAGGTGGGCAATCTAGGTGCAATAAGGCTCTTCGGCAAGTGGAGCTGGGAGGGAGTTGAGGTAAGGGATCCAAGCCTCAAAAAGTACATAAGCCTAAGGCCCGTCGTGCTCCCCCACACAGGAGGGAGGCACGAGCACAGGAGGTTTGGCAAGGCTGAGGTGCCCATAGTAGAAAGGCTCATAAACAGGCTGATGCAGCCGGGCAGGAACGGCGGCAAGAAGGCTCTGGCCTACAACATAGTTAAGGCTGCCTTTGAAATCATAAACCTGGAGACGGGGGAGAACCCCATTCAGGTGCTTGTCCGTGCTATAGAGAATGCCGCGCCGAGGGAGGAGACCACGAGGATAATGTACGGTGGAATAGTCTATAGGGTCTCAGTGGACGTCTCAGCCCAGAGGAGGGTGGACCTGGCCCTCAGGTTCATGGCTGAGGGGGCCAGGCTTTGCGCCTTTGGGTCCTCCAAGACTATAGAGGAGTGCCTAGCCGCTGAAATAATAGCTGCGTCGAAGGGAGACCCCTCAAGCTACGCCATAAAGCAGAAGGAGGAGATAGAGAGGATAGCCCTCAGCTCAAGGTAAACTCCTCTCCTTCGTTCCACATCAAGACCTTCAGCTGCATTTTTAAATCCCTCACACTTCACTAATTGCAGGCGGAATGAAGAGGTGAACCATAGTGCCCGAGAAGCCACACCTTAACCTAGTCGTGATAGGGCACATAGATCACGGTAAGAGCACGCTCACCGGTAGCCTGCTTTACAGGCTTGGGGTCATAGACCCCAAGATAATGCAGCAGCTTGAGGAGCAGGCCAAGGCCGCTGGAAAGGAGTCGTTCAAGTTTGCCTGGCTGCTGGATAAGATGAAGGAGGAGAGGGAGAGGGGTATAACAATAGACCTCTCCTTCATGAAGTTCGAGACTAAGAAGTACTACTTCACAATTATCGACGCCCCAGGCCACAGGGACTTCGTGAAGAACATGATAACCGGCGCCAGCCAGGCGGACGCAGCGCTGCTGGTGATCTCATCTAGAAAGGGAGAGTTTGAGGCGGGAATGAGCGCAGAGGGCCAGACCAGGGAGCACGCCCTCCTGGCCAAGACCTTGGGCATCGAACAGCTGATAGTAGTCGTAAACAAGATGGATGCCCCTGACGTCAACTACAGCCAGCAGAGGTACGAGGAGATAGTAAATACCATGAAGAAGTTCCTGAAGGGGCTTGGCTACAACGTTGACGCCATACCGTTCGTGCCTGTCAGTGCGTGGACTGGCGAGAACCTAATAGAGAGAAGCCCCAACATGCCGTGGTACAAGGGACCAACGCTCGTGGAGGCCCTCGATAACTTAAAGGTTCCACCAAAGCCCGTTGACAAGCCTCTGAGGCTGCCAGTGCAGAGCGTGCTAAGCATCCCCGGCGCAGGCACCGTAGTGACGGGCAGGGTTGAGACGGGCGTGCTCAAGCCAGGAGACAAGGTAATAGTGATGCCTGAGGGCGTAGTGGCCGACGTCAAGAGCATACAGATGCACTACCAGGACCTGCAGCAGGCGGAGCCTGGAGACAACGTGGGAGTTGCGCTGAGGGGCGTTGAGAAGAACCAGGTCAAGAGAGGTGACGTGATAGGCAAGACTGACAACCCACCCACCGTGGCTGAGGAGTTCACGGCAAGGGTAGTGGTGGTCTGGCACCCAAGCGCTATAGCAGTTGGCTACACTCCAGTGATTCACGTCCACACGGCTTCGGTGGCCTGCAGGATAACCGAGATAGTCGCTAAGCTAGACCCAAGGACTGGAAACCCGATAGAGCAGAACCCACAGTTCATAAAGGCTGGTGACACCGCCATAGTTAAGTTCAAGCCAATAAAGCCGCTGGTCATCGAGAAGTTCGGTGAATTCCCACAGCTCGGCCGCTTCGCTATGAGAGATATGGGTAGGACCATAGGCATCGGAATAGTTACAGATATAAAGCCTGCCAAGATAGAGGTTAAGAAGTGAAGCTAACGGCTCAAGCGGTGCCTCACAATGGCATTTAACGTCAGAATATGGCTATGGAGCACTAATGCAAAGAGCCTAGAGCAAGTAGTGGCGCAAATAAAGGACATAGCTCAGAAGACAGGAGTTCCCATGAGAGGACCCATACCGCTGCCTACTAAGAGACTAGAGGTTCCTATCTTCAGGCTCCCACACGGCGAGGGCAGCAAGCACTGGGAGCACTGGGAGATGAGAATACACAAGAGACTCATTGACATAGAAGCTGACGAGAGGGTCTTAAAGAAGCTCATGAGGATACAGGTACCGAGTGACGTCTACATAGAGATAAAGTCCGGCAGATGATTTATTATCTTTTCAAGTAGTGATATATGAAGTTCCTTTTTAGAGTTAAGGCATTCGGAGCTCCATAAGCCATTTCATTAGCTGTGCGCGATTTTGCGTCGCGAGCCTCTGCCCGGATGCAAATAGCTTTTTAGAACCCCTTCTTCATTAAGCTATCTGGCGCCGGGGTGCCCGAGCGGCCCAAGGGGACGGGCTTGAGACCCGTTGCTCCACAAGGGGCGCGTGGGTTCAAATCCCACCCCCGGCGTTCCCTTAGTTATTACATGACACGTTTAGGTGCTCGCTTCTCTGCGTTTTAACTCCGAGCGGCTTATACTATATTGGGATAAATGTTGCCCTCAGACATGATGTTCGAGGACATAGCTAACACGTTCAGCTCAATGGAGGGCATAACTTCAAGGATTCAGCTCACCCAGCTCTTGGCAGGCCTGCTGAAGAGAACTCCCGCTGACGTTATAGATAAGGTCGTTTACATGATACAGAGCAAACTGGGCCCTGACTGGAAGGGCATACCCGAGCTAGGGGTAGGCGATAAGCTCCTGGTGCAGGCCATAGCTTTGGCTTATGGCAAGAGCGAGGGCGACGTCCAGAAGCTTGTGGACAAGCTTGGGGACCCAGGGAAGGTGGCCGAGCAGCTGGCCCAGACCGGCGGTCACCTGAAGAGCAACCTGCTGACCTTTATGGGGGGCGGCTCCTCGCAGCTGACCGTCAGCAGAGTCTTCGACTCATTCATGAAAATAGCCTACGCTACGGGGGAGAGCAGCAGAGACCTTAAACTGAAGACGCTGGCGGGTCTCCTGAAGGACGCCAAACCGATAGAGGCAAGATATATAGTCAGGTTCGTTGAGGGCAGGCTAAGGCTTGGCATAGGTGACGCGACAATACTGGACGCCCTTGCAGTGGCATACGGAGGCTCCTCGGCCGTGAGGGACTTAATAGAAAGGGCGTACAACCTAAGGGCTGACCTGGGGGAAATAGCCAAGATAGTGGCGACGCAGGGCGTTGAGGCCCTCAAGGGCCTCAAGCCAGAGGTTGGCACGCCTATAAGGCCTATGTTGGCTGAGAGGGCTAACGATGTTAAGGAGATACTGGCTAAGGTAGGCGGTAAGGCCTATGTTGAGTATAAATACGATGGTGAAAGGGGCCAGATACATAAGGATGGTGATAAGATAAAGATATTCTCCAGAAGGCTTGAGGACATAACTCCTATGTACCCTGATATAGCTGATGGCGTGAGGGAGGCCATCAAGGCCAAGAAGGCGATAGTTGAAGGAGAGATAGTAGCCATAGATCCAGACACGGGTGAGCTCAGGCCATTCCAGGAGCTGATGCAGAGGAGAAGAAAGTATGATATAGAGAAGATGATGAAAGAAATACCGACTAGGTTGTTCCTCTTTGACATAATAATGAAGGACGATGAGGATCTAACTACCAGGCCCCTGCCCTACAGGAGGAAGGTCCTCGAGTCAATACTTGAACCGAACGACCGGGTTGTCATGAGCAATTACATAGCGAGCTCCGACCCTGACGAGATAATGAACTTCTTCCTTCAGGCAATAGCTGACGGCGCTGAGGGAGTTATGATAAAGGCTATACATGATGAGAGCGTCTACAGGGCGGGCGTGAGAGGCTGGCTTTGGGTTAAGCTGAAGCGCGACTACAGGAGCGAGATGTCGGACACTGTGGACCTAGTCGCTGTTGGAGCCTTCTATGGTAAGGGCAAGCGCGGCGGCAAGCTTGGCACGCTGCTGTTAGCCGCTTATGATCCTAACAATGACGTCTTTAAGACAGTGTGCAAGGTAGGAAGCGGCTTTACCGATGAGGATATAAATAACATGTACGACCTGTTCAAGCCATATATAATAGACCACAGGCATCCCAGGGTAGTGTCAAACCTTGACGCTGACGTCTGGTTCGAGCCGGTTAAGGTTGCAGAGGTAATAGGCGCTGAGCTCACCCTCTCCCCAGCTCACACGTGCTGTATGGACGCCGTGAGGAAAGGAGCTGGCATCTCAATAAGGTTCCCAAGGTTTATAAGGTGGAGGGACGACAAAGGTCCAGAGGACGCCACGACCGAGCAAGAGCTATTGGAGATGTACAAGAGGCAGTTGAAGAAAATTGAAGAGAAGCCACAGCCGGAGGGCGAGGCCTAATAGGGCTGAGCTGGTGTTAGAGGATATTATGAGGCTGTCTCAGTTCTCCTTTAGCGCCGCCCAAGAAGGTGACTTCGATCTATCGTCGAGAGTTAATGAGCTCATAATTAGGATATCCCAGATGACAAGGGTTAGGCTGCCGCCTGAGATAAAGAGGACCTACTGCAAGAGGTGTAAGGTGTCGCTCATACCGGGCGTGACCCTCTCAGTGAGAGTAAGGTCGCAGGGAAGGCAAAAGTATGTAGTAAGAAGGTGCCTGGTGTGCGGCTATATACATAGGATGCCCCTGGGCCGCCAGAGCGGCGGCAAGGAGCCTGCGGCCTAAGTCATCCCAACGCCGAGGGACGCCCCTGCGTCAACTACTATAACTTGGCCCGTGACCCCGCTGGCCTCAGGGCTTGCTAAGAAGGCCACTACGGAGGCCACTTCTTCAGGAGTCACCAGCCTGTGAGGGGGTATCCTGCTCAGGTATCTGTCTAGGCTTCCGGCCCTCCCGGTTTTCTTGTCCAGCCACTCGAAGTAACTAAGTCCCAGCCTAGTGTTCACAAAGCCTGGAGCGACTACGTTGACAGTTATGTTATACTTTATGAGCTCTATTGCGAGGGACTTGGCTAACCCTATGAGCCCTGCCTTGGCAGCCGAGTAGGCTGTTAAAAAGTCCAGGCCATAAATGCCGGCCACGCTTGATATGAAGACGACCCTCCCCCATTCCTTAGATATCATATCTTTCAGGACCTCCCTAGTTATAAGGTATGGGCCTGTTAAGTCGTAGTTTATCTGTGCATGCCATGACTCGGGGTTCATGTCAAGGAATTCAGAGGCATACCCTACGCCTGCGTTATTAACCAGGATGTCTATGCCGCCAAGCTCCCTTCTCGCCTGCTCCACAGCAGATTTTATGTCATCCGGAGAGCCCAGGTTCATCCTTATTGCAATGGAGGGAACGCCCATCTGCCTAATCTCTTCCAGCGTCTTCTCAGCTTCATCGGCGGCCTTCCTGTAAGTTATAGCCACGCTGGCGCCCATGGAGGCCAGCCTAATAGCTATGGCCTTTCCTATGCCCCTATCGCCTCCAGTGACAAGGGCTACCTTGCCTTTGAGCTGAGCAGGGCGGTCAGAAGCCATGCACTCACCATCCCCCGTTAGGGGTCTGTTCCCGAGTTCCAGATCATCCCTAATCCAAGGGAGCGCCTTTGAGATTATAAACGCTGCTAGCCCGAGCGCTCTCAGTCGGTAAGGAATGTGTTAAGCAGCGTTAAGGATGCCAGGAGGGCCTCCTCGCTCCTTAAGGTCTCGGTGCCCTGTAAGGGCGCAGCGTTAATCAACAGGTCAAAGGCCTTACGTGAGGTGTACTGAAGTAGGCCGCTCTTCGGGCCACCTAATACCAAGGCTATGGGTCTTCCTAGGAGCCCTCTGAGGAGCCAGTAGTCGGTAGATCCATACTTGCTAGTGCCGACCAGAGCCACTCCCTGTTCCTTAAGCTCTTGAAGTTCCGTTAGGAGCTTACCAGAGCGTAAGACCTTGTACCCAGTGTATATATTGCCCCATGAGGAGGGCTCTAGTTCAAACTGCCTCCCAGACCTCCTTATAACGCGCGCAGTGACTATGTCGTTGACATCGAAGTGGCAGGGCTTTAACAGGCCCTCGCCAGCCTCTCCCATGTAGACGCTGCACTGAGAGCCCTTCCTTGTAATTATTAAGACGTCTATAAGGTCCCCCTCATTGAGGTCTCTTGGAGGTAAATGGTTGGGGAGGTTTAACGGCGGCATAATGCCAGCGTACTTAAGCTTTTCGCTTAAGCCAACAACTCGCTTCTTAAGATGCGGCGGAACCACCTGATAATTAAGTAGCTCTGAGAGCGTCTCCTGATCATCATGTGTTGAGTCCTCATCCAGGAATATTCTGACCTCGTCAACCCTGAATATGGCCAGGGCCCTAGATATTAGCCCGGCCTTGTAAGTTTTGTCCCTTAGGTCCTGTTCAACGCTAAGCACGCTAGCAGGCAACAAAACTATGAGCTTGTGCTGCCTTCTAGGCGATGGCCACGGGGGACTTATCAAGCTGAACTGCCTTCCTCCTTGCTCTTACCGCCTTTCCTTTCCGAGCCCCTCTGCTCTTTAGTCATGAAGAGGGTCGTCCTCTGCCTTCCTCCCATGTGGTTCACCTGCGCAGTATCTCTGAACTTGAGGCTTAAAGCCGTTATTTCAGGGCGTTGCGCCCTCAGCTGCACATGCAAGGATTACGTGAAATCTAATTAATTTCACAAGCACATAGCTGACGGGCTGGGAAGTTGGCATACCTTTACAGGAGAAAAGGCGATGTTCATCCAGCGGTCAGGCTAAGGGAGCTCATGAAGGGCAGCGGCATAATTATAGTTCCAGGGGTCTTTGATCCAGCATCAGCCCTCCTGGCAGAGAGCGTTGGCTTCAAGGCAATTTACTTATCAGGCGCCGCACTAACTGGAAGCCTTGCGATGCCCGACCTCAGCATAATAACCTTCTCTGAGGTCCTTGACGCCACGAGAAGAATAATGGAAGTGGTTGACCTGCCTATGATAGTTGACACAGACACGGGCTTCGGTGAGGCGATAAATGTCTACAGGACCGTTAAAGAGCTCGAGGAGGCAGGGGCGGCTGCTGTTCAGATAGAGGACCAGGTGCTTCCTAAAAAGTGCGGTCACCTCTCTGGTAAACATGTAGTTCCGGCTGACGAGATGGTTAAGAAGATAATGAGCGCCGTCGAGGCCAGACGTAATGACATGGTTATAGTTGCCAGGACCGATGCGCGCGAAGTGGAGGGCCTGGACGCTGCCATAGAGAGAGCTCAGATGTATGTGGAGGCCGGGGCGGACGTTATATTCCCAGAGGCCCTCCATAATCTAGAGGAGTTTAAGGAGTTCTCACGTAAGGTGAAAGCGCCGCTTTTGGCTAACATGACAGAGTTTGGTAAGACCCCCTATATAACAGCTAAGGAGTTCGAGGAGGCAGGCTATAAGTTCGTAATTTTCCCAGTGACCACATTTAGGGCAGCCATGAAGGCCATGAAAGACGTCCTGTTAGAACTTAAGGAGAAGGGCACGCAGAAGTACATACTAGACAAACTAATGACAAGGCAGGAGTTCTATGAGCTCATAGGTTATTATGAGTACGAAAAGAGGGATTCACAGATAGCAGAAAAGGCTGAAGCTCTGATGAGTGAGCTAAAGCGCAGGACCCAGGGATCGACACAAAAATGAGGTTCTATTTATCTCGATTCATCATATGATCAGTTTTTGGTAAATTCTTGGAAACACAATTAATAGTAAGGAAAGTAACAATTAGTATACCCGTGGTGCGGGGGGTGGGCTTCGAACCCACGCAGGCCTACGCCATCGGGCCCTCAGCCCGACCCCTTTGACCAGGCTCGGGCACCCCCGCACCAATGTTCTCTGGCGTACGGAAGGCTATTTAAGTAGTTTGCTTATTTTAACTTCTCAGGGAAACAAGTAAAGCGTGGTAAGCATGGAAAGGGAGAAGACGAATGACGGTTTCAATAAGGCAATAAACAGGCTTCTGGTAAACATAACCGTTAGAACTCTTTGGATATACGTGTTGGCAACCTTAAAGGAGAGCCCCACGTATCCATACCAGCTAAAGAAGATAATAAGAGAGAAGTTTTCATTTAACCCACCCACGGTAACTCTCTACACGGTCGTCTACAAGTTAGAGAGGGATGGTTTGATAGAGAAGACTCCAGACGGCATGTATAAGATAACTGGCGACGGTCTAAAGGCCCTTAGCGAGGCATCTAAACTACTCATGGAGATAGCTCAAAAGATAAGCAGCGTGGAGAGCCCTGCCATTGTAGAGAGGACTACGGAAAGCTCCGAGGAAATTAGAAGGCCTCAGTGAGATCGGTGCTCCTCATACCGAGCAGTCAGTGCAGGTCAGCCTAATCATCGGCCCAGTTATTTAAGGCTAGGAGCGCTAAAAAGTCCATTGGTGCAAACTGGTCTGGGACCTGACATGGAGCAGGGTAACTTGAAGGAGGTCACGGTAGAGTTTTCGGGCTCCAGGTTCAGGGCATTTATAGATACCAGCTCAGGCCTCCTGGTGTGCCCCATCTGCAGGAGGACCAGAGTAACATCGCCAGAAGACCTAGTAGCTCACATACTAGCTCATGCGATGAAGAGCCTCGATAAGAGGAGGGAGCCTCCCCAGAGGGCCCACGTTACTTCTGAGAGCTCTTCTGAGGAGTGACAAGGCCTTTATGAAGCTTTGGAGACATTTACCTTCAAATTAAACTTCCCTCTGCAGCAGCGACGTGTAGCGTGAAAACAGTGAAGCTGAAGTGCCGAGAGATACCATACGTGTTAGAGCTGCCTGACGACCTAGATAAAGGGCTAGCTGGTGCCACCGCCATGCTTCAGCTGCCTGACGGTTTAAAGCAGTACTCCAGAGAAATAGCTGACTGCCTCTCCGATGCTATAAAGGCCAGGATCCTCATACAGGGGGACAGCGTTTTCGGCGCCTGTGATCTACATTATGGAGAGGTCTCATCGCTGGGCTATGTGGACGCAATACTTCACGTGGGCCACACGCCATATCCTGATTATCTAGGCGATAGGGTTAATGTGAACCCTAAGGGCAGAGTTAGAGTGTTCTTCATAGCTGCAAGGTATGTAGGGCTCCCGAGCGAGCAGGCCATGGAGTCCCTGCTAAGTTTATTGAGGGCTAGGTCACTTAGAAGGATAGCGGTTGCTACTACAACCCAGTATCTGTACGCTTACAAATTTGCCGTGAACTACCTCAGAGAAAGGGGTCTTGAGGTTGTTACATTTCGTGGCCCAGCCAGCTACTACGAAGAGGGCCAAGTTATAGGTTGTGACTACAGCTTTGTCCCAAGAGGAGTGGAGGGTTATGTAATCATAAGTGGGGGCGAGTTTCACGCTTTAGGCCTTTACTTGGCAACCTTTAGGCCTGTGATGCAGTTGGACGTGTATAAGGACAAGGCTTATGATATGACTGGGGCTGGGGAAAAACTTTACGCCTCGAGGCTTTTCAAAGTGTCCATGGCGATGAATTCGAGCAGGTGGGGGATAATAGTGGGTACTAAGACAGGCCAGCATAGACCTTGGGTGGTCTCAGCGTTGGAGGCCATGCTATCCAGGCGCGGTCTGCATTATAAGGAGCTTTATGTTGGTATGCTAACTCCTCAAATCCTTGCGAACTTCGACAGCGACTGGTATCAGGCCTTTGTTATAACTAGTTGCCCCAGGCTTCCAATAGATGACTTTAACGAGTACCCTAAACCTGTGCTGACCCCAGGTGAAGCCTTTATGGCAATAGAGGGGAAGCTGAGTCCTTACAGGTTTCCATGGTGATAAGAGGCCTAACCGTTAGAGCACGATAACTAGACCCCATTAGACTTAGCCCTGATTTAGAAGCGGGAACGCATGTATTCTTAACTTCGAGTCGTATTTAAGGAACAAGGGCGCTGGCTGCCAGCGCAGCTAAGCAGACTTAAGGTAGTGCTTGAGAAGTATGTGCCAAAAATAGAGTTCCCCTCGGTCAAATTGGAGCAGTATACAACGCCTGCAGAGCTAGTGCTCGCTATGTTAAAGGTCCCCCTGTTTAGGGGTCTTATTGATGGCGCTACGGTGGCTGATCTTGGCTCAGGCACTTGCAGGATAGCTATAGCATCCCTTCTTTTAGGGGCGAGAAGGGCCATAGCCGTTGACTACGATTATAGGTTCGGCAGCATCTGTAAGCTTTCGGCAGAGAAATTAGGTGTCAGCGAAGGGTTGGCTTTCATATCTGCATGGATAACGGAGCGCTCCGGCCCCCTCAGGCAGGGCCTTATAGACATCGTGATAATGAACCCACCCTTCGGGGTATGGAGAAAGGGGGCCGACAGGGAATTCCTTGAGTATGCCATGAGCCTTAATGCTAGGGAGATAGTGGCCCTCGTGAAATCAGGAAACCTCGAGTTTCACGCCAGGTTAGCTAAGGCTAGAGGGTACTCATTCAACTTTTTAGGTACTCACGAGTTCCCTATACCTGCGGCTATGCCGCACCACAGAAGCAGAATAAGGAGAATAAAGGTGGACCTGGTTGAGCTCTCAAGGAGTTAGCTACGTGGTCCCAGGCGACGTGGTTGCCGTTGAAGAGGAGTACTCCGAGGGCCAGAATGTGTACGTTGATTACGACACAGGCGTTCTCAGAGTGGCATCAGTAGGAAAGCTTAAGCTTGATAACATTAACAAGGTAGCCGAGGTCATACCTGCAAGGAGGCTCAAGAGCCCAAAGAAAGGGGCCACAGTCCTTGGCTTGGTGACACAGGTAAGGGAGAACCTGGCCTTCGTTGATATCTACGGCGAGGTTGCACTTGAACCTAGGCCAGGCCGCTTCATAGAGTATTCTGGCGTTCTAGACGGTGTTATAACTCCAGACAGCGTAGGCGCTGACAGGGTAGATGATGTTATGAACTTTGTAAGGCCTAATGACATCATATTGGCGAGAGTAATGAGCACTATAAGTCCCTACCTACTTAGCTTAAAAGGCCCCCAGCTCGGCGTAATTTATGCCCTATGTTCAAGGTGTGGCGAAGTTCTAACCTTAGAAGGTGGTAGCCTCAAGTGCCCGGCCTGCGGAAACGTGGAGAATAGGAAGCTCTCAACCTTCGCCGGCTCAAAGCTAATAAGGCTTGACATAAGGCGGTTAATTCTCAGGAGGTTCCAGTAGTGGCCTCCGGGCAGAGGATCATAATTAAGTTGCCGCGTAACACCGCTGATATTGAGGCCTTACTGGAGAAGATAAGCGAGAAGGCGTCGGCCAGCATAATTTCAACCGAGATCAGGAACAATAGACTTGTAATTGAAATACAGGGCTCCGTAAGGGCCTCCAAGGATATTAAGAGGACGGTTCACGATATATTAAGGGATCAAACATCTAGGAGCTTTAGGTCTGTAATCACGGAAGACAGAATTAGAGATATGGGGTATAAGGGGCCCATGGATGTGCTTTCCTTTACACTAAAGAAGATGGGGTTTGACACTGAGTGGGAACCTCCGGTGCTCAGAAGCAATGCACAGGTAAGTGTCATAAGACAGGTGGCTCAGAAACTTTCTGATGCGCTGAAACTGGTAAGCGGCCTCAATCTCAGCGAGTCCGCCAGGAAAGCTGTGATGGCCGTGCTAGCCCTTTCTGGGGCCTCAACAGATGTGGAAAGGGTTATTTCTGTAGGTTTATCAAAGGGCGTCCTGGCCAGGGATAGAAATAATAAAATACTCTCGGTAACTGAGTGGAGGGAAGCGGCTGACCTGATAAGGGGGTCGTTAGGAGTTGACGGATGACCTTAAGATCTACAGATCGGGCAACAGCTACGTAATAGAGATAGAAAACGAAGATCATACTTTGGGCAACTTGCTCTCCTCTACTTTGGCTGGAGTTAAGGGGGTAGTAGATGCGTACTACGAGTTGGAGCACCCCCTGTTCAGGAGAATCAAGGTCTACGTAAGGTTAGAGGACGGTTATGACATAAAGGAGGTTTTGAGGGAGGCATTAAACAGGATAAAGGATATGAACGAAGCCTTTAGGAAGGAGTTCATCGAGCAGGCGAAGTCCCTGGGCGTAGAGGACCTCTCTTGAAGCGTGAGGCCAGAGTTCTAGTGAGCAAATGCCGTGGGCAGTTATGTGTCGGTATAGTGGTCAGGCTAAACTCAGTAGACGGTTTAGCTATCTCATTTGAGAGCTGTGAGGGGCTCTGCAGGAGGCTTGGCCATAAGGGGTTCCTCGATGAGATAAGGTATTACATTGGTGATTGTAACTGTGGCTTAGCGTTAATGCCAGGCCCTCAGGAGAAGCTTGGCTGGGCAATTGCCTTTGCAGAAGATATAGTCAACTCCTTAGCTAGGGCGAGGGACCTTCTAGGCGAATAATTTAAAGGGAGCCAAAATATTTTGTAAGCCTGGTGCGGGGGTGCCCGAGCCTGGCCAAAGGGGACGGGCCTAAGACCCGTTGGCGTAGGCCTGCGTGGGTTCGAAGCCCACCCCCCGCACCGCCCTATTAAGGATAAATGGCTTTGCCGCTTTCTGGTAGGGTCCTATATCCTGGAAGCGCCCTACTCAAGGCCTCTGAGAACTCAGGACTCTTTAGGGTCTCTAGAAACGCCCTCACGCTTGGCTTATTAATTCTGTCTTTCCTTACCACGAAGTCATATATCTCCTCACCCACAGGTATGAAGTCAAGGTTAAACATTCTCGCCACGGCCTCAAGTGAGAGGCCTACGTCAGCCCTTCCCTGTACTATAGCTGTTGCGACGGCCGTGTGGGTCTTGACCTCGTAGGTTACCCATTTATCGCCTTCTCTGGCCTCTCGCCCTTGAGCAGAGGCCTGAGCTTCATGTCAAGAAGTACCCTCGTGCCTGAGCCCTTGTTCCTGTTCACTATGACTACGTCAGGCCTCAGGAGGTCCTCAAAGCCCTTGATGTTCTTTGGGTTACCCTTCTTCACCAGGAGACCTATCCTCCTGGCATAACCTCTGTATATGTAAACTTCGTTCTCGAGGCCCATTATCTTAGGCATGTGCACGTTATACTGCATGGTGTTCTCATCAAGTATGTGGGTTCCGGCTATGTCTGCATCCCCTCTCTTGATCGCTATCCACCCACCCATGGAGCCAACGCTTATTACTCTGGAGCTCTTTGTCAGGCCGGCAACCCTAAGAACTACCTCAATGCCAGGGCAGTTGCTGCCTATTATGTTAAGCTCAGGTATCCTGAGGCTGGGCGAGAACAGATTGACTGTTACCTCCTCATTTTCATCGAAGTACTCCCTGTTCTCCTCTGCTGCGATGAAGCCGTCGGAGAGGCCTATACCTGCGACTGATCCAGAGCCTGTCATCAGCGGGTAAGCGGAGAGGCTGCCGTCGACGTTTTGCACCAGCTGGACAGGTATCAGCTCCATGAAGCCCCTCCCGGCTGGGAACCTGAAAGGTAACCTGGCCTTAACCTTAGGCAGCTCAACGTTAGGCTCTAGGCCCCTCATAATCATTATAACAGGGGCGACTATGGTATACATGTTCATCATGGCTGACAGTGGGAACCCAGGAAGGCCAAAGAGTATCTTACGGTCCTTCACAGCTATAGCTGTGGGCTTCCCCGGCCTGGCCTTAAGGCCATGTACTATCAGCTCCGCGCCTAGGTCCCTAAACACCTTATATATCATGTCGCCGTAGCCTGCTGAGGTGCTCCCCGTCGTGATAACAATGTCAGACTTTTCAAGGGCGTCAGCTATGGCGGACTTCATCGCGTCATAGCTGTCTGGCAGTATGCCTTTGAACGTGGCCTCCGCTCCCAGCTCGTTAAGCATGGAAGTTATAACGTATCCATCCACGTCATAAAGTTTGGCCGTGGCCAACAGCTCCCCGGGCGGAACTAGCTCCACGCCAGTTGAGAACACGGTGACCTTAGGGGGCCTATACACTTTGACTCTGCTTATCCCTAGGCCCGCCAGGACCGCTATCTCCCTTGAAGTTATTAAGGTGCCAGCTCTGAGGACATAGTCACCAGCCGAGATGTCCGACCCGGCCTGGTTTATGTTCTCGCCAGGGGCCGTTGGCCTGTAGACTGTTAGCGTGTCACCCTTTCTAACTACGTACTCCTCCATAACAACGGAGTCCGCTCCTCTAGGTATCATGGCCCCTGTCGCTATCTCAACAGCCTCGCCAGGACCTACATGGCTCTCTGGAACAGAGCCTATGGACGCCTTGCCTACTATTTTAAGCTGAACAGGCGTCACGTCGCTCGCGCCGGCCACATCGAAGCTCCTTATAGCGTAGCCGTCCACCATAGAGCGGTCAAAGGGCGGGTAGTCTATGGGGGCCCGTATATCCTCAGCTAAAACCTTGTTGAGCGACTCTAGCAGGGGAACCTCAATAACTCCAAGAGGTCTTATGCCTCCTAGTTTCTCTTCGAGCAGCTTGAGGGCCTCGTTTACAGAGACCAGCTTATGAAACACTAGCGCCAAGGTTCACCTGCACCCGAGCGCTTTCAGTAGCTCTCCAATGGCATTAAACGTATACCGGGACGGGACAAGAAGCCTGGCCTCAGGGCACATGGAGCTAACAGCCGAGGCCGCCTTAGGTCCCATCGCTATAACTATGGCATCGCCCAGGTAAGGTCTTACATGATTACATGAAATTCTGGCTATCTCGGCAGAGGACACTATTATTAGGTCAAAGCGAGAGGCCAGCTCATTTATGTCTATGTCTGCTGGAACCTCACGATATACATCAACCCTGTTTACCTCAATCCCCGCCTCCCTAAGCTTTTCCTCAAGCTCGTGGTCCCCGGCCTCGGACCTTAGGCTCAGGACCCTCCTGCAGTGGGACAACTTAATGAGCTCAGCAAGTCCGCCGCTGCTGTAGGTCTCAGGGTACGGGGCATCTATGCCAAAAGCTTCCCTGACGGACGCCGCCGTGGAAGCGCCAACTGCGAACGCCCTGACATTAGGCGGCCAGGAGCTCATAAATTGCCTTAGAAACCTCGGGGACCTTGGGCTCAGGAAGGCAACACAATCATAATCACCTCTGACTACATATTCAGCTGCAGCCCTCAGGGCCTCGGGAAGAGGCAATATCTCAACAGACTTTATCCACTTGATGCAGCTGAAGCCGCTCAGCGCTGTTGGGAGCTCTGGCCCCAAGTAGAGTACTCTGCACCTCTTCTCCAAAGTTTTACCCTCTTGTTGACGCCCCTGCCAACATATATGACCGCCGGATTAATTATTACTCCCCTTCTCCAGGCGTCCAGCAATGAGGACATAGTGCCGGCAACGGTTAGCTGTCTCTCTGTGGTGGCCCACATCACGGCAGCTGCTGGTTCGTCCCAGCCTCTCACCTTAGCGATTTCGCTGAGTATTAGGTCAAGGTTCTTAACTCCCATAAGTATTACTAGCATGTCTGCGGCCTGCGCTAGGCTTCTTACCCTCCCCAGGTACTCCTTCATGTCCTTGCCTTCGGCCAGGTGGCCAGTTATCACTGCAAACGACGAGGCAAAGCTCCTGCCGGCCAGAGGAATGCCTGCATACGCTGAAGCTCCTACAAAGCTTGGTATCCCTGGCACCACCTCGCACTCCACATTATTTGAGAGTAAGAACTCGCACTCCTCCTCGCCCCTCCCAAAAGTGTAGGGGTCCCCTCCCTTCAGTCTCACTACAAGTTTATCCTCCCTGGCCAGCCTCATTAGGAGCTCGTTTATCTCCTCCTGGCTCATTTCATGTCTCTGAGGTTCCTTGCCAACATAGATCTTGATTGCCCCAGGTTTTGCATGACTCAGGAGCTCGGTCGGAATTAGCCTGTCATACACTATCACGTCAGCAGCCTTGATGGTCTCAAGGGCCTTAACAGTGATCAGGGTTGGGTCGCCCGGGCCGGCCCCCACTATCACAACCTTACCACGCAAGTCATGGCACCTTCAGGTTCTCGACCAGCTCCCTGGCTATCCTTTCAGGTTCCCCTAGGCTGCCGGAGGCCCGGGCAAAGTTCATAACTTCGCCGTCAGGCGAGGCCGCGGCCGCTATCATCGCTAGCCTGCCGCCTTCCAGTATGGAGACGGCTCCTATGGGCGTGTGGCACCCAGCACCTATGAGCTCCACGAATTTCCTCTCGGCCATAGCCATGGCGTAGGTCACCTCGTCCGAGGCCCTGCGTAAAAGATCGAAAAGCGGTGATGAGGAAGGGGCCACGACCGCTATTATCCCCTGGCCTGGCTCGGGCGGGAACTTGTCGAGGGGCAGCATAACCCTTTTCTGGGGTATGTTGAGCCTCCTCAGGCCTGCCTCGGCCATTAGTAAGTAGTTAACTTCCCCCCTGTTAAGTTTAGCTATCCGTGTATCTACGTTGCCCCTCACGACCTTCGTAATGACGTTTCTGTTATAATGTCTCAGAAACGCTATTCTCCTCACGCTTGATGTGCCGACGCTGAGGCCTGAGGGCACGTCCTCCACGCCGGTGACCTCAGGGGATCCTGCGCCTATTACTAAGGAGTCGTTAGGGACCTCCCGGGGAGGCACCATTGCTATCTCTAGGTCCTCCTCAAGTTGCGAGGGCAGGTCCTTCATGCTGTGGACCGCTACGTCGGCCTCACCGTTAAGAACCGCCCTGTTGACCTCCTTCTCAAAGACGCCCTTAACGCCTATGCTAAAAAGGGGCCTATCCTGCATCACGTCGCCCCTGGTCTTAACTATCACCGGCTCATATTCTACTCGTTCTCCGAGCCTCTGCTCAAGGAACCTCATAGCTATGACTACCTGTTCAAGGCTTAGCTTGCTGCCCCTAGTGGCCACCTTGAGCTTTATCATTTCAGTTCACTCGCTGCCTTCCTGAGGGCCTCCTCCGTGGTCAAAATGACCTCATCATCGTGAACTGCGCTGGTGAACTGGGACTCAAATTGGCTTGGAGGGACAAACACCCCGTATTTTCTCATAAGTTCATGGAACTTGGCGTACTTTTCGCGGTCGCTTGCCCTGGCATCATCGGGGCTTACAACACTGCGCTGCGTGAAGAACAGTTGGAACATGCTCTCTACCCTGTTAACGCTAGCAGCGCCGTTGAAGGCAGCTTCCGCATACTCAGCGATCTCCTTTGCAGCCTTTGAGGCCTTTGAGAGGGCGTCCGTTGCCTCAATGGTCTCTATTGTTGCTAATCCTGCGCTCATAGTTACTGGGTTAGCGTTGAAGGTGCCGGCGTTGAACACCGGCCCTCTGGGTGACAGGAGGTCCATAATTTCAGACCTGGCAGTTACAGCGCCTATGGGGAAGCCGCCGCCTATGATCTTGCCTAGCGTCACTATGTCAGCCTTGACACCAAAGTACTGCTGGGCGCCCCCCATGGAAAGCCTGAACCCGGTAATAACTTCGTCAAATATTAACAACGAGCCATACCTGTCAGCTATCTCCCTGAGACCTCTGAGGAACTCCCTATCTGGAGGTATGACGCCCATGTTACCTATTACGGGCTCCACTATGATAGCGGCCAGGTCGTCGCCCGCCGCCTTGGCGGCCCTATCCGCGGACTCGAGGTCGTTATACTTGGCCACCACAGTAAGCGCTGCCACCTGAGGGGGCACCCCTCTGCTGTTGGGCACCCCATACTCGCTGGCCGCGCTGCCGGCCTGAACTAGAACATAATCATGCGCGCCGTGATAGCAGCCGTCAAACTTCATTATCTTGTTCCTTCCAGTGAACCCCCTGGCAAGCCTTATGGCCGTCATTGTGGCCTCCGTGCCAGAGTTTACAAACCTTACCTTGCCTCCAGGCATCACATAGCTGACGACCTTCTTAGCCAGCTCAAGCTCAACTCTAGTTGGCGTTCCATAAAGCCAGCCCCTCTCTATCTGCTCTATGACTCTCCTCTTGACGGCCTCATTTGCATGGCCAAGTATGAGGGGCCCGTATCCCAGAACATAATCTACAAGCTTCTCGTTGTCCTCGGTAATTATGTAGGGCCCAACGCCCTCCTTGACGAAAAAGGGGTAGGGCCTGACGGCGGCGCGCACTGGGCTATCAACGCCACCTACGAGGAACTTTGAGGCCTCTTCGTAGAGCTCCTTACTCATCCCCAGCACCCCAGGGAATGCGCTTCTAGGGCTTTAATAGGAGGAACCTAAAAGGCGCCTTGTATGAAGCCTATTTCAGCCCTTGTAATTGACCATAGCCTTCGTGTTCATGAGGTCTCTAGTGGTATTACAGGCCAGCCTACACCTTGTGGGGAAGTTAGGTAGTAAATGTAAGAGGGTGCAACCCTTATGTTGAGTCGAACTGACTGGGAGCTCTCGAAGGAGGCCCCGGCGGCCGTCATTGAGGCAGCGATGAGAATAGCGGGATCCGATGATTTGCCAAACTTGGTGACTGTGCTCAAATCAATGGCCGACTCGGGGGACTCTTGGGTTTCGAGAGTGGCGGCCGAGCTTTCCAGTAATGTGCAGGAGCTGAGCGCTCTAGTAAAGGACATGAAGCATGGTCTTAGGCCTAGGGAGGAGCTCGTAAGGGAGGTCCTCGGCAAGGTTAAAGGGGTCACTAAGCCTAAGATCTGATATCTTTAACGCCTTCATTTAACACGTCCTGTAAGATCTTCTTGGCGGTTTCCCTTACGTCTTTAGCTCTTGCCCTGATTAGGCTTAGATGGTCATCCATGTAGTCGGAGTATGCGTAGAGCAGAAGCACGGGGATGGAGCTCTGATCTACGATAGCTCTTAGGTAGGAAGACTCGCTCCAGTTGAACATGTTGGAGCCCCTCCGTAGCCTGTCCAAATTTATTATGGAACTGGAAAAGCAGTCTACCATTATATTGGAGTTACCTATGGCCTTCCTAAGGTCGTCCTGAATGGCAGAAACTCTGTTACTAACGTAGTTTAGTAAGTGGGATAGATTAGAAGGCGACGGCTCTAAACCGCGCTTCCTTAGGATCTCCGTGGCCAATACCATTACTTCTTCGCTCCTCTTTATTAACGAAAGCGGAAGGAGGTCGCGCCTCTCTAGGAGGCTCAGCGCCCACCGCTTGATCAGCCTCTCCTCGCCGTGCGCCGCCGTTCTGGCTATAACGTCCAGCTCCGAGTCGTCAAAGTAATAGAGGTCATCAGCTATGGCTTTAGCCAGGGAGCTGGGCTTTATAGCTTCTCTTAGGTTCCCGCCGTAGGCCTCGGGCAGCTGTATGTGTGACTGGGGTAGCTCCCTTATGAATCTGGAGACTGATTTAGATATAGCTATGACCTTATGGTGATAATATACCGAGCGGTACATCTTGTACCTTGCGTCAAAGACGTCCTCGAGAGGTTGAAGGCTCTTTATGTCAAGCGATAGGGACGGCCTTCCATCGTCGAGTAGCGAGACGCCTATTCCCTCCACCAGCCTGTCCAGGTCTATGTTGCCATATACTATCCCTGTGGCCTGTGCGTCCCTCTGGAGATAGTCGAGCCTGTCAGCGTCCGCTATTTCATTGGATATGATATCGTGAATAATGTCGTAGGCCTCAGGCCTTATGCCGAGCTCCTCCAGGGGCTCCCTCACAGTAGGCCCTCCAGGCTTTAGGAGCTCTGCAACGGCGGACAGGTAGACCTCAAGCAAGGGTCCTTCAAATGAGGACGAGAGGCCCTTTAGCTTCGAGAGGAAGGAGACTCCATAAGCTTCGTGTACTTTAAGTGTACTGCCTGAGAGCTCGGTTAACTCCTTGAATAGTCCCTGCGAATGCTGATCTTCGATATACTTGGCCATGTACTCTATGGCCTCCTCGCTCATGTGGCTATAGGCCAGGTGCCCTACGTCATGAAGTAGACCGCTGAACCTAGCTGTTTGCACGAAGTTGTTAAGATGTTCATAGTCGCAATCGTAGAGAACTTCAGAGCAAAGCTTATCGTTACGCGACAGCGAGCCGGCTATCCTCTGGGCCATACGTGAAGCTATATGCATGACCCCCAGCGAGTGCTCAAGCCTGCTGTGGCGGGCCGATGGGAACACCAGGAACGCCATGCCGAGCTGCTTTATGTTGTGAAGCCTCCTCATGAACGCCGTCTGAAGGAGCCAGTATTCGGCTTCATTTATCGGTATAAAGCCGTGCACGGAGTCCTGCACTACGCCCTTCTGCTGATATGCGCCTACCAGCTCGCCCTGCATTAACTGCACCTAAACGCTCTTCCGCTTGCCGGTACCTTACGGAACCTTAAAATGCATTGCTAAATTCTTAGTTAGGAAAGTCCTGCCTTCTCGAGGGCCTCCTTATACCTTCCCGTTATTGAGGTGTCGCGCGGGTCCACGCCATTAAACATAGCTAGATAGGTTGAGGTGTAGCCTCCAAGCAGAGAGCCCTGGAGCAGCTGGGCCAAAACTCCGTTGCCTCTGGGCGTCACTCTAACAACAGTGTCCCTCTGGTCGTTATAGATCTGCCTTAGGAGGTCTTCAAGGACCGCGCATACCCTGCCATCACCCTCTATGAGCACAAAGCCCTTCCTCACGTTGTGCAGCAGCTGCCACACAACCATATCATTATGGGCTGACTCAGGGTAGAACTCAGTCTTAGTTATAGCCTTAGCGTTCTCGCTGAACTCCTGCCTCCACCTGTGGGCCACTATGTCAAAGAGGCCGCACCCCGCGACTATGTATATGTCCTTGCCGGCGAGGGCCCTCGCTATGGTTTCGCCCTCACCCCTTGAGGTTGACCTAAGGGCGTCAGCTGCATCCTCAACCTCCTTATCAGCGGCTATCTTAATTCCGGAGGAGTTGATGATACCTATAGTAGCCCCAGCCAGCATTCCGAGCGCTGTCCTTGGGTAGTAGCCCGGCTCTATAAGCGCGAGCGGGAGCCCGTTCTCTTTAGCCCATGATGCCAGCTTGCCGCCGCTTGTTACAGACAGTACTGTGGCCCCTCTGGCCTTAGCTTCCCTTGCGCAGCTCACGGTCTCATAGGTGTTCCCGCTGTAGCTTATTGCAACAACCAGGTCCTCTGCCGTTACCCAAGAGGGAACGCCCTCGGCCTTGTGAACTATGACTGGGAACCTTAGGGCCTTGGCTGCGGCAAGTGCCCAGATGTAGTCCCCTGTGACCCCGCTGCCCCCCATGCCGCATAACAACAACGCACGGGGGCTCACCTGAGGCGATTTAATCGTAACTGCGCTGTTGTATGACGAGAGGAGCTGAGAAGGCCACGTATCGTAAAGCTTCAACATTTCCTCAGCAGCCGCCTGTGCGCTCAAGCCTTTCACGCGAGTAACCTGAGTTCAAAAACCAATTAATAAGGACTTACAACGTTGCAGAAATAGTAAAAGGCTTGGCCCATTTGTGCCTGAAGCGCAGCACGAATTAATTAAAAGTCCTGTGGGGCCTTAACGGTAGTCCTTAATCTCTGGGTCAGCGAGCTCTTACGTTAGGTCGAACTCTCCATACAGTATCCTCATTTCATCAAGGCTTAGGGCCTCTCCTCTCTTGGCCTTCTCCTCTATCTCCTTGCGCCTCTCCTCAAGGGCTTTGAGCTCGATGCCGCGCTGCCTTGATACCTTAAGCTCCTTTAACTTCACCATCAGCTCCCTGTACTTGTTGTAGAGCGCGTCAAGCTCCCCGGACAGGATATCTATGTTCTTGCTCTTCTCATCGATGGTCTGCTTGAGCGAGTTTATCTGCTTGTTAAGCTCGTCAATCTTAGGCGTTAATGATGCTATCTGGGCCTTGAGGTTCCCCGCCTTCTGCCTGAGCTCATTTATCTTCGTATTGAAGTCATTAAGCTTCATCTTGAGCGCCTTAACCTCAGCCTCTATCTCCATTATTGAGATCTCCTCCTGGCGCGCCTTCCTTATCCTCTCTGCAAGCTCCTCAAGTCTTTCAATTTCCTCTACAAGTCTCCTTTCCTCCTGCGGAGGCAGGACGGAGGTCTGCTGCCTCCACTCGAGTTCCTCTATCCTCTTCTGGACCCTCTTGAGGCTGAGCTTAGCTACGTTGCCCTCCTTATCAAGCAGCTGTCTGGCCTCCCTAAGCTGCTCTATCTTAGCCTTAAGGTCATTGAGTGTTGAACTCCTGTCCTGGTTAAGTTTGGCCAGCTGGTCAAGTACTTCCTTACGGTCGGACCTCAGCTTAAGCAGTTGGCTCACAAGCTCCTTCTTTTGCTCAATTAACTTGACCCTCTGGTCACGCAGCCCCTTAACCTCATTAATGAGCTGCATTCTGTTGTTTTTGACCTCAATAATCTTATCCCTTATCGCATCTACAAGCTTGTAAAGGTCCTCCTCTTTCATGTTAGACGTGTCCGTAGTTACCAACTGCCTTATATCTTCAGGGAGGGCCTCTGGCGGCAGAGGCTCGGGAGCTCTCCTAGGCCTCCTGACTTCTTGTTGACTTCCTGTCTGCTGAGCCTGCGCAGCCTCAGGGGGAGTTTGAGGTTGAGTGTTCTTAGGCTCGTTGCTGTTTGTGTCAACGTTCTGGGCCTTCTCAGCAGCCAGGCGGTCACTTCCCTCCAAGCTTTTTATCCACCTCCAACTATTATGCGTGCGTCAACAGCTGTCGCTTGTTCTATGCGTGCCAGAACGGGATTTATATCTACCTCTTTTATAGGTAAGTGGTTGTAAAGTAGGATACTTAACCTAGAGATTATCTCTGCCACGCTTTCTAGGTTGGCCCGCTGCATGCCTCTGTAGCCCTTGAGCAGCGTGTACGCCCTAGTGGTTGAGATCATCTGTAAGGCTTGCTTCAGGCCAACAGGAGCCAGCCTCATGGCAATGTCAGAGACGAGCTCCACCAGGAGGCCTCCTAAGCCGAAGGTAACTATGGGACCAAACTGGGGGTCGCGCGCACCTCCTACCATAACCTCATATCCATCCCTGACCATTTTCTGAAGTAGAACTCCCCTGACATCGGCGTGAGGCGCGCGAAGCCTAACGTTGGAAAGTATTGACATGTAGGCAGAGGTCGCCTCATCAACGCTATTTATGTTAAGCACAACGCCCCCCACGTCGCTCTTGTGGATGATGTCAGGGCTTATGACTTTCATTACAAGGGGAAAGCCAAGCCCCTGCGCGCACGACTTTACATCATCCTCATCAACGGCAGTGCAATAATCGGCAACAGGGATCCCATAGGCCCTCAGGACCTCCAGCGACTCATCTTCAAGCAGCTTGTTACGGCCCTCCTTGATGGCGCGGGCTATTATATTATTTACCAGCTCGGCAGCGCTGCTATTAACGGTCGGCATAGTGTCATTACTATTACTTTCAGCCTCGACGCAGAGCCTGCACTTCCATAGGTCGGACAGGGCCCTGGCAGCGCGGTCAGGGAACTCGAACGTTGGTATCCCCGCGGCCTCGAGCATCTCCGCCAGCTTCTCGCCATAGCTGGCGCCTATTGTAACTACAGCTAGGGGCAGGTCAGGGTGACGCTTCCTGACGTTTATTATGGTGTCAAAGGTCTTGTTAAGGTCCATGGTTGGCGGCTGTACGAGAGCCACAAGCAGAAGGGCGTCAGCGTCGTTATTGGAGAGGAGCGTTTCTGCTACAAGTTCTACCTGCTCAGGCCTCGCGTCGCCCGTCAGGTCAAATGGGTTGCGCAGCGACACCCGCTGAGGGAAGAGGCCCTTGAGCGCATCCAACGTGGCCTGCGATGGCTGAGGTACTTGCAGTCCCCTGGATACCAGGTTATCGGTGGCTATAACGCCGTGGCCCCCCGAGTTGGTTATAACTGCCACCCTGGGGCTCCTTGGCAGGGCGCCTGAGCTGAGGACCTTCGCAGCGTCGAACATCTCCTGGAGGTCCTCAACGACTATTGCGTTAGCCTCGCTCATAGCCTCCTTGAAAACGTCGTAGGAGCCCGCTATTGATGCCGTGTGGCTAAGCGTGGCCCTGGAGCCTTCGGCAGTCCTGCCCCCCTTGAGCACGAGCACTGGCTTCCTGCTGCCGTAGGTTACCTTCCTAATAGCGTCAACCAGCTCCCTGCCTTTTGTGACCCCTTCCAGATACATTAGTATGACCTTCACGTCAGACGCGCCGGCAAGGTAGTTTAGGCTGTCAATCTCGTCAATATCTACCTTGTTGCCAAAGTTTATGGCTTTAGATATACCTACGTTGTTAGCGGCTGCCCAGTCCATGAGAGTTGCCAGCAGAGCCCCGCTCTGACTTATTATTGCTATGGGTCCAGGCCTGGGTCTCCTCATTCTCTCCTCTGGCAGGAAGAAGGTGTCAACGCCGTTTGCAGAGTTATAGACCCCTATGCAGTTGGGCCCAAGGATTCTCATGGAGTACCTCTTGGCTATCGAGACTACCTCCTCCTGAAGCCTTATGCCCTCCTCGGTGCCCGTCTCGGCGAAGCCCCCGCTAAATATTATGGCCCCCCTGACGCCCTTCTTGCCAGCGTCCTCTAGCACTGAAGGCGTCAGTGCAGCGTTAACTGCAACTACAACCAGGTCCACATCTTTATCTATCTCGTTAAGGGAGCGATAGCTCCTCAGGCCTTCAATATAATCATATTTAGGGTTTACTACGAATAGCTCGCCCTTATATTTGGACTTCAGGTTAGAAAGTATTACTCGGCCCATGTTGTCAGCTCTCGGCGAGGCGCCTACTATAGCTATGCTCTTTGGCTCGAAGAATACTTTGGCGTCAGCTGTATACATTTTACACCATCACTTGCTACCCTGCATATCGAGTTTAATAAGGCTTAAGATTTGAAGGTCAAGGAAGCCGAGGCCCTACACGTTTAAATAAGAGTCGTGGTGCTAATCACGGGATTCTTTAAAGCAACTTATGAGGGGTCGATTGTCTCTCAGGCCCTCGTTAGGAATACATATTAGTCCTGTGGAGTCGATATATCAGGGGCTTATTAATGGTCTCGCAGAGCGTAACGCTAACTGTGGAGGAAGCCTACAGGAGCGACAGGCCAGGAAGAAAGATCGTGAGGATAAGCGACTCGGCCATGGAGAGGCTCGGCATAGAGACAGGAGACTTCGTGCTGATAAGGAGCTCTAAGGCAGAGGAGGTCGGCGTGGCGTGGCCGCTCAGGGACGACAGTAACCCTGACATAATAAGGATAGACGGCCACATGAGGCAAGTCCTTGGGGTTAGCGTGGGTGACAAGGTAGAGGTCATGAGGGCTGACAACGTTAAGCCGGCGCACAGGGTGGAGCTTGCCCCAGTGGGCCAGGCCACGGTTCAGACGTTCTTCGGGGCCGTTCCAATAAACATGGTCGTGTCGCCCGAGGATCTGAGGGATGAGCTCATACGTAAGCCCCTCATCAGGGGTGACCTGGTGCCGCTCTCTGACGAGATACAGTTGGCTGTGGTAAACACTAACCCCTCAGACCCAGTTTACGTAACTGACGATACGGAGATAATCATAAGGAACGAGCCGGTCAAGCCTTCAGAGTACCCATTGTTGAGCAGGGGCACTAGGGTCACATGGGAGGACATAGGCGACCTTGAGGAGGCGAAGCAGCGCATCAGGGAGATAGTGGAGCTCCCCATGAAGCATCCTGAGATATTCCAGAGGCTCGGAATAGAGCCTCCCAAGGGAATACTCCTTTACGGTCCGCCTGGCACCGGCAAGACGTTACTTGCTAAGGCGCTAGCTAATGAGATAGGCGCTTACTTCATAGCAATAAATGGACCCGAGATCATGAGCAAGTTCTACGGCGAGAGCGAGGAGAGGCTGAGGGAGGTATTCAAGGAGGCGCAGGAGAACGCGCCATCAATAATCTTCATTGACGAGATAGATTCCATAGCGCCCAAGAGGGAGGAGGTGACAGGCGAGGTTGAGAAGCGGGTAGTGGCCCAGCTCCTCACGCTGATGGACGGCATACAGGAGAGAGGAAAGGTGATAGTAATAGGGGCCACCAACAGGCCCGAGGACCTGGACCCTGCCCTCAGGAGGCCTGGGAGGTTTGACAGGGAGATAGAGATCAGGCCGCCAGATAAGCAGGGAAGGCTTGAGATACTTCAAGTTCATACGAGAAACATGCCGCTTGACAGCGATGTAAATCTTGCAGAGATAGCAGACCTCACCAAGGGCTATACCGGCGCCGACTTAGCTGCGTTGGCCAAGGAGGCCGCTATGGCTGCAGTGAGGGAGTTCATGAGCTCAGGCAAGGTAGACCTGTCAAAGCCTGGGGAGATAAAGAAGGAGATCCTTGAGACACTCAAGGTGAGCAGGAGGCACTTCCTTGAGGCTATGAAGGTGGTCAGGCCAACGCTCATACGTGAGGTCTTCGTGGAGGTGCCAGAGGTTCACTGGGACGACATAGGTGGCCTCGACAACGTGAAACAGGAGCTGAGGGAGGTCGTCGAGTGGCCTCTTAAGCACCCAGACGTGTTCCAGAAGATGGGCATTGAGCCTCCCAAGGGGGTCTTGCTCTTCGGCCCGCCGGGCACCGGGAAGACGATGCTTGCCAAGGCGGTGGCCACCGAGAGCGGGGCCAACTTCATAGCCATAAGGGGGCCCGAGGTGCTGAGCAAGTGGGTCGGCGAGAGCGAGAAGGCCATAAGGGAGACCTTCAGGAGGGCGAGGGAGGTGGCGCCTGTCGTGGTTTTCTTTGACGAGATAGATTCCATAGCGCCTGCGAGGGGCTACAGCTTCGACAGCGGGGTCACGGACAGGATAGTGAACCAGCTCTTAACAGAGATGGACGGCATAGTTCCGCTCTCTAACGTGGTCATACTGGCAGCAACAAACAGGCCCGACATACTGGACCCCGCGCTCCTCAGGCCAGGGAGGTTTGACCGCGTGATCTACGTGCCGCCGCCTGACAGGGAGTCCCGCAAGCAGATATTCAAGGTGCACCTCAGAAAGGTGCCGCTTGCCAACGACGTCGACATAGACAGGCTCGCCGACCTGACAGAGGGCTACACTGGAGCAGACATAGCGGCCGTCGTAAGGGAGGCAGTCTTTGCAAAGCTGAGGGAGAAGCTGGAGCCAGGCCCTGTTGAGTGGAAGCACTTCGAGCAGGCGCTCAAGAGGGTCAAGCCGAGCCTCAGCCGTGAGGACGTCATGAGGTATGAGCAGATGGGCGACAGGCTCAAGAAGATGATAATGTCCGTCTGAGGCGATTTACTTGGATCATGTAGAGGTGGAGGTCAAGCTGAGGGTGCCCTGCAGCCAGCTTGAACTAATAGCCAACAGGGCCATACAGGCGGGCGGCAAGGTGGAGGGACCCTTAGAGGAAATCGACGTCTATTATCAACATCCCTGTAGGGACCTTAAAGTCTCCGATGAGGCTTTGAGGGTCAGGTACGTTAACGGAAGCCCTCGCTCCATAACCTATAAGGGACCTAGGGAGGCAGGCCAGTTCAAGGCAAGGAGGGAGGTTATAGTAGACGTGGGCTCTGACCCCGATGTGCTTCTGAGGCAGCTGGGCTTTGAACCAGCCATAAGGGTATCTAAGGCCAGGACTTACATAAGGCTAGGTAACGTAGAGCTCACGCTCGACAATGTAGAGGGGCTTGGGTGCTTTGTTGAGGTGGAGTCGCTAAGAGGTAAAGATGAGGACGTGAGCGCGGCCATCAAGGCACTTGATATACGCGGCGAGGTTGTAAATCGTACATATGCGGAGCTTGTGGCGGAGCTTTCCTCAGGATCTGTTAGAAGTACTTAGCTAGCTCAGGCCTTTCCTTTACTATCTCGTTGGCTATTTCCTTGGCGACCTCATCAAGGAGCGAGCGTCCCTTGGGGCTTAAGACCCTCCCGCGCCCTGTGCTTTTGACCAGGCCTGCCTGCTCCAGCTGCTGCAGTATCCTCCTTATGTTACTTCCCCCTCCTTCAGCGAAGTGCGCGGGCCTAACGCCGTTGCGCTTCCTGCCACCATATATGACCCTGAAGGCGCCAACTCCTATTGGCTCCTCGGAGAGGTAGAGCTTCCTCAGTATTGAGGCGGCCCTCGTGTACCACCAGTTTGGATCGTCAGGGGGCCTCTCCCTTGAGACGCCGGTCTTAGCGTAGAGCGTCCACTCTGGCGGCTTCACCTGCTCAATGTTCTTTAGCCTGGCCGCAAGTCTCTCGATGAACTTGTCAGCCGGCACGTCAGCCACGGTTACCATATCTACTCCCACCAAGCCCTTATTCGCCTAGGGGATTAAAGCGTTTTGGGCGAGCAAGGGTTGATAAAGGGCGCATACTATGAGTTCATAGCGTTTCCATGCGCGGTTGACGCAAGGTACTCGATGCCTTTAGGCGTCCTGTGGGGCGATGACAGGACGTTCTCCGTGTACCGCAGCGCCGGCCTCCTTAGGTTCCTTGCAGACAGGGGGACCTTAATGCTGCTTTCGCCGTCTGACCCCTTGCTCTTCGTAAAAAGCGTCAGCCACTCCTTGGAACACGAGGTTGAGTGGGAACCTGACGGCTGCCCCAGGCTTTCAGGCCTGGGCGGCATCTACAGGTGCGAGTACCGGAGGCTGAAGGAGTATCCTGAAGAGGTGACCTTCAGTTGCAGCTTAACAGAGGTGGAGAGCCCTCACGTGCCCTATACTAGAGCTTATGGATGCCTTGTTGAGTTATTAGTCCTGCTAACTAAAGCTAGGGCTGGAGTTGTCGAGAGCTGGTACGTTGACTATGCCAGGGGGCTCAGGTGGTGCGTTGAGAGGTCGACCAGAGGATTACGGAGCTACGTGGACGCCGCTGACGCAATACTGCGCGAGCTTGAGGGAATTGTTGGCAAGAGCAGAGGTAGGGGTCAGGGCCTACAGGGAGATAGCTGAGAGGATGTTAGGATATCCTGAGGTTAACGAGCTCAACAGTGCAATGCATTTTGATGGCTTTATTTCATGCGACGAGCTGTGCGCCAAGCTCCTTGAGATCATGAGAAGGGTCTCCGGAAAGGAGGTCTGCGTGGTGGGGCCCCTGGCCTCACCAGATGAAATTAGGGGCTGCGACACAATAATGGCGCCCGAGGGCGGCATTATTTCACTGCTCGAGGCGGGCCTCAGGCCCCTTGCGGTCACCACAGACGGAGACTCATCCCCTCAGGTGCTTTATCAGGCAGTGGAGGTCTCAGACTACGTGTTGTTGCACATACATGGAGACAACCTGAACAGGGCCTCGTCGCTGGCTAAGGAGATTCCCAGGAGCAAGCTGCTCCTAACGTCGCAGGTCTACACGCCCTACTGCGTGTACCCTTCAGGCGCGTTCACAGATGGTGATAGGGCAATAGCTATATCCATGGAGATGGGGGCTAGCGAAGTCAAGGTATTTGGATTTAACTTCGATTTCGTCTCATGTGTTCACAAGGACTACTGCGCTGATACAAAGCTTCAGAAGCTCAGAGCTGGCAGGGAGGTGCTCCTTAATATAGCGTCAGAGCTTGGGTATGGCGTGAGCATAAAAAATAACTTAATGGTTTTTAGTAGGGTAAACAAAGCCTAGCCTCAACACTTGAACCTTATAAACTTAAAGTCTAGGCTTCTTGCAGGAGAAGGAAAAGTGCGGGCGCGGAAAGGGGAATATAGAGCGCAGATGGAAAAAGCCTACCAGACTTAGAACGTGGGGAGAGATCATGTCGGTAAAGAGAACCATGGAAGGCTTTAAGATGCTAGTGAGTGTCGACGAGGCGCTCAGGAGCATCCTAGATAATATAAACTTAACACCAGATGTAATAGAGGTAAACATACAGGACGCCTTAGGCCTGCCGGTGGCTGAGGACGTGGTAGCACCGTTGGACGTGCCGCCCTTTGATAGAAGCGCCGTCGACGGCTATGCTGTGAGGTCATCCGACACCCTCGGGGCTACCCTCCTTAACCCTGTGAGGCTCAGGATTGTGGGCGAAGTTCAGGCTGGTGATGACCCATCAAGGCTCCCACGGGTTGGCGAGGGCGAGGCCGCAACAATATACACCGGGGCGCCGCTGCCCCCAGGAGCTGATGCTGTAGTAATGGCCGAGGATGCGTCCAGGGTCGGGGAGTATGTCGAGGTTAAAAGGCAGGTGACTCCATATATGAACGTCTCGAGAAAAGGCGAAGACTTCACTAAGGGTAAGATAGTGATTAGAAGGGGCTATAAGGTTCAGCCATGGCATGTAGGCGCCCTGGCCTCGCTGGGCATAAGGAAAATCAAGGTATTCAGAAGGTTAAAGGTTGCCGTTCTCTCCACTGGCAGCGAGGTAGTGGAGCTGGACGACCCGCGCGCCGGCACCCCGGGAACAATAATAAACAGCACGAAGCCCATGCTGATTTCATTGCTTAGGCAGGACGGCTTTGAGCCCATAGATATGGGTACGGTGCCTGACGACGCTGACATGATAAGGTCAAAGATATCCGAGGGGCTGAGGGTCGCCGACGCCATTATAACTACGGGGGGCACCAGCCTGGGGGCCTACGATCTAGTCCCCGACGTTGTTGCTCGCATGGGCAAGGTGCTTTTTAACGGCGTCAGGATGAGGCCTGGGAAGCCCACGGGCGCCGGCATAATCAACGGCAAGCCTGTTTTCATGCTCTCAGGGTTCCCAGTGGCGTCTCTTACAGGCTACATAACGTTTGTAAGGCCGACTCTGAGGCATATGACAGGCACCCCCGAGGACCCGGTGCCCATAGTAAAGGGCAAGATAACTAGAAGGGTGGCTAACGTGGCGGGCATAAGGACCTACTTGAGGGTGAGAGTGTACCCCAACGAAAGAGGGGAACTCATGGTTGAGCCCCTAGCGATAACAGCGTCAGGGGTGCTCTCCACGCTAACGGACGCTAACGCAATACTAGTACTTAATGAGAACGTGGAAGGCTACGATGCTGGGGATGAGGTCGAGGTCATGCTAATTTCCCCACTTGAAGCTTACTAACTGCTAAACTTATTTGTTCTTCAGGTAAACCTCTGAGAGGGCCCTCTGTATTGGTAACTAACATAGAGATTTCAGGCTTCACTGAAGAGGTGCTAGAGGCCCTGGTAAAGGCTGGAATCTATGGAAGCAAGACAGAAGCCATAAGGGACGCCATAAGAAGGCTCCTAGAAAGCTACGACCTTAAAGAAATATCTCTTAGGGCATACAAGAACGGGAGCATCAGCTTTCAGCTGGCAGTAGAGATAAGCGGCCTTAGTGTGGATGAACTCACGTGGTACTTTCTCTCAAGGGACACCGCCCCGCTACTTGGGTCTGACGACGCTTCTGAGATTGTATCGGGGGAGGAGCAGCTGAAGTCTAGGGGCTCGATAACCTTCGACCTCTCGTCCCTTTATGCGATGCTTGAGCTGAACGCGGTTGACCTCGTGTCGCAGCTGGGCAAGAAACTCTCCATATCGTCTAAGACTATGGAAAGGGCTAAGGCTTTGGTCCTGAGGCTCTCCAAGGCTAAGGGCGTTGCATACACGTTAAGTAGCTTCGACGTAGTCAGCATAAACAAGTCGCTCATGGAATTCTCCAGGAGGAACGGCATATCGCTTCAGGAGGCCCACTCAATTTACATAGCTAAGAAGTTAAATGGCATTTTAGTTAGCGACGATGCTAAGACTAGGCAGGTTTCAAGATCCTATGGGGTTCCTGCAGTCCCTACGCTCTCTCTTCTGTCCTACGCCAGATCCCAGGGACTTGTAAACAATAATTACTTCAAAGAACTTGTGATGAAGATGGCCACAATACCCTTTATGGTCCCCAAGGACTTCATAGGCTAGTAGATAGCCATGAGACCTACCCCTTTAAGGCTTATTACTGCGATGTTACAGTAAAGAACTAAGGTACTTGAGTATTGAGCGCCAAAACCTCCCCAAAGGGCCTAGGTCTCGCACTAGTAATAGCCATAGATAGCAGCGCCAGCATGATGCTCAAAGACGTGAAGCCTAATCGGCTGGAGGCCGCAAAGAGGAGCGCTATTGTAATAATTAGGAGCGTTGTGGGGAGCGGCATTCCAACGTTGGTTGGCGTGATCTCTTTCTATGGCAACTCCTTCCCAGTGATGGATCTTACGGACAGCGTAGAAGAGCTCGAGGAGGCGGTCAACTCAATAAAGGTCTCAGGCAAAGCTACAAATCTAAGCATGGCTGTGAAGGACGCGTTTTACATGTTCAAGGACTCGCCGCCTGGCTACTCAAGGAGGCTCATAGTAATAAGTGACGGCGACTTCAACGAGGGACCTGGACCCGACGAGGTCCAGTTCCTTGCCAAGTCCAGCGGCATGAGGGTCGACTTTCTAGTGATAGGTAATTCCCAGCACGTTAAGTCCGACCAAATGACTAAGCTTGCTAACATAACAGGGGGCAAAGTTGTCTACGCCAGGTCCCTCGAGGAGGCAATAAAGAACGCCTACAAGATAGCTATAGGCGAGTGAGCGACTCCTTAGCCTTTTAAATCGTCCAGACCCCTTCAAGCCTGGTGCGAAGGCATGGGAGACAGGAGGAACAAGGTAGTCTTCATATTCATGGGAAAGGGCAAGGGCTACCTCAAGGTCAGGCTCTTTAGGAAGAGAAAGGAGGAGGACCCTGACAGGGTTGTCGTGCTTGGCAAGGTCGAAAAGCCCCTCCCAGGGTACCAGGTAATAAGGCTTGAGGAACTGGAGGCGGCTGTCAGGGAGAAGCTCGAGAAGGCTTAGAATGCTTAAAAAGCAGATCTCAGCCAAGGGAGCGAGGAGCTGATAGGTAGGTGCTGAAAGTTGCCAAAAGCGCTCTACGTCAAGAGGGAGGTCGAGGTCCCGCAGGGCGTGACGGTGAGGATAGAGGGCCTTAAGGTCACTGTGAAGGGTCCCAAGGGCGAGGTTCAGAAGGACTTCTCCCATGCCAGAGGGGTAGAACTGAGGCTTGAAAACAACAAGGTTATAGTGGAGGCCAGGCTCGCAGATACTAGAACTAAGGCGCTAGTAGGTACTGTGGCCGCGCACATAAAGAACATGATAACCGGAGTTTCCAAGGGCTTCAGGTATAAACTTAAGATAATATCAACTCACTTCCCTATAACTGTCAAAGTTGAGAAGAGCAGGGTAGTTATAAGCAACTTCCTTGGAGAGAAGGCCCCGCGCTACGCCACAATAATGCCCGGTGTCACAGTGAAGGTGCAGGGGCAGGACATAATAGTTGAAGGAAGCGATGTGGAGGCGGTGGGCCAGACTGCGGCTAATATCGAGAGAGCAACGCATATAACTGACTTTGACCGCAGGAAGTTCATGGACGGCATATTCATATACTCAAGGGAGGTGGCCAGCTGATGGCCTCGGAGCAGCCAAAGGTCCCAGAGCAGCTCAAGGAGAGGAGAAGGGCGCAGGCCCTCATAAGGAGGAAGCTGAGGCTTCACTTTATAAGGTACCTCTCGTGGCGCCTGAAGAGAATAGATGAGTCATGGCGTAAACCGAAGGGGATAGACAACAAGCTGAGGCTTCAGATGAAGGGTTTTGGAAGGCTTGTTAAGGTGGGCTACGGCTCTAGCTCCGAGATCAGGGGAAGGCACCCCTCAGGACTTATACCGGCCGTGGTGTCCTCTATAAAGGACATTGAAGGCCTCAGCCCAAGCACTCACATAGTTTATATTTCTGCTAAGGTCGGGCTGAGGAAGAGGCTCCAGCTGCTTGAGGAGCTCAGGAGGAGGGGCTTCAGGGTAGCTAATGGTGGTGAGTGACCGTGGACTACAGGCTTCAGAGGAGGCTGGCGGCTGAGATACTGGGCGTCGGCGAGAGCCGCATATGGATAAGTCCAAACCCCGAGGACAGGGAGGATATAGAAGGAGCTGTCACAAAGGATGACGTCAGGTCGCTGATAAGCAGGGGACTTATAAAGGTACTCCCCGCCAAAGGAAACGCCCATAGATGGCTTGAGAGGAAGGGGAAGAGGTCCGAGGGCCACAGAAGGGGCCCTGGAAAGAGGAAGGGAACTGCGTTCTCGCGCAGGGATCCAGAGACCATGTGGGTCAACAAGGTCCGCAAGATGAGGGCTTACATAAGGTGGCTGAGGGACCATGGTATGCTGAGCAGGAAGGACTACAGGACTCTCTACACGCTTATTAAGGGCAACAGGTTTGCAAGCCTCTCAGACCTAAGGAGGTACGCCGAGTCCGCTGGTATGATTAAGGGAGGTGGGGCTAAGTGAAGGGAGGCCCTAATTACAGGGTCCCGCTTAGGAGAAGGAGGGAGGGCAAGACCGACTACTACAAGAGGTTTGCGCTTCTCAGTTCAAGGAAGCCAAGGATGGTGGTCAGGATATCAAATAAGTACATATGGGTGCAGTTCATTCAGTTTGACCTTAAAGGGGACCGTGTCATAGCGGCGGCGCATTCAAGGGAGCTAACCAAGCTTTATGGCTGGAAGGGCAGTGGCAAGAGCGAGTGCGCCGCTTACTTGACAGGTTTCCTCGCCGCAGCAAGGGCCCTGGAGAAGGGCGTTAAGGAGGCCGTGCTGGACATAGGCCTTCACAGGCCAACGCTAGGAGGCAGGGTATTCGCCGCCCTTAAGGGCGCTCTGGACGCTGGCGTGCATGTGCCGCACAGCGACGAAGTTCTACCCTCAGAGGAGAGAATAAGGTGTGAGCACGTGGCATCATATGCTGCTGAGCTGAGCAAGAACGACCCAGAGAAGTACAAGAGGCTCTTCTCGGCACAGCTGACCAGGCTGCCACCTGAGGAGATACCGAAGAACTTCGATGAAGTCCTAGAAAATATAAAGAAGGCCTACAAGACTGTCCTGGAGGCTGCCGGAGGAGCTGAGCAGGCGGTGATGGAGAAGTGAGCAAGCAGACGAGTGCGCCAGGCCCGAGCGCTCCTCAGGCTGAGGAGTGGGTGCCGAAGACTAAGGTGGGCCAGCTGGTCAAGGAGGGCAAAATAGCGTCCATAGACGAGATATTCAGGAGAAACCTGCCCATATTGGAGCCGGAGATAGTTGATGTCCTACTGCCAAACCTGCAGACAGAGGTGCTAGACATATCCCACGTCCAGAAGATGACCGACGCTGGAAGGGTCACGAGGTTCAGGGTGGTAGTTGTAGTAGGCAACAGGGATGGCTACGTTGGTATAGGAAAGGGGAAGGCCAGACAGCTCAGGGAGGCCCTAGACAAGGCTGTCAGGAATGCCAAGCTTAACATAACGCCGGTTAGGAGAGGCTGTGGCAGCTGGGAGTGCACGTGCGGAGAGCCCCATAGTGTGCCCTTCACTGTAGAGGGCAAGAGCGGGAGCGTGAAGGTCATACTCAAGCCAGCGCCCAAGGGCACGGGCCTTGTGGCCGGCAACATAGCTAAGGTAGTGCTCTCAATGGCAGGCATCAGGGACGTGTGGTCTCAGACGTTCGGCGAGACCAGGACAACGTATAACTTCGCAAGGGCTGTATACATGGCGCTCCGTAACACCTACAAGGTGGTCACCTACCAGGACTGGACGAGGTGAGCGGAGGTGGCCTACCTTATTATAAGGATAAGGGGCGAGCCTGACCAGAGGCCTGAGGTCAGGGCAACGCTTAATGAGCTGAGGCTGAGGAGGATATTTACGGCTGTAGTTTACCCTGACGACATGCAGGGCATAAAGGAGATGCTGAGGAGGGCCCAGCCAGCTATTACTTGGGGTGAGGTCTCGCCAGACGTTCTGGCCAGCCTGATAGCAAAGAGGGGCAGGCTGGTGGGGGATAAGCCGATAACTGATGAGTGGGTCAAGGAGCGGCTCAAGCTCAGCGGCATAAGGGAGCTTGCAGAGAAGGTTACAAACAATGAAATTAAGTACTATAAACTGGATGAGGTGGGAGTTAAGCCCTTCTTCAGGCTTCACCCGCCCAGCGGCGGCTTTAAGAGGTCAGTTAAGAAGCTGTACCCTGCTGGAGAGCTGGGCTACCGCGGCAAGGAGATAAATGACTTAGTTCTCAGGATGTTCTGAGCTCCTAGCTTTTTAATCCCCTTTCCTTAGTGTGGTAGAGGGCTGAGCAAACATGACCTGGACGATACCAAGGGCCCGTAAGAAGGTGAGGAAGCTAAGGGGAAGGACCCGCTCAATGGGCTGGGGCCGCATAGGGCAGCACAGGAAGACCGGCAAGAAGGGGGGCAGAGGAGCCGCTGGCATGGGCAAACATAAGAAGAGCTGGATGCTCAAGTATGCTCCGGACTGGTTTGGCACAAGGGGCTTCAGGAACCCTACAAGCAGAGGCGAGCTCAACACTATAGACTTGGAGGGCCTCGAGAGGTTGGTGGCCGGCCTAACTGCTAAGGGCCAGGCCAAGACAGAGGATGGGCTTGTAGTTGTCGACCTTAAGGCAATGGGCTACGAGAAGCTGCTCGGAAGGGGAAAGCTGACAAGCAAGGTCAAGGTAATAGTGCCTATGGCAAGTGAGAAGGCCGTCCAGAAGGTTAAGGAGGCGGGTGGCCTAGTAGTTACAGAGGAGGCGGGCGAGAGCTCAGAAGGGCAGGGCGGCGAGGAGAATGAGGGCCAGTGAGCGGCCCCTGCAAGCCCCTCTCGCCTCTTCCCAGGGAGCTTTCTGAGCTTATTGATATTGGCAGGTTTGTAGTGGTTTACGGCCCCTTTGGCACTGGAAAAACCAGGTTAGCCTTCGAGGTAGCCAGGCACTTGATGTCAGATGGTCATAACGTGAGGCTTCTGGCCACGGAGCCAGGCACCCTGTCCTACGCAAGGAACGTAGTGACGTGCGTGCCCTACATGACAATATTAACGGCTGACCAGCTGGTAAACGAGGTTGTCAAGGCCGCATCCGAGGGCGTGAAGATAATAGTAGACTCCATAAACTGGCCCTTCAGATCGCTGCAGGGGGACTACCCTCTCAGGCTGCTCTCTTTCGTCTCGGCAGTACTAAGGCAGGTAGGGGGCTTCGCAGTAGGCCAGATAGCCGATGTGGAGGGCGGCGAGTTCGAGATGTCCCTCGGGAGGTGGGTCCTGCCGTGGGCTGACGCCATAGCTTACACAGAGAGGATAACATGTAAGAGGGGACCCTGCGTGGCTCTAACCTTTATCAAGCCGTTCATTAACACGCTCATATTTGAGCTGAAGAAGGAGGGTGTTGAATGGGTGGCCTGACATTTTCGCTGCTGCTGTTATTAGAGTATATAGCGCCAGCAATGGTTGCCAACGGAGCCCCAGTTGTGCTTCATGGGCCGCCACCCATAGACTTTGGAAAGAGGCTACCTGACGGCAGAAGGATTTTTGGCGATGGAAAGACTTGGGGAGGCCTCCTGGCTGGCATAACTTCCGGCACCTTCGTAGGGGTCATAGAGTGGCCGCTCCTGGGCCCTCAACACATAGCCTATGCCGCGCTGGCCTCAGCAGGCGCCATGTGCGGCGACCTCTTTGGCTCATTTATTAAGAGGAGAGCAGGACTTGAAAGGGGGGCCGAAGCCCCAGTCCTCGACCAGCTGGGCTTTTACATCTTCGCGCTGCTGTTCCTCTACATAGGCGGCGTCACGTTTTCTGTGTATGCCGAGCTTATATGGGCCGTCATAATATACGTGCTCCACCGCGCGACAAACTGGGCCGCCTATAAGTTGAGGCTTAAGTCGGTTCCCTGGTAGCAGCATTAACTCATGCAGTTGGCGAAATGCCAGGCAACGTTACTTTTGGAATTTTAGATATCATGGATCTCATGTTTCAAAAATAGAAATATAAGGGTGACCCGCACCGCATTCATGGGGATTCTAGTGTCGTCTGGCGGAACAAAGACTACCCTGAGCGTGATAAAGGCCGACATCGGAAGCATAGCTGGGCATCATAAAGCACATCCAGACACCCTTCTTGCCGCCTCAAGGGTCCTGGCCGAGGGCAAGAAGAAGGGTATAATAGCGGACTTTTACGTGACCGCGATAGGCGACGATATTCAGCTCATAATGACGCACTTCAGGGGCGTTAATGATCCTCAGGTTCACGAGCTTGCGTGGAGCGCATTTAAGGAGGCAACGTCCGTGGCTAAGGACCTGGGCCTATATGCTGCCGGCCAGGACCTGCTAAGCGACACCTTCAGCGGTAACGTCAGGGGGCTGGGGCCGGGGGTCGCGGAGCTGGAGTTTAACGAGAGGCCTTCAGAGCCCGTAGCTATTTTTATGGCTGACAAGACGGAGCCAAGCGCCTTTAACCTGCCTCTCTACAAGATCTTTGCTGACCCGTTTAACACCGCAGGGCTTGTAATAGACCCTAAGATGCACAGCGGCTTTGTGTTCACGGTGCTAGACCTTTACGAGGGCAAGGCGGTTGACCTGTCGACGCCTGAGGAGCTCTACGACCTGTTGGCACTCATAGGCACCACGTCAAGGTACGTCATAAAGTACGTCCATAGGAAAGATGGAGAGCCGGCGGCCGTGGTCAGCTCGGAGAGGCTTAACCTAATAGCGGGCAAATATATAGGCAAGGACGACCCAGTTATGATAGTTAGGCTTCAGTCAGGCTTCCCCGCGCTCGGGGAGGCGCTTGAGGCCTTCTCGTTCCCTCACCTGGTGGCCGGCTGGATGCGCGGCAGCCACTTCGGCCCACTTATGCCAGTTGGCCTTAAGGATGCTAAGATGACAAGGTTTGACGGGCCTCCAAGGGTACTTGGACTTGGCTTCAATATAAAAGCTGGCAGGCTTGTGGGCCCAACAGACCTCTTTGATGATGTGGCCTTTGACGAGGTCAGGAGGCAGGCAGCGGAGATCGCAGATTACATGAGAAGGCACGGCCCCTTCATGCCGCACAGGCTAGGTCCTGAAGAGATGGAATATACAACGCTGCCCGACGTACTAAAGCGCCTTGAGGGCAGGTTCAGGCCGTTTGACCTAGGATATAGGCCCATCGTAAAGCATGAGGACCTGCTGGAGTGACGGCCTGACACGCTAACATGACTTGGAAGATCTACATGCCCTTTTTAGGAAGGGAGCCCGCTCCTAACTTGTGACCGGGCATGCCTAGGCTGGTCTTCGCCGTAAATTTTAAGGCATACGAGACCGCATTTAATGAGAAGTCGCTGGAGATAGCTAGGGAGGCGTCAAAGGCCTCCTCAAGATACGGCAACGTCCGGGTTATTCTCATAGTGCCTGCTGCGATTGCATCAAAGGTGCTCCAAATTTACGACGACGTCTACATTGAGCATGCAGATCCCGTGGACTACGGGGCTTACACGGGCTACCTGCCAGCTAAGGCAGCTAGGCTGCTTGGAGTTAGGGGCATTCTAGTAAATCACAGTGAACACAAGATGATCTACAGGGACGTAGCTAAGGTTGTCGAAACGGCGTCCAAGGACGGCATAGAAACTATGGCCTGCGCCGACACGCCTGGCGAGGCCGCTGGGCTGGCTTACTTGAGGCCAACCTACATAGCAATTGAGCCGCCAGAGCTCATAGGCACTGGGGTCTCAGTTTCCAAGGCCAGGCCTGAAGTTATCACTGAGGGCGTTAAGGCCGTAAAGGCAGTGGCCGATATACCTGTGCTGGCCGGCGCTGGGATCACGTATAGGGAGGACGTCGTACGTGCAGTGCAACTCGGCGCCAGCGGCATACTGCTGGCAAGCGCTGTAATGAAGGCCGCGGATCCGGACAAAGCGCTCAGCGAGTTCGTAGATGCGCTCAGCTCTGTTGCATGACTGTTTGAGGTCCTTCAACTTCCTTCGCTTTGGACTCTATCAGCTTCTCGACCTCGTCGAGGCTCTTCCTGCACTCGTCGAGCATCGCAAGTAACTTGTTAACGTTAAGTTTGACCAGCTTTCTCGGCCTCCCCCTTCCCTCTATCTTGAGCTTGCTGGTGGTCACTATTCCCAGGCCCGTCAGATCGTTGATTACCCTCAGGACGAGCGGGTAGCTGACGTTCAGCTCTTTTGTAATATCCCTGACGCTTATCTCCTTGCGGTCGAGTAGGACCTCTATTATTTGTGCGGAGACCTCGGGGTCCGGCACTGAGGCGCACTGAATTAAGGCTTTCAGATACTTTAAGGTTTTACCTTCCACTTCTAGTCCCGTGTCGCACTTTTCAAAGGAAACTTATTAATTTTTCTCTTTTAAATATTAAGACTTAGAACCTGGGTTCAGGCCCCTCTGTACTTCTTGACGGCCAGGTCGCCTATGAAGTCATAGAGCACCTCCCTGGCCCCTGCGCCTATGTCAAGCATCCTGGCGTCCCTCGCGAGCCACTCGAGCCTTGATCCTCTTGAGAAGCCGGTTCCGCCCATTATCTGTATTGCGGTCCACGTCGCCTTTTGCGCAACCTCAGCCCCGAGCAGCTTTGCCATAGCGGCATCGTATGGATCTAGGCCTCCCTTCTCCGCCTTGTCTATGGCGTCCCTTATAAGGGCGTCGAGGGCCCTTGACCTGATCTCCAGGTCAGCTAACATCCACCTTACGCCCTGAAACTCCCCCAGTTCCTTGCCGAATATGACCTTTCTCAACGCCTTGGAACCCGCCTCCTCGAGGGCCCCCTCCTTTATGCCAAGGCCTATCATGCCGTATCCCAGCCTTTCGTAGTTAACGGTCTCGAGCGCCTCCCTAATGCCTTTGCCTGGGGTTCCAATCCTGATGCCGTGAGAGCTGTTGAACTTGACCCTCGAGACTCCGGCGCCCCTGAACGTGAAGAGGTCCTGGACTTCAACTTCAACTGAGGGGTCCCTTGTGACCATGTACAGAGTTGGCCCCTTAGGGCCATTGGCAAGTACCAAGAACCTGTCCGCGTAGGCCGCGTTGCTAGCGAAGACTTTTTCGCCAGTAATAATAGCCTCGTCGCCCTTCTCCTCGGCAACGGTCTTTAGGTTAGCCTTTATGTCGGTGCCTCCCCCTGGCTCAGTTATGCAGATTGAGTATATGTGGCCCTCCTCCTTAAACCTGAGGGCGACGGTTGATGATGACATTATTATGTGTGCCACTGCCGGGCTCCACTTAGAGGCCTCCCTCACGACCTCGTATACGGACCTCATGCCAAGGGATACTGCATTGAATGCTCCAGCCGAAGAAAGCCTATCTATGACGTCCTTGTCAACTAAGTTCTTATCGTCTATATCCTTTGCCTTGGTAGGCAGCAGCTCATTAAGGACTTTCAGCACTTCCTCCTTTGACGCCATGTCAAACACCCATGAGACCAGGCTTCAAACTAATATTTAAAGTCCAACCAAGGAAGCTATCTGGAGGGCGAAGCACTATGCCCATGAGGCCTGGCCGCTGCTATTCCCATATAACTAGCCAGCCTTATACTAGGAAAGAGTATATACATGGGGCTCCACAGCCAAAGATCTCGAAGTTCACTGCTGGAAGTCCGGCAGTCCAGGGCAACTACGAGGTGAGGGTTCAGCTTATCTCGCTCGAGAGAGGCCAGATAAGGTCTAACGCGCTGGAGTCCGCAAGGTTAATGGCCTCTAAGTACCTTTCAACGACCGTAGGGGACCCGAACTATTTCCTCGTGGTGAGGACCTATCCACACCAGGTTATAAGGGAGAACAAGATGATGGCTTTTGCGGGCGCCGACAGGCTCCAGGATGGCATGAGACTCTCGTTTGGAACTCCCGTCGGTGTGGCTGCCGTCGTTGATATAGGCGATGCAATAATTGATGTGTTCGGCAGAGCATCAGACCTAGACAAGATAAAGGAAGCTCTCAGGAGGGCAGCCTCTAAGATACCTCATAGGACCCGCATCGTGATAAGGGAGATTAGAGGCCAGGGGCCTAGCCAGGAACCCTCCAAGGCAGCTTAGGCCCTAATGGCCAAGTTCTCTTGGTTCATGTAATTATGGACGTCTTCAATCTCTTTTAACAGCGCAATCACAGCAACACTATTATTAGCACGCCAGCCAGGTTTACCAAAAGTCGCTAAGCTGCTACTGAGGGATGCTGCTGGGTGCCGACAAGGACAAGCTCTGAGCGGCCAGAGTCGCCCAGCGCTGCGTTCTCTATGACAGCCTGAATTATCTCCTCTACGAGCTCCCCATACGACTTGAGCGGATCAACCCTTATCTCTTTATCGCCTATCACCACGGTTGGGTCTTCGGTTGTCTGGATAGGCGCGGTTAAATGGCTGTTTATCTCCACGAAGACCATAAGTGAGTACTCCCTCCTCAACACCTCAGCGGCATCAAAGGCGGCCTTCACTACCATTTCATCGTCCCACGGCGTCTCATTAACTATCAGGTTGAGCATTCCAGACACCCGGGTAAGCGGAAATCCTATGCTCCAACCGGAATACTTGTCATAGGGCATATTTATTATATTAGGGTTCGTAATCCGGCGCTTCTTGATGAAGTAAACTAAAACGTAAAATATAACTACCAAGCTAAGCTGATGCTTTAATAGTATGGTATACTTTTAATCAAAACAGCAAAGCCTCATTTGGGGCTTAAACGTTATCTCAATATTTGTTTCATTGCAACCTACCTGCGCATTGGGAGCCACCTAGAGGTGGGATATTGACAGGCATAATAACTCGCGGCGACAGCTCACCTGTGAGTGGGAAGGTTGATAGACAGGGACACCTTTGTCAAGATTTTTGAGTTGACGAACTCTCAAAACGTGTGGAGGCTAAAGGAGACCATAAACCTCATAGCAAGCGAGAACGTCATGAGCCCCGCGGCTATGGCCGTTTACATTAATGACTTTATGCACAGGTATGCGGAGGGCAAACCCTTCAAGAGGCACTACCAGGGCACCAAGTATATAGACGAGCTTGAGGTCCTTGCTGACAAGCTCATGGGCGAGCTGCTCGACACAGACATGGTTGACTTGAGGCCCATAAGCGGCACCATAGCTAACGCTGCAGTTTTCAGGGCGCTCGCCGCTCCGGGCGAGCAGGCCGTCATAGCTCCTGTCCAGGCGGGCGCCCACGTGAGCCACACTAAGTTTGGCACGCTGGGGGCCCTTGGCATCAAGCAGGTGGAGCTGCCCTATGACGAGGAAAGAATGAACGTAGATGTAGACAAGGCCGTTAAAGTAATAGAGCAGGTGAAGCCCAAGTTCGCCGTCCTGGGAGGAAGCGTCTACCTTTTCCCGCACCCAGTTAAGGAAATAGCGGAAGCCGTGCACTCGGTTGGCGGCAAACTTGTCTACGATGCAGCGCACGTACTCGGACTTATAGTAGGTAAGGCGTGGGAGAATCCGCTTAAGCACGGCGCTGACGTTATCACAGCGTCGACGCACAAGACGTTCCCAGGGCCCCAGGGAGGCGTCATATTCTTCTCGGACGAGGCCACGTACAAGGAGGTTGGGAAGACCATATTCCCATGGTTTGTGAGCAGCCACCACCTGCACAGGATACCTGCCACTGCAGTTGTAGCCCTGGAAATGAAGGAGTATGGCCATAACTACGCTGAGCAGATAACTAAGAACGCAAAGAAACTGGCCGAGGCCCTTGCTGAGAGGGGGTTCACAGTCCTTGGGGAGTCTATGGGTTATACTATGAGCCACCAGGTTCTGGTTGACGTCTCAAAGCAGGGGGGCGGAGCTAAGGTAGCCGCTGAGCTGGAGCAGGCCAACATAATACTTAACAAGAACCTCCTCCCGCACGACCCGCCCGAGGCCGTAAGGAATCCAAGCGGGCTGAGGATAGGAGTTCAGGAAATGACTAGGTTTGGCATGAAGGAGCCAGAGATGGAAGTGATAGCGGACTTCATGGAGAGGGTAGCGATCAAAGGCGAGGATCCAGCTAAGGTAAGGGAAGAGGTTAAGCAGTTCAGGTCGCAGTTCACCAAGGTGCACTATGCCTACACGCTTGATGATCTGCAGGGTATAACTTATGCGGATGCTATAAAGCTCTTGGAGTGAGCCTCCCGCCTTAAGCTCACGCAGATAATAGTATACAATTTTGTATTAGAATAATATACTGAAGTTAAAGCCTTAGGCAAGCGTTGATCAAACTCGAGTCTGTTTTAGGCGGCTCTGCAGGTGCTTATGGTAAGAACAGGATCACTTAGCATAATAATTTAAAGTTCAGACCTGTAGCTGTAAAAAGGCCCCAAGAAGGAAGGGAAATTGCATGCCGCCTCTACTTAAGGTGGAGAACCTGAAGATATACTTCCACATGCCAAGGGGCTATGTAAGAGCAGTGGATGAAGTGAGCCTTGAGCTGAATGAAGGCGAAATAATAGGCGTGGCGGGGGAGAGCGGCAGCGGCAAGAGCACCCTGGCCCTGGGAATAATGAGGCTCATAATGCCCCCAGGATTTATAGAAGGAGGTAATGTGTACTTCGAGGGTAACGAGATCCTGCACCTGCCTGAGAAGGTCTTTAACTCGGAGTACAGGTGGAAGAGGATAGCCATGGTCTTCCAGGGCTCGATGAATGGCTTCACGCCTGTCTATAGGATAAGGGATCAGATCAAGGAGGTTCTGGAGGTTCATGGCTATACGGGGGATCCCGACCAGCGGGTCAATGAGCTCATGAAAATGGTGAACCTGGACCCCTCAATAGCCGACAGGTATCCGCACGAGCTCAGCGGAGGGCAGCGGCAGAGGGCTTTCATAGCTATGGCCCTAGCGCTCAACCCAAAGGTGTTGCTGGCTGACGAGCCTACTACGGCTCTCGACGTTATTACTCAGACCCATATAATAAACCTGCTCAAGCAGCTGAAGAAGGAGCTCAACCTTTCAATACTGTTCATAACGCACGACCTGGCGCTTATGTCAATGCTGGCAGACAGAATTTACGTGATGTACGCCGGCCGGATAGTTGAGCACGCAAGCACTGAAAACATAGTCAAGAACGCAAAGCACCCATACACTAAGCTCCTTATGGAGTCGGTCCCCGACCTAAGTAAAGACTACGTCAAGGGCATACCGGGCTCAATGCCAGACCTGGCCAGGCTTCCGCCTGGCTGCAGGTTCAGCACCAGGTGTCCCTTCGTAATGGACAGGTGCAGGGCGGAGGAGCCGAAGCTGAGGAGGGTGGGCGAGAATGACGTCGCGTGCTGGCTTTATTGAGAGGTGACGCAGATGGTGTCAAATGAGATCTTAATAGAGACCCGCAACCTCAAGGTGTACTTCCAGAAGGGGGGCCTCTTCAGCAAGAAGTCCTTTGTTAAGGCTGTAGACGACGTAACTATACAGATACGCAAGGGCGAGATACTCGGGCTTGTGGGTGAGAGCGGCAGCGGCAAGACAACCCTCGGCAGGACTACGATAGGACTTCAGGCTCCCACGTCAGGGCAGGTTATATACTATGATAGTAAGGGGACGCCGCACGAGATAACTCCTAAGAAGATAAATAAGGATATCAGGAGGAAGCTTCAGATGGTTTATCAGGACCCCTTCTCGTCAATAGACCCCTACATGAAGGTATATGACGCTTTAAGGCAACCCCTTTACTATGCTGGCGTTAAGGATCCGGCCGAGGCCACTGAGATAATTCATAAGGCTTTTGACGAGGTAGGGCTTCCGTATGATCTCCTGTCGAACTTCGTGTTCCAGCTCAGCGGGGGCCAGAGGCAGAGGGTGGCTATAGCCAGGGCCCTCATGTTAAATCCTGAGTACCTGGTTGCTGACGAGCCCGTGACCATGTTAGACGCCTCGCTCAAGGGGCTCATAGTTGACGATCTGAGAAAGATAAACGCCGAGAGGGGCATATCTATACTGTTCATAACTCACGAGCTCCCAATAGCGAAGGTTATCTCGCACAGGATAGCCATAATGTATCTAGGCAAGATAGTCGAGATAGGCCCGACCAAGAAGGTGATCGAGAATCCACTTCATCCATATACTCAGGCCCTGCTTCAGGCATATCCAAGACTGGACCCAAGCCTAAGGGATAAGATGATAAAAGTTAATGTCAGAGAACTAGAGCTGGTAGTGCCTAAGAGCGGCTGCAGGTTCCACCCCAGGTGTCCCTTCGTAATGGACAGGTGCAGGGCGGAGGAGCCGGCGCTTAAGGAGGTGGAGCCTGGCCACTTTGTAGCGTGTTATCTCTACTAGATCGGGGGGCTTTTGTTGAGAATCTACTTCAGGTTCCTCATCGTTGGGACGATAATGATGGGCCTAACTTATATTCTTACAATAATAGCCATAAGGTATACGAGCCTTCCGTTGGAGGTATTGGCGTTCGCTATAGCCTTGGCAGGCGCCATGATACTCTTCAGGGGCCTTGCAGAGTTCTTAAGGGACGTGATCAGCGGCGAATACAAGAAAGGGAAGGGCAGCGTCAAGAGGCGCAACGGCGAATCCGATGAGGAGCAGGGAGCTGAGTGAAAAGATCGCAGCTCCTTTCCTTTCAATGGACCTATAATTAGCGCCTATGGTGCGGGGGGTGGGCTTCGAACCCACGCAGGCCTACGCCAACGGGTCTTGGGCCCGCCCCCTTTGGCCAGGCTCGGGCACCCCCGCACCATAAGAAGCTGTAAGTGTGAGTGGAAATAAGGCCTTACTCTGGACAGAGGCTCGCTAAGCTGGCCCACAGTTTAGGCCTCTATCTTAACTACCATAGTTTGTTGTGCGTTGGGGCCCGCGGCTACCGGGCTTTGGGTGGTCGTCGAAGGCTGAGGCTGTACAGCTTTCTGAACCTCGCCCTCGCTGGCCAGTTGCACTACCTTATCCAGCTTGTCCAACAGGTCCTTGGCAGCCTTCTTTTCCTCGCTTAGGCTGTCCTGAAGCTTCCTGAGGTGGTTCATGCTCTGCGTGTAGCCTCTCTCGCTTATCTCCCCGCTGAAGTAGGAGATCCCTATAGTTGCTATGGCCCTGGCAACTTTGAGGCTTTCGTCATCTATCTCACCTATTCTTGAGTTTACGACCTTCTTGACCTCGTCAGCCTTTAGTTTGAGCGCCTTTATCTCATCTTCAAGCTTTCTCTTCATGGGCTCTACTACTACAGCTGGAAGGTCGTTCCTGCTACTTATGTTCTCGATGGCCTTTCTCCTCTTGTAGGCCCTGTCAAGATTCTCTATCACCTGCAGTATCTCAAACTTCCACTCAGGAGTCACCGTTACCTTGTCGTCACTAACCTTAACTCTCTCGCCCTCTATGACATCAAGTGACAGGTCCTCGGACTTAACTATTATAGACGACACCTTGCCGTCTATGTCGCTCTCCACAGCTATGAGCGTGCCGAGGCTCCTGCCGAAGTCATCAAACACTTCAGAACCTATGAACTTAGAGATCTCGTCAACCTTAATTGCGGGCATTCGCTGCACCAATGGGTCCTAGCTGGGCCGTATATAAAACGCGGAAGCCCGCTTAACTTTGGCTGTCCCCCTTTAAGCCTATGTAGTCAAAGGCGCGTCTGGAGCAAATCCCGGTGATAAGAAGTGAGCGGGATAGAGAGCTGGCCCAAGAGGTGGAGCGAGGAGCCGAAGAGGGACACGATAGCTGAGAAGGTTAAGAACTTCATATCTCCACCCCCGCCCCTGAAGAGGCAGATAATGATAGCGAGCTACAGGGTAGCCACGCAGATGAACAAGCTGGACTACACTCTCAGCAAGCTGCAGGCTTACGACAGGCAGCTCTTTGAGAAGGTGGTCAACAGCCTCACTGAGGGCGACAGGAGCAGGGCTGCCATGTATGCCAACGAGGTCGCAGAGGTAAGGAGAATGACTAAGGTAATAATGACCGTCAGGTACGCTCTCGAGAAGGTCAAGCTGAGGCTTGACACGACGCTGATAATGGGTGACGTTAACGCCGACCTGGCGCCTGCAATAGTAGCGCTGAAGCAGGTGGCCGGGTACCTCAGAGGCACCATGCCTGACGTGTTCACCGACCTGATGGACATAGACGAGGAGCTGCAGACAGCAGTAACGCAGTACACAAGCGGAGCTGTGCCAATGCTTGACAACGAGTTCGTGACCGAGGAGGCGCAGAAGATACTGAAGGAGGCAAGCATAGTCGCAGAGCAGAGGATGAAGCAGGAGTTCCCAGAGCTGCCCTCCGTGGAGGGAGCCCCAACCTCTACGGGCCAGCAGGGGAGCGCAACGGCCGGGGCCTCAAAGTGAGGCCCCACCGGCCTCAGTTTCACAAGGTTATTTTAATTACACCTTAAGTTTGTTAGTTATAGTTCAGTGGTTCAAATTCTTTGCAGGAGTAGCAGATATTAGGTCTTTGGTCGCATCAAATAAAGGGCAGAGCAAGGATTGAGCAGTGAGGACAATATAATAGAGACGCTCAGGAGGGCCCTGGACCTAACGCTCTACGAGGCAAAGCTTTATGTAGCTCTCCTTCAAGGGGCCAAGGACCCAAAGGAGGCGAGCGCAATAAGCGGGGTGCCGCTCCCCAGGATATACGACGTTATAAGGGTCCTTGAATCTAAGGGCATGGTTTACCGTGATCCAAGCGGCTGGTACAAGGCCATAAGTCCTCAGTCATTGGCCGCAATGAGCATTATAAGGATAGAGGAGGAAATGAGGAGAAGGGTAAAGGACGTAGAGAGCGCGGTTAAGATGCTGGAGAGGTTTGACAAAAGACTTTCATCTCCCCCAGCAACCGTGGTCAGGGGCCTTCTTAACGTGATAAGCGCTGCCGTTGATTACTTCAGAACTTCCTCAGTGGTCTATGTCACTGCAGTCTACGTGCTGGCAAATGGCGACTACCTGGGCAAGCTTGTCAGCTCCCTTGCCGCTTACGTTTCTGACGTCAGGGTTCTCGCAAGCTTTGTGCCCCAGCTTCCTCAGTCGCCTGGGGTCAAGCTGAAGGGTAACGTGGCCTCGCTATATGTTGACTCAGTGGCCTCAAAGTCATCACTGATGGTTATAGTTAAGGATCCTGCAAACGATGAACCTATGAGCCTTCTGGTCAACGACCCTGTGCAGGCCAACACTTCATTCAAAGCCCTCTCAGCTCTCTGGCAAATAGCCCAGTAAGTAGTGATTACTTGACGTATATCATTTAAATCAGCGAGTGGCTGTGCTGGTGGCGTAGCCTGTAAGCCTTAATACCCTAGCTTGTGAGAAACCTGAATATGGTATAATGGGAGAAAAGCAGTGCCTGCGCTGCTGCCAATCTACGAGCGAATGTGTCCTAACTGCGGCAGGGAGATAACAGCCGACCGACTTGAGAAGGGGCTTCCCTGCGCTGTTTGCCTCCCAAGGGAGCCTAAGAGCGGCGATATACTTGAGATAGGGCTTGAGTTAGCGAAGGAGGGCAAGTTAAAGGGCTATTCATCGCTATATCTCATGGAGAAGAGCTTTCGCGATTTCTCTAAGTTCTTTGAGGAGAAATACGGTTTCAAGCTATCCAGCGCGCAGAGGAGTTGGGCCAGGAGGCTCCTCTCAGAGGAAAGCTTCTCCATAGTGGCGCCGACGGGCGTCGGAAAGACTACCCTCCTGATGGCCTACGCCGCCTTCAAGGTAATGCAGGAGGGCTACAAAGTAATGTATCTTGTCCCCACGGAGAACTTGGTGGCGCAGACGGCCGGAAGGCTCGCATCAATGTTAGGGGACAAGGTGGCCTTTTACTATAGCAGCCTTCCGAAGGCCCAAAGGAGCCAAATGCTGGATAAAATAACTAGAGGGGACTATTCCGTTGTAGTCATAACTCCAGGTTTCATGGTGAAGAACTTCGACATGCTTAAGAAGCAGTCACCGTTTAACCTAATGATAGTGGACGACGTTGACAGCCTGCTGCGGAACAGCAAGAATATAGACAGGGCCCTGATACTCATAGGGTTTGACGAGGATTCCATAGCTACGGCATTTAAGATAGTCCAGGAGAAGCTTGAGCTGGTAACTTTAGAGGCCTCCGGGAGGAGCGAGGAAAGAATTAGGCAGCTCCAGAGCGATATAAGTTCTCTGTCGCTTAAGCTTAGCGAGAAGGTCCTCGAAGGCCCTAAAGGTCAGCTGGTAATAGCGTCGGCCACTGGAAGGCCCAGGGGAGTGAAGCACCTCATATTTAGGGAGCTGCTAGGCTTTGAAATAGGCGGCGGCACCGACTACCTCAGAAACGTTGTGGACACCTTTCTCATAACAGCCTCACCGGTGGACTCGGTAGTAAGCTTAGCTAAGAAACTTGGGAAGGGAGGCCTGATATTTATCTCTCAAGCTTATGGGAAAGCTTACGTTAAGGAGCTTATGGACAAGCTCGCAGGAGCTGGGGTCAAGGCCGTTCAGGCTATAAGTAACTCCAGGAGGGCTGTGGAAAAGCTCTCGTCAGGGGAGGTTGACGTAGCTATAGGCCTCGCGAGCAGGTACGGCGCGCTGGTCAGAGGTATTGACCTGCCCGAGGTTATCCGTTACGCGATATTCCTTGGGACGCCTGCAATAAAGGTAGAACTTAAGACGGCCCTTCTCTCGCCTAGAAGGCTTCTCAGGGCCCTAATATTTCTTGAGGAAAAAGATAGCAGCTTCAAGGAGTATAGGGAAAAGCTGGAGAACCTGCTCAAGAACTTTAATGTTGAGAGCAACATCCTGTCGGCCGCCATTAGGGGTGAAATAGAGGCCAAGGGGAGGCTCGAGGTGTTGAGGGAGCTTGTCCTAGAAGCCTCAGCCAAGGCTGTTCAGGCGCTCAGCAACATGATTGTCAAAGACGGGCAAGTTCTGAGGATAGGCACAATGGTGCTCAGGAGGGAGGGCCCATCAATATGGCTTTACTCACCTGACGCGCCGTCGTATTTGCAGGCGAGCGGCAGGACCAGCAGGCTCTACCATGGGACTATGACCAAGGGGCTCTCTGTCATAGTTGACAATATGAAAGAGCTCGTAGATGCTATGGAGGACAGGCTCAGGTGGATGAGCCAGGCGACCTTCGTAGAATTCAACAGCGTAAACCTTGAGGATGTGACGCGTGAGATAGAGGCCAGCAGGTCTGAGAAAGGGGAGAGAAAGCAGGTTAACATAGTGACCGAGCTCATAGTCGTGGAGTCGCCCACTAAGGCAAAGACCATTGCCAACTTCTGGGGCAGGCCAGCGAAGAGGTCCGAGGGAAGGGTTAGCATATATGAAACCACCGTTGTTGACCAAGAGACGGGAACGGTGCACCTGATAACTATAACGGCGTCGAAGGGCCACATTTATGACCTCGTAATAGAGGGAAGCGATGAGGTTGGCAACAGCCTCTTCGGGGTCAGGTTTAACAACGCCATACAGCCCGTCTACACTACAATAAAGAGGTGCCTCAGCTGCGGCTATCAGTTTACTGAGAACGTTGATAGGTGTCCAAGGTGTGGCTCAACTGCAATAATAGACTCCAAGGGCATCGCTGATACCCTGAGAAAGCTCGCGACGCAGGTCGACAGGGTAATCATAATGACCGATCCTGACAGGGAGGGGGAGAAGATAGCGTGGGACCTCTACCTTACGATGAGGCCATATAACCAGAACATTTACAGGAGCGCATTCCATGAGGTGACGCCGAGGGCCTTTATGGAGGCCCTGAGGCTTCCGGGCTCCATAGACGTAAATCTAGTGAACGCTCAGATGGCGAGGAGGATAGACGACAGGTGGATAGGCTTTGTGACAAGCCAGTACCTCTGGCTTAAGATGAACAAGAACTGGCTGGGTGCTGGAAGAGTTCAGACCCCGGTCCTGGGCTGGATAATAGACAGGTATAATGAGTACAAGGAGGTCATGGGCTACAAGGTCAGGGGCCTGCTTCCCTCTGGGACCCCAGTTATATTCTACACGAAATCAAGTGAGGAGGCGGAGGAGGCGTCAAAGCTCAACGTAGCGGTCGCTGTTACCGAGAAAGTGTGGACCGAGGACGTAAATCCAATGCCCCCATACACCACGGACGAGATGATATTTGACGCCTCGGCTAAGCTTGGCTACTCCGCAGAGCTTACAATGAAGCTGGCCCAGGACCTCTTCTACTCAGGCCTCATAACGTATCACAGGACGGACTCGACAAGGATTTCAGAGGCGGGCATGGCGGTCGCGAAGCAGTACCTCGAATCCCATGGTCTTGCCCAGTACTACAAGCCGAGAAGCTGGGGCGCTGGGGGAGCTCACGAGGCCATAAGGCCCACGAGGCCCCTGAACGCTGAGGAGGTCGAGAGGGCAATCCTTGACGGCTCCCTGAGGGTTCCCATGGCGCTCTCGGGCGCTCATTATAGGCTGTACCAGCTGATATTTGAGAGATTCATGGCAAGCCAGATGGCCCCTGCGACGCTTGAGAAGGCGTCAGTAACGCTGAGGCTGGGGAACCTTACTCAGTCTATGGAGGTGGTTATAGCAGTGGTAAAGGAGGGCTTCACGGCTATAATGCGTCCAAAGCTTGAGACTTGGGTCCTCAGGGAGACCAACAAGGAGTATGAGGTTCCCTTAACTAACGTGGTAATGTTTAAGGGAAGCCTCATTCAGCCTTACAGGAGCGGCGACCTAGTTATGCTGATGAAGAAGAAGAACATAGGGAGGCCGAGCACGTATGCAAAGGTAATAGAGGCAAACCTAAGACATGGATACGCGGTTGAGACTAAGAAGCTGAAGTTCCTAATACCAACGCGCCTCGGGATAGAGGTCTACAGGTTGCTCAGCAGCTCACCCTTCAGTGATATGTTGAATGAGGAGGCTTCAAGGAGGCTTGAGGAAAGCTTAGATGCCATAGAGTCCGGGTCTCAGGATGCCGGGAGCTTCATAATGAGCGTTAGGGAGGAGCTCTTCAGGAAGCTCAGTGAGGCTAACCTAAGGCTCAGGTGATGTAACTCCGCGGAGCATATTTAGCAGCCTTTCATACTCGCCATCCTTCATATGCCAGTACATTTCCTCCTGGGGGAACCTGTTGTTCTCTACGTCGTCCTTATATGACTTGATGGCAGAGGCTATGATATCCTTAAGGTTCACGTATTTTTTGGCAAACGGCGGTGGCGCATCGGAGAGCCCCAGCACATCATGAATTACCAGCACTTGTCCGTCACAGAAGGGGCCTGAGCCTATACATATCGTGGGCACCTTGACCCTCTTAGTGACCTCCGCGGCGACCTCGGACGCCGTGTACTCTATTACAATTGAGAACGCGCCGGCCTCTGCTATGGCTTCTGCGTCCTCAATGATTTCCTTGGCCTCCTCCGCGGTCTTGCCCATGAGCCTGTAACCTCCCAGGAGCTTGTGCTTTTGGGGAGTCAGACCAACATGACCCATGACTGGGATGCCGGCGCGGGTCAAAGCCTTAACTACGTCAGTATACTCCGAGCCTCCTTCAATCTTGACTGCGTCCGCGCCAACCCTGAGGAACTCGCCGGCGTTTCTTACGGCCTCGTTAACGTTAGCCTCATAACTAAGGAAAGGCATGTCGGCCACCAGGAGCGACTTAGGCTGAGCCCTCGACACCGCTGCGGTGTGCCTTAACATGTCGTTCATGTCAACCTGTAAGGTTGAGGGGTTACCAAGAACGGTCATCGAGAGGGAGTCTCCGACCAATATTATATCAACGCCTACCTCGTCGACAATCTTTGCAGTAGGGTAGTCGTAAGCTGTTATCATCACTATAGGCTTCTTGCCCTTGAGGTTTACAATCTTACGCACGGTGACCTTCTCCCTTTCAGCCACCTCGAGGCCACCTCCACCGCCCTGTACACAGAGAGGTTCGCTACAGCGCGTACCTGTAAGCTTACTGAGGCGTTCCAGACAGCCAAGTTAATATACTTAAGTTCCGTCTCCCTGTTGGCGGCCAGGTCCTGAACTGTTGAGCTGCAGTTGTCAGCGGTCTCCCTGGCAGTCCTGTAGGTAGCCTCGACGGGGTCCTCGGGGAGCTTTATGCCAAGTTGAGACGCCACATTGCCCGTTTCCGCCGCAAGGTCCGCCGCGAGATCTCTGGCTATCTCATCTTTAATTATCACCTCGTTCTTATCCCAGGACAGCGCTGTGACAGGATTTATGGCGCTGTTGACGGCCAGCTTAAGCCACCTCTCCGACTGAAAATCCTCAGGGGTCGTAACTATCGCATCAAGGCCGCCGGCTTTCAAAGCCTCGGAGAGGTCCCTCAATAGCGTCTCATCGCAGCCCCTGCGGCATCCAAGTATTACCTTTCTGCCCCCATTGTACTTGGACCTACACCTGGACACCCTTGTAGCTCCATAATAGACTACGGAGCCTGCGGCCCTGCTCCCAGCCCTCTCCTCAAGAAGTTCGAGCGGGCCGAGGCCATTATGAGGTGAGACGTAAAGTTTAGCATTAAGTTTGACAGAATCTTCTATGACACCATCAGCGTCATATGCCTTGGTGAACAGGATAACAACGTCGTAGGGTCCCTTTGCCGAGCTCCAGCCGCATACCGTCAGACGCCCTTTCCAAAGGCCCTCAACTTCTACCTCCTCGTCACTGCAGCCTTTCTTGCCTCTATCTATTATCTCAACGCTGGCGCCCCCCTTGACGAGGGCCGCCGCGGCAACAGAGCCTGCGGCGCCGCATCCGCCAACTATGGCGACCCTGAGCAAAGCCCCTCTGGCTAGTTCTGCCGCTGAGTCCCTAAAGTGCTATGCTCCCAGGATGCCCCCTGAAGAAGGTGTAAGGCCAAGGGGCGCAGTTAAGCTAAAAAGCCAGTAAGTCCGTAGTGGCTTTGGGAAATACCATGGAGAGCAGGAGCAGAATAAACGTAACCTCAAGCAGCTCAGCCGAGGACTACGCCCTACAGGCCATACTGGAATTTAACAAGGGGTTTAAACAGGTAGAGCTTTATGCTGACAGCGACGATGCCTGTAAGCTGGTGGATGTCTACTTAATAATGAAGCAGAGGATGGGCGAGGCCCTCAGGGTCGTTTCCGCAGATGTCGGCTCTTCAAGGCCAAGGGGAAGGAACGCTGGCTACCTGAGTATAATAATTGAAAGGCTGGCCTAATGAGCGGTAGCTTATGTCGCGGAGGAACATTTTTAAAGAGAGAGTGTTAGGTAGGCTTTTGGGTGTAAGGCAAGATGAGCGTTCAGTTCGCCACGCTAGGCGACCTAAAGAAGGGCAATTACATAGTAATTGATGGGGAGCCCTGCAGGATAGTTGAGATCACAAAGGCAAAGACTGGGAAGCACGGCAGCGCAAAGGCTCACGTGGTTGCAATAGGCCTGTTCAGCGGCACTAAGAAGACAATGGTCGCACCTACCGACACCCAGGTCCAGGTTCCAATAATTGAGAAGAGGAACGGGCAGGTCCTCGCTGACCTGGGTGACTCGATCCAGCTTATGGATCTCGAGACCTATGATACTATAGAGGTGGAGAAGCCCAAGGACGACCCTGAGCTGCTAGAAAGGCTTAAGCCAGGGGCTCAGATAGAATATTGGCTAATAATGGGGAAGCCTAAGATTATGAGAACAAGGCCCGAAGAGGGCTGACGCCCTTAATACGAAAAGTCCTTTCATAACGTCATCGTTAGGCAGTCGCATCTAGTAGTTTTAGCAGCAGAGTCAATAAAGTTAATTAATGACGTGAATTAGGTTAACTAACGATATTAAGGGGCCGTTCAAAGTAAGATTTAAGGTAAGACGAAACACAGCTATTAATAAAGAAAAGAAAAGAGGAAAGGGAAAGTTACTGCGTCTCCCCCTTAAGCTCGTCCCCCACAAGCTCCTTATACCGGTTTCTTACCGTGACCTCAGTGACGCCAGCCACGTGAGCTATCTCCTTCTGGGTCCTCCTTAGGCCGTTCTTCAGCGCTGCGAGGTAGACAGCCGCCGCGGCTAGGCCGCTTGGATCTTTGCCGGCGGTAACCCCCTTGTTTCTGGCCTCCCTTAGTATCTTGGCAGCCTCGATGGTTATATAGTCTGGCAAGCCAAGGGCGCTCACTATCCTACTTATGAACAGCTCTGGCTCTATGACAGGTATGTCAACGCCCAGGTCCCTCACAAGCAACCTATAGCACCTGGCTACCTCCCTCTTGGTGTCAGCGCTCTTGCTGGGCAGGTTCTTGGCTATGTCGTCTATGGTACAAGGTATCTTTAGCTTACGGCAGGCAGCATACAGAGTGGCCGCGACCACGCTCTCTATGCTCCTGCCCCTGGTGAGGCCCTTCTCGGTGGCGTCCCTGTAGAGCTTAGAGGCCTCCTCCTTAACCCTGTCCGGGAGCTCCATCCTGGTGGCTATCTCGTCGAGTATCTTGAGGGCCTGGTTTATGTTCTTCTCAATGCCGCTTAGGGTCCTTCCCATCTTAAAGCTACGCTGCAGCCTTAGGTTCTCTATCCTCCTTGAGAGCCCTCTTATCCTCTTGCCACTTCCCTCGTGGAACCCGCTCAGGTAAACGTCAAGGCCCATGTTTGGCTTGGCAAGGGAGAGCGGGCCTCCGACCCTTGTTCTCCTGGCCCTTTCGTCGGGCGTATAGGCCCTCCACTCGGCCTCGTCACCTATAACCTGCTCCTCTATAATCTCGCCAGTGTCAAGGCATATCCTGGCGCCGGTGTTGGGGTCATAAATTATGTGGTCAGGGGGGCACTTAGAGGACTTCTGAGCAGCTGTCTCGGAGTCCTTTTTAGGCTGTTCAGCGTTAGACACGCCCTGACCCCCCAAATACTTGCATCTATTTAGTCAGGAGAGCAAAGCTTATAAGCTCAGATGCTTGCCGTGATGCCATGGCCTCCAGAGCTGATGTAATGCATAAATAGCAGTAAATGTTTATAAGCACTTAATCTGCTGCTCGGCGCTACAGTTTAGGGAAGGCCGCAGTGCAGCTAGCAGATTGGCGTTCTCTGGCCAGAATAATAAAAAGGTCTGACGGCATACTTGAGGTCCTAGACGCAAGGGACCCCTTGGGCACGCGAAGCCCCAGAGTTGAGGAGATGGCGAGGGCCTTTAATAAGAAGGTCTTGCTAGTGATTAACAAGTCTGATCTGATACCTAGGTCTGTGGCTAGGGCATGGTTGGAGTACTTCAGCTCCCACAATGTTAGCGCGGTTTTGATCTCAAGCCTCAAAGGCTATGGTAAGGGAGTCCTGAAGGCTGAGCTCAAAAAGATGTCCCAGGCCGGCGTCTCGACATTCTGCGTAGTGGGTTACCCCAAGACCGGCAAGTCCAGCTTGATAAACATGTTAAAGGGCTACAAAAGCGCGCCCGTGAGCAAGGTGCCAGGAAGCTGGGGGTATACCAAGAGCTACACCATCTACAGGGTTGCCAGTGACATATACATCATAGATACCCCGGGCACTATACCTGTCGAGGGGGATGAGCTGGAGTCCGTGATCAGGGGCAAGAGCCCTGAGGAGCTCTACGACCCAGTAAAGCCTGCGATGTTTTTGCTCGAGAGGGCCATGAAGTATAACCCTAACTCAGTCGTTGAGGCTTATGGAATAGTTGAGAGGGACCCCTACAAGATACTTGAGGAGCTGGCGGCGAAGAGGATGTGGATATATAAGAGCACCCATGAGCCTAACGTGGAGGAGGCCGCCAGGGCCGTCATAAGGGACTACCACAGGGGCAAGCTCTGGTTCTTCGTGCCTCCGCCTTAGCTCAGCTTCACGTACTTCTCAAGCTCTGGTATGACAAAGTCAAGGCCCAGCCTGTGAAGGGTCGCCTTGGTGGGAACGCCGTTGTAGTCCCAGCCCCTCAGCTCATAGTAGTAGTTTAACAGCTGGTTATACTTGTCATAGTCCAAGTGCATGCCGCTCAGCGGCCCCTTGGTCAGGGGCCTCTTAAACCACTTGACGGGCGGCATGTCGTAGTCCCTGCTCCAGCTGCCCTTCTCCCTTATCCAGATGGCCCTTATCAGTGCATACACGCGGTCGCCTATAGCGTAGAGGTCGTCCCATGTATACTTGACGCCGGTGGAGTAGTAGAGCAGCAGCGGGTAGTGCTCTATGTTAAGCCCTACTTCAACCCACGGCAGCCTGCAGGTGGTGAAGCTCTCAAAGAGTCCGCCCCTTATCCTCTGCAGCTCTATAACCTTGGCGGCCTTCTCCTTGCTGTACGCAAACCTGTCGTTCTGGACTTCCCAGCTTATGACCCAGGCGTCCTTGTGATGAGCCCCTATGGGGCTCGTCGCGAAGGCGAGTGCCATGCCCGGGGCCGCGTGGCAATCGTAAGCGCTCACACCAAGCCCCTTGACGTCCATTGAGAAGTCGCAGCCTCCGACCTTCCTGCACGCGCCAGAGCTGGCCTCAGCGAGTAGGTCTCCCAGGGGCGTCGACCTGTTAGCTATCTGGTACGCCACGTCCGCGAGCGTCTTAGCGTCGCCCCACTCAAGCCTCAGCCCGCCGTCGTAGTCCTTTAGGAGCCCTGCCTGGCTGGCCTCTATGGCCCAGCTCAGGGTAGTTCCGAGGCTCTCCGTGTCATAGCCCATCTGGTCCCCTATCCTGTTGAGGTAAGCAGCGTCCGCCAGGTGATCAATGCCCAGGTTGCTCCCCAGAAGCGCTACGTTTTCATAGTCAAGCTCGCTCTTGACTCCGGCCCTGTCAAGCACTACGTTGCCGCACTGCATGTTACAGTTAGGGCAGCCCCTCTGCTCCACCTTCATGCTCTCCATGGTGTAGCCGTCTATCCCCTTAAAGCCGTCAAAGACCCCCTCATCAAAGTTGTAGGTGGGGAGCACGCTGGTCTCCTGGGCCCAGTCTATGGTGGCCATTGTGCCCTGGCGCATCCAGAACGGGTATCCAGGCCTGTTCTTTATCTCTATGAGGGCCTTAGTAGCTTCAGCCATGTACTCCTTGCTGTCATAAAGCTCATACTTCTCGCTTCCCCTCATGACTACAGCCTTGATCTTCTTAGAGCCCATGACGGCGCCTATTCCCGGCCTTCCGCCGCTCCTGCCCTCCTGGCTTATAATAGTTGCAAATTTCACTAGGCGCTCGCCCGCGGGGCCTATCTCAACGATGCCAGCAAAGCGACCGTAGCGCTTCCTCAGCCTCTCCTCGGCGGTCCAGGTGTCAAGTCCCCACAGGTCGTCGGCTGGCTCAAAGTTGACCTTAGTGTTCTCTATTTCAACAACAACCGGTTTGTCGGAGACCCCGCTGAAGACCACGGCGTCAAGGCCTGCTTTCCTCATCTCGTTAGAGAACGTGGTCCCAACGTTGCCGTCCCCATAGCCTCCTGTCAGGGGGCTTTTGGCTGCCACCTGAAGCTTGCCCGTGCTGGGCCCCGGAAGGCCCGTGAGGGGCCCTATTGCAAGGATCAGAAGGTTGTCAGGCCCCAGGGGATCGGCCCCCGGCTTCATGTACTCCCAGAGGATTCTTGCCGCAAGCCCCCTGCCTCCAAGGTACATCAGGGACCATTCGGCAGGATACTCGACGACCTTCGACTCCTTCCTTGTTAGGTCAATCCACAGCAGCCTGCCACTCCATCCCTTCATTGAGGGTTACCTCACCTATATTCACATGTGAAAATTAATATAGTTATCTTCATTAGCGCTATGAAGGTGCTGCAGGTGGTAATAAAGGGGGGAGAAGTCCTATATTAAGTTAAGGGCTACCTAACGTGAGGGTCCTTATGCATTAAAATAATAGGCCTGGAGGCCTTTCTCGCACAGAGGTGCGGAAAGTGTCGTCCAGGCAAGATATAACAGACTTCCTGCGTAACCTAGATAGATGGGTAGTTATGCAGCAGAGCATACTTCAGACCTTCAAGGAGAACGAGAAGAGGATATCGCAGGCTGACAGGCTTGAGCTTATAGTCAACACTAGGCTTGCATTCAGCCACATGATGAGAACTATAAAGGCCTTTGACGACTGGCTCCAGGACCCCTTCATAACTACGAACGCGCCCAGAGACCTCCTTGTTGACGTGTGGGAGAGAACTGTGAAGATACTTGAGGAGCTCCTGGAGCTTGACATAGAGCACACCTCGAGCATGAGGAACACCCTTGACAACTACTTTAAAATGGGTCAACTGAACCCCATACTCACTAGGCTGAGGGAGATAGGATCGACCCTTGGTGGCGAGCAGGAGAGAGGGCGGGGAGAGATAGGGGGCACGACAATATCATTCTAAGGCCCCTACTCGCTCAACCTTTTTAAACCAGCCTAAGTCGCTCATAGGTTGGGTGATGCTAAGTGTCAGAGCAGCCAAGGAGACAGGAGCAGGCTAGGAAAGCCCAGGGAGCCAAGGGTTCAAGGCAGCAGGCCAGGGCCCAGGCAGCGGCGCCCGCTCTTGACGTCACGCCAGAGCTCATAAACAGGGCTAAGAGGGACATAGCCAAGATGGGCTACGTGACGCCGGCAAAGCTAGCGCCTATGCTTAACGTGAAGCTGTCGGTGGCCAGGAAGATACTTAAGAGGCTAATTGCTGACGGCTCCGTAGATGTCCGCGCAAAGAACAGGAGAATTATAGTCGCCGTGCCCAAGTCATCCTCTTCATCCTCTTAGAGGTCGCAGGTCGGGCATCCTCCAGCGTACTCTTCGCTAACAGCTGAAAGCGCTGAGCCCTCAACATTTATAACGCCAGGCACCATTTTGGCCTTAACCCTTATCCTCAGATTTGGCGGCTCCCTGATGAGGGCATCGATATTTTGATTTACGCTCATCACCTGGACTCCCTTGCTTTGGTCCCTGAACACTGTTATGCCCTTACACTTAAGCCGCCATGCCTCTATGAAGACGCCCTTCACATCATCCACGGTGGCGTCCCTTCTCATGTTGACCGTCTTGCTGACAGCGTTGTCAACCCATCTCTGAAAGACCGCCTGCATCCTGACGTGCCACCTCCAGTCTATATCAAGCGCCGTGCCGAGAACTGCCTGGACGTCGCTTGGAACCCAGCTCAGTCCCCTGACGGACCCTCCATGCCTTATAACGTCCTTAATCTTTTCCGCGTTAAGGTTGTTGCTCTCCTGAAGCCAGTCCCTCAGGAACCTGTTAAGCTCAACCCATGAGAAGAGGGAGCTCTGTCTGATGTATATGAGTGAGTAAAACGGCTCTATGCTGCTGCTGGCGTCAGCTATTATGCTTATGCTTCCCGTAGGTGCAATTGTAGTCATAGTCGCATTCCTCGTGCCCTCCATCATCTCAGACCTGACCCTGTCCCAGTCAAGCTTAGGCCTTGAGTTTACTATCGAGTGAACGGCGTCAGAGACCTTGGACTCATCATAAATCTGTGAGCTGCTGACCTGTGGCTCAAAGTTGAACCTTCCATCCTTGTGTATGCTTCCTGGAAACTCAGGGTAGGGCCCCCTCTCCCTTGAAAGCCTGTTGCTTTCATCCCTGGCGACGTAGGCTATGAACTCCATAAGCTTATCAGCGAGGTATAGCGCTGAGTCGCTGTCATAGGGTATCTTTAGTTTAGCCAACATGTCGGCCCAGCCCATAACTCCAAGCCCTATTTTCCTGGTGCGTTTGACCGCCGCCTCTATTTCGGGCCGCGGGTACCAGGACGTCTCTATTACGTCGTCCAGGAACCTAACCGCAATTCTTATATCGTGCTCAAGCAGCTCCCAGTCTATGCCCTCATCCTTAACGTAACGTCCGAGGTTAAGTGAGCCTAAGTTACAGGCCTCCCAGCTCAGTAGCGGGGTCTCCCCGCAGGGGTTTGTAGCCCTTATCCTACCAAGCCTTGGAGTCGGGTTGTGCTGATTTATTGTGTCAAGGAACACCAGGCCTGGGTCGCCGGTCTCCCACGCGGCCCTCGCAGCCTCTTCAAGCAGGGAGCTGGCCCTAACGGTCCTCCTGGGGCTGCACCTTCTCCAGAGGTCGGGAAGGTCGCCGCTGAGGAGGCCCACGAGCTGGGGGCACTCATTTGGGTCATAAAGGTTCCACTCGCTGTCGCTCGCGGCTGCCATCATGAAGGCGTCGTGGACTCCTACGCTTATATTGAAGTTCTCCAGGCCGCCCGACAGCTTTGAGTTTATGAAGTCCTCTAAATCTACATGAACATCGTGAAGTACCCCCATCATGGCAGCCCTTCTTCTACCTCCTTCCTTGATTACGTCGGCGACCTCGTCAAAGAGCTTCATGAAACTGACGGGCCCGCTGGCGGTGCCCCCAAACGACAAGGGCGATCCTCTTCCCCTGAGGGGAGTGAAGTCAAAGCCTGCGCCCGCGCCCGTCTTGAAGACCCAGGCGGCGGTGTTAAGCGCCGAAAAGATGGAGTCCATGTCGTCTTCCAGGGGTATCACGAAGCACGCCGCCAGTTGATGATACTTAGTTCCAGAGTTCATTATAGTGGGGCTGTTTGGCATGAACCTGCCTGACGACATAATTTCGTAGAACTCCTGCCTAGCAGCGTCAAGGGAGCCCCCAAGGCTGAGCTCGGCCTCGGCCACGAAGGATGCTACCCTCTCAAGCGCCTCGTTGGGCGTCTCAACCACGAAACCTTTGCGCTTGACAAGGTACCTCTCATAAAGTAAGTTCAGGCCAACCCACGTTGCCCAGGACTCTATGCCCTCAAGCTTGCCGGGCGCCTCCGAGCCCTTCTCCTCATATATCTTGTAAAGGATCAGCCTCCTTGCTGCCTCCTCCCACCTCGGATCCAGAAGGCTCCATGACGCGAAGGTGCTGAGGGCCTTAGTGAAGAGCTCCTGCGGGCTGCTGGCCTGGAGCCTCAGTAGCTCGAACTCTATTTGAGATGGGTCGAGGCCAGCGTCTCGCGAGGCCTGCTTAGCCCACGCTATAACCTTAGTTCTTGTCAGCTCTCTCATAGTTACCCTGCTCTATATTGTAGGGGAAAACTAAATAGTTAGCCTCATTAACTCAAATCAAAAGGTTAAGCTGTGGGATTTCTTACGATAGATACCTAATAAAAGCCGCTGCTCGACAATGTATACATGAGGGAGCCAAATGTACGATTACATAGTGGTGGGCTCTGGCATAACTGGGCTTGCGACCGCTTACCACATAAAGCTGATGAGCCCTGACTCCTCGGTAATAGTCATTGATAAGGAGGACTCAGTAGGAGCGGGGGACACCTCTAAGAGCGCGGCGGCCTTCAGGGCGGCGTTCACAAATAAGGTAAACTTAATGTTAGCCAAGGGCAGCATAACGTTCTATGAGAGGGTTCAAAACGAGGGCTTTAGCCTAGGAATGCTGAGGGTGGGCTATCTGTTTGCAGTCGACGCTACCTCTGACAGCATAGTAAGGCAGGGGGTCAGGGCGGCGGAGTCCCTGGGAGTCGACGTTGATGAACTTCAGCCGGAAATACTTAGCAAGACGCTGCTCATGAGGACAGAAGTCAGCGGAAGCGAGGAGTCCAAAATAGTTGGAGCTGGCGACATAGTCAGGGGGTACCTGTTTAAGTACGCGGGCGTTCTGGACGCTGAGAAGCTGGTAGATTACTACTACAGCAAGCTTAGGTCCATGGGCGTAGAGTTTCAGCTCGGAGTCCCGGTGAAGGAGTTCGTGGTTTCCCCTGCGAAGCCTCTTGGCATAGAGGGTGAGCCGTTCCCGTGGGAGGAGGCCAGGGTCAGCGGCGTCAGGCTAGAGGATGGAAGGGTTCTGGAGGCTAAAAGGAAGATCATAGCAGCCATGGGCGTCTGGGCCAACGACCTCCTGAACCCCATAGGAATAGACACATACAGCAGACCTAAGAAGCGGCAGATCTTCGTAGTAAAGGCCGACACGCAGGAGCTGAGGTCCATGCTTTACGCGGAGGGCCTTAACAGCGAGAAGGTGATGCCGTTTACAGTGCTGCCAAAGGGGGCCTACATAAGGCCCAACCCCACGGAGAGCACGTTCTGGATCGGGATGGCTGACGAGCTTGGCAGGCCCTTCGCCAGGGATGAAAACCCAACGGCCGAAGAGAGGTACTACACTTACGGAATCCTGCCAGTGTTAAGCCTTTACTTCCCCCAGCTTGGCCTTAAGTACCCCGAGGCCTCCTGGGCTGGGCACTATGACATAAGCTTTGACGGGCTGCCTGTAATATATGAGCCTTACTCAAGCGGCCTGGTGGTGGTGGCGGGGACCAGCGGCAGCGGCATAATGAAGGGTGACTCCATAGGCAGGGTGGCGGCGGCCCTCGCACTGGACATGGATGAAGTAGAGCTCGGTGACGGCACCAGCTTCAAGGTCTCCCTGCTGGGCCTGGAGGGCAGGGGAGCGGAGAGGGAGCTGCTGATACTATGAGGGTGCTCCTAGTAGTTACAGGTGACGCATCTAAGTTTAAGGATGTTATAATGAGAAGGGTCCCTCATTACATTAAAGTCGACTTCTTGGAGGTCAGGGACCTCCTTTTCCTAGATCCTGAGGCGCTGAGGGCTACGATAATTCAGAGCGCGGGAACGGACTACGATTACATAATAATTCCTGGGAGCTATCCTTGGAGCGCCAGGCTGGTTGGAGCTAATGTATATAAGGGTCCTGAGGGTCTGGGGCTCCTAGCTCAGATGTTGGAGAAGGGAGACCTTGATCTCAGCAGGGACCTCAGCTTTGAAAAGTATAGGCCTGACCTGGTGAACTCCATGGCCAGGGAAGCCTTAGAAAGCCTCAGAAATTATGAGCTTATTCCTCTTAGGCCGCCCCCTGTGAGAGTTCTATCAGAGGTAGTGATCAAGGGCTCTGAGAACATTGAGGACATAGCGGGCACGGCTAAGACCTTGGCTGCTGATGGAGCCGATGTAATAGTGTTGGCGCCCATTACTGCAAAGGCCGAAGGCATGCTTAAGGACATCCTGGCGGCGATGAGCGACTTGAAGATCGCGCTAGGCCTTGACGCAAGAGCTGAGATTTTGAGCAGGTTTTCCTCAGATTTTGAAGTGCTTCTGAGCCTTAGGCCGTGGCAGCTCAGGGACCTTTCATGGGCCAGCGGCAAGTACCTCGTGATAACCGCGAGCAGTAACGATGAAATAAACCTCGCGAGAAGCTATGTGGAGCATTTAGTTAGCGAGGGCGTTAGACCAATTTTAGACCCAGTTATAAGGCCCCCTCTGGTGCCAGGCCTCTGGGGCTCGCTCCAGAGGCTTGCTGCGATCAGGGAACTTAACGCGCCTATAATGATAGGGCTCAGCAATGCAGTAGAACTCATGGATGCCGACACGGCGGGCTCAGCGGCAATGCTGACTTTCATCTCTGCAGAACTTGGAGCCTCAGCGCTCCTCGTGGAGGAGGCGAGCTTCAAGGCTAGGGGGCTGACGGCCGAGGCCAGGGCCGCAGCGGATATGGCGTCGCTCTCGCTCATGTGGCTAAAGCCGCCCAAGGACGTCGGCGTAAGCCTGCTGAGCTCTAAACTTAAACATGGAATAATCAAGGATGAAAATTTTGAGATCAGGCTTTTGGGTAGGGATAAGATAGAAGTAAAGCTGGGCAGTAAAACCCTTACGCTAAGTTGCAGGGACAGGTGCCCGCCTAAGTCTCTTGGAGCTGCGGATCCCTCCCTTATAATAGCAGTGTACAGGGCCTGTCTGCCCTGGTCATCCAGGTGGGACTGTTAAACTATAGCTTGAATCTTGGAGGCCACTTGAAGAGCGCTACAGGAGGCCCGCGAGGGCCTCCTTGAGCTTACTTAAGGAGCTCACAGGGTAGGTGGCGACGCTTAGGCACCTTATACATATAGGTGTCAGTGAGGCGTAGCCTCTCTTGACAACGTCCACGTCGCTTCCTTCTTCCCCTCCAGAGTAAGCTACGCTTAGGTCATCAGTTCTCCAGCCGAGCACGTGGTAGGTGTTCCCGTCCTCACCGTTGTAGATCTCTATGTTAGCTATGTTGGCTATGGGCGCTATGGTTATCCCTTTGGGCTCTCCCCTGGGGAAGTTAAGGTTTATGATGTCTACATCCGTGAGCTCATAAATTACGTCTACGAGCCTTGCAACTATATCAGCTGTAATCATAGATGCCGTCCTGAGCCCTCTTAGATCCTTCTCATCCCTGAGGCCGCGTAGCACTGCATAGCTAGAGGCCACGGCCTTGACGCCTAGCAGGGAAGCCTCGATGGTCGCCCCTATTGTGCCGCTCGTGAAGAAGTCCACAAGGCCCATGTTAGGGCCAATGTTTATCCCTGAGACAACCATTACTGGCCTTGAGGGCAACAGAGCCTTTATTCCTATGGCCACGGCGTCCGCGGGCCTTCCATCTATGGCCCACGCCTCCCTAGCTCCTTCAAGTTTGCGTTTCTCGACTTTCACAGTGAAGGAGTTAGATTTACTGGCGCCGCTCACCTGTGAGGCCGGCGCTACAACATAGACCTCTAGTCCTCTTGAGGCTAGCTCCTCCACCAGGTATCTCAGCCCCGCACTGTCTATGCCATCGTCATTGGTCACTAGCAGGCTCTGCATTTCTTCCACGCTCCAGGGCTTGCGAAGCGTCAGATGTGTGATGCACGGAAGATAAAAGCGTTAACATTAGGCACTACAACAAGGTTCGGCTAGCCCTCCATGACAGAAAACATGTAATTAAGCTGCCTCTCCACGGAAGCCTTGTTACACTCAGGCTTTGCGTCAAACAGCCTTAGCTCATTCAGCAGCTGGCTCTTCTCGTTGTCGCTGGTGTACATTTCAACGTAGGCGAATGCAACGCTGTTCTCCTTCTCCTGGTGGCTGAGGAGCCTCTTTACCAGGTCTCCGAGCACGGCATCAATGAGGCTAACGTCGCCGGTCTCCCAGGCGGCCTTAAGTTTATCTGTGAGCGCCCTGATAGCGTTATGATCCTCCTCTAGCTCAAGCTCCAGCGACTTAATATCGTCGCCTAGGGCCCTCAGCTTAGGAAACACGTAAAGCTCTTCCTTTGCGAAGTGGCACGAAATTACGAAGTCCCTGAGAAAGCTAAGCTGCGATGAGATGAAGTCCTCGTCTAAGCCTATGCCCGACTCCACTCTTGTCCTAGTCCACTCGAGGACCGTCGTGAACCGCTCTATTAGTACGTGTTCTTCCTGAAGGCCTAAAGTGACGGCCTCCACTCGAAATCCCATTTAGACGTTACCCGCCTGTGGCGTTTTTAAGTTAGGACCATGGTTAGTAAATCTTAAAAGGCGAGGTTAGGACTCTAAGCTTTTACTTGTAAACAAGCGAGGCCATCTGTGGAGACCCATATTGAAAGCCACGTTAGTGCTGGCAGACGTTCATTACCCTCACACTGACTTGAAGCTCTTAAGGTGGTCGCTGGAGGAGGAGCACGACTCAGTGGTTCTGCTGGGGGACTCTGTCGACTTAGCAGCGTCTCTGCCAGAGCTCCTGAGGTTAGTTGGCAACGAGGGGTCTGTACCCGTCACGCTGGTGAGAGGAGATAATGAAGAGGCGCTAGGAATAGGGGGTGTAGACTTCTACTCAGCGCTCGGAGGAAGAGTGCTCATGGTTCATGGACATCAAGGTAACGTGGCCAATGAGAGCTTTACAAAGTTCGCCGCAAGGCTTGCCGCTAGGGTCAGTAGGAGGCTCGTCCTGAGCGTTTATGCAATGAGGCTGCACAGGCCCGGGGTTTTTGTTGTCGCTGGGCATGCCCATGCTCTGTGGTACTCACGTGCTTTCAGGGTAGCTATCGTTGGTTCACTGTCCACTAAGAGCAGTTCGAGGCCATTCAACGAGCAGGGCTATGCGATCTTAAGCGGGGAAAGCCTGACCCTTAAGGTCGACCCCGACGATCTGGTGGTCTCCATAAAGGTCTGAAGGCGTGGAGAATCGAAAAAGCTAGTGGTGCGCGGTCAAACCTTACTCCTGGACTACTATCCTCTTGACGAGCTGGCACTTCTTGGCGAGTTGAAGCATGGGTATCCCCTTTGGGACGACTAGCTCATTAACAACCTTAATGGACCTCACCTTTGAATTTATTGTGTCCCAGTCTACATCGGGCGAGAACACCAGCCTCTTGATGTTTGAGAAAACAACAGGTTTATCAAGAGCCAGTAGGTCGTTCTTGCTTACTGTAAGTTCGTCTATGTCACTTATGAGGTCAAAGTCACCAACCACGCTAACCATAGTCTTTATAGCGGCTGACTGGGCGGCCTTAAGTTTCTCGGCTATCCTGGACACCTTAGATGAGGCCTTCTGAGCTGCGTCCTTAGAGGCCTCGAGAGTCACAAGTAGGTTACTCATGGCCATATTCATTAGGTCTCCAACGGTGACCCCTACCTCCTTTGCGACCTTTGTAAACCTGTCGTAGAGGTCAGGGTCAAGCCCCCTTATGGTGTATACCTTCTCCCTCTGTTGAGTTTTGCCTTCTGGGGCCTCCCCCTGCTGGTTTCCTTCCGAGCTCATAATACATGTCACCTCTGTATTACAAGTATTCTATGCATGCCTAATAAACTTTGCTATATTAACTAACATTCTAAAAAGAAAGGCTCCAGAAGTCAGAGCGGGGGCAGCAGTGGCCATAGGGTTCATGATCTCTAGGGGAGTTTCCGACCCCGCGTGCGCCTGGAAGGCGGTGGCTGACATAAGCCAGATGCCAAGGTACTGGAGGGGGCACAGGGAAGTCAATGTGATGAGCTACGATGGACATAGGTATTATGTTAGCATAAGGTTTGCCTTCCCTGGGCCCTTAAATAAAGGGCTGGCGAGCGTGCTGATAAATGATGCCGAGAAGTACGTCACGGTGGAGTACGCTAAGGGCCCGGTGAGGGGCACTGTGACGACTAAGGTTCAAGGAGGCAAGGTGATCACTGTATGGAACGTCAAACTCGCATGGTATTTGAGGCTTCTCGAGCCGTGGGTTAAGGGTCACTTCATGAAGGGGGCCTCTGACGCCCTCGGGAGGATAGCATTGGAGTGCAGCGAAGGTCACGCCTAAAAGGCCCCGCGCGCACTTCTAAACGGCCGCCGTGAGGAAAGGTTTCGGGCCTGAGGCGATGAAGAGGGCTAGATTGTCCGAGCGGTCCTCGTTCACTTCATAAGCCTCTTCAGCGTTGCTGCAGCCTCCTTCACGTAGTTTATGGACTCTGGGTTATCAATTACAGAGGACTGCTCCACCTGTTTATCAACAGCGGCGTCCCTCACTATCCTCCTCATTATCTTTCCGCTCCTGGTCCTGGGCAGGTCCTTAACGGGCACCACGGCCTCCGGCTCAAAGGGTTTTCCAAGCTTTTCTGCCACCAACCTCCTTATGTTGCTCAGGTCCACATCATCAAGCACCTGGCCCGGCTTAGGTATGGCAAAGCAGACAACCACCTCACCCTTGACAGGGTGCGGGTAGCCTATGCACGCGCTCTCGGCGACCTTGGGGTAGCTGTTGACTATAGTTTCGACCTCGGCCGGGCCCAGCCTCTTGCCGGCCACCTTTATCACGTCGTCAGCCCTTCCAAGTATGTACCAGAAGCCGTCTTCATCGATAAGTGCGTAGTCCCCATGGTACCAGACCCCTGGGAACCTGGACCAGTAGGTCTCTATGTACCTCTCGGGGTCCTTCCAGAGCCCCCTTGTCATGCTTGGGGCAGGCTTCTTGGCGACCAGGTAGCCGGGCTTGCCCCTCACAGGCGTGCCGTTATCGTCGAACACGTCAACGTCCATGCCAAGGCCCGGGCCCCAGAGCGTAGTGGGCTTGAGCGGCACCACGGGGCTCGGCAGCAGGAAGCACCCCATTATCTCAGTGCCCCCGCTCAGGTTTATCATAGGCCTCCTCTCCTCGCCAAGGTCCCTGACCACCCACATCCAGGTGTCCTCGTCAATAGGCTCACCGGTGTTGCCAAAGGCCCTGATTGAGGACAGGTCATGGTTTTCATACGCGTCCTTGCCAAGTGACTTAAGTAGTCTGCCCGCAGTGGCGGCGAAGCCCAGGTGGGTCACCTTAAACTTCTCTATTATGTCCCAAACCCTGTCCCTTGCAGGGTAGTCAAGGGCCCCCTCTATCGAGAGGTGGGAGGCGCCAAGCGACTGGGAGCCAACTACCATCCATGGCCCCATCATCCAGCCCAGGTCGGTTATCCACCAGAGGACGTCATTGTACCCCTCCCAGCCGGGCTTTATGTCAAGGTTGAAGTAGTGCTCCTTCGTGGGCTGGAGCAGCATGCCCGCGTGGCTAATTACTGCCCCCTTAGGCTTTCCGGTTGTGCCGCTCGTGAACATAAGGATTGCCGGGTCCTCGGCTTCGGTCTCTGCAGGCTCAAAGGTAGGCCTCTTGGACTGTACCTCCCTGTCAAATATCAGGTCTCTCTCCTCGTTAATGGGAACCTCTATGTTTAGCCTTCTTATCACTATTACCTTAGGTTTAAGCCCGGAAAGCCTAACAGCTTCGTCAGCGCTGGGCTTGAGCTGCACTACCTTCCCTTTCCTGTAATACCCATCAACGGTTACAAGCACTTTGGCCTCCCCAAGCCTTAACCTTTCAGCGACGGCCTCAGGCGCGTAGCCGCTAAATATCGGCGCGGCTATGGCCCCGACCCTCATGGAGGCCAGCATAGCTATGGCGCTCTCAGGCATTATTGGGGCATATATCGCAACGACGTCGCCCTTCCCAACGCCAAGATCCACTAGCAGGTTGGAGAACCTATTGACGTAGTCCAACATCTCATTATACGTTAACCTGACAACCTTCGAGTCCTCGCCTATCCACGTCATAGCTACCTTGTCTCCAAGCCCCCTCTTGACAATTCTGTCGAGGACGTTATAGCTCACGTTTATTTTACCGCCTATGTACCACTTGGTCCACTCGACGCCCCTGGAGGAGTCGTAGACATCCCTAGGCTCAGCGAACCATTCAAGCTCCAGCCACTCTGGCACGTTGCCCCAGAACCACTTGATGTCCGACGCGCTGCGCCTCACGAGGTCTTGATAGCTTTCTATCTTCTGGGACTCCATGAAGTGCGTGACGTTGGCCTGCTGCACGAGGTCCCTGGGCGGAGTCCAAATATAGGTCACAATCCCACCCTTAATACTGGGCCCGATTATGTATCCAGTAAGTAGCACAGCTTTTATTTTAATGAAGGACCCCATTTATAATAGGCAGAGTTAGTATGGGGAATGGAAGAGTAGCCGTAATAGGCGTCGGCTTTTATGGCTTCAGACCATCAACGCCCGAGGTAAGCTTCCAAGGGATGATGTTTGAGTCATCCCACAGGGCCTATGCAGAGGCTGACGTGGATCCAAGGAAGGACATAGACGTCTTTGTAGATTGTCAGGAAGACATGTGGGAGGGCATAGCTATAACTGACGAGTTCGCCCCAGAGCCCATAGGTGGAGCTTTAAGGCCTACCTTCACGGTGTCAGGTGACGGCCTGCTGGGGGTAGCCCACGCCTACATGTTAATAAGGTCGGGCCTTGCCAACGTGGTGGCCGTGGAGTCCCACGGAAAGCCCAGCGAGATAAAGACCTTACAGGACATCTATTACTTTGCGATGGACCCGCTTCACATAAGGCCTCTGAGCACGGGTAACCCGTTCTTCATAGCGGGCCTTGACGCCCAGGCTTACATGAGCAGGACCGGAGCTAGAAGGGAGCACCTAGCTATGGTGGCAGTTAAGAACAGAAACAACGGCCTCCGTAACGACAGGGCCCCCTACTCATCAAGGATATCACTTGACGAGGTCCTTTCATCGCCTTATGCAGTATACCCGATGACTAGGTATGAGATGGCTGGGTTCTCGGACGCCTCCGTAACTGTGGTGTTGGCGAGCGAGGACGTAGCGAAAAAGTTCACTGATAAGGTGGTGTGGCTCGACGGCGTTGGATACTCAACTGAGGTAGGGAGCGGCTCCATCGAGTGGCACCAGTGGGGAAGGATGCCATCTATGAGAAACGCCGCCTTGATGGCTTACAAGCTCGCCGGGCTCTCCGACCCGCAGAAGGACGTCAGCTTCGCAGAGGTAGAGGACAGGTTTAGCTTTATGGAGCTGCTCTCGGCCGAGGAGCTTATGCTGTCGCCTGAGGGTGAGGCCCACAAGATGCTGGAGGCCGGGGAGTTCGACTTTGATGGAAGGCTCCCGCTGAACCCAAGCGGCGGCAGCCTGGCCATGGGCGTCTCGTTGGAGGCCACAGGCCTAGCCAGGTTCCTTGAGGCCGTGCTTCAGCTGAGAGGCGAAGCCGGAGCTCACCAGCTCAAGGAGGCCAGGAGGGCGGTGGTGGCCTCGTGGAGGGGGGTTCCCACGTACACGAGCGCCGTAGCTGTTTTGTCCTCAGACGTTGAGGGGTGATGTACATGGTGAGTAACCTGTTCGTTAAGGATAGGGTTGCGATAGTTGGCGCGGGCATAACCACTTTCATGAGGCGCGCGCTCGAGACGCCCAGGGAACTCGCCTGGGAGGCCGCAAGGCAGGCCCTTGATCAGGCTGGGCTGACGCTGAGGGACATAGACTGCGTGGTAATAGGCTCAGCGCCGGACACCTTCGACGGCGTCCACATGAAGGGTGAGTACCTTGCTGACGGCTCAGGCGCCCTGAACAAGCCCATGACAAGGGTTTACGTCGGTGGCGGCACCGGCGTCTTCGTGCCGGTATCGGCGTGGTGGCACGCGGCCAGCGGCCTCTGCAGGACGGTCCTGGCGGTGGCGGAGGAAAAGATGAGCCCTGCCCACCCTCACCCGCAGTACGTCTTCAGGTACATATGGGACCCAATAATTCACAGGCCCCTTGAGCCTAACCTGATATGGATATTTGCCATGGAGATGAGGAGGTACATGGCCAAGTGCGGCGCCAAGAAGGAGGACATAGCGCTGGTCAGCGTCAAGAACAAGCGCAACGCGCTCGACAACCCCGCGGCGCAGGTGGCGGCAAACATAACTGTCGACGACGTGCTTAAGAGCGAGCTCCTGGTGTGGCCGGTCAACGAGCTCGACATATCGCCTGTGACGGACGGCGCGGCAGCCCTGGTTATCACCAATGAGAACACCGCGAGGCAGGTCACCGACTCCCCAGTGTGGATAGACGGCATAGGCTTCACGCTCGACAACCAGCACTGGGAGAACAGGGAGCTGGCATTTCCAAGGTACCTCAACTACGCCGCAAGGATGGCTTACAGGATGGCGGGAATAGAGAGGCCCTGGAAGGAGATAGACGTGGCGGAGCCGTACGACCCATTTGACTACAAGGAGCTACACCACATAGAGGGCCTTATGCTGGCCAGGCCCTGCGAGGCATGGAAGCTGCTCAAGGAAGGGTACTTTGAGAGGGACGGGGAGCTGCCTACCAGCCCAAGCGGAGGCCTGCTGGGAGTCGGCAATCCAATAGCCGCCGCTGGGCTGATGAAGGTGGCCGAACTCTTCTGGCAGCTGAGGTACGAGGCCGGCAAGAGGCAAGTTAAGAAGCCTGTTCACAAGGCCGTCGCCAACGCGTGGGGCGACCTCATGCAGGCTGGAACCGTTATTGTTTTGAGTAATTGAGGTGGAGGTGGTGTGCATGAGCGCGAAGGAGGGTGCAAGGCTTCCGGGAACTAAGCTCAGCGCGAAGGAGATGTACTCGTTGTTAGGCCTCGTGGAGTCAAGTCCGCAGGCCAAGTATGAGTTCTCGGCAGGGCCCACCATCTCAAGGTTCCTGCAGGGGCTCAAGGAGGGTAAGATACTTGGACGCAGGTGCCCCAGGTGCGGCAGAATCTACGTGCCACCTAGGGACTACTGCGAATACTGCCACGTAGCTTTGACTGACTGGGTCGAGGTCCCCGACACCGGCACTGTGCAGACCGCAGTGGTGAGCTACATATCTGTAAGGAGGGAGAGACTTGAGAAGCCGGAGGTGGTTGGCGTCATAAAGCTTGACGTGCCAGGCTACAAGGAGGGCAGCTATGAGTTCGCAGGGCTCTTCCATAGGCTCTGCATAGACCCTGAGGAGGCAAAGAAGGACAGCACCATAGGCATGAAGGTCAAGGCCAGGTGGAAGCCCGCCGAGCAGAGGACAGGGTCTATTTTAGATATTGAGTGCTTTGAGCCCGTGAGGTGATGGACATGAGCTGGGACAAGCACGGTAGGATTCACGACCTGATATTCTGGCCTGAGCGCGAGGAAGTAGACAAATACGTCTATACTCCAGGCCTTCATGGACTCGAGCTGGCCAAGGCCCTGGTTGAGGGCAGGATACTTGGGATGAAGTGCAGCGACGGCTCGGTATACGTACCGCCTAAGACCTTCTGCCCAGACTTCGGCGAGGGCTCGCTGGTTGAGATCAAGGGACCATGGAGGCTTCAATACTACACCGTAGTTTATGAGGACCTCTACGGCAACAGGCTCGAGAAGCCCATAGTTGTCGGCGTCATAAAGCCCGACGACGCGGTAAACGGTATGGTACACATAGTAAATGTGGACCCAGGCAAGGTTTACGTTGGAATGGAACTAAAGCCCGTCTTTAAGCCCAAGGACCAGAGGAAGGGCACGATAGCAGACATACAGTACTTTGAGCCCGCTTAAGCCCCAAAGTTCCTTTTTTGCAGCTCAAACCACTCGAGGGCTTTCTTCAGCTCCTCCCTTGTGAACTCAGGCCACAGGGTCTCCGTGAAGTACAGCTCTGCGTAGCTGGTCTGCAGCGGGAAGAAGCCGCTGAGCCTCCTCATGCCGCCGGTCCTTATCACCAGATCTATGGGCGGCACCCCAGCGGCCAGCGAGGGCGAGGCCGTTCCAGTTGCAATGACATTCCTCTCCCACTCGCCGCTGTAGCAGACTCCCAGGTGGAGGGAGCCACCATCATAGCTGGCCGTGTGCTCCTCGAGCGCTGCCCCCTCCCTCCTAGCGGCCTCGGACACAAGGGAGAGGTCGCCGACAAGCCTCACACTTATCCTCTCCCCGTTAATTATTGGGTCAGACCTCAGATCCCTCAGCCCGTTGACCAGCAGGTCCTCAAGGACGGCCTTCTCTATAGGCGACCTCCTAGTGCAGTTCTCATAGCTCAGCACGTACACAACGGCCCTCCTGACGCCCTCCTCTATAACCCACCTCAGGGCCTCCCTCAGCCTCTCATAGCCCTGCCTGTAGGCCTGAAAGTAGCTGATGTGGTGCTTCTTAGCGAACCTCCTGTTGCCGTCAGGTATAATGCCGATGGTGCTAGGTATCGTTGGGACGCACCATGCAGGTTAGAGGTGTCAAAGTTAATAAGAATTAGTTTCCTTAACCCCTGGGACGCGACTAGTTGCAGGGCGAGGAGAGTATTTTAAGAAGGCTGGCGGAGCTCGCTGGAAACGCCGACATTTTCAACGTAGATGCCGCAGGGCCGCAGGGTCTTCTTATTAATATAGATGGCTACGCGGCCTCCATGAGCAGGCTTCCGTTCATGAGCTGGAGCGACTGGGGCTACAAGTCGACGGTGGCCTCAGCCAGCGATATCATAGCGTCAGGGGGCAAGCCCATAGCGATAGCTTACAGCGTGGGCGCCACGTCTGTTGACGTTCTTGAGGAGGTAGCCAAGGGCGTTGGCGAGGCCTCCCGCGACGTGGGAGCTAAGGTCTACAAGGCGGATTCCAATAGGTCCGCAGCAGATGCGTGGATCGACGTGGCCGTCGTGGGTACCACTAGCAGGCCTGTGACAAGGAGCGGGGCAATGCCAGGCGACATTGTGGTGCAGGTTGGCTACCTTGGGTATGGGGCGCTGGCTTACAAGATTATGAAGTCTGAGGTCTCGCTCAGGGACGTTGAGGAGGACGTCATAAGGAAGATAGTAAGGCCTCGCCCTCACGTTGACGCGGCTGAGGCCATCTCAAGGTATGCCCATGCCTCATCTGACAACAGCGATGGGTGGCTCGTGACGCTTAACAACATAGCTAGCTCCAGCGGCGTGCTAATATCATTAGAGGAGGTGGTCATGGATCCCCAGCTCGAAGGGCTGCTTACGGCAGAGGAAAGCATCACGAGCTGGGAAGACTATAATCTAGCTGTGGCAGTGCCGGCCAGCTCCCTTGACGAGTTTCTGAAGCTCTGCGGTTCACAATGCTTTGCAGTTGGGAAAGTCAGGGAGGGGCGTGGAGTGGAGTTTAAGGGAAAGCCCCTGGAGCCGCGGGGTTGGTCATGGTGGTAGCCAGGGTTGACAGCGAAAGGGTCAGGGCTGTAGCCTCAGCAATATCAAGAGCAGGGGTAAACGGCATCCTAAGGCTCGAGGAAGTTCTGGACCCTCAATATGACGACATGCAGAGGCTTGCGGAGAGCGTGGGAAGGGGGCCAGCCACCGTCTACGCCCTTCTGGTGGCCCTGTCAAGCTACAGGTTAACTATGAGAGGTGAGGAGTGGTGGCGGTGCGTCTCAGACATGTTAGGCGGTAGGGGGACTCCCAAAACTGTTGACGAGGCTGTCGATAACGTTATATGGTTCCTGAGCAACTGTCCTGGCTCCCTGATTGGCAGGGATGTCAAGATAAGGAGGGTTAGAAAGGTAGGAACTTACATGAGGGGCGTCCTTGAGGGGCTCATGTCGCGGCCGGAGCTCGTCATTGAGAAGCCGCAGGACATCCTAAGCTCTGTGGCGGCCTCGCTGGGCTCCAAGGAGGAGAGGAAAACGGTGGCGTTCTCAGTTAAGATGGCCTACTACGCTGCGAGGGCCAGAGGCGTCATGAGACCGTTAGCCTTTGACCTTCCAATGCCCATAGACGTCAGGGTAGCATGCGTCACTATGACAAGCGGGCTTGTCAGGGGCCCCAGGGACTACCACGAGCTTGTTAGGTCGCCTGCAGAGGCCCAGAGGGCCTGGAGGGACGTTTCGCTGATGAGTGGGGTGCCGACGCCTCACCTGGACTCGCTGCTGTGGGTGGTGGGCTGGGCTCCGAGGGACCTTGATCAGGCAGCCGCCAGGGAGGAGATAAGGAGGACGCTCTCAAAAGTAATCCCAGAGGCGGCAGAGGCCATAGCAAGGGAGCTCACGTATATTCCTTGCCCCTCTGGCGGGGGGCCGCGTCGCCATTAACGCTTTTATGTGTAAGCCTAATGCTAACCCCTGGTGCAGGCAATGGGCGTGTACCAGTACAGGGACCTTAAGAAGCCCAGCGGCGGCCTCAGGTCACTGCCTCACAAGAGGAAGAGGAGGTACGCGATGGGCGACTACTTTGTGCCGACGGTGCTGGGCGACTCACGCGACGTCAGGGTCAAGAGGGTGATGGGGGGCAACTATAAGCTGTCGCTTAGGACTGTGACTGAGGCGATAGTTAATGACCCCAAGACCGGCAAGAGCGTTAAGGCCAAGATACTTGCCGTCGTGTCAACGCCCGCCAACAGGGAGTACGCGCGGAGGAACATAATAACTAAGGGCACTATAATCAGGACATCCGCTGGCTTAGCCAGGGTCACCTCAAGGCCAGGCCAGGATGGTATTGTTAACGCAATCCTAGTTGAGGGGCAGCAGGCTAGTTAAGTTGCCGAAAACCTTGTTATATAAGGACCGAATTACTAGGGGAGCGGTAAAAGGAAAAATGATTAGGCCGGCAGGTAAACAGGATGGCTGAGCGTCGAGACCTCATTCCATGAGGCCAGGAAGTCCCTTATGTTCTTAGGTACGTTAAACATTGACCGATGACTCTCGGAGTCATAGAACCTGTTGCCCTTGACCCCCATGGAGCTGAGCCGGGAGTCTATGTCGTTCGTGGAGCGCAGGGACTCCACCTCTATGTTGTCAGAACCCATAACAAAGCCCCAGAGGCCCTCGAAGCTCCTTATGTAGACGTAGTAAGAGGTTGCGTGCTTAAAGGCGGCTCTGACGGTGTTGTAAATGGTTGCATGCACAGAAGGCGTAAGCACAGGGCTTGTGGCCTGAGTTACGAAGACTCCTCCCTTGTTAAGCTTTGACTTAAGCAGCTCATAGAACTCCTTAGTGTAAAGCCTCCATGCCGGGCCCCCCTCCTCTGGATCAACCAGGTCAGCTATTATTACGTCGAACTTCTCGCCGGTAGTAGTGACGTAGTGCTCGGCATCATCTATAACCAGTTTTAACCTTGGATCGTCGAAGGCCCCCCTGTGCCACTCTGGCAGAAGCTCCTTGCAGGCATTAACCACCTCCTCATCTATGTCAACCATTATCACTTTGTTTACCGAGGGAAACTTAAGGACCTCGCGCGCTGTGGCGCCCTCGCCGCCCCCAAGTATGAGGACGCTCCTGGGGGACCCGTGGGCTATCATGGCAGGCTGAACAAGGGATTCATGATAAACAAACTCATCTATAATGGCCGACTGGGTCTTACCGTCGATAACGAGCGCCTTTCCTAGGTCCTCAAACTCAACTACAAGGTAGGTCTGATACTTGCTTTTACCAAAGGCGTAGACCCTCTTCACTGCGTGTGCGTGAAATGTGCCGGGAGTGCTCCATTCATGAATCCAGTGCCACTCAGGGTAGTTCACAGACAAGACTCCCGCCGCACTTGGGGGTTCATAAGTGAATTTTAAAGTCTTTAACCTTCCCCTGAAGCCTTGTTGACGCTCAAGGGAGGCCTTTCCAAAGGTCCTTAAGGTCCTTCACTTTCGCTCGCTCCGCCCACCCCTCCCTGCAATTTTTTGGCTATGCTGTAGGCTGGGTACCAGGCAATGGCTGATGTGGTAAGTTTCATACAGCAGCTCACCCAGGAGGTCACGCTGGCAGCCTGGGCCCTCTTCCTCTTGACGTGGACTATAGGGTGGACTTTGAGGGGGGCCCCAATACCGCTCTCAAGGCTGAAGAGGGCCGGCTCAGGGCTAGTTGAGGACTCCATATGGGCCGCCCTCTGGCTGGCCCTTGGAAGTACTGTGTTCACGTTCATAACCTATATCGTAAAGGCGGTGGTAGGCTCACCATGATCTCCTATGGCTACCTTTTTCAGCTCGCAGTTAAGCTTGCCCTGCTCTCCTTCTACATTGGGGTCCTGATCTACGCCCTGCCAATACCGGTCAGGGGGGTGAAGAGGTGGGGAGGCACCCTAGTGAGGGACTCCATGTTCTCCTTCATACTGGCCATATCGCTTACTGCAATCATGGAGTTCGCCCAGGGCCTGGCTGGCATGCTAGGCGGCTCGTGGCCCTACTTTGACTCCTGGCTGACTAATGGAATAGAGCTGCTCCTGAGCGTTAAGGTGGCGCTCCTGGCCCTCTCCTCGCTGGCCTCCTACGTGCCGGGAGGCTCCGCGGCCAGGGCCCTCGTGTCCCCCTTCAATGACGCGCTGACCGCCGACCTGCTCTTAATGGTGACGCTCGCGGCCATAGAGGCCATAGTTAGGTACGCTGGAACTCTAATTGCACTGTTGGGCCTCGTGCTCTTCGCGCTCCCATTCAGGCTGGGCCGCGAGGCCGGGGCATGGTTCATAGCGTTTGTCGTTACGTTTAGCGTGGGCCTGCAGGTGATGCCGGCGTTTGAGTCGGCCATAGCGTCCTCCCCCTCAATAGGCGTCTCGCCAGGCGCGGCTGCCCTAGGGTTAACGTATGAAAAGGTGGCCATCTACACCGCCAGCGGTCAGCCCCTAGGTGACTCCGTGCTTGAGCTCTATGCTAACGTCAGCGGGAGCGCGACCAAGGTGGCCCAGTACTGGGTCGAGGGCGACGGCTACGCGTATGACCCCCAGTCCCCTCAGCCCCAGATGGTCTCAATGCCAAGCTCCCAGCCCGTCTACGCTTACGACGTAATAGACGGCGTGGGCTCCCTGCTCGAGCCCTACCCGTTTAACCCGTCTAACTACAGCTTCTCACAGCAGGTGACCCTGAGGTCCCCTTACATTATCTATACAGCTGGCGATGACGTAGTAATCTTCACTAATCAGCCGGGCCAGGTTAATTTGACGCCGTCAGCCAATGGCGTTAAGGTTGTGGCAAACCTTGGCTATGGGGGGCTGCTGGAGGTTAGGGCCCCACAGGGCTGCGAGGTCAACGTATCATCTGACATAAGGCCGGGGCACTCGACCTGGACGTGGCTTGGAGTAAGCGGGAACTCGTGGTACTTTGAGGGACCCCTGAACCTCTCGGCTACGGTCAGCTTCGGCAGGTGCCAGGCCGCCAACGTGACTGAGTTCGTCACGATAGACTACGCCACCAAGTTCTTTGGCATTAACTACTTGTCCGTTAACGTCGTTGAGGAGTTCATAGTTTACTACATGGTGGTGCCCTTTATGTACATGGCGACGCTCACTACAATAGCGTATGCGCTTGCAAGGCTGCTGGGAGGCAGGAGAGGAATAATGCCCAGGGTGCTCTGAGCCTTGAATCCATCATACGCCTTTGACATATTCCTTGCTGGCGTCGCCGTTGTCACAGTGTCGCTTATGATAAGGAACATGCGGACCTCGAGGGAGCTCAGGCTGTCGCTTGGGATAAAACACGAGGGCGGCGAGAGGCCATCCGTGTACATTGACGGCAGGAAGCTGGTCGGCATAGCCTATGTGGCTGACGGAGTTCCCAGGGAGGGCGGCGACCTCCCGCTTAGGCTTGCCAAGCTAGCCAGGTCCTCAAGGCTCTCGGTAACGTTCCTGAGCAGCATGTACTCGGTCAGCAAGAGCTCGCTGCTCAAGGAGCTTGAGGAGGAGATACGTAAGGCTGACTTCGCCTACAGCGCCACCAGGCACGTGAAGTACAGGGAGAGGCTGAGCTTCCTCGAGGGCCTGTACAAGGAGGTGCTGCACTCCCAGGTGCCTTACGTGGGGGGCTTCTCATTCATAGTCTGGGTCCCTGAGGGCGATAGGGAGGCCGAGCTAAATGCTGAAGCCTTTAAGGAGCTTGTTGAGGCCGAGGCCCAAGTGAAGCTTAGGAAGGTCTTAGCCTCAGACATATCCACGCTGTTGGGCTCGGCCGAGCCCACGTGGCTGAGCGAGAGCAGCAACAACATGGTCATAGTCGACAGGGAGGACATAAACGACGAGGACGGGGTTGTAATAGGCGAGGACATAAATGAGCCGGGCAACTTGGTCGTGCTGAGGTGGCCCTACGCCTTTAGGGTACACCTGGGGGTCTTTGGGCCCACCGGCAGGGGCAAGACAGTGATGCTCTCCGGCCTGGCCTCACAGCTCACGTCAATGCACCAGACCTTCGGTGACCCAAGGGCCGTAGTTGTTATAGACCCCAAGGGGGACCTGGCCTCCATGCTTAGGGGGGTTGCGGACTCCTACGTTACTCCGGGCGAGGACGACTGCGTTCCTATGAGGAGGCTTGACGGCATAGCTGCAAAGCTCCTTGAGAGCAGCCGCGAGACCGGCGAGGGGGCTAACGTTAAGGTCTGCGTTGGAAGACTGGACCCGGAGGGCCTCGTGGTTTACGACCTGACGAGGCTGCCGAACGAGGTTAGGAACGTCTACGGCTCGCTGCTCGTGAGCTCTATGGCGCTGAGCGCCAGCGAGGGGGACCTTAAGGGCAGGGTCGTGATGATCCTAGACGAGGCCTGGCGCTTTGCCAGGGGCTCCGCAGTTCACATGGAGTTCGCCCTGAGGGAGGGCAGGAGCAAGGGCCTCTATGTGGTCTACGCGACTCAGCTGCCCTCGGACGTGGGCCGTCCGATAGTTGACAACACGGGTTACAAGCTCGTCTTTGGCGGCTTCACCAACTACTACGCGGAGCTGGGGGCGCAGCTCGGCATTGATAAGCCTGAGGAGCTCAAGTCCCTGCCGGTGGGCCATGCTGTCATGATAGACGAGGTGGGCAGGACCAGGCAGGTGAGGGTGCTGGACTTTACGAAACTGCTTAAAAACCTACCCACTTCACCTACAGAGGAGGGCGTAAGGGATGGGAAAGAGCTTAAGGCAGCAGAGGGCAGGTAAGGGATCGCTGACATTTAAGAACCCGGACCACATACATCCAGGTCCAGCGAGATACCCTCAGCTCTCTGACAAGACCCTTGAGGGCGTTGTTAAGGAGCTAGTGCACGACCCCGGCAGGTACGTGCCCCTTGCAAGGGTAGTGCTAACCAACGGCGAGGAATTCCTGATGCCGGCAGCGGAGGGCATGTTCGTTGGTCAGAAGATAAAGATAGGTCCTGATGCAGAGCCAACTTTTGGCAACGTGCTTCCCCTCTCTAAGATACCTGAGGGCACCCTGGTCTACAACCTAGAGCTCAGGCCTGGCGATGGCGGGAAGCTGGCCAGGCAGGCGGGAAGTTACGCCATAGTGCTGAGCAAGTCCGGCGACACCGTGAAGGTGCTGCTGCCGAGCAAGAGGGAGAAGGAGATCTCGGGCAACTGCAGGGCCACCATAGGGGTTCCGGCTGGGGCCGGCAGGATAGAGAAGCCGCTGCTTAAGGCCGGCAACAGCTACTACAAGTACAGGGTCAAGGGAACCAAGTGGCCTACCGTAAGAGGCGTTGCCATGAACGCCGCCAACCACCCGTTCGGAGGCGGCTTCCACCAGCACGAGGGCAGGCCAACGACGACCTCAAGAAATGCCCCGCCGGGCAGAAAGGTGGGCCACATAGCTGCAAGGAGGACTGGAAGAAGGCGTTAGCCTTACTTCTCCTGTTTCATCAGCTCCCTGATCTTCCTTCCAATCTCGATCATCCTGCTGGCGACCTCCATGGCGTTACGTCCAAAGACGAAGGATCCGGGCTCTTTGCCAAAGTCGCCCGTGTCATAAATTACGTCGACGGGTCCATTGGCCTTCTCGAGAGCCCTCCTAATGCCCCACGGTATGGAGCCGCCCTCCATTTCCTTGACGTTCTCAGGCTCCTCAGACCTGTCATAGTAGGACCACCTGAGACCCAGGGACTCCACAGCCTTTCTTATGTAGTCGTTTAGGGCTATGTTTGCGGCCGCCCTGTATTCCGGGTACTTGCTCATATAGGCTAAGATGGCCCTGGCCACGTGGCTTGAGGCCCCTGGCGTGGGGTCGCCGTGAACCATGATTCTATCGCCATACCTGGTTATCCTGCCTGGGACCGCTATCACGTCATCGACGCCCCTGGCGTAGGGATACTCCACGGCTTCCCCCACGTTAATTGATATTTCTGGGACGAGGACTGAGACATAGTACTCCTGCTGCTTAAGCATGTCTATAGCTGCCCTGAGGTCCTGTATAGCGTTGTACTTCATCGCTGGCACGTAGCTCCAGGCGGAGGGGTTCACGGGCCCGTGGCCCTTGCCAAGCCTGAGCGAGTACCTTATGGACTCAGTTATCACGTCCTTGGCAGCCCTCACGGCGTCGGGCAGCTGGAACCCTTTGGCCAGGAATGCGGTTATGGCGGCCGAGAGCACGTCGCCCGTGCCGTGCGTGTCCTCAGTGTTTATCCTAGGGGCCCTGAACTCCCAGTAGCTCCCGTTGTAGTACAGCACGTCAACGGACTCGCTGCCCCCCAGGTGGCCACCCTTGACCAGGGCCGCCGCGGCCCCAGTGCTATCAACTATGGCCTTGGCGGCGCGGCGGGCGTCCTCCAGGCCCCTTATTGTCATGCCTGAGAGCCTCTCGGCCTCAGGCGAGTTCGGGGTCACTAACGTGGCCCTGGGTAAGAGCTCCTTAACTAGCACGTCTATGGCATCATCTCTGAGCAGCTGCGCGCCGCTCTTGGCCACCATGACTGGGTCCACGACCAGCGGAAAGTCATACTTCTTAAGCTCAGTGGCGACGGCGTGAACTATGTCCCTGTTGCTGAGCATGCCGGTCTTGGCGGCGTCTATTCCCATGTCCTCGTAGACCGTCTCTATCTGCCTGGCCACGGCCTCTGGGCTCATGTCGTATATTCCCGTCACTGAATACGTGTTCTGGGCCGTGACGCTGGTCACGGCCACAGTCCCGTGAACTCCGAGCGCCGCGAAAGTCTTGAGGTCAGCGTTGGCCCCAGCGCCGCCACCGCTGTCTATGCCAGCTATTGTCATAGCCACCGGTATGCCCCACCTGCTCACCCTGCCTCACCTCCGCATCTGGAGGACCTTGAAGAAGAGCTCCCAGAAGGGGTCCCTCTCGGGCTGGGAGATCGGCCTCTCACTGCCGTCGTCTACTAGGTAAACTCCCTTGCCCTCTACTACCTCGCCTATGACGGCCGCGTCGATTCCCTTGGACCTCAGGAGCCCCACCGCCCTGTCGGCCACCTCGGGCCTAACGGTGGCTATCAGCGTGCCCTCGCTTATTGACGCATATGGGTCAACGGGCACCGACGTGTATTCCGAGAAGGCGTCGATCACCTTCTTAACGTCATCCCTTATGAACAGCTTCTCCCTGTGAACCCTTATCGAGACCCCGCTGGCCTCTGCTATGTCATTAAGGGCCCCCCAGACTCCGTACTCAGTAGCGTCATGCATGGCCGTGACGCCAGTCCTCAGGCCAAGCTGTGAGAGCGTGAGCGCGTCCTCAACTACAGACTGAAGCCAGAATATGCCCTGCGCCTTTCTTGCGAACTCATCGCCATACTTCCTGCTCAGGACGTCAGGGAACATGGATGCAAGTATCCCAGCGGTCTCAACGGCGGCGCCCTTAGTCATTATTACGACGTCCCCAGGCCTCGCCATGCCTGGCGTCACGTAGTGATCCTTGGGCGTCACCGCGACCATGGTGGCGCCGCCTATCATTGGGTAGTCAATGCCGCCGTAGCGGCCGGTGTGACCGGCAACTATTGATATTCCCAGCCTGCTGCACTCCCTGTGTATGTAACCCCAGAGGGTCGCCAGCTCCTCGTCCTTCATGTTGAGGGGGAGGTTGAGGTCTATGAAGAGGTACCTCGGCGGCACCCCGGAGACGGCCACGTCGCTGGCGAGTATGTGCACAGCGAACCAGGCGCTCTTCTCCCAGCCGTACTCAGGCACCACATAAACCGGGTCAACCTCAAATATTAGGTCATAGTCCCCAACCCTCACAACCCCGAAGTCGACCCCGAACTGGGGCCCAACTATGACGGAGGGGTCCTTTGCGCCCAGCTGAGGGTAAATGACCTTCTCAAATAGCCCCCTGTTAACTTTACCTATGACTATGCTCAAGCCAGGCACCTCGTTACTATTCATAGTGGTAACATAGAGCAACACGTTAAAATACGCTTTAGTACATGCTCCAGGTGCAGGCCTTGAAGCTTAAGGTGCTTTATGTGAGCTCAAGCGTCGGCCTAGGCCACGTGACCAGGGACTACAGGCTCTCAAGGCTGCTGGGCTGGGCTGACGTAACGTGGCTCACAGCCGGTAGGGCTGCAAGGTATCTCGAGGCCAGGGCCGAGAGGCTCCACGAGCTCTCCCGGGAGCTGAGGAGCCTTGGGGACTCCATAATGAACGTGATAAAGGACTGCAGGGTGACGTTTTCACCGATTGGCCTGGCCAGGCTTTACCTTGATTTGAGGCGCAACTCTCGAGCCATAGCCGAGCGCCTGGACCTGGAAGACTTCGACATGGTGATAGGCGACGAGCCGTGGGAGCTCATGATGAGCGGCCTCAGTCTGCCCCAGAAGTCGGTGCTCATAACCGACATAACGTCCTTGGGCAGCTCAGCCAACTACGTGTCCAGGAGGGTCAACTCATGGGTCCTGAAGAGCTTTCACAGGTTTACCCTTCGATTTAACGTGGGCCTCTGGGGCGACGGCGAAGGCTTTCTGAGGTACGGCCAGATCCCAACGCATGAAAGTTACCCTGAGCCGGAGGAGGGCGACTACGTGGTGATCAACATAGGTGGAACAGACGCCGGCCTCAGGCTGGCCAGACAGCTGGAGGAGCATCTAACTAAAGTCGGCATGGACGTGGTGACCCTGGGCGGGGAGAACTTTGTTTCTGACCCAACAAAAGTCGTGGCCAAAGCTAAGGCGCTGGTAGCGTTGGCCGGCTATGGGAGCCTTGTAGAGGCCTCAATCATGAGAAAGAGGGCGGTCATATTAAAAATCGATAAGCATTTCGAGCATAATGAGAACGCAAGGCTGTTTGAGGGCAGGAAAGGCTACAGGGTGCTTAGCTGCAGCGAGGCGACGCCAGAGAGGGTTTACAATGCTCTGCTCCAGGTGCTCAGGGAGGACCCGCAGCCCCCTCTGCTAAGGGATGCCTCTTATGATATAGCGTCAGAGATCGAGAGGCTGGCGAGTCAGGATAGTCTAACTTAGTATTGGGGATTTTATAGTAAAGGAATATTTAGCTTGACGTGATAGCTGAGCCTGGTGTGAGGCTTGGGCATAACTGAGCAGGACCTAGTGGGCGCCTTCTATGAAATGATAAGGACCGCGGCCACGAGTATACCTGAGGACGTCTACAGGGCACTGAAGGAGGGATATGAGAGGGAGACGAACCCACTGGCTAAGAAGCAGCTCGAGGCCATACTGAAGGATATAGACATAGCGTGCACAAGGAAGGTGCCCATATGTCAGGACACGGGAACCCCCTACTTCTTCTTTGAGATGGGCGAGAACTTCCCCCTCAGGCTGGGCGCGGTTAACGCTGCGCGCGAGGCCGTCAGGAAAGCCACGAAGGACGGCTACCTGAGGCCCAACGCCGTGGACCCGTTCTACAAGAAGAACAGCGGTGACAACACCGGCAGGTACATACCGTGGATCCACGTAGACATTGTGGAGGGCAGTGACCTGAAGGTATGGTTCATGACTAAGGGCGGCGGGAGCGAGTTCCCGGCAACGCTAATAATGAGCGAGCCCATACTTGGCTTCGAGAAGCTCAAGAGCGGAGTAATAGACACCATAGTGAAGTACGGCCCCCTGCCGTGCCCTCCTGTGATAGTAGGCGTCTCTGTGGCAGCAGGGGCTGACATAGCGCTAACGCTTGCCAAGAAGTCCCTGCTGAGGCCCGTGGGCGAGCGCAACCCTGACCCCAACATAGCCAAGCTGGAGGTGGAGCTGCTTAACGCGATAAACAAGCTCGGGCTGGGACCTCACGGCTTCGGCGGCGGCCTTACAGCCCTGGACGTTAAGATAGACTACTCATACAGGCACCCGGCGACCTTTGCCATAGGTATAGTGACAAGCTGCTGGGCCACCAGGAGGGCCTCTGCTGTGGTGCACTCCGACGGCAGCTGGGAGATGACTAGCAAGCACATAAGGTACACGGGGAGCGGCTGCATGATATGAGGTGATGAGAATGAGCTCCGCCAGGGAGTTCCACCTGAGGACCCCCCTCAGGGACGAGGACGTGGATAAGCTCAGGATAGGCGACGTCGTCTACCTCACGGGCACGGTGGTCACGGCAAGGGACGAGGCGCACGAGCTGGCCCTTGAGGTGCTCCGCGGGGGAGGGTCGCTGCCCGTGGACCTCAGGGGACTGGCGCTTTACCACTGCGGGCCGGTGGCGGTCAAGGACGTCAGCGGCAGCTGGAAGATCATAGCTGCCGGCCCCACGACAAGCATGAGGATGGAGCCCGTGGAGCCGGAGTTCATAGAGAGGACCGGGGTAAAGATGATAATTGGCAAGGGAGGCATGGGCAGGGGCACGGCTGAGGCCATGAAGAAGCACAAGGCGGTCTATGCGGTCTTCACTGGGGGCGCCGGGGCGCTGGCCGCCGAGGCGATAAAGAGGGTGCCAGCCGTTTACTGGCTTGACAAGCTGGGCATGGCAGAGGCCATGTGGGTCTTCGAGGTCGAGGAGTTCGGCCCGCTAACGGTTGCCATAGACTCCACGGGCGCTAACCTTTACGAGCAGAGGCTGGCAGAGGTGGCTGAAAAGGCGAAGGAGGTCAAGAGGGAGCTCGGGCTTCCTGCTGAGGAGTGACCTTCGCTGCTATGGCCTCGACGGCTTTCTTTATCAGCCTTACCCCTAGGTCCTCCGCCTGGAACGTCAGCTCGGCTGGCAGGCCGTCTAGGGTAGACTGCAGCTTGCCCCTGAGCAGCAGCTCGAAGGCCTCCTGCCCGTTAAGGCCCCTGGACTCAAGGTAGAAGAGCTGGTCCAGGGGCACCCTGTACTGGGCGGCGCGGTGGGAGGCGGCCCTTATGTCCCCCGTGTCTATCCTCATCATAGGCATAGTGTAGGCCCTGGACTCCTCGCTCAGGAGCAGGGCCTCAACTACGAAGCTTGACGACGAGCCGTAGGACTGCGGGTTCATGATTACCGTGCCCCTCACGGACACCAGCGACCTGCCGGACGAGAAGCCAAAGCCTGTTACATCGGCGGTGCTGTCGTGGCCCGTCTGAACGGTATCTATCACATCATCAACTGTCTGGCCCTCTGACGAGGCCACGAAGGACCTGTGCACGAGCTGTGAGCCGGAGCTCAGGAGGCTCTGCTCGTCAACCCTCGTCATAACGCTGCCGCCCGAGACCACAGTCGACCTAACCTTGGCTCCAACTCCCAGGGCCCTCCTCAATATGAATGCCATGGGCTTCTCGGCCTGCGGCTCCGCCACTATCACAAGGTTAAGGTTGGAGTTCCTCTTGGCCCTGACCTCTATTCCCGTGGTCCCAGGCGAGGCCCTCGGCGCGTAGACTAAGATGTTCGCGCTTACCCCCTCATTGACGTTTATGAGAAGGTGATAGGAGTACCAGCCGTCGCCCTCGGGCCTGCAGAGGGCTATTCTGTAAGTGCCGCTCGTGGGCTCAAGCTTGTGCGCACCGGCAAGCCTAGCTACGTGCTCCGCGTAGAGTTTAAATGCCGAGAGGTCAAGCACGCTCTCATCAATGTCATAGTTGTAGCTGGCGCCGCAGGGCCCTAGCACCATGTCCCAGCTTCCCTTGGGCTGCGAGAAGCTCACGGGGCCGCTCAAGTTCAACGCCTCCTCGAAGAGCCTCCAGTTAGTGTAGTTCTTAGTTGTGGGCGAGTCCGCGACCGCCTGCCACAAGGCTGTGGAGGCTATTCTCCTCGCCCTCTCAACCAGGAGCGAGGTCATAGTAGTGTTCACCCAACGCTCCCGAGCTGGCTGAACTCGAGCTCGATGACCTTTGTTAGTATGCTCACCGTCTCAAGCGGCAGCCCCCTCAGCACGTCCCTTATGAAGCCGTTGACTATCATTGCCTTGGCCTCCCCCTCAGTTATGCCCCTTGAGGCCAGGTAGAACAGCTGCTCCTCGCCGAGCCTTCCAACGGTGGCCTCGTGGGTCACCTCCGCTGTTGGCTCGTCAACCTCGTTCCTCGGCAGCGTGTAGGCCCTGCTCTCCCTGTCCATTATTAGGCTGTCGCACTGCACGTGGGCGACGCTGTTCCTGGCGCCCTTAAGTACCTTGACGAGGCCCCTGTAGGCCGCTATGCCGCCCCCAGAGCTTATGCTCTTCGATATTATCAGGCTCCTGGTCTCAGGCGCCACGTGTATGGCCTTGGAGCCGACGTCCTTTATCTTGGATGGACCGTTGGCTATGCCTATGGATATGTTCTTGGTAGAGGCGCCCCTCCCCTTAAGTATGGTGCTTGGGTACGTGAACGTTATTTTGCTCCCTATGCTGCCCTCAACCCACTCGACGTTGGCGTAGTCCTCGGCTATGGCCCTCTTGTTATTGAAGTTGATTATGCTGCCGCTCCAGTTCTGTATTGTAGTGAAGTGGACCTCGGACCTCTTCCTGGCGTAGATCTCCACCATACCGTCGTGGAAGCTGAACTTCGGCAGTATTGGGGCCGCGCATCCCTCTATGAAGTGTATGAAGCTGCCCTCGTCAGCCACCAGGAGCGTGTGCTCGAACTGACCCTCGAGCTCGCTGCCTATCAGGAAGAACGCCTCGACCGGGTTGAGCACCTTGACTCCCTTGGGGACGTAGACGAACGCGCCGCCGCTCCAGAGGGCGTAGTGAAGTGCGGCGAACTTGTGATCGTTGTACGGGAATACCCTGCCGAAGTACTCCTTGACCAGGTCGGGGTACTTCTTCACCGCCTCGTCCATAGACATGAATATCACGTTCTTCTTCTTCAGCTCCTCCTTGACTCTGGTTATCATGTTCTCGCTGTCGAAGACCGCCGTGAGGCCCGAGAGCACCTTGGCCTCGGCCTCTGGGAGGCCGAGCTTCCTGTAGGCATCCTTCATCCAGTCAGGCAGGTCCTCCCACTCACTGGAGCTCTCAGCCTTTGGCTTCACGTAGGCGGCTATCTCATCAAGGTCTATGCTCTCAACGCCCTCAAGCCAGTTGGGCATGGGTAGCCTCTCGAACGCTTCAATCGCCCTGAGCCTGAGGAGCCTCATCCACTCGGGCTCCCCCTTGGACCTTGAGATCTCCTCGACGAGGTCCCTTGAAATTTTACCCTTGACCTCCACCTCCTTGGGGTATGGCATTGACCTGCCAAGCAGCGACCCAACGTCGAAGTGCATTACTTCCTTGAGTTCCCTTTCCCTCACAAGCTTAACGGGCTCAGTCAAGGCTCTCACCTCGCCATCTGAAGGGTCTCATAACCCTTGGTGAGGACCTCCTCAACTAGCTCAGGTCCCCCGGAGTCCACTATTCTTCCGTTGATAAGCACGTAGGCCCTTGAGGGCCTCACGAACTTGGTTATCTCGGCGTGGTGAGTTATTATTAACACCCCTATGCCCTGGGATGCCATGGAGGCTATGGTGTTCCCTATGACCCTTATGCCATCAACGTCAAGGCCGCTGTCGGGCTCGTCAAGGATAACGTACTTGGGCCTCATGGCGAGCACCTGAAGGATCTCGGACCTCTTCTTCTCGCCTCCGCTGAAGCCCACGTTGACCTCCCTGTCTAGCAGGTCCTTCGACATGCCAAGCTCTGACGAGCGCTGCCTGACCCACGAGACGAACTGCGGGTCGACGTAGCTTAGGTCAAAGCCTTTAACCCTCTTGGCGTTTATTACGTTAAGTAAGTAGCTCAGCTTTACGCCTGGGACCTCAACCGGACTTTGGAAGGCCAGGGTTAGGCCCCTGAGGGCGCGATCGTATGTGGGCTCGTTAGTTATGTCAACACCGTCCATTAATATCCTGCCGCTGACAACCTTATACCTTGGATGCCCCATGAGGGCGTATGCAAGCGAGGTCTTACCGCTGCCGTTAGGACCCATCAGGACTACGGCTTCCCCTCTCTCAACCCTAAGCGAGACCCCCTTCAGTATCTCCTTGTTGTCCACGCTGACTCGCAGGTCCTGAACCTCTATAGCCAACTCGCTCACTCAGACCTTTAACGCGCGTTAAAGTTAATAAGCGGTGGTCTGTGCCTTGAAAGGCCTTATCTTGTAGGTCTGGAGGGCACGCCCAGGGCCCTCCTGACGTACTCAATTATAACCCTCGCGCACTCCAGCGCCTTCACGGCGTCCTCCTCGGTGGCCTCGCTGGCCTCATAGCCGCCTGGGAGCTCGTCGCTGCAGGCGTCGTCGCAGGCGTCGCTTGTAATTATGCTAAGGGAGTCCAAGACGCCAAGGCACGCAGGGAGCTGAGGGTCCCTCGGGGCACCCCTCTTAACGGCCTCAGCGTAGGCCTCCCTCAGGCTGTGAGACGACCTGGCCCCAAGCATGGCCAGCGATGACAGGGCCGCCTGCCTGGACTCGTAGCACGAGATTCCATAGAGGCCAGCCTTCAGGTGCTTCTCAGCCGACCTCAGCAGCTCCTCGCCGTACCTAAGCGACACGCCGCAGCCCTGAGGACTCGGGAAACCTAAGGCGTAAAGCCTTAATTAGGTTCCATAAATGTTAATTTAAGTTAGCACTTTTAAAGTAGCGGTATTCTACATATTACATGCGCACAGTGTGGGTGAAGGCTGTGAGCGAGGGCTTCAAGGTCGTGCTAACGGCTGAGGGAGCCACCGCCAGTGACACCTTAGGCGCCAGCGTGGCAGGCTTCATAAGCGCCCTCCCGGACAGCTACATCAAGCCCCTCATAGCAAGGACGTACTTCAGGGTGAAGTCAAGGAATGGCATAGCTGAGAGGGCCCCCTACGGCTTAGCTAAGGTCGAGGCCTCGCTCGTGGCTAAGGGCGTGGTTAGCAGGGACGAGGTTGTCATAGCCAGCCCCTATGAGCTTGACAAGGTCATAGGGTCCAACACTAGAGTGCTTGGGATATATGTCATGGACCCCCTCGGGCTCAGCTTTGGAAGCGGGATAGTTTACTGGATACTTAAGCTTGCCGGCCTGCCCTACAGGGGCATACCGTTCATCGCCAGGTCCTTCCTGGAGATATTTACAAACCCGGCAGTTAAGGCGCACAGGAACCACATGAAGATAGTTGTCGGAGGGCCGGCCACGTGGCAGCTGACAGACACCGGTTATCATAGGAAGCTTGGAGTGGATGTTGTATATGAGGGGGAGTTCGAGAGCCTCGGCCCCTCGGTGTTCTCCAGGCTTCTAAGGGGGGAGCCCCTGCCCCCGGTGGTCTCAGCCCCTCCAGCTAAGCTTGAGGACATCCCGACGATATTGACGCCTGCGAACGGGGGACTGGTGGAGGTCTCAAGGGGCTGCGGCAGGGGCTGCTCCTTCTGCACCCCGACGCTCAGCGGCGCCATAAAGTCGCTCCCATTTGAGGGCCACATAGATCAGGAGATAAGGGTCAACATAGAGAGGGGTGGGATGAAGGACATAAACCTTCACAGCGAGGAGTTCTTTAGGTACGGAGCCAAGGGCATAGAGCCCAACCCTGAGAAGGTCATCGAGCTCACCAGGAAGGCCTACAGGCTTGTCAAGTCGTATGGCGACGAGTATACTATATCCACGGACTTTACAACGGCCGCCGCGGTGGCCTACAGGCCTAAGATGGTTGAGGAGGCCGCGCAGTACATAAACGAGGGTGACAGGAGGACATTCATAGAGATGGGCATAGAGACGGGCTCCCCGAGGCTGCTGAGGAAGCTCATGCCCGGTAAGGCCCTTCCCTACACGCCGGAGCAGTACCCTGAGGTGGTGGAGCAGGCCATAGGCATACTCAACGATAACAGATGGGTAGTGGTTGGCACAATGATAGTTAACCTCCCCGGGGAGACCGAGGACGACGTAATTTATGACTTAGAGCTCCTGGATAGAATTAAGAAGCTGAGGGTGATAACGTTCCCGCTGCCATTCATACCCATGGGGGCCCTGAGGCACACATACTTCACCATCTTAAACAAGATGCTGCTGGACCCGGTCAGAGGGCAGTTCATACTTGAGGCTCTTTCAAAGGCCTTCAGCGAGGCCGCAGCTGACATGGATATGGCCGTGGAAAAGATGGAGAACCCCTTTGCTAAGGTAATAATAGGGAGGCTTGGCAAGACGTTGGCTTCCATGCTGGTTAAGCGTTATGAGGAGGCAATGAGCGAGCTCGCCTCGAGGAGGTTGAAGGTACCAGAGGTGAGCGAGAGCTACACGACGTTAAGGACTACCGCCTATTGAAGTATATGTTTACATGTTTTGGAGGCGAGTCGCTATATAAAGAAAAGAAAAGGGTTTTAATATTTTAATCAACAATTTAGAATATTAAGAAAAGGAAGGGAAAGCTATGGGGTGCCAAGTGGCAGGAATCGTTTTACGACGAGCTTGCGCTGAGGACCCCCCATGGAAGAAACGCCACGACTGAGACTACAGCCACTATGATGCTTGCTGGTATGAAGCCTATGATCGAGAGGGCGCCATCGCTGCCTATGTAGGACATGAGTACTATGAAGCCCAGGTATACAAGGTACCATAAGGAGCTGAGAAGGCTTCCTTTGACCCTAAATACGGCGCCAAAGATCAGGGCGCCGGCAAGCCCTATGGCCACTGCGTAGGGCACCGCGGGCCAGCCGCTCCAGAATGATATGAGAGAGGCGCTGGCAAAGGCCAGGGCCGCCCATATCCATGAGCCTGGCAACCTGTACTCCTTAGGTATCAGGTTCTTCCTGTGGCCAGCGAGCATTGCCACGGGGAGAGTTGCAAACGCCAGGTAGCCGCCCACCACGGCGTCCTGGAGCATAGCATATATTGTGGGCACTGGGGCCGTCAGGAAGGTCAGAACGGCTGCAATTATAGCAAACACTATGAGGGCCCAGTAGGGGATCGCGTAGGACTCGCTTATTTCCTTAAGCTTCTCCGGCATGTAGCCCGACCTTGCCATAGAGAACAGCACCCTGACCCCGCTGCCCAGGTATATGTAGCCTGTGACGAATGGGCCTAGTATAGCGACGACTAGCGTCAGGTAGAGCGCAAGCGAGGACCTGGCGGCGTTTGCTAAGTCTACGAAGGGATTCCCTGGCAGGTAGCCCACTGCCGTCCAGTTACCGGGCGTTATGCTAAGCGAGCTCCACTTTAACCCGCCAATGAAGACCACGCTGAACAGTATATAGAAGAGCGTCTGGCCCAGCACCGTTAGCAGTATGGCCTTTCCTAAGAACGACTTATCCTTTACCTCCTCGGCGAAGTCGGGTATAACCCTTATGCCGCCATATGCGAACATGGCAAAGGGTATCGCCAGGAAGACGCCGCTGAACCCAAAGGGCATGAAACCTCCTTTGACTGCTGAGAAGTTCCTGAAGTCGAAGAACGCAAAGGCCAGGGCCAGCGCTGCGGCAACGTAAACGAGCAGCTTTATAATGCCGACCGAGGCCGTGGCCTTACCAAAGGCCTTCACGCCGAAGTAATTGAATGGCACGAAGAGCAACAGGAGCAGGGTTCCCACCACTGCGCCTTGTAGGGTCGGAATAGTGGTGTGTGGGACTATTAGTGACGGAAATATGAACGAGAGGCCCTCGACAGTGGCCAGGGCCTCTATCGGAGGTATGAAGAGGTACCAGACCAGGTTCATAAACGATGATATCAGGTTTAGGATGTTACCATGGGTATACAGGGGGTACCTGGCAGGCCCTCCGGCCTCGGGCCAGGTAAGGGCAAGTTCTATAATAGGTATTGATATGAATGTGTAGAATATGGCGCCGAGAACCCATGCCATTACTAAGCTCGGCCCTGCCTCAACGGCCATCTGCGCGGGCGCGAAGAGGACGCCGGTTCCCACGGCGCCCACTATCCCGGCTATCAGTATCTCAAGGAAGGAAAGCTCCTTCCTCAGGGACCTGCTCGGTGTGCGCGCCACCTAAAACGCCGACCTCACGGCGACAGTCATGCCTTAAAGGTATTAATGTATGTACACAGTTATTGTATAGATCTTTATGTAGAGCATGCATGGCTATACCTACCCTTGATGCGGCGAACAGCAAGCTGCGCTTAGAAACAATCATTAATGAAGTCCATCAGTTCGCCCTAACGGTTTTAACTCAGTTGTAATAGTCCTGGTAGATGGGTTACGTAGGTTGAGGTTGAATGAGGAAGTAATGGAAGTCGTTGCAGATGTTATGAGGCTCCTTTACCAGAGGGGGCTAGTACAAGTGAAGGGGGGTAACGTCAGTGTCATAGACAGGTCGTCAGGACTTGTTTACATAACTCCGACGGGAGTTCCAAGGCATCAGCTTAAGGCCGACGACATAGCAGTTATGACTCTTGACGGTAACGTGATAGTTGGAACCCCGAGCAGCGAGTTCAGGATGCACCTAGGCATCTACAGTTCAATACCTTCAGCCGTGAGCGTTGTCCACGCTCACCCACCTAAGGTGATAGCGCTCTACGAGCTCGGGTCTAAGCTCGATCTTTCCATAACTACAGAGGCCAAGGCAAGAGTTAATTGCGTCAGCGAGGTACCTTATGTAAAGCCTGGCACCCCAGAGCTCGCGGCTGCGGTAAGCGACGCGCTTAAGCAGTGCCAGGCGGCCGCGCTCAGAGGCCACGGCATAGTGGCCTACTCCTCTCGCGACGTCTATGAGGCCCTTGATATTGTTGAAGCCCTGAGTGACCTGGCCGAGGTTCAACTGTACATTAACTTAATGAGAAGGTGAACTTCAATACGTAAAGAAAAGGGGCTCCTGAGTTACGAGGGTCTCAGTGCATAATAAAGGAACCCTATGGGGTTAACCTCCCGGCGTTCCATGATATGTAGCATCACGCCACACGGCGTCCCATATTTCCTGCTCGCTGAGAGTTATGTTCTTTATTATTGCGTTGTAGATCTGCGTCAGGAGGGCGTGATGGAAGCTCTCGTCCCTCAGCAGCATATCTATGAGGAACGTGAGCGCGGGGTCGGACTTTATCATATTATCATTTTTGAGCTTTTCAAGTTCGTCTATGCTCTCCTTCTCCATCTTTATGTGCGACTCTATGTCGTTAAGCACGGCCGAGGACTCCGCCTGGTCTATGAGTCCCGCGCCCTGAATTATGGATGCCATAGTTTCATAAATCTTAGAGTGCTTTATTGAATCCTGGGACACGGCGTCCATTATGAGCTTTACCACCGGGTTCTGGGACCTCTCGGAGGTCGCCCTCAGCTTTTCCGCATACTCAAGCTCACGTTTAGACTCATTCTTAAAGTACTCGGCCAGCCTTCTCCTGGCCTCAAAGTCCTGCAGCGCCAACTCGCTCACTAAGTAGAAAGCTGTTCTAGTCGCGTATAAAGTTTCATTACGTGAACATATAATATTTAGCCTTTAACCATAGGCTGTCCGGTGGGACCACGAGGCTTATTGACCTACATGAGGACATAGGGTACTGGTACTCCAGGGGCTATGACTTCGTGTCGGGGCAAGGTCCCGCGAGCCTTGATAAGCTGTCAAAGTTAGGCGACGTTGCAGTAGTGGCCATGATATTCCCCGCGGTCGGCAGGGGAAGGTATGACTTAACGCTTAACGTGCTGCTCAACCAGCTTAAGTACTTCCTAAGCCTTGAGCTCGAGGGCAAGGTAAGAATAGTGAGGAGGGCCAGCGACCTGGATCAGCCTGGGGTGAAGCTAATAATAGGGCTCGAGGGCACGGATGCCCTAAGCGACGCTTATGATTTGCTCTGGCTCTTTAACGCTGGCCTCAGGGTAATAGCTCCAACTTGGAACTATAACACCAAGTTCGCGTCCTCCTGCACCTCAAAGAAGGACTACGGCCTCACAGACCAGGGCGAGGAGCTGGTAAAGCTTGCCAACGAGCTTGGAGTGATAATAGACGTGTCGCACTCGTCCAGGCAGACGACCCTTGACGTGACGTCACTAAGCAGGAAGCCCGTCATAGCCACCCACAGCAACGTGATGGCACTTAAGCAGCACTACAGGAACCTCGACGACGCGGAGATAGAAGGCATAGTAAAGACCGGGGGCGTGATTGGCGTGACCAGCATACCGGGCACGCTGCCATCCGACGACATAAATGGAATAGCCACAGTGGCCAGCTACATCGGCGAGAGGTTTGGGTGGGACTACGTGGCCCTGGGCACGGACTTCCTAGGCCTTGACAAGTACCCGCAGGGGTTCTCAGACCTCTCCAACATTGATGACCTGGCTTCAAGGCTTGGCAGCCACGCAGAGGCCGTCCTGTGGGGCAACGCGCTGCGCGTCTTCAGACAGGCGCTGCCGCAGTAGCCAATTAGCCCTACTTGAGCTTTTAAACATCCCTCGTCGTTACAACTTTTGAGCTGACCGACATGGGAAGCAAGCTGGTCTACAACATAATAAGGTCCGAGTCTGGCACGGTGTTAGCAGTAGCTGACGCCGAGCTACTAAATAGGAGGTTCACAAGGGAGGACGGGGCGGTGCTTGAAGTTAACGAGGAGTTCTTCGGAGATAAGGTTGGCGATGAGAACGACGTGCTGAGGCACTTTGACGAAGCCGACATGATAGTGCTCGTCGGCAAGAGGTCGGTGGAGCTTGCAGCGAGGCTCGGCCTTGTAGCCCCAGGCTCTGAGATAGTGGTGGGTGGAGTACCTTACGTGCAGATATTCAAGTCGCTCATGTTGGGCTGAGCCCTTCCTCGAGCCCTGCGACTTGCCTTAGATGGGAGTCCCCACTCCGTTGGGCTCGATAACCCGTAGGCCCACGAGGTTTCAAAAGCCCTGCGGCAAGGCGGAAGTCCCTGCGCCGACCATGATTTAAGGAAATGATTAAGCGAAGGCGCAGGACAAACGGTAAACTCCAAAAGAGCTCAGCTGAGCCCCCTATATGCAGCCCATAAGCTTGGCCTTTTATTTACAGGGTCAAATATAGCAGGCGGGTGATCACGTGGGAGACATAGTGGTGTTGCTGAAGCCGGCCCTCAACCCGGAGATGATAAGGGGGACCCCCGAGGGCTCCGTGGACTTTGACTACATGCCCCTGAAGCTCTCCGACATAGACAGGAACGCGGTGGAGGAGGCGGTAAGGATCAGGGACCAGTACCTCAAGGGCTCAAAGATTTACTCCATAAGCGTAGCTACATGGGGGCCCGTGGCTAAGAGGGACAAGGACATAAAGATGGCCGTTCAGGAGGGCCTGGCAAAGGGTGTGGACGAGGCCTACATAGTTGAGGATGACTTAATAACCCCTGGAGACCAGGTGACCACAGCTTCCGCTATAGTGGCTGTGCTCAGGAAGTTCAACATAAAGCCGGATATAATACTGGCCGGCGAGGCCACCATTGATGGGTTCTCGGGCCAGGTGGCGGGCAGGGTCGCCGCGAAGCTCGACCTGCCCTACGTTAGCTTCGCGAGAAAAATAGATATCAAAGGCAACACCCTGGTGGCCGAGAGAGACGTGGAGGACTACGTGGAGGTTGTAGAGGCCCCGCTTCCCGCAGTTGTGAGCGTCACCAGGGAGATAAACTCTCCAAGGCCTCCAACACTGATACAGATAAGGATGGCCTCAAGGAAGCCGCAGCACGTGGTCAAGTTAAGCGACCTAAGCGACGTGGTGACACCAAAGAAGAAGCTCTCAGCTGCCAGGGTGCTTGCGGTCAAGAGGAAGCAGGTAATGATAGAGGGCAAGACCCTTGAGGAGACTGCCGACAAGCTGATAGATGCCCTGGTTTCCGAGGGCGTGATAAAGGCGTGAGGTGATGGCAATGGCTTCCTCGTTGGTCGTTGGAGGTTCTGAAGATGACATAGCTGAGGCCCTAACTATAGCCAGGCAGCTGGGCAGCGTACACATAGTGGCTTATGGCAACGTTAATGCGGCCTCGCTGGCCGAGTACGGCCACATAGTCTATCATATAGCCCAGGACGACCCTGAGTCCATATTCAAGGCTGTTAAGGAGATCTATGACCAGGTCAAGCCTTCCCTTGTAGTCGCCTTAACCTCTAAGAACCTGAAGGACGCCCTCTCGAGGCTTGCAGGGCTCTACGATCTGCCCATGGCAACTGAGGTCTTCAATGTGAAGCTCTCAGGCGACCAGGTCTCATACACTCGCGGCTTCCTAAGCGGGAGGGCGCTGGAGGACGACGTAGTCCCACTGCCAGCGGTCCTCCTCCTGGCCGCCAGGAAGACGCCCAAGGCGCAGAAGTCGCAGTCCAAAGGCGACGTAAAGGAGCTAACGGTCACTCCATCCATTAAAGTTGTTGAGAGAAGGCCCAAGGAGAGGGGCGGCGTTAATATAGAGGCGGCTGAGATAATAGTGAGTGTCGGGAGGGGGTTCAGGAGCAAGGACGACCTCAAGCTGGCCTTTGATCTGGCGGAGGTGCTCAACGCCCAGATAGGCTGCTCAAGGCCCGTGGCGGCCGACCTCAAGTGGCTTAGCGAGGACCACTGGGTTGGCCTGAGCGGCCACAAGGTGGCTCCAAAGCTTTACATGGCAATAGGCATAAGCGGCGCGCCGCAGCACCTGGCGGGCATCACTGACGCTAAGCTTGTAGTAGCCATAAACAACGACAAGAGCGCCCCAATATTCAAGAACTGCGACTATGGAGTAGTGGCCGACCTCTACCAGTTTGTGCCGGTGCTCACGAAGAGGCTGAGGGAGAGACTTCACAAGTAGCCTGGATACACTTTATAATACTTTTCTATAAAAATATTTTGAAGAAATTATTTAAGATTATGAAAAAGAAAAATACATACATCAGTGTAAAAGCGTTTTAGGCTAGCTTAATTTGATGAGTGTGAGCAATGGCACTTAAGGAGGTTCACCTGCTGCTGGGCGGGCCGCAGGGCGCTGGAGTTGAGACCAGCGCCTCGGTGCTCACGGCCTCCCTGGCAGGGCTAGGCTATGGCATCATGTCAGACAGGGAGTACTACTCAAACATAGTGGGAAGACATTCGTACGTGCACTTCACCATATCAGCCACCTCGTTCCCGCGCAGCCTAACCTATCCAGTCGAGCTCGTGGGCGCAATGGACGCTGAGTCCGTCCTGACACACTTCCATGAGGTTGCGCCGGGAGGGGTCTTAGTTTACGATGCAGGCGTTGATAAGACGAAGATCTCCCAAGTAATAAGCATGGAGCCTGAGGTAAGGGAGAGGGTCGAGGCCAGGTTCAAGGAGTACGGTCTCGAGCCCACTGTAGGCAACGCTGCCAAGATCGTTGAGGAGAAGCTAAACGCTCATTCTGTTCCTCTGGACTTCAGGAAGATACTTGACGAGGCCAGACAGAAGCTCGGCGTCAGCAGCGTTGAGGTGCAGCGCTACAGGAACAGCATACTCCTGGGGGCCGCAGCTGCGGTCCTGGGCGTTGACCCAGAGGTAATAAGGGACGGGCTCAGCGTGAGGTTCAAGGGAAACCAGAAGATAGTTAACGCTAATATGGTCGTCATAGGACTTACAATGGAGAGCGTCCCCAAGGACGTGAGGGGACTTGCAAAGCTCGATGAGCCCAAGCTCGACGTTGAGGAGATGATCAGCGCCAGTGGGAACGACGTTATAGGCATGGCTAAGATAGTGGGCGGCGTCAGGTATCAGTCGTACTACCCAATAACGCCAGCATCGGATGAGTCTGTGTTCATAGAGGCTCACCAGGCCGTCAGCGTTGATGGCAAGCCGGTGGGCTCAATAGTTGTCTTCCAGACTGAGGACGAGCTGGCAGCTATAAACTCAGCAATAGGCGCCGCACTCACAGGCGTGAGGGCAGCCACGGCAACCAGCGGGCCAGGCTTCAGCCTGATGGCTGAGGGCCTTGGCTGGGCTGGCCACAACGAGGTGCCGCTGCTGATAACCTTCTACCAGAGGGGAGGCCCAAGCACTGGACAGCCGACAAGGGGGGAGCAGGCTGACCTGCTTTTCTCGCTCTTCGCGAGCCACGGCGAGTTCCCAAGGATAGTGATTGCAAGTGGTGACATAGAGGAGGCATTCTACGACACGCTGAAGGCCCTCAACTGGGCCGAGAGGTTCCAGGTGCCTGTTATACACCTCGTAGACAAATACATGGCTAACGTCATATCAGCCATGAGGATGCCTGACCCCTCTAAGGTTAAGGTTGACAGGGGCAAGCTTATACTTAAGGCCTCAGGACCCATGAAGAGGTTCGACCTAAGCGACCCCATAAGCCCGAGGCCTGCCATAGGCTCTGGCGCTATAACCTGGTACACCGGCGATGAACATAACGAGTGGGGCCACATAAGCGAGGACCCTATAAACAGGGTCAAGATGTATGACAAGAGGATGAAGAAGCTTGAGATCATGGACCAGGAGATACCCGTGGAGGAGAGGGCCGTATACTACGGCGACGACAACGCTGATTTCCTGCTGGTGGGCTGGGGCTTCGTGAAGGGGGCGGCCCTTGATGCCCTTGAGGAACTGAAGCAGGAGGGCTATCACGGCGCCTACCTTCACTTAAAGGTATTCAGCCCGTTCCCATCAAAGTACGTGGCTGACATCCTGTCAAAGTTCGACCCCAAGAGGGTAATAGACGTTGAGCATAACTACCTTGGCCAGGCGGCCAAGGTTATAGAGATGAACACCGGCTTTGAGATATCAAGGTTTATTTTGAAGTACACGGGGAGGCCCATGTATCGCATGGAGCTCAAGGAGGCCGTGAAGAGGATCCTTGAGGGTAAGAGCGTGAGGGAGGTGTTGACCTATGGCGAGTGAGGCCGCATATAGGACTAACGTGTGGGTCGACTGGTGCCCTGCGTGCGGCAACTTCGGCATACTGACAGCCATGCAGAGGGCGCTGGCGGAGCTGAACATACCGCCAGACAAAGTGGTCGACGTTTCAGGCATAGGCTGCAGCGGCAAGACGTCACACTTCCTCAATGTAAACGGCGTCCACAACCTTCACGGGAGATCCATACCTTACGCCGAGGGCATAAAGCTGGCCAACCCAGAGCTCACGGTGCTGGTTAACGGCGGCGACGGCGACCTCCTGGGAATAGGCATGGCGCACTTCGTCGCACTTGGAAGGAGAAACCTGGACATAAAAGTGATAATTCACGATAACCAGGTGTACGGCCTGACCAAGGGGCAGGCGTCGCCAACTCTGAGGGCAGGCCAGAGGGTCAAGTCAATGCCCTTACCTAACATGCAGGACTGGGTTAACCCGATATCTGTCGCCCTTGCAAGCGGCTACACCTTTGTGGCCAGGGCCTATGCGCTGTGGATAGACGACCTTAAGGAGATACTGAAGGCCGCCATAAAGCACAGGGGCGCAGCAGTCATAGACGTGCTGCAGCCGTGCCCGACGTGGAACAACATCTACACGCCGGACTTTTACAAGCAGAGGCTCTACAAGCTTGACAGCGAGAAGGACTGGGACCCATACGTGAAGGGCCCTGACCCAAAGGAGGTGGCCGAGAAGCTGAGCAGGGCGTTTGCTAAGGCCCAGGAGTGGGGAGACAGAATACCTGTGGGCATATTCTATGCTAACCCGTATGTCGAGAGCTTCGTCGACAACGTCTCTAAGGTGAACCCAATGTACATGCAGATGTCGCCGGCCAAGAACGTAATAGCAAAGGACGATGGAACGCCCATAGTAGACGTGCCGACAATGAGGGCTATATTTAAGGACTACATAATAAATGTGAGGAAAAAGCATAACTAAATAATTGCTTCTAAAACATAATTATATTTTAAAGTTTTTCTTTAATTTTAATAATTATAGAGCTATAGTTCCCGACACCAGCAGTATTCCAAGGAACGCCACGCAGGCCGCGACCCAGTGCCTTATCATAGGGTGCTTGCCAGCCTCCCTGGTGGCGCCGTAAAGTAAGGCGGTCGTCACTATGGGCCTCAGGTTTTGAAGCGGGGTCACGACGTCAACTTCCAAGGACGTGAGGGCCACGTACCTGAGAAGCTGGCCCAGGGCCGCGGCCAGGCCCATTATAGCGACAGGCTTCCCGGACCTCCTCAGCAGGCCCAGGCTAGCCCTGGGGCTAAGCGCCACCAGCCCTGAGAGGTAAGCTATTATCACTCCGAGCCCTGGGCTGCCACCGTAGAGGTCGCCAAGCTTTATTATAGCCACTGATGACGCTATGGCAAAGCCTGTGGCAAGCCCAAGTCCAAGGCCCGAGAGGCTGAACCTCTCCGTGCCCCAGTCCGAAGCCAGGTAAACGCCGGCCATTATAGCGACGACCCCTAGAACTATTGAGGGCGTTACCCGCTCGCCCAGGATCAGGCTCATGAGTATTGAGAAGGCCGCGCTGGAGCTGGTCATAACGCTCGCACCACTGGAGGATAGTCGGGAGGTCGCGGCGTACATGAGTGTCCTTCCGACGCTGAAGTTCACTATGCCAGCTACAATAAAGAGCCCAGCTGACGCGAGGGTTAGCCTGAGGCCGCCAGCGAAGGGCAGCACTATAGCAAGGAGCGGGAGCCCTGCCAAGAGCGTCGAGAACGAGAGAAGTGACGGGTCAGCGCCTTCAAGTTTCATCTTCGCGACAGCGTCATGTACTCCAAAGGCCACGCCAACCGACACGGCCATTGCGAGAGCTGCTGCTCTTGGTATCAAGCTGACAGCCTCACAGAGTTAACGCCGGAAGCCCTATGGACTGATCCATGAGCCTCCGAAGGGTCCCAGAGGCGCTCACTATGAAGACTTCAGCCAGGGGGCTGACCACGCCCTTAAGCAGGTGGCCCGACACGGGTTGATGATCTGGCAGTGCCGCCGTCACGTGTATGTGAGGCGAGGGGGCCCCAGTTTCGTCGAGGGCCAGGCTCCCTACGGCAGACGTGAGCTCTATGGTCTCGCCCTCGCCGGCGTCGAAGCTTTGGACGTCATACTTTCCCTGCTTGTAGACGCCTACCTCCAGGTGCTTCAGGCCTCCGATGGCTACTATGAGGCCGCCACTTATTGAGTACTTCCTGGAGAGCTGCCTCACGGACTCAAGCAGCTCCTCCCCGGGGTGAAGCCTTGCAATTATCAGGGATGAGGGAGAAAGGCTTACTTCCACAGCCCTCACCTGCTAGCTTTTACCTGGGGGGCAATTAACGCGTTAGCTAGTCCTCGAGCTTTATTCCCCTGGCCTCCAAGTCCATGGCCACCTCCTTGAGCCCCAGCCTTAGTAGGGTGGACCTCCTTGGTACGCCATCCCTGGTCCAGCCTCTCACGTCATAATATTCATCTAACATGACGTCAAGTTCTATCACGTGCCCCTTAGCTGGCCCGCTCCTCAGCGGCTCCTCCAGGAACCTCTTCGGCAGCCTGTCGTGGGACCTCCTCACTCCTTCCCTGACTAGGTAGGCCCTCTCTATGTTAACTATCCTCATGCCGGCCTCCCTCATCTCGCTCTCGGTGACGTGGATTCCTGTGATTGCGGTGTAGGCCCTGGCGGCCATATCAAAGTCAAGTATTAGCATGTTCTCTGCCGTGTTTTTACAGGACTCAAACGAATCTACGATTGCATTGAGGTCCTCAAAGTAGTTTATCAGCTTGCCCTTACCCTTGACGCCTAGCCTCATCGCTGCCTCGGGCTCCCCGAACATCTTCTTGCCAAGCTCAGGATCGTCCTCAACCTCAACGAAGGGCTCAGACCTGAGGTGATCCGCTCCCCTGCTGGCCACCGCAAAGCCGAGGCCGTAGCCCTTGAGGGCCCTCGGGTCCGCCTGTATCATCTCCAGCCCCTTAACGTGGAACGCTATGTCCTTGCCTCTGTTCAGCATCTCAGAGGCCCTCTTGACGCCCTCTGCCAGGACCTTGCCTATGCCCCTCCTGTAGGCTATCATGTCCACGAGCTCCTCTATTGTGTCAGGGTTGCCCCACTCCAGCTTCACGCCGGCCTCCTCATCCGTTATCTCACCGCGCTGCCTCAGCTCCATGAGCCAAGCTATGACCTCGCTCGTGGTTATGGCGTCCATGCCGTAGTCCGCCACCTTGAGTATTATCTTGAGCGCCCTGTCCAGGTCCCTGTTGCCCACCCTGACGGTGAAGCCGCCGAGGGGCTCGTACTCAGGCCCCTCACCCATGAGGCCGGCCAGCGGCCCCCTCTTTATCATGAAGAACCTCGCGCAGGGCAGTGCGCAGCCGGCCGAGCACGCCCTCACCTTAACGTTGTACTCCCTGGCGAGCCTCTCGCCGCTGACATCATACGCGTAGTCAACCACTGGGTCCTGGAAGTGCCTCCCTGGGAGAAAGCCAAGCCTCTGGCCGGCCATCAGCACCCTCGACGTGCCCATTATTCTCCTTGGCCAGTACTGCGGGTTCTCATAGATTCTGCGGAGCATCTCATCTATAACCTTGATGAGCTCATCTACGTTCTCAGCTTCAATGTAGCCGTCCCCCCTCACGGCTATTGCCTTAACGTTCTTGGAGGCCAACACCGTCCCCATGCCAGTCCTGCCGGCGGCCCTGTAGACGTTGAAGAAGACCCCAGCGAACTTCACAAGGTTTTCAGCCGCAGGCCCAACTGCGCCCACCTGGACCCTCTGATCCCCGAGTTCATGCCTTATAGCCTCGTGGGTCTGCGACACGGTGAACCCCCAGAGGCCCTCGGCATCCATGAACTCAACGCCTGACTCCGTGATGTACAGGTACACAGGCCTTTCACTTCTGCCCTCTATGATTATCTGGTCATAGCCGGCGAACTTCATCTCCTCGGAGAAGTGAGTGCCTGCGTTGGAGTCCCCGAGGAGGCCTGTCAGGGGCGAGCGGGAGGTCACGTTAAGCCTCGACCCAAGGCCGTGGGGGAAGCCTACCAGGGGCCCCGTCGCTATCATTAGCTTGTTCTCAGGCCCCAGCGGGTCGACGCCCGGCGGAACCTCCCAGTATAGCCTGTAGGCGTTGAGCCCCCTGCCGCCTATGAAGGCCTTGGCGAGCGAGGGGTCGAGCTCCTCAGCCCTGTATGTTCTGTGAGTAAGGTCTACCCTGAGCACCTTCCCTCCATAGCCCTTAAGCCTCGTCAACGTCAACACCCCACTCATCCGCCAACTTCCTGAGCTCGCTTATGGCGAAGGCCTCGGCGGCGTTACGCGGCTTCACCTTTACGTTGGTTACCTTGGAAAGCGACAGCGCATTAGTTGGGCACCTGGCGACGCACATGGGCTCCCCGCCGCACAGGTCACAGATGAGGGGGTAGCGGGCCTCCCTGGGCTCCATTCTCGCAGCGCCATAGGGACAGACCTCGCTGCACACCCTGCAGCCTATGCACTTGCCCTTGTCTAGGTTCACCTCACCGAGCTTTCCTTTGCTCAGCGCGCCGGTGGGGCACAGCTCGACGCATGGGGCTGGCTCACACTGCTGGCATACCACGGGATAATCAAAGCCTAGGCGTTCATAAGTTATAACTGATATTCTGGAGAGGGACCTCGAGAACACACCTTCATGTTCATAGGAGCACCAGAGCTCGCATATATTACAGCCAACGCACTTAGAGGGGTCCACAACTACGTGGATCCCCTTAGACTCCATTGGCTCAAGGTCTCACCACTGGGGTGGGTTTGGGGCTTCGCCATTTTAAGGGCTCACATATATGCACCTATGATTTTCTGACTGGTTTGGTCAGCAGGATGGTTATATGGGAACATAGCTACATATAATCAATGTTGATTGATTTTTAGGCGATCTGGTGCGGCGGCCGGGATTTGAACCCGGGACCTTCGGCTTGGGGGGCCGACGTCCTAATCCAGGCTAGACGACCGCCGCACCCAGGTTAAGCATAAGGTGGGGGCTTTAAAATATTCCCTTGACATCCCCTAGCTCCTCCAGCGCCTCAGGCACCTCTGCCAGATATGCCTTAAGCCTCATTTTCAGGGTGCCCTCATCCACGGCCCCTATTACATGGCTCCATGGCAGCGGGGACGCCCTGGGCCTCACGGCGCTTGAGAACATGCCCTCCGCGGCGCGCCTTCTCCACGAGCCTCTGCCAACGCCTTCCATTGCAGTCTCAACTATGTACTTTAGGGTATCCCTGTTGCCAAGCGATATTGAGGCCTGCACCAGCGCAAGGAAGGGGTCGTAAAAGCTGAAGTTAACACCTGGCACGAGCTCGCGGAACAGCCTCAGCCTCCTGTTCAGCTCCCCCTCGTCCTTCATGGGGAGCCACTGGAGCGGGGTCTGAGGCTTAATGATGAGGGGGTTGACGCTGAGCTCAACTCTGGCCACCTGTGACACGCTCTTAACAAGCTCCGCGGCCTCCCTCAGGTCCCCCTCCCTCTCCCCAGGCACCCCGACCATCATGTAGAGCTTAACTGTAAGCCCAAGCTTGCCAGCCCTCTCGGCAACCCTCAGGAAGTCCTCATTCCTTGACGACTTGCCCAGGGCGAACCTGAGCCTCTGTGAGGTCTCGGGGGCTAGCGTTATTGTCCTCTGGCCGGCAGACGCTATGAGCCCCACGGACTCCTCGTCGAGGAGCTCCGCCCTCATGGAGGGCAGGGAGAACCTTATCCCCTCACTGAGGAGCGAGCTCAGGACTTCCTTAAACCACGGGCTGGCGTTCACAGTGAGCCCTATCATGGCAACCCTCTCCTTGTACCTTTGGTAAAGCTGCCTGGCCTCCCTGACTACATCATCGGCGGGCCTGGGCCTGAACGGCTTGGTTATGTAGGAGTCCATACAGAAAATGCATGAGAAGGGGCAGCCCCTCACCAGCTCAACAGCTATTGTAAATGCGGCCTCCGGAGCCATTACTCTCCTGGGATCCCCCCTTATCTCGCCGGAGGAGGCTATGCGAACCTCGTGAGGTCCATAAGATGGGACGTAAACGTGCTCAGAGGGCTCTATGGGAGCGCCCTCGTTGAGCACCTCCTCTAGCCACAGACTTGACGGCTCCAGGTCGCCCATTATTATGGCATCTGCCGCGTCTGCCATGGGTTCCGGGTTCGCCGTCACGGCGGGCCCTCCCATTATTATCTTCGGGCCGGCCCTGTCGGCAGACCTCACGCTAACCCCTGAGCCTATGAGCGCTCTAACTACGTTAGCATAGTCAAGCTCGTAGTGCACCGGTATAACTAGGTAGTCAAAGGACCTGAGGGGTGTGCCGCCCTCCAGCCCCCTGAGCTGTACAGGGCCTCCTGAAGCGCTAGGCATCACGAGCCTCTCAACGTAGGCGTTCTCCATGTCATTTAACATAAAGTAGAGCCTGTGGTATACCAGGGACGACATGGCCACTCCATAGGTTGACGGGTAGAAGAGGCCAACCTTTGTCATGCCCTTCCTGTACTTCTTTGTTACAGCGCCGGCCTCCAACTGGTTTGCCATCTGCTTCCTAGCGACTAGAGCCTTGCCAAAGCTAATAACTGCTAGTAGCTAAGCGTGCGCCTTGGAGGAAGCGTTGAAAGGCGATGAGATATTCAGCGATGTCCTTGCCGAGGCCTTCCTGACGGAGTGCCCAGCGACGCCCCTAAGCCACTTGGCTGAGGGCTCAGAGGGTCTCGCTGCCGAGGGGGTTCCGTACCAGGTCTCCGCGTACGTCACCAGGGCCTGCAACCTCAGGTGCCTCCATTGCTATATCTCCGCTGATAAGCCTCTCCCTGATGAGTTGAGCTATGAGGAGTGGTCCCGGGCATTCTCGGAGCTCGTGGACCTGGGCACCAGAGTCCTGTACATCCTTGGCGGCGAGCCCATGCTCAGGAGGGACATCTACGACATCATAAGCTCAGCCTCAGGGCTCGGCATGAAGGTCTCCATGAGCACTAACGGCACGCTCATAGGTAAGAGGGAGGCCGTAAGGCTCAGGGAGTCAGGGCTCTCGGAGGTCCAGGTGTCACTTGACGGTCCAAGTGAGGCCATAAATGATTCCATAAGGCCGCCAGGCTCCTTCAGGGCCGCCATCTCGGCCATAAGGCACCTGAAGGAGGTGGGCCTCAGGGTCACCATCGGGGTCACCCTTTTCAGCGCTAACGAGGCCTATGTTAAGTCCATGATTGACTTAGCAAAGAACCTAGGAGTGGACAGCATAACTTTTGAGGCGCTGGCGCCTTTTGGGAGAGCGATTGTAAACCGGCTTCAACGGCCGTCTGAGAATATCTGGAGGACGATACTGCCTTTGGCGGCGGGCAGCCCAAGGATCTCGCTGAGCTCCATGAGGTTCCTTATGCCGATAAGCCTACTTCAGGAAAGCTACAGGAAGGCCAAGGAGTTGCTCGGCAAGAGCAGTTACCAGACGTGCCCAGCAGGCAGGTCAAGGATGGTGATAGACGCCAACGGTGACGTTTATGGGTGCGAGCTTCTTATTGGACTCATGAAGCCTGAGGGCAACGTGAGGAGGGACAGCATTAAGGAGCTTTGGAGGGGCGGCTTTGGGGGCCTCAGGCGGAGGGACCTGAGCAACGTGCTGCCGTGCAGCTCATGTACAATGTATGAGCTCTGCCGCGGCGGTTGCCCTGCCAGGGCGCTGCAGAGGTACAGGACGCTGAGGGCCCCCGACCCGATGTGCCCCTATGTCAAGGGCCGGCCTGTCCCTTCAGCTTCTCGATTATAGCGTCAAGCCTCCTCCTTGCTTCAAGCAGGCGCTGAAGCTTGTCCTTGAGCATAGTTGGGGACTCGCTAAGCTGCTCCTCAAGGTCCGTCAGGGCGTTGTCAAGCATCACGAGCGGGTCAAGGGCCGACGCTAGGGGCATGTAAAGGGTCTGCGCCAGCTGTAGCCCCCTCTCAGTAAGCTCGTATCTTCCATCGTCGCGCCTTGAGATGAAGCCCTCGTCGCTTAGCTCGGCAAGCGTAGGGTAAATGCTTCCCGGCGAGGGCCTCCAGAGACCTCCTGTGAGCCTGTAAATTTCCTCCATAAGCTCCATGCCATTCATAGGCCTCTTAGCGAGAAGTGAGAGGACCAGCGGCCTCAGCCAACCCCTTCTCCTTCCTCTGGCCATGTGAGACCATGGCGGTCCCCAGCCCTGCAACTCAAGGCCCTCGTGTGCTGAGTTTTTAAAGGACTTATATCTGTTAGCTTGATGAAGTCCTGCGGCTATCAGAATTTTCTGCATTTACTAGCTGGCGGCCATGTTCCGATAGTGAGCGGAAAGCGCATTATTAAAAGAGCGGATCATCGCGATGACGTAGTGATGACCTCAATGGGGTTCGTCATGGTTGTCAGGCCTCTCATAACCTTTTTGAGGAACTCGCGCGTCGAGGCAGCAACCTCCGCGCTTTCCGACGCCTCCTTAATGTCAAACAGCCTAACATCTACAGCATCGCTTGAAGCCCTTGGAGTCCCCCTACAGTTTTCCATAAGGACCGTTATCAGGATGTAGTGGAACATTACCTTTCCATTTTCGTCTCTAGTTATTATTTCATCGACGTTCACTACGCCTTTAGAGCTACATAGTAGACCTGTCTCCTCAGCTAGCTCCCTCTCGGCGGCGGCGTAGAGCCCCTCGCCGAGCTCTACCTTGCCCCCAGGTATAGCCCACTTGTCCTTGTCTGGCGGCGCCGCCCTCTTAACCAGGAGGACCCGATCGTTAATTATTACAAGGGAACCAACGCCTACAATAGGCTGATCCGGGTAAAGCCCGCGCAAGATTATACGCCTGCCAGCTGTCAAGAATGCACCATAATATTATAACTTATTATTAGCACTAGCTGTGGCCCTATTATATTTTTAATATAAAAAACTACTTCAGAAAGATTTTTAAATTTGTTTATTAGAAGAGAAAAGAGACCTGGTGATCGTCCAGTGAGTGGCGTGCTCTCAACTCTAAGCTACGCCCTTACTCAGAGCCTGCCCTCGATAATAGAATTCATTATAATAGAATTCATTATAATAGTAGTAATAGGCGTCGTAGTTGCTTATGCAGTTGCCGCGGTCCTAAGAAGAGTACTAAACCTCAGGTTCTTCGCCCAGTACCCTGACGTTGCCAACCTATTAGGCCTCAGCGTCGGCGCTGTAAAGGCCTTCATTATATTGATATCACTGGCCATAGGGTTCTCAGTGCTAAAGCTCGGCATGGCAACCGTCTATATGACTGAGATAGCCAACTACCTGCCCTCCCTGGCAGGCGCTATAGTGCTGCTAACGCTTGGAATAGCGCTCGTTAACATACTCGTGGACTACATGCAGAAGCAGGTGGGCGGCTCCGGAAACCCATTCTTCGGGGCCATATTTAACGTGCTTAAGTTCGGCCTCTACGCAGTGATAATAACGGTTGCAGCCCAGCTGGCAATATTCTACTGGATAAAGTTCATAAACCCATACCTGTTCTATGACATCATAATCGCTTCAGTGATACTTGTAGCTACTTTAAGCATAACTGACACCGTGGTTGACAACCTCCTGAAGTCGCACCCTGAGCTCAAAGACCTGGCCGGCTACGGTAGGTTCCTGCTCTACGTCGTGTTCCTACTTATAGCAATAGCTGTCATAGTGCAGCCGTTCTCTAATGTTACAAGCATCATATATGCGTTCAGCTGGGGCTTTGCTATAGCCTTTGCAATAGCAGTCATACCGCTGGTCTACATGCTCATAAAAAGAGTCTCCAAAGAATTAGCATGAGTGTTAAATAGATATAATGTTTTATCTTAAACAAAGAAAAAGTAAAATGGTTACAAGTTATTTTTTAGCGGTGACCTTTATCACGGCCACTATTTTGTCCTTCTCCTCTCTAACCTCGACCAGCTGGTTTCCCGTCCTCTTAACCCAGGCCTCCACGTCAGGCTTGAAGCCGGGATCCGTGGCCCAGATCTCTATGGTGTCTCCGTTCTTTAGATTCCTGTAGGCCTTAACTATCTCAGTTATGGGGCCTGGGCACGAGAGCCCCCTAGCGTCTACAAGGACCTTTCTGGCCTCACTCATGCTTCCACTCTCATATTAGAGAAGGGAATTCTCTCTATAAAAATTTTGCCATATAGCGTCCCCGTTTTTCTAAAAAGAGAACGCTTTTAGGTCGTTTTCTCTAAAATGAGAATTGGTGGGAACGGTTGGCAGGTGTTCCGCTGTTTAAGGTGAACCCCTGGGTTGACGCTGCTTTCTACGCAGTCCTGGGCTTCCTCTTTGGAGTCCTGGCCGAGAGGACCACGTACTGCATAGTAGTTGCGACCCATCAGGTAATGGGAGTTAAGTACAGCAAAGTCTATGAGATGATCCTCGTAGGGGTGGCGGTCTCCTCGCTCCTCACAGGGCTCCTAGTGGCCTCGGGGCTTGTTCCTGCAGTGGACGCCTATTTCAAGGTGCCGGGGGCGGGCTGGTACACCCTGTTAGGCTCATTCATATTTGGCTTCGGCATAATGCTTGGCCAGGGCTGCATGGTGGGCATGCTGTGGAAGGCCGGCCAGGGCTACCTGGTCAACTGGCTCGAAATAGCGGGCATGATAGCGGGCACTGTTATATTTGCCTTCCCAGTATTTGACGGGCTCAACCTTAACTGGTGGTGGCACCACGACACCTCACTCAGCATAATGAACGGGGCCCCCCAGAACTATGTGCCGAACCTTCTTGACAGCTTCCTGTCGCTCAGGGCGGCCGCCGCCCTCACTGGCGTTATATTCTTCGCTGGAATTATGGCCGCCGCCCTATGGCTCAGGCATAACAGGCTAGCCTGGACCGGCGGCGAACGGGGAAAGATTTGGAGCTCGCCGTATCTCCTTGGAACAGTGTTCGGCCTCTTCATGGTGGCCTCATTTGTGTTCCTGGCTGGCAGGGACTTCAACTACCTCGGCGTGACGACACCTGTTGGCCTCCTCGGGGAGTATTTGACGGCCCCCTTTGGCGGCGTCCTCGGCTCCGCGTCAATGCCAAACAATTGGTTCCAGACAGTGGGCATAGCCAGCGTGTTCACCTTCTTTATACTGATGATACTCTCCGGCGCCATGGTGTCAGCCATTTGGAGGGGGACGTTCTCGATCAGGCTCCCAGCGAGGAACACGAACGCCGCGGCTGAGATGGCAATAGCTTTCCTGGGAGGCGTCATACTAGCGATAGGCGCCAGGATGGCTCAGGGCTGCAGCGTCGGCGGCTTCTGGAGCGGCCTCGCGGCCCTGAGCCTCTTTGGGCTCGTCTTCACAGTAGGCTTCATACCTGGCACCATAGCCGGCTACTACGCATATGTTGCCATGAGCAGCGCGGCCGCCAGGAGAGTTAAGACAATAAGGCAGCTCTCCTCAATTGAGCTAAAGGTTGGCAACGTCGACGTAAGCGGGCTTGTGGTCGCAGTCCTTTGGTCTATGGTCCTTGGAGCTGTAGGAATAGAGCTCAGGGCCTTTAACTCGGCGCTCAGGGTTCACATGAGCCCTGCTGCAGTATCGCAGTGGTCAGCGGTAATGGAGGTCGCAGCAGTAGTAGTGCTGTTGCTGGCGGTCGTGGGCTGGCTAAGGAGGGGCTCCGCCGCTTCCCGTTAATACTTAATTTAAAATAGCCGTCTATTTCTTTTAAAGCCTATAAGAATAACTCTTAGACTATTTTAGCAAGAATTTATATATCTTGTGAAACAGCTCTGTATACATGCGAGGTGCATTTGAGTTGGCCGTAAGGCTTGACCCTTATGAAGAAGCCAAGAAGCAGCTGGAGGTCACGGCCAGCATACTGGGCCTGAGCAAGGAAGTCTACGACATGCTGGCCACGCCCGAAAGAATTGTACAGGTCAAGATACCTGTGGTCATGAGGGACGGGAGCGTCAAGGTCTTCATAGGCTGGAGGGTTCAGCACAACAGCGCCCTTGGCCCCTACAAGGGAGGGGTCAGGTACAGCCCTGAGACCAACCTGAGCGAGGTAATGGCTCTGGCCATGTGGATGACCTGGAAGAACTCGCTGGCAGGTCTCCCCTACGGAGGCGCTAAGGGCGGTATACAGGTTGACCCATTCCAGCTTAACCAGTATGAGCTCATGCAGCTCTCTAAGAACTACTTCTCAGCAATATCACCCTTTGTGGGCGTCGACCTTGACATACCTGCCCCGGACGTTAACACCAACCCCCAGACCATGGCCTGGTTCCTGGACGCCTATGAGTCAAGGACTGGGCTGAAGCAGCTGGGCGTCGTTACTGGTAAGCCCCTGGAGCTCGGGGGCCTTGAGACCAGGATATACTCGACGGGCCTCGGCGTGGCCACCGTTGCCCAGGCCGCGGCTAAGAAGCTCTGGGGTGGCATAGAGGGCAGGACCGTTGCCATACAGGGGTTCGGCAACGTGGGCTACTACACTGCCAAGTTCCTCAAGGAGATGGGCGCAAAGGTAGTTGCGATATCAGACATAAAGGGAGGCATATATAACAGCAAGGGCTTTGACCCTGACGCGGTCAGGGAGTACATAACTAAGAAGGGCTCCGGCTTTGTCATTGACTACCCTGACGTTGAGAGGAAGATTACCAATGACGAACTGCTGACAAGCAACGTTGACATACTGGTCCCTGCTGCCGTGGAGAACGTCATAAATGCGAGTAACGCAAACAACGTAAAGGCCAAGCTCATAGTCGAGGGAGCCAACGGGCCAACGTCGCCTGAGGCGGAGCAGATACTTGTTAAGAAGCAGGTCGTCATAGTGCCTGACATACTGGCCAACTCAGGAGGAGTAGTGATGAGCCACATAGAGTGGGTCAACAACAGGATGGGTGGGTGGATAACTGAGGAGGAGGCCAAGAACAAGCTGATGCAGAAGATGACTGACAACTTTAACGCGGTCTGGAACTACTGGGAGCAGAAGCTCGGAGGCCTCGGAGGGGCCTACAGCATGAGGACGGCCGCGCAGGCCATAGCTGTTGACAAGGTCGTAAGGGCTATGAAGCTGAGGGGCTGGATCTAAGCCCTTGTCAACTTGAAGTTTTAGCCTAGGTCAACCTCACCTTATTTTGTTGCCGCCTTCCTGGGCAGTCACCTACAATGGAAGCCTATGGTTTAGGTTTCAGAACCGCTCTAAGGGCCTCAAGGCACGCCTCCTTATCCAGCGCTGAAATCTTCATGTGCTCTGTGATGCCAGACTTCAGGAGGGTGCTCTCCACTAGGTTAAGCCTGTTGGAATCAACTGCGTCCACCTTGTTAATTACCACAAGGACCCTACGGCTACCGCCTAACATCGCCCTAATTCTGGAGAGGAGGCTAACCTGGGACTCAAGGTCCAGGGGGGCCTCCGGCGTCGGGTCCACGAGGTAGAGGACAGGCCCTGGAAGCTCCTGGAGAGCCGCCACCGCCCTCAGCTCGACTTCGTTCATCTGAGAGGGATCCCTGTCAAGTAGCCCTGGGGTGTCAATTACTTGCACTTCGACTCCATCAACGTTAGCGTGCCCCACTATAACGTTCTTAGTTGTGAATGGGTAGGGGGCTATCTCAGGCCTTGCCCTTGATACCGACGACAGGAACGTGGACTTGCCCGCGTTAGGAGGTCCAGACACTATAACTATCTGTTTGCTCACGTCTATGCCAGGCAGTCCAGCGAGGAACTTGACTACCTCCCTGAGCCTCTCAAGGCCGTGGGAGCACTTCTTAAGCTGAGACATCATCCTTCCCCGGGCTTCCCTGCCTATGGCCCTCGCCTCGCCTTCGCTTTCGGCGGCGAGCAGCCTGTACCTGTAGCTCTGCCACATTCTCTGGGCCACCGTCCTGGCCTTCACGACGCACTCTATATCCCTGTTGACCTGTTCCATGTCAAAGCTTATACTGAGGAGCCTCAAGTAGAACGGGTGGAGCCCCCTGAGCAGCGACCTTAGCTGCATCACAGGCTCCGTCTTGCCCACTATCACGTCTTTAACCAGGTCCAGGGACCTCCTTTCCCTCTCGTAGGCGTTGACGTTATGGGGGTACCTGTTCTTAATTCTCTGCAGCACTTCGCTGTAAGAGGGCACGTGTATCCTCTTAGCTATGGCTGCCGGATCCGGCAACAGTTGACCCTTGATTCTGGCGGAGCCCATGCTTATTTGCGCTCTGGGCCCAGGAGCCTCTCCCTCACGAGTTCCTCGTACATCATGAAGGCGGCCCTGTGCCTCCTCACAGCGCTTTCTATGGACTTAGGCGAGGCCCCTGACCTCCTGGCGGCCTCAGACAGAGCCCTCGAGGAGCTCACCCCGAGCGCCTTAAGGGTAGCGTAGACGGCTAAGCCCACCTTAACCCTCTCAGTTCTTGACTTAAGCTCGGGGAACCCATCTATTACCTTGAGGGCCTCCGAGGCCTCAGCGTCGTGCCTGGTGGCGGGCGACCTAAACTTTATAGCGCCGTTTATAACCTCAATGAACTTGCCCCTGCTCACAGCCTTAGCTGAGGCCCTCTCAAGGGCCACCTCAAGCGGCCCCCTGGGGGGAGAGCCCTCAACTACCCTCTGCGCGTCTTCGCTAAACCGCGGAGGCCTGTCGTCTATTAAGTTCTCTATTATCGCTCCGCAGTCCTGACACACCAGGTGTCCGGTCTCCTCGCTCCAGGCAAGCCTCTCAGAGCCGCAGTAAGGGCACCTTAGCATGTTAATCACCACCGCGCCCTTGAACTATGGGCTGTAAATTCATTGTGATAGCTTAGCTACGCAGGGAGGGAGGGGCCCTGGCGTAAGTGCTATGGCACTTCGCGAAACTGTGGTATCACTGGCTCTGAACCCCTAGCTGGCCCTGCCCGCTACTTGATCTCAGGTGAGCGCTAAGTTTGCCTGCCAGAAGAATTCAGCAGCCTCAGCCAGAGGTTCTTTCGAAGAGCGTCGCTGACGCTGTTGAAAGCTTCCTTAGCGCGCTGGAGGCCTCCGGGGCCTCAAAGCTGACGCTAAAGTCCTATAGGGCAGCGCTGCAGTCCTTCGCGTCTCACGTGGGTCCTTCAAGGCCTGTCTCCCAGCTATCCCAGGCAGACTACCTTTCATGGCTTTCAGAGATGAGGTCCAAGGGCCCCGTGGGACCACGGGGAGGTAGGTGGAGTTCGACTGTTCACTACTACACAATCTTTGTCAGGAGGTTCCTCCAGTGGCTCGGCATCTCAGGCCTCCCGGCAGAGCCCCAACGTAGGTCTGAGTTCAGCGGGGCCCTGAGCTGGAAGGAGGTTGAGGCCATGATGTCTAAGGCCAGGGACCTCTACGACTTGCTCATACTTTCCCTGATGGCTGAGTCAGGGCTAAGGGCGAGGGAGGTGGTCAACTTGACGTGGGGCGACATAGACCTAGCCAAGGGCGAGGCCAGGGTTAGAGGAAAGTATGGCAAGGAGAGGCTTGTGGTGCTTGGCCAGGTGGCGAGGTCGGTGCTTTCAGTGCTGCCGCCAGGGGGGCCCAACGAGAGGGTGGTAAAGCTGAGCTATCAGGCCATATATGATAGGGTGAAGTCGCTTGCGAGGAGGGCTGGCATAGACGTCAGCAAGGTGAGGCCTCACGTGCTCAGGCACACGTTCGCGACCGAGGCGCTGAGGAGGGGGATGAGCCTTCCCGTGCTTCAGAGGCTGCTGGGCCACAGCGACATAAGGATCACACAGGTGTACCTTCACCTGCTGGACGAGGACGTCAGGAGGGAGTACGAGAGGGCATTCATGCAGCCCCAGCAGCCCTACTATATGGCGCCCCAGTACCCAGGGCAGGCTTACATGGGTTACCCGCTGTACCCTCAGGGCTTTTACCCAGGCATGACAGGGCAGAGGACCTGATCCCTCAGATCATGCCCTCCTCCATGACCTGCTCCTTTACCCTCCTCCTGAGGTCCCTGCTCTCAAACGGCATGAGGTCCTTGAGCTGTTCAGGGACGCTGAGCCTGGAGCTCCTAATCATTTTTAGCAGGGCCTTGTAGGCGCTGTACGAGGCCAGGCCCTCGTCGTTTATGTCGGCCTCAGCTATGGCCTTAGCTACCCTGTAGAGACTCCTGAGCTCCTCCTCGTTGTTCACAACGGCCACCTCCCCATCCCCTCCCTGGACGACTTTGACTAGCTGGGCGAAGTGTTTAGCTGGCAACTTAACTACAAGCTTATCCCCATCAAGCAGCTCGGCCTCCGGCTCATCCGGCTCATCCAGGTCCGCATCACTGTAGTAGTCCCCTTCGTCCTCGCCCTCAGAGCCTAGCTCGAAGGGTTCTGGGTAGAAGAGCACCAAGTCGTCGGTGAACGCCACCATCTCTATGGATTTAAGGCGACCGTAGACCTCCCTAGCTATGTTTGATACTAAGTAGTACACGAGGAATACGTCTTCATTATCATACTCTTCATCGCTGTCGTTATCTTCCATGCCCTCGCCGCCTCCGTAATCCCCTTCGTCCTCGCCAGAGCCTACGGCGACTGAGATTATATTGCTAAGCCAGGTTTCGAACTCCCTCGAGGCTCTCCTGAGGAACACGAAGGAGAGTGCGGCGGTGAAGGCCCCAACAAGTGGCGGCACAAGGGAGGGCCACCTGAAGATGCCTGAGAGCACCAGCACTGATGAGAATGTGAAGACTCCAAGCAGGGCTGAGATGATCGTGATAGCTATGTAAAGCTTTACACCCGTCCCTATCAGCCCAACTCGCAGTATGTTGAGGCGCCCCTATTAAGGCTAATGCTCTATTGAAGCTTTTTCACCTGTCTACGAACCTCTAAGCTAGAATTACCAGGTGGACGCCTTGCCAAGAGTTGACATTGGTATGTACCTCGTGGAGTTCGCCAACATCTTCACGCTGAGCAGGCAGGAGCTGATGTCGTTAAGGGACTGGGCCCTGGCCAGCGGCGCTGTGTTAGTCACGTCGCCGTCTATCGTCAGCGTGAGCACGGCCTCAGGCCCAGTCAGGCTAGCCGTCGGCGTGGGGTCCCTCATAAGCAGCGAAAAGCCTCCGATAAGATGGCTTCAGATAACATCGCACGACTGGGTCGACGGCTGTCCCTCAGGCTCGAAAGAGCCCAACTATCATGTGGCTGACTCAGGTGACATCAAGGTCAAGGGCGTTGCTGTTGCTATAGACTACAGGGACCCGCCCTCACTTATGGCTAATTCTATGAGAAGTGAAGCGATGCTTAGGTCGCAGACGGAGGGGCAGCCGCTACTTGTTATTGTAGACGACGAGACGGGAAAGCAGTGGCCGCTTATGACGCTAAGGGAAGGTGCTTATGAAATAAACGCGGCGGAGGGGAAGGTCAGGGACTTGTTGGAGTATGCGGCCTCGCTCTACTCGTCGTGCCCTAGTGGCGTTTAGCTCGAGGAGGCCAGCTGCCTTAGCTTTGACCTCAGAATATCTGAAACGGTCTTACCGTCTACTTTACCCCTGAGGACCCCCATGGCTTTACCCATCAGCGTGCTGAATGAGGCCTCGCCCTTCTGCTTTATGAGCTCCATGTTCTCAGCAATTATCTTGTCTATCACGGCCTCGGCCTCCTCCCTGCTCATGCCAATGAGTCCTAGCTGCTTAGCCGCCTCCTCAGCCGTTATCTTGGGGTCCTCAGACATCTTAGTAAGTATGGGCTCGATGGCTTCCTTGGCTATCTTGCCGTCAGCTAGGAGCCTTATGAGGCTCTCAAGCCTGCTCTCGTCTATGGAGTCCACGTCAACGCCCTTGCCCCTCAGGCCCTTCATTATGGTTACGAATATCGAGGCTATCAGCGTTGGCTGCACCGAGGAGCCATAGGTGTATATCATCTCCTCTATTATAGGCAGCCTGGGGTCTGAGACCACCTTCTCCGCAAGCTCCCTACTCATGCCGTACTTTTCAACGAAGCGCCTCACCTTGGCCTCGGGGGGCTCCGGCACCAGCTTCTCGGCCTCAGCCAGTATGTCAGGCGTCACCCTCAGCGGAGGTATGTCCGTCTCGGGATACATCCTCTCCCTGCCAGGCCTTGGCCTCATGTATTTAGTTGTGCCGTCCTCGTTGGCTGCCCTGGTCTCCTCTGGGACGCCGTCGAGCGCCTGCCTGACCCTGTCCACTATAACGGAGAGGGCCCTGAGCGCCCTGTCCTCCCTCTCCGCCACCATGGCGAAGGCGTCTACGCCTGGGTCAGCCCCCAGGGCCTTGTGGACGGCGTTAACCTCCTCCTGCGTTATGCCGTAGTTGGGCAGCTCGTCGCTGTGGAACAGGCCCTGCACGTTGGCCCAGAACCTGACGTAGTCCGCTATCTCTGTGCCAAACCTCCTGCCGGGCTGTACGTAGGTGCCGAGCAGGCCCTTCATCCTGGGAAGCTTTATAGCCAGGACGCGGCCGCCCTCGCTTATGGCCTTGGCAATCACCTTGCTCTTGGTGCTCCTGAATACGTCAGTCACGTCCACTGGCTCCATCCTTATGAGCTCCTTAGTTATGCCCCTCCTTACCATTTCATCCCTTATCTTGAGCAGGTTGACCTGCCTCATGACCTCATACTTGACTATCTTGTCTATGAGCTCCAGGGTCTGAACTCCCTTGATCTCGGTCTTGGCGCCTCCCGCTATACTGACGTTAAGGTCCTGCCTTATGGTTCCAAGGCCTCTCCTGACGGCGCCAGTCATGCGGAGCAGCATGCCTATAGCGAGGGCCACGTCCCTGGCCTCAGAGGGCGTGTGCATGTCAGGGGCCGTGGAGATCTCTATGAGCGGTATCCCGAGCCTGTCAAGCCTGTATGATGTCTCAGGCCCGTTCTCGCCGACCTTCCTGGCGGCGTCCTCCTCGACGACTATAGTCTGTATGCCGTAGTCCTTACCATTGACAGTTATCTTGCCTCCCAGCGCCACTATTGCAGTCCTCTGGAAGCCGCTCGTGTTACTGCCATCTATCACTATCTTTCTCATGACGTGGACTTCGTCCACAATGGTTGACCCGAGCGCCTTAGCGATGGCTATAGCTATGGCCACCGCATCCCTGTTTATCGGGTGTGGCGGCTCCTCGTCAGACTCGACCAGGCAGTAGTGCCCCCTAGGCGCCTCGTACCTGTAGACCCTACCTTTCCTGTACTCAAAGAGCGCGGCTATGTCAACGTCCCCAGTCTCGCTGCGGGTCGGCCTGAGTCTCCTGGTAAAGCTCTCGGGGGCGTTCTCTTCAGTCAGCTCGGCTGGGCAGCTGCAGAACAGCTTAGTCCTCGTCTTAAGCTGCTGGTGGATCTCAAGGCCTACCTTGAGCCCCAGCGCCTCGTAGTCAAGCTCTTCATTCCCTGTCATGGTACCACCTCGGGAACAGCTTAAGTTCATGTCTCGGATTTATCTCGCCGGCCAAGTTGGTCAACATCAGCCTCCTGACCTCTCCCAGGTCCCTGGTTCTGTGAAGCGCCCAGGAAAGCTTTACGTAGGCGGTCTCCGGCAGCATGTCCTCCGCGGGTATGACTCCGGCCTGGAGCATGCGCCTTCCCGTGCTATAGACGTTAAGGTTAACCCTGCCGAAGAGCGTCTGGCTAGTTATAACAACAGGTATTCCCTCCTCCACGGCCCTCTGCACGGAGGGTATGAGCGCGTTGGCTACGTGGCCGAAGCCCGTGCCCTCTATCACTATTCCATGGTAGCCCCTGTCCACAAGGAAGTCTATCAGGTCGCTCGTCATGCCTGGGAAGAACTTTATTAGCGCTACCTTGTCGTCGAAGCCGTTCTCAGGCCTGAGCTCCCTCGACCTGCGCCTGTAGTCCTCCTTGAGCATCTCTATCTTACCCTCGTAGGGCCACACCTTGGCAAGGGGCACGTCATTTACAGACTGGAAGGCGTCCCTCCTGCTCGTGTGCATCTTCCTCACCTTTGTCCCCCTGTGGGCCAACGCGTACGAGTCGCCGGTCTCGCCGTGCATCACCACGCACACCTCCCCGAAGGGCGCCCTTGACGCCACGAGGACGGCCGACGTAAGATTGAACGCTGCGTCGCTGCTGGGCCTGTCGCTGCTCCTCTGGGCTCCAACTAACGCCACAGGCCCTGGCAGCCCCCTGTGAAAGACAAACGAAAGGGCTGCCGCCGTGTATGCCATGGTGTCTGTTCCATGCGCTACTACTACGCCGGAGTACCCCTTCTCAAAGTACCTGGCGACCTCCTCGGCTATGGCTTGCCAGTTCCTTGGAGTCATGTCCTCGCTGAATATAGACATGAACTGAACAGAGTCAACGGTGGCGTACTTAAACATCTCAGGCACGGATGCCGCCAGTTCCTTGGAGTCCATGTACGGGTTCACCGCCCCAGTCTCATAGTCAACCCTGCTCGCTATAGTGCCGCCGGTGCCCAGCACAAAGACCCTTTCAGCGGGGGGCCTGACCTCCTCCTCAGAGAGGCTCACCGGCTCGCCTGGATGGGTCGTCAGCGACCCTCCCTCGACAACTCTGACCTTGGCGCCTTCGTCAATTCTTATGCCCACGTTATAGCCATTGTCAAGCTTAAGCACCACTATGTCAGGCGCGGAGAACTCGCTCTTGGGCATCAGGGTTCCCATAAGCCTGGACCCGTCGGACCTTGCGACCTCAACTACATCTCCTGGCCTCGCTGAGGCCTCAACCAGCTTCTTCGCTGCTATGCCCGTGTAGCCGTAGTAGGGTCCGCTCTCGTTGGAAATACGCCTCACCGCGAGCTGTGGGTGAGCTCAGGGTTAAATAATAAGCAAAAGAAAGTGGTGGGGCTCAGCTCGCTGCCCTTGAGGAGGCCGTCTGCTGGGCGGCCTTAAGCACCCTCCTGACGAACTCCACCTTATTTTTAATCCTTGGCGGCTGGTTCTTCTTGTGCTTGGGCTCTATCTTGGGCGTCGCCTTCCTAACCTTGCCAGCCTTAGTCATTGATCCGTGCGTAGGCAAGCGTTCTCACCGCTGTGAAAGCTCCGCTTGCTAGTTAAAACCTTTCCTCTGAGGCCTCGACCCGTTACCTGTTAATGGCTGCTTCTGGACTACTTCGGCTCAGGCACATGAGCTGCCGTCCTTCCTTCCTGTCTTCAATGTCCTCAGCTCGGCCCTGATAATGTTTTTGTAGTAGAAGCGGTTAGCGGCCATGCAAGAGCTGCAGGCAAAGGGCTCGTTTAAGGTTATAATCTTCTCTTATCAGACGTTAGCCAGGAGCGGTGAAGGGGTTGAAGATTTACATCGTTGACACTATAGCGGGTAGCTATGCAGTTGACGAGAGCGGCAAGGAGCTGGCCTTTGAGCCTCTGCCAAAGTCTTTTGACGACCTGGTGGCCGAGGCCATTAAAATATCTAGGGGGGAGCTGAGCGAAGCCTTCATCAAGCTTGCCGACAAGGTTAAGCAGCTCAGCCCCGAGGAGGTGATAGTGGAGAGCGAGGAGGAGGCCAAGTACCTGAACCAGCAGGGGCTTAGAGCTACTGTCAGCGAGGGCAACCAGGTAGCCCTGTCCGTGAGGTCCAGAATTCCCCAGCTCCTGATAGAGTCAGAACTCATAAAGAGCGACTCGGAGGCCCCCGCCTTTGAGCTCAACGTGGCCTTCGAGTTCACAAGAAGGGGCCTCATGGGGGCGGCCAAGAAGCGTGACCTTCTGGCAGCCCACTCCATAAGGACCATAGATGACATAGATAAGACCGTGAACTTGTTTGTAAACAGGCTGAGGGAGTGGTACAGCGTCAACTTCCCTGAACTTAATGACATAGTGGAAGATCACAGGCTCTACGTCAAGCTCGTCGCTGAACTGGGCGACAGGGAGAACTTCACAGAGGACAGGCTGAAGGACCTTCGCGTCCCACCCCAGCTGGCCGAGAAGATAGCCAGCGCCGCGAAGAGGAGCATAGGGGCTGACCTCTCAGAGCACGACTTGGAGGCAATAAAGACCTTCGCAGGCATCATACTTCAGCTCTACGACCTTAGGGATCAGCTGGAAGGCTACGTGAACAGGGTAATGAAGGAGGTGGCCCCGAACATAACGGAGCTGGTAGGGCCCCTGCTCGGCGCTAGGCTAATAAGCCTTGCAGGGGGCCTTGACAGGCTAGCCACGATGCCGGCCAGCACTATCCAGGTTTTAGGCGCAGAGAAGGCCCTCTTTAGGGCCCTTAGGACTGGCGGCAGGCCGCCAAAGCATGGGATAATATTCCAGTACCCGGAGATATTCAGGGCCCCAAAGTGGCAGAGGGGTAAGATAGCCAGGGCCCTAGCTGCAAAGCTCGCAATAGCCGCTAAGGTTGATGCCTTCAGCGGAAGGTTCATAGGGGACAGGCTTAACTCTGAGCTTCAGCAGAGGATAGCTGAGATAAAGAAGGTATACGCCTCGCCGCCCAAGAGGAAGGAGGCCCCACAGGCCCCGCAGAGGGGGCAGAGGCCTCCAAGGAGGCATGGCAGGGGAGGAAGGGGAGGAAAGGGCAGGAGGTGATGAAAAGTGCGCGTGTATGAACACCAGTCTTGGAAGAACGTGTACGTAGTTGAGTTGGACGACGGCAGCCTGAGGCTAGCCACGAAGAACCTCGTGCCGGGCCAGAGGGTTTACGGGGAGCACCTTTACTCCTACGAAGGCGTTGAGTACAGGGAGTGGAACGTCTACCGCAGCAAACTTGCAGCCGCGCTGCTGAAGGGCCTTCAGGAGCTGCCCGTGAGGGAGGGCGACAGGATACTCTACCTTGGCATAGCCAGCGGCACCACGGCGAGCCACATAAGTGATATCATAGGCCCCACCGGCCTGATATATGGGATTGAGTTCTCGCCAAGGGTGATAAGGGACTTGCTGCAGATAGTGCCTGACAGGAAGAACATAGTGCCGATTCTGGCGGACGCTAGGGAGCCCGTCAGGTACAGGCACCTGGTGGGCGCCACAAGGGGGCTTTACGCTGACGTGGCCCAGCCGGAGCAGGCGGACATAGTGGTTAGGAACGCCAAGCTCTTCCTTGAGGACGGTGGATACCTGCTGTTAGCTATAAAGGCGAGAAGCGTCGACGTCACCAGTGAGCCGAGCGAGGTCTACCTTAGGGAGATGAGGACCCTGGCGGAGGGAGGCTTTGACATAAAGGACGTGGTTCACCTGGACCCATTTGACAAGGATCACGCGATGGTCTACGCCATATACAGGAGGGGCTGAAGTGGGCTCTGAGGAGGGGCCTGCAAGGCACATAACTAAGGTGTACACCGAGGAGGTCAGGAGGCTCCAGGCCTCCTGGCCGAGCAAGCAGGTGAGGCTGCGGGAGCTGAGGGACACCGATTATATAATCCTCAACGACGGCACGTCGCATGAATTTGACAAGGACGAGGTCTCCAGGCTGCTCTCCCAGGTGCCGGAGTACTTTTGGGACTTCATGACGGTGCCCCTGCTGCTTTACTATATAAGGACTGAGTCGGGCGTAGCTAAGTATGTCGTGGTTGGCAACAGGTGGCAGAGGAGGCTGGCGGAGATAATGCTGAGGGGCGACTACACCGCGGAGGGCATAGGGGAGCTGAGCGTTGACGAGTTTCTCGTAATTATAGGCAAGTACAGGAGCCTGGTCTTCGTCTCGCTTAGCGTGGCTTGACGCGCGCCTTTTATAACTCTGTATACACCTTCAAGTCGTGGTGTCAAGCCTTGGAGAGCGGTCTGGTGGAAGAGATTTACCAGAACGCCCTGAGGGCCAGGGACGTACTAAAAGGCCTTATACATGAGACCCCGCTCGACCTGAGCTCTACGTTCTCAGCTATGACGGGCGGGGAGGTCTACCTCAAGCTGGAGAACCTGCAGAAGACGGGCTCGTTCAAGGTAAGGGGGGCATACTACAAGATGTGGACCCTGGGCGACGCCGCCAAGAGGGGCGTCGTGGCCGCCAGCGCTGGAAACCACGCGCAGGGAGTAGCGTTTGCGGCGAAGCTGCTGGGCGTCAAGGCTACCATAGTTATGCCGCTTGTGGCCCCCCTCTCTAAGATACTTGCCACGAAGTCCTATGGGGCCGAGGTGGTGCTTTATGGGAACGTTATAGATGAGTCCATGAAGAAGGCCAATGAGATAGTCGAACAGACGGGGGCCACGCTGATACACCCGTATGACGACCCAGCTGTTATAGCTGGCCAAGGAACTATATCGCTTGAGCTGCTCGAGCAGATGAGCGAGCCGCCGGACGTGGTGGTCATTCCCATAGGCGGCGGAGGCCTCATATCTGGCAACGCCGTGGTGCTTAAGAAGAGGCTTGGCGACAAAGTCAAAGTAATAGGAGTTGAGCCCTCCTACCTGCCCAAGTACTCTATGAGCCTCAAGGAGGGCAGGCCCGTTAACATAACTGGCGTTGTCTCAGGGCTGATGGACGGCCTTATAGTGAAGACAGCCGGCAAGTTCACCTTTGAGTTAATAAGGGACCTCGTAGATGACGTAGTTACAGTTGATGATAGGGAGGTCGCCAGGGCCATGTTCCTCCTGCTGGAGAGAGGCAAGACGCTTGCTGAGGGCGCGGGGGCTGCCCCCCTGGCGGCGATACTGGAGGGCAAGGTTAACGTAAAGGGTAAGAGGGTCGTCGCACTCATAAGCGGAGGCAACGTGGACCTGACGAGGCTGGCCAACATAATTAACTACGAGCTCTTCAGGACGAGGAGGCTTATAAAGCTCGTGGGCACAGTGCCTGACCAGCCGGGCTACCTTGACAGGGTCCTGAGGAAGCTTGCCGACGCCAGGTTCAACGTTATTGACATAAGGCACGACAGGTTCTCGCCAAGCCTGGTGCCGGGCTACGCCATGGTAGAGGTGTTGGTCGAGGCGCCAGACCCGGACGCGGTGCCTGAGGCGCTGCAGGCATTGAAGGCTGACGGCTTTAACTTCAGGGAGGCCGAGGGGTAGCCGTCAGGGCCCGCTCGGCCCGCTGGCTGAGCTCACGACCTCCATGTACTCTTTGTCAGAGTATATGCCCTCCTGCTCCTCCCTGACCTTTTCAAGGAGCCCGCTGGCGGTCCTTGAGACGAACTCGGCAATCCACTCTACGTCCTCAGACGCGGAGCCCTTAGGGTTGTAAGGGAGCGCGGACCTCCCAAGGCTGCCCTTGCCGAGCAGCCACAGGCCTACCACCTCAGGCCTTGAAAGCTCCCTGACAAGTTGGGGGCTTAAGGCGCCGCCGGAGGCCCAGTAGAGCTCCCTGACGAAGCTGATCGACAGCGCCCTCCTCAGCTTGTCGCGCCACTCAGCGAAAAGCTCCCTGTCCTTTCTAATCACTTCGCCTATAACCTGCTCAGGCCTCACGCCGCTCACGGGAGACCTCACGGCGGCGCTGACCAGCTCCCTGACGGCCACGGGGGCAAGGGAGCCGTGAAGTATGGCAACCGCCGATGCCAGGGAGCTGTGAAGGACCGAGTTCATGAAGGCCTCGACAGGGTCCCCTGGGTCTACCTTAGAACCGTTAACTATGTCAATGACCTCCTCGGCGCTCACAGGGTCGGTAGCCGCAGGCTCGTCACCGACCGTCACCCAGGGCACGCTGAGGACGCCTAGCCTGACGGCCTCAAGGGAGCCCAGCCTCACAAGCCTGACCCTGCCCAGGGCCCCAGCCCTGCGGAGCCCGGTTATCACTTCATGGCTGGTCTCGCAGGAGGGGTGAAAATATATCGTTACGTCGCGGCTTGTCAAGCCTGGACCCCTCAGCAAACTAGTCGCTTAGCTTTAAGGCTTTTCTGACCAGCTCTCGTAGACGCTGGCGACGCTCGAGACCCTCTTCAGCTCATTTATTACCATTATCGAGGAGACCTCTATCACACCGGGCGCAGAAGCTATGCCGTCCAGGGCCGCTGACAGGTCCCTCTGGGTCGGCGCCAGCACCTTGACAAGGAAGTTGTAGGGCCCGCTAGTTTCATATGCCTCAACTACATAGTTAAGGCTTCTGAGGAGCTCCCTCACTTTGCCCAGGCTGTCGGCCCTGGCCTTTACTAGGAAGTAGGCCGAGGCCTCAAGGCCAAGCTTTGAGGGCTCAACATTTACCGTGAACCCCTTTATGACCCCCTCGCTGACCAGCTTCTTGACCCTCAGGTAGACAGTTGCCTCGCTGACCTCCATCTTCGAGGCTATCTCGCTCCACGGCATCCTTCCGTCCTCCTCCAGGTACTTTATGAGCTGGAGGTCCCTCTCGTCAACTACGGGGGTCGCCTGCCTTCTCAAGCCCTCTCGCCGACAGGCCTACTAGCCTTCAGGCAGTTAATATTGTCAGCTAATCATAATATACTTCATTATCTTAGCTGCAAGGAGAGGCTTTGAGGCGAGGGCCTTTACTATCCTGTTAATGTTCATGGTGCCCAGGGCCACCTCCTCATGAACGGCTGCGGGTATCTCAAACATGAAATCCCTCCTCCTCTCCGGACTCATGCCCTTAAGCGCCTTAAGTATGGACCTGTGGACCCTAACTACCCTCGATATGTTAAGGGACTCGAGCACGCTATTAACGTCAAGGCCTGTGAGGTAAGCCCTGGCGGCCTCGTAGCCTGATATAGCCGAGGGCCTAATGCCCTCCCCAGTTAGGGGAAGGACGAAGCCGGCCGCCTCGCCGACCTTGAAGAGCCCTCTGACGCTCCCCGTGGACACCCCTCCCACTGCTATGGGGGCCCCGGCTATCGAGAGTATTGAGTAGCTGCCCAGCATTTCCTTATGCTTCTCAATGTACCTTTCCAAGAGCTCCCTGAGCCTCTGCGGTGACTCAAAGCCGCCCACGCCGACTTCAACGCCCTCCTCGGCAGGGAATATCCAGTAGTAGCCTATCAGGCTCGTGTCAAAGTCTATGTAAAGGTAATCCATGGACTCAAGCCTGGGCGCCCTGACTATGGCCTGAACCCCATAAATCTTCTCGCCATCGTAGAAGGCAACGCCGCCCGCCAGGAGGCCCGTCCTGACCTCCCTGACCTGGCCGTTCACCTTAACTGTGCCGTTTGAGGCGTTGTAAGGCGACGAAGTGTACAGCTCGGCCCCAGAGGAGGCTATTACATCACGTATCATGCCCTCCTTGTCAACTATGTACCCCCTGACAGTGTCCCTGACCTCAACGGACTTAACCCCATCAACATAGAGGACGGCGCCCTTTATGTCAGCTATGACCCTTTCCTTGGGGACCTCGAAGGGCAGGTTAGAAAGCGTTGGTATGCCCCTTCCGCATGGCTTAACAGCCGGCCTTGGGTTAGCCTCGTAGACAACTGCCCTGAAGCCAAGCTTCGAGGCCGCGTACGCCGCAGAGGCGCCTGCAGGGCCCGCTCCAACTATGTTTAGTGCCTCAGCCAAGCCCCTTCCTCTAAAGCCTTTTACATTTGCAGCGAAGTAATAAGTTTGCGGCAGGGTGGGAGTGTTGCAGGGCTGTCCCGGCTATGACTTCCTGGATCACACGGCTGACGTGCTCATAGAGGCCAGGGGCAGGACCAAGGAGGAGGCACTTGAGCAGGCGGGGCTGGCGGTCTACGAGATCATGACTGACACGTCGAAGGTCAGGCCACTGACTCACGTCGACATAGAGGTTAACGGGATGGACCTCTACAACACCATTTACAGGTGGATCGAGCAGCTCCTGGTCAGCACCGACGCCGACGGCTTGGTCTTCAGCATATTCAGGGTGTGCGACCTCAGCGAGGACGGCACGCGGCTCGTAGCCAGGGTCTGGGGCGAGAGGTTCGACCCGTCAAGGCACGAGCAGAGGACCATAGTAAAGGCGATGACCTACTCGCAGATGGACTTCAGGGAGGAGGACGGGTGCTGGAGGCTTCGCTTTGTCGTGGACATCTAGTCCGAGGGGTGAAGGGACCTGAGCTTAAGCTTGCAGTCGTCGCAGAAGTACGCGGACTTAAGGTCGACGTCCTCCAGCGAGTTGCTGAACGACATGACGCACGACCTGTTGCTGCAGTGTCCAAGGCCAAGCAGGTGGCCCACCTCGTGAACAGACTCCTTGAGGAGCCTCCCCAGGTACTTGCCGTGGTCCTCGGTCTCAAGCCTTGCGGTGTAGACGGTGGCAACTCCAAGGTTTGGGTCAGCGAGGCCAAAGACGAAGTTAAGGCCAGGCACGTAGGCGTCCGCCCCCACGAGGCCCAGCGCTAACCTCCCTCCCTTGAGGAGCGGCTCAAGGTTCCTGTGAAGCCACGCGTTGACCTCATCAGCCCTGTACTGCATCCTGCTCCAGTCATAGGCAGATGCGGGGGGCTGAAGCGGCCACATGGAGGGCACGGCGCTTAACCTCACCGGGAAGTGCTTCGCTATTTCGGAGCCCACGAAGACCGCGTCCTCAGGCCTGGTCCTGCCCACGGGCTGTACTATCAGCTCTATCATGACTCTCAGGTGCCAGGTGTTCCTTAAAGTTTTAACTTTAACTTAGACAAGGCTAAGGGGACAGCCTTGGGGGAGAGGCCGAAGGTCATATCAGCTGACGGCATTACAGTTTACAACATACTTAAGGGGAGCGTCACAGTGAGGCAGGAGGACTTTACAGCGCTCCACAGCCTCCCCGACGGCCCCTTCGCCCTCCTGGTCGCAATAATATTAAGCCAGAACTCGAACGACAGAAACTCAATAGCTGCATATGATGACCTCAAAAGGGCCACGGGCTTGGACCCGGCGAGGATACTTGCCCTAGGCGATGGTCTGGAGCAGGTAATTAGGAGGGCAGGGATGGTTAGGCAGAAGGCCAGAGCCATAAGGGAGCTCGCTAGGCTTGCGCTTGAGAGGGGAGTTGATTTCCTTGAGCACGGCGACATTAATGAGGTCGAGAGGGCACTGCTCTCAATAAGGGGCATCGGCTCGAAGACGGTTGACGTGTTCCTCTCGCTCTACAGGAAGGTGCCGAGGTTTGCGGTGGACACGCACGCCAAGAGGATAGCGGCCAGGTGGGGGCTTACAAGGAAGGGGGCAAGCTATGAGGAGGTCTCAGGGGCGCTGCTTAACTTCTTTGGGCCAGAGAGGTCTGACGAGGCTCACAGGCTATTAATAGCCTTCGGCAGGGCCTACTGCACGGCCAGGAACCCAAGGTGCTCGGAGTGCCCCCTGAGGCAGTACTGCCCATCAGCTACTGCGACAGGTGCCCAAGGCTAGTCGTCACCTCGCTTCCAGGGAGGGACTCCTGGGCCCTCGAGGAGCTCATGGACACCGTGGTCGCGAGGGACCCCTCGGCCAGGTTTGAGGCCACGGGCTACAGGGGGGTCGTGGAGGTCTACTCAAGCCTCAGCCCTGACGAGATCGCGAGGCAGTTCCTCCTGTATCAACATGCCTTCATAGCCAGGGTCGTCCCAGTGCTTGCGTGTTCGACGCCTGAGAGGCTGGGCGAGGCGATGGCAAGGCTTGTGCCCAAGGGGCTTTCGGCGGGCCTGGAGCTCAAGGTAAGGGTACCACTTAAGGGCAGGGTCAGCGAGGGCGCCGTTAAGGAGGCCTTAAGGGTCGCCGGCGTGGCGCTCCGCGGCAGGGAGGCCAACCTCAAGGTTGTAGTGGAGAGCGTTGGGGACTGCCTGCTCATATCAGTTGGGGAGTGGCGCAGCTGTGGGCCTCACTGCGCCGTCCTAGTTCCAGTATTACCCTGAGAGGGAAGGTCCGCGAGGCGCACGCGCGGAGCTAGCAGGTTCCCTTAATAAGCTCAGCTCCTCTTCCGTTAATAGAAGGTATGAAAGTACCCTAGCCGGCCGGAGGACAGGCCTTGATGGGAGGAAGGATATTCACGGACAGGAGGGTGTTCGAGGAGACCTACGTGCCCGACATACTGCCGGTCAGGGACAAGGAGGCGGAAATGCTGCTGAACAGGTACACGTCAAGGTTCAGCGAGGGGCCAGGGGCCACGGACATAACGGTTATATATGGCTCCATAGGAAGGGTTGGCATAGGCAAGACCACGCTGGCGAAATATGTAGCGCACGCCCTCCAGGAGCACCTCAGGAGGAGGGGCGTTAACCTTAGGCCTGTCTACATAAACGTCTACGGCGCCCCCAGCGTGCACCAGATACTCTCAGGCATAGTATCGGAGCTTGGCATAAATGTGCCGGTCAGGGGGACAGCGGCCATAGAGATGCTTAAGGCTATAACGGACTACCTTTACATAAAGGACTCCTACGCCCTCGTGGTCCTGGACGAGTTCCAGTCGCTGCTCATGTCAACGAGGGTCAGCAACGAGGACCTCTATATGCTGCTCAGGGTCTACGAGGAGATACCCCCTAAGGACAACGTGAACAGGCTCAACTTCCTCCTGGTCTCGCAGGACTTCAAGGTGCTCAGCTACATGAAGGAGAGGATACCGCAGGTCGAGTCCCAGATAGGCTTCAAGGTCTACCTAAAGCCTTACACGGCCGACGAGCTGAGGGCCATACTCGAGCAGAGGGCCTCCCTGGGCCTCGCCGACAGCGCGTGGAGCCACGACATAATTGACATGATATCTGACTACTATGGCTACTCCGAGACCAAGGGAGGCGACGGCAGCGCCAGGAGGGCTATACTTGCGCTCAGGATGGCAGCTGAGATGGCTGAAGCCGAAGGGGCCATCAGGATAACTGAGGAGCACGTCAGGAGGGCCATAAGCACTGACGCCATATCAAACGTGCCGCTTGACGTCATGAGGTCCCTGAACATTCACGAGCTGCTCATACTGCTGGCCATCTCAACCCTCATAGCAGCCAAGGGGGGCTGGCTCTCCACCGGGGAGATAAAGGGCGAGTATGAGAGCCTCGCCAGGGCCTACGGGGAGGAGCCCAGAAGGCACACGCAGTTCTACGAGTACCTCAAGGACCTCTCAAACCTGGGCCTCCTGGAGTCCAGGGTGACCAACCTGCCCCAGAGGGGCAGGACCACCATGGTGAGGCTCCCGCCTGAGATCCCTGCGGACAGGCTCAGGGAGGTCGTCGAGTCCATAATAATGGACAGGGTCGGCGGCCCAAAGATATCGCCCTGAGGTGTGGGACTTGAAGGTGGAGGACCTTCTCTCCAGCAGAGGGAGGGTGAAGGTGCTTAAGGTGCTCCTGAACGAGGGCCAGGCAAACATAACGAGGATAGTCAGGGAGTCAGGGCTCAACCACAGGCTCGTCGAGAAGCACCTTGAGGAGCTGGTCAAGATGGGCATAGTTCAGGAAAGGAGATATGGCAGGCTGAGGATGTTCATGGTTGACCTCAGGGACCCCAAGGTCAGCGGGCTCAGCGAGGTCCTGAGGCAGCTGGAGAGCCTCTGAGCTTGTGTAAGTTGATTTAACTTCAACCGTGTACGCCTCCTCGGGCGACCTCAGTGGCTCACATGGTTGACGTCACAAACAAGCCTGTAGTCTACAGGGAGGCCACCGCCTCCGGCGAGATAGTGCTCAGGCCCGAGACGGTGAGGAGGATCAGGGAGGGCCTCGTTGAGAAGGGCAACGTTGAGGCGGTGGCCTCGGTCGCGGCCATCATGGCTGCCAAGGACTCCTCAAAGATAATACCGTTAGCTCACCCGATACCTATAACTGGCGTTGACGTGAGCTTCGACTACACCGAGAACAGCGTCAGGCTGAGGGTGACGGTTAAGACCAAGGCCGAGACGGGCGTCGAGATGGACGCCCTGGCGGGCGTCATGGCGGGCCTGCTGGCCATATGGGACATGGTTAAGGCTTACGAGAAGGACGAGAAGGGCCAGTACCCGGTAACGGCCATAAGGAACGTCGTGGTTGAGTCCAAGTTCAAGGGGGAGGCATAGGCTTACTCATTTTTCCTCCCCCTCCACCTGGGATCAGGGAGCTAGCTTGAGGGTTCACGACGCGCTCAGGAAGGCGTTCACCAAGTACAATGCCTACGCGGACCCGTTCACGCTAATGGAGCTAGAGACCTTCGTCCAGGCGGCCGTCAGGGAGGGGCCACAGGGGAACAGCATGAAGTCACTAGTTGATAACATAGAAGTTATACTGAGGAGGTCCGAGGACCCAGACGCGGAGACGAAGGCTAGGGAGATAGCCGAGTACGTGCTTCAGCTCTGCAGCTCAGGGTGCAACTGATGAGCCTCAGCAGGAACTCCCTGGCCTCCCTGTTAGCCGACGTGGAGCCCCTGATAATACACCACTGGGACGCCGACGGCATAGCCTCCGCGGTGACCGTGGCCCAGTTCGTGGGGCCTGGGGCCATCTTCGTGGTGCCTCCCTTCACTTACAGGCCGCCCAGGGACTTCGTGGAGCAGGCATCTAAGCTGGCGGCCAACAAGGACGTGGTGCTAGTTCTAGATTATAATGCTCCCCCGGAGGTCTACGCGTCACTTGTGACGGCCGCAGGGGGGAGGCCTGTGGTGGCGGTTGACCACCACACCACCACCTACCCAAGGGTCCCGAACTTCTACTATTACAACCCCGCCGCCGAGGGCGACCCCAACGGCCTCTGGCCCAGCGCAGCCCACGTCATAGCTGACGCCCTAGGCTTCTACGATCCCATGCTGGTAGCTATGAGCATATACGGCGACCTGTGGGACGACGCCGTCAACAACAGGGTGTACAGGGCATACATGGAGGAGGTAGGGCTTGACGTGAAGGAGGACTCGGAGCTGATAAGGAACTGCGCCATGCAGATATGGGCGGCTGAGGCGGCGAAGCTAAAGGATGTAATAGACGGCCTCGCCTACTCGCTCGCCTATGGCGGGGCTGACCCATGCGAGGCCATACTGAGCGACCCTCGCATGACCAACGCCAGGGAGGCGGTGGAGGAGGAGCTGAGCAGGGCCCGCTCGGCCGCCTCAAGGAAGGAGGAGCTCAACGGAAGGGTGCTGGCCTTCGGGGTCACCACGAAGTATAAGATAACAGGCATGCTGGCCAGGCAGCTGGCAAGGGAGAACGCCGGTAAGATAGTGGTAGTTTATTCAGTAGAGGAGGGCGCCACGGGCAGGATCTACGTCAGGGGGCTTGCCCAGGCCAAGCCACTCATAGAGGAGCTCCGCTCCAAAGGGCTCAACGTGGGCGGAAAGAGCCAGAGGAGCAATAACGTGGTTTCACTTGAAGTTCAGCCAGGTGACCTTGAACAGGCGGTAGATCTAGTGATTAAGTCCATAGGAAAGCTTGCAGACGTGTTAGTTAGCAATGGTTAGATCATGTCAGCAAGCAGCGAGGCCAGAAGCCTAAGTGACGTCACGGGGCTGGTTATAATAGTATCAGCTGCGGCCAGGTAAAAACGCCACGACTTAATGGACTCCCTGAAGAGGCTATCATGGACGTCATAGTCTATCCTGCCCGAGACCCTCTCTGCAAGACCTGAGTCCGTGGCGGCCCTTATCAGCACGTCAACGGCCTCCGGCCTCCCATGAAGTAGCCTGGAGAGCCTGTAGGTTCTCCTCAAGACTTTAAGCACGCCCAGCACTGCCTCCTCTACGGCGTCAGCGGGCCTGGCCCCGCCGTTAATGAGGGCCTGCGCTCTTCGGGCGGCGGCCGCTGATGGGTAAAGCCCCCCACCCGTGAGCGGCTTGTTCATAGAGGCGGCGTCGCCGACGGCTATCACCCTGCCCAGCCTCACCCTCCTTGGCATCGGGCCCGTCAATATGGGCCCTCCATATGTCTTCAGCGGCTTTCCCTCAGCCCCGTGAACCCTCATGGACTCCTCCAGCAGCCTACCGAGGCCCCTTGGGTCCCTTGAGGCAGTCCCTACTACGGTGAGGCCATCTACGGAGACCTTCCACGAAAAGAAGCCGTCTGACGTGGACCTGTCGAACCTGGCCACGAAGTCAGCTTCCCCGCCCCCCTCGAACTCGGCGTTGACCCCGAAGAGGGGGTGACCCGAGAACCCTATGCCCAGGGGTCCCCTCAGGCGGCCGTTAAAGCCCTCGGCTAGCACAATGACGTCATAGCTCCTGCCGGGGGGCAGCACCTCGCCCGAGGGCAGGGGCCTAACCTTGGCCCCGCTGATGAAGTTCACGCCTTCAGCCTCGGCCTCCTCAAGCATGAGCTCCTCAAGCCTCACCCTGTCGAGCTTAACTATGGGCTGCGAGGCCCTGAGCCTGAGGGACAGCCTGGGGCCGGCTATGACGAAGCTCCCTATGGTTCCCAGCTCGGAGCGCAGGGCGGGGCGGCCTATCATGTCCTGGGTGGCCTTAGACACGAGCCCCGTGCAGTGCTCAGGGTAGCCGACCCTGTTATGCTCCTCGTACAGGTCAACGTTCACTCCGCCCTGGGCCAGCGACAGGGCAAACATAAGCCCCGAGAAGCCAGCCCCTATCACAGCCGCCCTCATGTCCTGGGCCTGTAAGTTCACGCCTAGATGCAATAGCTAAAAATCCAGATGCCTAGGTTAGGAGGGGACTGAAGCTTGAGCACGCAGGACATAAGCGTAGCCTTTGAAAAGATGGACTCGTACGCCGGCCCAGTGACAATAGTGAACCTCCGCAAGCTCGAGGAGAAGGGCATAGTAAAGGTCAGCGAGATGCCGTACTCAATAAGGGTCCTGCTGGAGAACATAGTTAGAAACTACGACGGCTTTGTGGTGAGGGACGAGGACCTAAAGACCATATTTAATTGGAAGGAGAACGCGGGAAAGGTCGAGATACCGCTCCTGCCTGCAAGGGTGATAATGCAGGACCTCACAGGGGTCCCGGCCATAGTGGACCTGGCTGCCATGAGGGACCAGTTCGCCCAGATGGGCTACGACCCCAACATGGTCAACCCGCTCATACCCGTGGACCTTGTAATTGACCACAGCGTCCAGGTCGACTACTACGGCACCAGCCTCGCCCTGAAGAAGAACATGGAGAAGGAGTTTGAGAGAAACTCAGAGAGGTACAGGTTCCTCAAGTGGGCTCAGAAGTCATTCCAGAACCTGAGGGTCGTGCCCCCAGGCAAGGGAATAATTCACCAGGTTAACCTCGAGTACCTCGCTAAGGTGGTATGGATAGGGAACGACAAGCGCAGGGGCCTCACGGCCTACCCTGACAGCGTCCTCGGCACCGACAGCCACACGACCATGATAAACGGCCTCGGGGTGCTCGGCTGGGGCGTTGGAGGCATAGAGGCGGAGGCCGTGGTCCTCGGCCAGCCGTACTACATGCTGGTGCCCCCGGTAGTCGGAGTTAAGCTCGTGGGTAAGCCGAGGGAGGGCGTCACGCCAACGGACATAGTGCTCTACATAACTGAGACCCTGAGGAAGGCAAATGTCGTAGGCAAGTTTGTCGAGTTCTTCGGCCCAGGCATAAAGTACCTGAGCGTCCCTGACAGGGCAACCATAGCTAACATGGCGCCTGAGTACGGAGCCACCATGGGTTACTTCCCAATCGACGAGGTCACCATAAGCTACCTGGCCATGAGCGGGAGGGACCCGAGGCACGTGAGCTTCGTGGAGGAGTATGCCAAGAGGGTTGGCCTCTGGCACGACGAGAACGCCCCTCAGCCATCCTACAGCCAGCTCATAGAGATAGACCTGGGCAAGATAGAGCCAGCCATAGCTGGACCAGCGCATCCTGAGGACAGGATACCCCTGAGCTCCGCCAAGCAGCAGCTCAGCGCCATAATAGAGTCATATGCTAAGTCGCAGAACAGGCAGAGGAAGACTTCTAAGCTCACAATAGACGGTGAGACCTACGACGTGGGCGACGGCATGGTAATAATTGCCGCCATAACGAGCTGCACCAACACCAGCAACCCAACCAACATGATAGCCGCTGGCCTCCTGGCCAGGAACGCGGTTCAGCGCGGCCTAAGGGTGAGGCCGTGGGTTAAGACCAGCAACGCCCCGGGAAGCAGGGTGGTCACCGAGTACCTGACAAGGCTGGGCCTCATGCCTTACCTCGAGGCCCTGGGCTTCCACATAACCGGCTACGGCTGCACGGTCTGCATAGGCAACACGGGGCCGCTCAGGAAGGAGGTTGAGGACTTCATAAGGTCCGAGAAGGTCTACACGGCTGCGGTGCTCAGCGGCAACAGGAACTTCGAGGGAAGGATACACCCGCTCGCCACCGGCGCCTTCCTGGCCTCGCCGCCGCTGGTAGTCGCATACGCCATAGCCGGCAGGATAGACATAGACTTCGACAGGGAGCCGCTCGGCTACGATCCCAACGGCGAGCCCGTGTACCTGAGGGACATATGGCCCTCGGCCGAGGAGGTGGCCAAGTACGTGCAGGGAGCCCTTGACCCGAAGGAGTTCCAGGAGAAGTACAGTGACATATTTGAGGGCACCGAGGAGTGGGTGAAGCTAGAGGCGCCCGCGACGCCGACGTTCCAGTGGGACCCCAAGAGCACCTACCTCAAGAGGCCCCCATTCTTCGAGGGGATGACTGAGAACCCCGAGCCGCTCAAGGACATAAAGGGGGCCAGGGTGCTCATCTACGCCCCGGACAGGATAAGCACGGACCACATAAGCCCAGCCGGGGCCATAAACCCGACCTCAAAGGCCGGCCAGTACCTGCTCAGCCTGGGAGTGAGGCCTGAGGAGCTCAACACGTGCGGGAGCAGGAGGGGCAACCACGAGGTCATGATGAGGTGCACCTTCGACAACCCCAAGTTCAAGAACCTGCTGACCCCGGACAGGACCGGAGGCTACACCATATACTGGCCCACAAAGGAGGTCATGCACGTGTTTGACGCTGCAATGAAGTACAGGGAGGCGGGCATACCAGTCATAGTCCTGGGCAGGAGCCAGTACGGCATGGGAAGCAGCAGGGACTGGGCCGCCAAGGGACCCTACCTGCTGGGCGTCAGGGCCGTCATAGCTAAGAGCTTCGAGAGGATTCACAGGAGCAACCTGGTAGGCATGGGAATAGTGCCCATAGAGTTCATGCCTAACGAGGGTCCAGACGAGCTGGGACTTGACGGCAGCGAGACCTACGATATAATAGGGCTCTCCGACCTGACCCCAGGCAAGATACTGACCATAAGGGCCGTGAAGCCCGACGGCAGAGTCATAGAGTTTAAGGCCAAGTCCAGGGTCGACACGCCGATAGAGGTCGAGTACATAAGGCACGGAGGCATACTGCACTACATGCTAAGGCAGCTGATGAAGGAGGCAAAGGAGAAGGCGAAGGGGTGAGGGGTGCAGTTTTAAGGCCTTCAAAAACCTTCATGTATGAGGAGGCCGGAACTTTTTCTGTATGTCTTAGTTCCTTCACCTCCCACAGAAGTGGGTAACAGGCGGAAGTTATAAATGTTCACACGCGGGCGCGGCCCAGGTGCCCTCTTACGGGATTTCTTGAAATCGACCGCCTTCCAGGCCGCTCACTCCCCAGCATGTCTAATATCTCGGCGTAGAAGAAGCCGAGGATTATCCAGCCCATGAAGACGTAGACCACGTACTTGTTGACGCTGGGAAGCGAGTAGAGGAGCACGAAGATGCTGAGGGAGGCGCCGAGGAGCCCTATAATGAGCTCGTGCAGGTGCTTGAGGGCCCTCCTGGCGGAGAGCCTGGCCAGGGAGAAGTTAGCGGAGGAGTGTATGAACAGGTTGAACATGCCTGCGAGGGAGCCGAGCGCGACGAAAGTGTAGAAGAGCCCAAGCCGATAGGCCAGTAGGGTGAGAACTGCGACGAAGAGCGCGGCAGCCATGGCCTCGGCGTAGAGGGGCCTGCCCCTGGCCCTGGCTGAAAGCGACCTTGGCATGTAGCCGTCCAGGGCCATGGCCTCTATGGTCCTTGAGAGCGCAAGCATGTACGAGACTCCGCCGAGGGCGCCGTCATTTATAGCTATGATCGCCAGCGGCACCAGGCTGTAGAGGCCAAACCTGTGGAGCGAGTACTCCACCAGGTTCCCTGAGAACTTCATGGCCTCGAGCGAGTAGAGGAACAGAGAGGCCAGCAGGCCACCGTAGAGGACAACCATGATAGCTGCTTTACCTATGCTCCTGGACTCAGCGTCGCCGCCGAGGGGCGCTATGGAGCCGTAGCCCGTCGGTATCCCAAGCCCTAGTAGGGTGGCCGCAAGGAGCGTCGAGCTCAGCCCGAACCTAAACGGGTCGTAGAGCCTCCAGCCCGAGTCCCTGAGGAAGACCACTGAAAGCGTCACAATTATGATCATCTCCGCTATGGAGACGGCCTCGGCGTACTTGGCGGAGTACCTTATGCCTAACATCACTACCGTGGCCGCCGCGGAGCTCACTAGGAGCGCGAAGGCCCACTGGGGCACTACATTGCCAACGCCCTGCTGAAGCACGTAGGCGCCTCCTGCGAGCAGGGTGCCGCCGTAGGCTATGGCGTAAGCCACGTAGGTCCAGCCCGCGTTAAGGCCGAGGTTTGGAGTTAGGGAGTAGTAGGCGTAGACGTAATAGCCCCCTCCCCTCTTGAACCTCCTGCTCATGAAGTAAACTACGAGGCCGTTTATGCTGACCACGGCTGTGGCTATGAGCATGGCCAGGGGTGCGGCCTCACCTGCAAGTATAACCATGGCTGTCCCGAACGTGAGCAGCGATATAAGGGGCGCCTGGCCTCCGAACGATAGGAAGAAGAGCTCGCGGAGGCTGAGCCTCTCGCGTTTGTCCTCCTTCGCCTGCAGGATCTCAGCCCTTGGCTCTGACACCAGGACTCAGCCGCAGAGCTCTGAGCCGGGAGGGCTAAAGGACGTTTGATGTGCAAAAACTTATTAATAAGGTTCAGGCCTGCGCTACCCTGCTCTTCAAGAACTCAACGACGGTCTGTACAAAGCCCTGAGGGTCGTCAAGGTAGCAGGCGTGCCTCTCACCTATCCTGACCAGCTCGGCCGTGTTGACCCTGCTCATGACGGCCTCTGCGTTGTCTACTGGTGACACGTCGTCGTGTTTGCCCCATATGAGCAGTATCGGCCTGCCGGTCAGCACCTTGAACTGAGGCCCGTGCCTCACCAGGTCCACGGCGCCCACCAGGACCAGGCCGAGCACCTTGTCGGGGTGGGCCAGGGCGTAGGTTGCAACTGTGTTGCCTCCAAGGCTCGCGCCCAGCAGCACTCCCGCGTTGAAGTTAACCATGGGCAGGAAGTCCTCCAGGAACTTCAGGCCTCCCCCAAAGCCATACTTGCCCTGAGGAGTCTCGCCCTGTCCAGGAGGGTCAACGGATATGGCCCTGAACCCGGCGTCGGCCACGGCCTTAACTAGGCCCACCTGTACCCACGTCCTGGCGTTGTAGGCTGCTCCCGGCATCATGACAACAGGGGTGCCGGAGCCCTCCTCTATGTAGTGAACCTTAACTCCTCCAACGGTCACGTACCTGTCAGGCACTCCAGGTCCCAGGGAGGCTTGGGCGTTTGAAGAAAAACGGTTAACTCCGCTTAAGCCTCAGCCCGGCCCTCCTTATCTTACCTATGGCCCTCTTGGTTATCTCCATGTTACAGGATCCGTGGGCAGAGCACCACGACTCGCAGCTCCTGGCGGTGTCGCTGTCGGCATATATCATTCCGCAGACCTCGCACGCGTAGTACCTTGAGCTTCCCAGGACAACCTCCAGCGTTGGTATCACCGTTGATGAAGATGTACCTGTTTGAGGTTTTAAAGAAAGGTCCTTATAGTCATGCTTTTATCGGCTAGCCGTAAGCGGCGGTGCTTTTGGTGGGCCTTTAGCACGCTTAAGAACGCTTTTATATAATTAAGAACAGTTGTTCTTAATGGTGGCAGGCTTGCCCGAGGACCTTGGAGGCCTAATAGACAGGGCCCGCTGGGGGAGGGCCCACACGCTAATATTTGCCTCAACGGCGATAGGCTTCTTCATATGGGGCATAATTAACGCGCTGGCATTCTCTGTTTACCCAAGTTATAACAACGTCTACTACATAGTGGTGGTTGCCGCGGCGCCCCTGCTGGGCGACCTATTGCTTCCATGGATCTCGGACCAGTCCCTCGGCAGGAAGAACATGTACATAATAACCATGAGCCTCTATGGAATAGGAAGTGCTGTAATAGTGTTGGACTTGTTGCTGCTTAAGCCTGGCCTCCGGCAGATGGTCATTTTCCTGGCGGCCTACGCGCTCTCCATGATTGGCGTTGAAGGCGAGGTGCCCGTGGGGCTGGCGCTCCTGGCGGAGATCATGCCAGTCAAGTGGAGGCAGAAGAGCCTGATCCTGAGCCCTAACTTTGAGAACATAGGGGCCGCGGCGGGCGCCGCAGCTATATACTTGACTTACTTCCTGGGCCCTCATGCCCCTGTCGTCGATGCAATATCAATAGTAGGCATAGCTGTGGGAGGGCTCGTCGCCGCCATAGTCATCAGACTCATGATGCCGGAGTCCATAAGGTGGCTCACGGCCAGGGGGCTGGCCAACGTCGCTGAGAGGGAGGTGAAGAAAGTCAACTTCACTGAGGACCCCGGCGTGAAGGTCGAGGAAGTAAACAACAGGCTGGGCGTGAAGTCAAGGTTCCTGGTGCTCACGTCGTGGAGCATCGCGAACTACCTGACCTGGTCGCTCATGGCGTTCGTGCTGGCAGACTATTACTTCAAGCCACCGCAGCTGTACCTGGTAATGTTCTATGCTAACCTAGGCGCCGCAGCGGCCGGCCTGGTAGTCCCGCTTTTCATAGAGAAAATCAACACCAGGAGCTACAGCCTGCTGTCCTTCGCGCTGGCATCGCTAAGCTTTATACCGGTGCTGCTCTATGTGGCTTTAGGCCTTGATAACGCCACCATATTTTACGCCCTGACCTTCACTAACCTCTTCTTCATAACATTTACCTGGTTTGCCAGAACTATATACGAGCCCCTGCTCTTCCCAACTGAGAGGAGGGCCTTCATGGTGGGCTCCGTTAGGGCCGTGGCGATGAGCGCTTTCACGGCCTCCACTTACGTTACGTACAACTTCTCGGAGCTCGATTTCGCGCTCTACGGACTTATCATGGAGCTTGTCGGGCTGGCCGGAGCCCTGTGGTGGGCCTTCAAGGGCTATGACGTGAGGATGAAGTCCACGGACTCGCTGTCGGCCATACCATCAAGGCCGTCCTACAGGCCGCTATCCTGAAAAAAGAAGTATCAATAGATTTTTATAAACTAAATTAATTAGTACATTAGTTTTAAAGGATTCGCTGCCTTTACAACACACGGGACACCTGCTTTGGAGCTTCCAAGCTACCTGGACCTGTTAGACTACCAGGACGACAGCATAGCAGTTAAGGCGTGGGGCGAGGCCGTTAAGAACCTGTCAGCGGATGACGTGAAGGCAAAGGTGATAGCTAACAGGGCGAGGCTCCTATCAATGCTGTCCTCAAGGAGCCTGCAGGTCAGGATGGCCGCCTGGCCAGTGGCCGTGGCCCTGCTCAAGGAGGGGCTCCTGAGCGAGGACGACCTGAGGCCGCTGGGCAAGTATTATGTAGAGGCGCTGAGCTCCATAGGCCCCGAGGACTACCTTAAGGCAGTCTTTGTCTCCGTGGCGCCTGAGCTGGTCTCAAGGGGCGTAATACGTAAGGAGGAGGTTAAGGCGGCAAGCGATGCCATATGGAAGCTTGTCGACAGGCTGGGGGCCAGCATTCCCCAGCTAACTCAGGCCGTGGAGGAGCTGCTTAGGGTAGGCGCACTTTCAAAGAGGGGCTGGTCCAGCGGCGTCAGGGTCCTGAGCGACGACGCCATAATTCTTTAAGCTCAGTTAAACTTTTTAACCTGCCCTAAACAAGTATAGGGGTAAGCGGGTGATCCTCCAGAGTTGAAACGACGGAAGCCGGGTAAGGTTATGTATGTGGCCCAGGGCCTGGCGTTTCTTGCGTCCCTGGCATGGGTGTTGGCGACCCATCACGTTTCCCTTGCCTCGCTGGCGGGAACCGTTGGAGTCTCAATGATAGACGACGTGATAATAGCGGCCGCCCCCCTGCTGATGAAGGCTCTGAAGGCAGCCGGGATAATTAAAGGCTCAGGCCCTGCCTGAGCTGACGTCCCTCCATATGGAGGCCGCCGCGCTCGTGCCAATCCTAAACTTTGAGGGGTCCGGGGGCCTACCCGAGGCCTCAAGAAGCTCCTGGACCTGCCTCAGGGTCCTTATGCCTCCGGCCGCCTTTATTCCAAGCGAGGGGTTGTACTTGTTGGCCACCTCAGCCATGAGCCTCACGTTGTCAGCCTGGGCCCCTGGCCTGTTGCCTATCGACGACGCGTACTCCCTGTCCTCAAAGCCCGTGCCGGTCTTTATGAAGTCAGCCCCCGAGGTGGCCACGATCTCGTAGAGCTTAAGCTTCTCATCCCTGGTGGTGTAGGCGTCCTCAACGATTACCTTTATCACGAGGCCCTCGCCGTGGGCGGCCCTGACGACCCTGCTCAGGTCCCTGGTGACCTCAGCCCAGCGGCCGGACTTCACTAGTGTGATGGGGGCAACTATATCTACCTCGTCAGCTCCGTTGGCCGCGGCCCTGGCTATCGCCTCAACCCTGGACTCCGTGTCCATGGCCCCGAATGGGAAGTCTATGACTGAGCAGACCCTCAGGTTGGCCCCGGCGTCGTCAACGAGGCTCCTGGCGAAGCTCACGTAAACGGGGTTGACGCATATTGAGTAGCAGCCAAAGCTTACTGCCTCCTGGAACACCCTCCTCACGTCCTCCTTCGTAGAGTACGGCTTGAGGATGGTGTGGTCCACAAGCTTCATTATATCAGCTCCTGGGAGCCCCAAGCCCTTTTCCCTCGAGCGCTAGGCTTATTGCCATTATTAAGCCTAAGGTACCTGGTGCAGCGGTTGGAGGACAAGGTAGGCGAGGCTGTCAGGCTGCTAAGGGATGAACTCGGCGACGACAAAGTTATAACTGACCCCAACGTGGTGATGCTGTACTCAAGGGAGCCTGACGGGCTGGCCCACCAGGCCAACGCAGTCGTCTTCCCCTCCACGCCTGACGAGGTCAGCAGGGTAGTGGCGACCAGCTACTCCTATGAGGTCCCGATATACCCGCAGGGAAGCTCTAGCAGCCTCTCGGGAAACGCAGTACCCTTGAAGGGAGGGCTCGTGCTGAGCCTTGAGAGGATGTCGTCAATACTTGACGTCAGCCTGGCGGACTCCGTCGCTGACGTTGAGCCTGGGGTCAGGATAGATGACCTGAACGTCGAGCTCTCAAAGGTTGGCTACATGTTTCCAGTAGACCCGGCCAGCCAGGCGGTTGCAACCGTGGGAGGGGCTATAAACAACGGGGCCGGCGGCATGAGGGGGGCAAAGTACGGCACCATGAGGGACTGGGTCAACGGCCTTGAGGTGGTTCTGGCCGACGAGTCCGGCACGAGGCTCTGGCTCGGGTGCCGCACAGTTAAGTGCAGGGAGGGCTACGACCTGGTAAGGCTCATAGTTGGCAGTGAGGGCACGCTGGCCGTCGTGACTAGGGCTGCCCTCAGGATAGCGCCGCTGCCCGAGAAGGTGGTGACGGCGCTTGCCTTCTTTGACGACATAGGCTCGCTGATGAAGGCTTACATGGCTATTAAGACCAGCAGGGTGCAGCCCTACATAGCCGAGTTCATGGACGCGCCTACTGTTAGGCTGGCCTCGCAGGCCGTGAGCCTCCCCTTCGAGGCCAGCAGCAACATGTTCCTGGTGAGCCTTGAGAGCACGCCGGAGAGCTCGGAGAGGCACCTCAGGTGGCTTGAGGGCGTCATGAGGTCCTCGGGGGCCAGGAACGTCTACACGGCTGATAACGATAAGGACGCCGAGCCCCTCTACCAGCTCAGGAGGTCCCTCTTCCCAGCCCAGGTCAACATGTTCAGGAGGCCTGGGAGGCCCTTCCAGCTCCTCATAGAGGACATAGTCGTGCCCCCGTCAAGGGTGCCGGAGGCCATAAGGGAGCTCAGGGCCCTTGACGACAAGTACGGCCTGACCTCGTCCCTGGGGGGCCACATTGGTGACGGCAACCTGCACCCAGCCATAGGCTTTGACCCCACGGACCCTGAGTCTACTAAGGTCGCCCTGCAGTGGTTTGACGACGTTGTTGACATAGCGCTGAGGCTGGGAGGTGCTGTGAGCGCTGAGCACGGCATTGGCGTGATAAAGAGGGAGGCGCTCAGGAGGGCGGTGGGCGACAGGCAGCTCGAGCTGATGAGGTCCATCAAGGCAGCCTTTGACCCGAGGGGCATACTAAACCCTGGGAAGCTTTTCTGAGCAAAAAGGAAGTTACCTCGTGAACCTGTAGAGCCCGCTCTGCACCAGGAAGCTCATCTGCAGGGAGTCCTGCTGCCCGTGCGGCGACCTCACTATCCTGGCGGAGCTCCTGTTCTCGTGCCTTATGGTCGACATTTATCTCTCCCAGCCCAGGTGTACTGTTTCAGCACTTTTAAACAGTTATTCGTATTAATGAATCAGTAAAAATAGACATTGATTGATAATAAAATGTGTACAGCGAGCTGTTCACGTAGTTATAGCCTTGGCCAGGCCTGGCGGCGAGTCTATGGGCAGCCCCCTCTCAAAGCCCACCCTGTATGCAAGGAGCTGAAGCGGCGCTACAGCAGCTATTGGGTAAAGCTCAGGCCTCGGCGCGCGGGGCGCCTGCAGGGCGGCCTGCGTTGAGTCGGAGACCTCTATCACCTTGGCCTCCCTGGCCCTCAGCTCTGACATGACCCTAGAGTAGAGCTCCTCCGCGGCCTCCTCCCTGGGCTTTATGACTATTATTGGGTAGTTGCCCCTTGCCAATACCATGGGGCCGTGCCTGAGCTCGCCGAGCTGAACCCCCTCCGCGTGGAGCATTGCGGCCTCCTTGAGCTTGAGGGCCCCCTCCAGGGCCACGGGGTAAGTTATGCCGCTGCTCACCACGTAGGCGTCCCTGGAGTCCCTCAGCTCCCCCGCTATCTTTGACGCGGCCGCATCTATGGCTGGCATGTCCTCGGCTAGGGACCTGGAGAAGGACCTTATGTCGTTGTAGAGCTCGTTTAGCTCCGCCTGTGAGAGCCTGCCCGCAGTGAGGCCCACGTGGGCCGCCAGCAGCATGAGGGCCACGAGGGTTGACGTGAACGTCTTAGTGGCCGGCACCGCGAGCTCAGGCCCAGCGCCTATTGGGAGGTAGACGTTGGACTCCAGGGCGAGCCTTGAGCCCAGGACGTTGGTCACCCCGACTATCACCGCCCCCCTCTGCTTGGCCATCTTGACGCTCCTTATGACGTCGCTGGTCTCGCCGCTCTGGCTGACGGCCAGCACAACGGTGCCCGTGCCCACGCTGTCGAGCGCGTAATAGGGGAACTCGGCGGCGCTGACGACATCTATGCTCATGCCCCCAAGAGACGAGAAGTAGTAGGCCGAGACCATGCCCGCGTGGAGGCTGGTGCCGTTGCCTATTATAAAGGCCCTCCTGGCGCCGTAGAGTATCATGCCAGAGAGCCTCAGGTACTTGTCCATCAGCGAGTGGGTCGTCCTCTCCAGGGCCTCAGGTATCTCATAGATCTCCTTAAGCATGTAGTGCGGGTAGCCGGCCTTGTCAAGGGAGCCTGGCTCATACTTGACCCTCTTGGAGGTGAGCTGCTGCACAGGGCTACCGTCGGCGCTGAAGACAGAGAGCTCGCCTGAAGCTGATATGTAGCCGTAGGAGCCCTCGGGCACTATCACCGCCTCATCGGCGAAGCCGTAGAGGCTGGGCAGGTCGCTGGCCAGGTACAGGCAGTCCTGACCCCTGCCTATAACCAGGGGCTGGCCGTCCTGCACGAACCAGACCCTCTCGTCGCCTGACCTCACGTAGGCCGCCGAGAACGTGCCGCGGAGCGCGCTCAGAAGGTCCCCGGGCCCCTTGCCCTCCTCAAGGAGGTGCGGTATGACCTCAGTGTCCGTGGTTGTCACAAGCCTGTGCCCCCTCGAGGCCAACGACGAGCGGAGCTGCTCGTAGTTGTCTATGACTCCATCCATTACAACGGCCACCCTGCCGGTGCAGTCAAGTATTGGGTGGGCGTTCTCGACGGTTGGCCACCCCCTGGTGGCGTACCTTGTGTGGCCCAGGGCCACCCGCGAGGTGAACGAGAACAGCCCAGGGTTCCTGTCGGCGGGGCCCATGGCCTTCTTGACCTCAATTTTATCGTCAAGGAACGCCACGCCGACGCTGTCATAGCCCCTGTAGGTCAGCCTCCTAAGCCCCTCAAGTATTGCTGAGCCATCCCTAGGCGACCTGCAGGCGAACGCGAATATTCCTCCCAAGCTTCCACCAAGTAATCTGGGCCGTGGGAGCTATAAAGGGGGCTAGATCCATGGGCAGCTTGACCCTGAGGCACGCCGTGATATTAACCCCGCGCGAGGTCATACCGGATGGCTTCGTGAGGATAGTTGACGGAGCGGTGGCGGGCGTAGGCCCCGAGCCCGCGGAGCAGGGGCCTGATGACGTCAACGTGAGGGGCCACCTGGTGGCCCCAGGCCTTGTTGATGTGCACATACACGGCGCGGGCGGCTACGACGTTATGAGCCTGAAGTCAAGGGACCTGGAGGGGATGGCCAAGTTCCTCGCCTGCAGGGGCGTGACTTCCTTTGTGCCGACAACCGTTAGCCTTCCGCCCGAGGACATAAAGAGGGCGTGCACGGCTCTAATCAGCTTCATGGACTCCAGGCCGAGGGGCGCGGCCAGGGCCCTGGGGCTTCACCTGGAGGGGCCCTACATAAGCCCTGCAAGGCGCGGCGCTCACCTCGCTGAGAACCTCAGAGCCCCGGACCTCGGGGAGCTTAGGGAGCTGCTCGCCTCGTGCAGGGGCGTTATAAGGGAGGTCACCATAGCGCCTGAGCTGCCAGGGGCCATCGACGCTATAAGGCTGTTGTCTTCCAGCGGGGTCACAGTCCAGCTGGGCCACACCGACGCGACGTTCTCCCAGGCCATGGAGGCCCTCAGGGCCGGGGCCACCAAGTTCACGCACCTCTTCGACGCCATGAGGCCCTTCCACCACAGGGAGCCGGGGACTGTGGGCGCCGCGCTGCTCAGCAACGCCTACGTTGAGCTGATAGGGGACCTGGTCCACGTCTCACCTGAGGCGATTCTCCTTGCATACAGGGTTATCGGGCCTCGCAGGCTAGTCCTAGTCTCAGACGCCACGCCAGCGGCCGGACTGCCCGAGGGGGAGTACTCGTTCTGGGGCCTCAGCGTGGTCTCAAGGGGCGGGGCCGCTTGGATCAGGGGCTCTAACACGTTAGCTGGGAGCGCCTCTACTCTGGAGACTGACATGGCCAACCTCTACAGGGTTGGGATTGACATCTCAGACGCCGTGGGGGCGGCCACCCAGAACCCAGCTATGTCAATAGGGGCTCACTTAAAGGAAGGGGTTGGGGAGCTGAGGGCTGGCATGAGAGGCGACTTAGTAATCCTCAACAAGGAGCTGAGGGTAGTGGCCTCGGTAGTTGACGGCGAGACCGTCTGCGGGAGCCTTTAAGGACTCAGGGTTATATAGTGAAGCCTTTCCCACCAACAGGGGTGCTAGAGCTGCAGGCGCTCCAGCTCATAGGTCTGACCGTGGCCCTGTCTGCAAGTGGAGCGCTTTCACCTGGGCCCCTTTCGGCCGCGGCGGTGGTTAACGGCGCCAGGCAATCCTGGAGGGCGGGGGTTAAGATGGCCGCGGGCCACATGACCTTTGAGCTGCCCTTCGTGGTTGCGATAGGCCTGGCCGCCTACGAGCTCAGGTGGGCCCTCAGCCTTAGCATAGTTAGGTACGCCCTTGGAGGGGTGCTCGGGGCCTTCATAGTTTACTTCTCCGCGGCCACCGCCATTGATGGCTTGAGGATGCTCAGGGGCGGGGACCCCGAGGTGAAGGCATCGCTTGCCTCAACGCCGTACGTTACGGGCCTCGCCCTCACGGCCCTTAACCCCTTCTTCCTCCTGTGGTGGCTCACGGTAGGGCTTGTGCTCGTGGAGGCGGCGTCCACGATGGGCCTCGTGGTGGGGTACTCAATAATGTACCCGAGCCACGTTTGGATGGACTACGCCTGGCTCACCCTCCTCTCGGGCCTCGGCTACCAGGGCAGGAGGCTCCCGGGCAGGAAGTACGGCCTCCTCCTTCTGGCGCTCTCAACAGTCATGCTGGCGGCTGGAGCTTACGCGCTGATGGCCCTTGCCTAGGGCCTCCTCGCTATCAGGACGCCCTCAAGCGTGGGCACCACAGCGTACCTCCAGCCCGCGCCGCTGAGCTGCTGGAAGGTCTCAGCCGGGGGCGGGGGCCTTATGGCGTTGTGGAACAGGACTAGGCCTCCCCTCTTGAGCTTCCTGAGCATGAGCTCGGCGACCCTGGGGTAGAGGCTCACGTGAACATCAACGAAGGCCGCGTCTATGCTCTCATCATCAACTCCCTCAAGCACGTTGACGGCGTTGCCCTCGATAAACGTCACCTTAACCTTCTCGAGCTTGACGTCCCTGAAGAACTCCTGGGCAGCCTTGACCCTGTCGCCCCTGAGCTCAACGGCGACGACGTCGCACTCGCCCGAGCAGGAGTCCTCAAGGGCCTTAGATATCCAGAGCGTTGAGTACCCCATGGCCGAGCCCAGGTCAAGAACCTTGGCTCCGGAGGCCCCGCTCAGGTGGGTGAAGAGGGCGGAGTAGATTACGAGGCCATCCTCAAAGTCTATTCTGCTGACGCCAGCTGAGTCCGAGTCCAGCCTGAGCTTCAGCTCCAGGTCCCTGAAGTCGCTCTCCCTCAAGCAGTTACCCCAGGGTTCAGTGGGGCATTACTAATTTAAGGTAACTCTATTTTGAAACAAAATATTTTCTAATTTAAAACGTAATGGAGAGGCTTAGGATTTGTATACGAATTGCACATAATTTTGGAAAAGTGATTTTAATTTTAATCTAGCCTAAACCTCCTGAGGCGAGACCGTGGACGTAAAGCTAGCGGGCCTCTCGGCGCTGGTTATAGTGCTAGTGATAGTCGCCGGCGCCCTGGGGGTCATGTACTCATCGCTTGCCTCAAAGTACTCCAGCCTAAAGTCAAGCTATTCCTCGCTCAAGGGCAGCTACTCCAGCCTAAACACAAGCTACACAAGCCTCAGCGCCAGCTACTCATCGCTTAAGGGCGAGTACTCCTCGCTGCAGAACATGTACTCAGCCCTTGAGAGCATGTACAAGAACCAGCAGGCTGACGTGGTCCTGGCCGCAGCCATGAGCCACTGGAACGACATCGCAATAGAGAGCCCCAGCCTGGTGGCCCCGCAGTACCTGTCTAACGCCACGCTGCACTGGATAGGAGGCCCCCTGAGCGGCGTGTATACTGGCATCTCAGCTATTAACGCGACGTGGAACAAGTTCTTCAACATGTATGAGACCGTCTACTGGTACACCATAGTGCCTCCGACGGTCACCCCTGTGTCGCCTGGCGTCTACAACGTCACGGGCTACGTTCAGTTCCTCGTGGCGCCCACGGCGGCACCAATAAACGTGCTGGTGCTCAACGTGACAGAGGTCCTGACTTACGTTAACACTTCGAGCGGCTACCTCATAGAGAACGAGGTCTGGAAGGTCAAGCCCATACCTCTGACCGACGTAATTGCTGGATACCCAGGCCAGGAGCAGCTGGCCGAGAGCGCGGTCCTTGCAGACGCTATGAGCCACTGGAACGACATAGCCATAGAGAGCCCCAGCCTTGTTATCATGCAGTACGCCCCAGATGCGACACTTGACTGGGTCGGCGGACCGCTGAGCGGAGTCTACACGGGAATCCCCGCGATCAATGCAACTTGGAACAAGTTCTTCAACATGTATGAGACCGTCTACTGGTACACCATAGTGCCTCCGACGGTCACCATGATAAGCCCAGTGGAGTACAACGTGACTGGCTACGCCCAGTTCTTCGTGGCCCCAACCGCCGCGCCTCTTGACATATTCGTGCTTAACGTGACAGAGGTTCTCACCTACACCTACAACTCCAGCGCGGCCTCATTCCAGATAACGCATGAGGTCTGGAAGGTCAAGCCCATACCGCTTACTGACGTAATAGCTGGCTACCCAGGCCAGGAGCAGCTCATAGAGGGCACCGTTCTGGCCGCAGCCATGAGCCACTGGAATGAGATAGCCATAGAGAGCGCTCCGCTCGTGATAGCTGAGTACGCTCCCAACGCGACGCTCGACTGGGTGGGAGGCCCCCTGAGCGGCGTGTATACTGGCATCTCAGCTATTAACGCGACGTGGAACAAGTTCTTCAACATGTATGAGACCGTCTACTGGTACACAATAATACCGCCCACCGTAACTATGATAAGCCCGACGGAGTACAATGTGACCGGGTACGCCCAGTTCTTCGTAGCGCCTACGGCAGTTCCGATACACCCGCTGGTGCTCAACGTGACGGAGATACTGACCTACGTCTACAACGAGTCAGCCGCCCAGTTCCAGATAACGCATGAGGTCTGGAAGGTCAAGCCACTGTCGCTCAGCGACGTGATAGCGGGCTACCCGCCGCAGACATACATAGAGGAGCAGATGGCGCTCGCCCAGGCCTACGCGCACTGGAACGACATAGCAATAGAGAACGCCTCCCTAATAATAACTGAGTACGCTCCAAACGCCACGCTGCACTGGATAGGAGGCCCCCTGAGCGGCAACTACACCGGTATATCAACGATTAACGCCACCTGGACAAAGTTCGACAACATGTACGAGTACGTCGTCTGGTACGCCCTGGTGCCGCCGACGGTGCAGGTCAAGGGTGACATGGCCATGGTAAAGGCCCCGCTGCAGTTCGTGGTGTTCCCGTACCCAACGGCGTCCAACCCGCACCCGGTTGAGCTGGTGCTCAACGTGACGGAGATACTCTACTACAACTACAACGCGACCGCCATGCAGTGGCAGATAGTCAACGAGTACTGGATAGTGCACCCGCTGTCAATATCAGACGTGGCCCCAGGCTACTCGCCTGGCCAGTACCAGGGCTGAGGGGCCCGACTTGGATGACCCAAACGTAAATACAGGGTCTTTTTTGTTCTTGCTCAATTCGCTTATTTACTCAGGCCTACATATGACCTCCTGGGAAACCTATGAATGCCTGAGAGGGGCCTCGGCTTTCGAGACAAAGACCACCTGCTCTGGTGGCTCTTCATCGGCTCGAGGGGAGGGGAGATGAGGCTGAGGATCGTGGAGCTGCTCGCCAAGGGGCCGGCCAACGCGAACCAGATAGCCGAGGCCCTGGGTGTCAACTACAGGACGGTCAGGCACCACCTGGAGCTCCTTGTGGAGTCCGGCCTGGTGATTACAGAGGGCCCCAGGTACGGGCAGCTCTACTACCTGTCAAAGGACATGCTTGAGTCCCTGGGGAGGGTGAAGGGGATGGTCAAGGAGGGGAGTCTCAGGTGGCGCTGACGCTCATGTCATTTTGGAGCCTTGAGATAGCGGTCTCAGTAGTTGGGCTGGCGCTCGCCGCCTACGTGTTCTCATTTTACTACAGCTCAGGCGTCAGGAGGACCTCCATAGGGAGGAAGCTAACAGCAGCCGTTGGCGTGTTCACCGCCCAGATGCTGGTCACCATAGCCCTCTCGTTCTACCTTGCCAGGAGGTTCTCAGCCGACGTGGCGGTGCCAATGCTAGCGATAACGACGCTGGAGGTGGTCGGGCTAACCCTCATCACTCTGGCCGTCAGGGAGTGACCTCTCCCTAGCTATTTCTATAAGCTTCTCTCTGTCCCAGTCGGGGTGCAGCCTTAGAAGAGCATCAACCTCGTCCTCTACTTCTTCAGCCGTCGGTGGCCTGGCGTGGTAAAGGACAACGACGGCCGTGAGGAGCAGGGCCACGAGGGCCTGGCCCTCCAGCGAGCGGACGAAGTGGAGGGTTTCCTGGGCGAACACCTGCAGCGGGGGGCTCAGCCAGAGGAACTCAACCAGGTAGGCGTCTGTGCTGTTAATAAGTAGCTTCAAGGCGTTTGAGTTGTCTGCCTGGGAGAGGAGCCCGCCGGAGGCTATGTAGGGGTCAGAGATCACTATTAGCTTCCCTGCTCCAACCTGCTGATAGGCTGCGACCACATATGACCCATTACCCTCCAGCGTGCCGTTGACGAGGATCCTTGAGTTAGGGGGCACCTCTATGAGCGGCTCGGCGCCAGGGCCAAGCTCAAGGGGGGAGGCGTTGAAGAGCGCTATCGTGAAGTTCCTGAAGGTCGCCAGCGGCGCCAGGGGGGTGCCGGCGTTAATTGTCGGGTTGACCACCACGCCCTCCGCGACAGTTATGTTGGAGTTCAAGGACCTGAGGAGCTCGTTAACGCCGGCGCCCGAGCCTATAACTATGAGCCTCCCGCCCATGTAGAGGAACTCCCTGAGGGAAGAGGCCTCGCCTGCGGTGGGCCTGAGCTCTGGGTCCACAACTATTGCCACGGTGGCCCTGCCGTTGAGGAGGTCGCCTGGCTGGGGGATGGGAACTAGGTTAACAACGCGGGCCAGGGAAGACCCAGGCTGGTGCCCCCACGAGGCCCCTATGGCTAACCCCACCGCTACCGCCAGGGCGAGGCCGAGAGCTATGTAGCCCAGCGGGGCCCTGAGCTTCACATCCCCTCGGACCTCCTCAGCTCGTCGACAAGTTTCTTTATGTTGTTGATGGCGGCCTCATCCCTCAGCCCGCCGTAGGCAACCCTCTCCATGAGGTCGGCAAGCGACGAAAGCCTGTCCGCCAGCTCCACCCTCCTTGACGCTATGGCTCCGCTCAGCTCTCTAATGGTAGTTGAAGGCAGCACCGGAACCCTGAACTTGCGGCCCATCCTAACCAGCAGGTCCCAGGCATCGTTAAGCGCGCCGACGGACGCTAACTTCCTTGGCATAAGCGGCGATGGAGCTGTACGACGCCTGCGCAGCGCGTAAAGCAGGGCCACCGCGGCCGCCACGGGCACCTCGGTGGGCACCGACGCGGCCCTTACACTTTGAGAGTAAGGCGAGAAGGTCGCATTGACCGGGTACATAGTTACGTTAACCGAGAAGGCCAGCTGGGGCTGGAGTAGCGGAAGTATTAAAATAAAAGACCCCCTGGAAGTCAGGCCGTTAACCTCATTGTCACCGAAGCTTATGCTAAGCCTTGACGGCACCGGTGATGCGCCAGAGACCACCAGCACGCCGGGCGAGAGGGCCCAGGCGCTTAGCTTGCCTGGCCTGTCTGGAGGCCTATATATGTAGACCTCGGCTGAAGCCGACGAGGGGGCGCAGCTGCCGTATTGAGAGGTCGTTACGCTCACATTATTGTACCCGGAAAGCCCCAGGGGCACGGTTAGGTTGACCGTCGCTGTGCCATTGTTTATGACGCCTCCATAGCTAAGGCTGCCCAGGGTAACAGTGTAAGCTGGGCTGCACGAGGCGTTAGAATACCTTATGTAAATTGAAATGACGTGACCTGGCATCACTACGGGCGGCCTCACGGAGACGTTAAGGCGTGTCGGGACGAAGCTCAGCTGCCCACACACATATGACGTCAGGCTCCTGTTTATTATTAATGACCCGGTCGGGATTACCTTGGCGTGAACGCACTCCATGCCCGACGCGTTGAAGACCGCCTGCAGCCCTACGCTGAAGTAGCCTGACGAGTTGGAAACAGCTAACACGTTGAGGTCGCCGACGCCCACCTCAACAAGTGCGTTGCCGAGCGGTGAGGACCCGTTCACCAGCACAGTGCCATTTACATAGAACTTCTGGCCAAGCTTATAGTGAGCGGGGGCCCGCAGGTCTACTGTCACGAGGCCGTTTACCTTTCTGGCCACGGACAGCTGTATAATCTTAAGCTCAAGGTAATCCTCCCCCGTGAAGAGGCCCGTCACCCCTAAAGCCCTGTTGACCAGCTTCATAGCGTCCTGGTAGGCCTGGGGACCCAGCTCGGCCTGCTCCGCGTAGATATACGACATAAGCGAGTAGATGGTGGCGTTTGCCCTGGCCAGGTACTGGAGGGACAGGTTAGCATAGTACGCGGCGAGCGTGTAGTTGCCTTTGCTGTAGTAGCTTTGTGACATAAGGTAGTATCCCCCTCCCTTTCTGGTAAGGTTGAGGGCCTCCTCGATCTGGTCTAACAGGGGCTTAAGCTGGGGAATTGTGGCGAACTCCCTGTAGGCGGCATTGACCGTTGACTCCACCTGTGACGGTGTTGACGCCGAGGAGAGGTTGTTTATGAACCCTTCAGAGATGACGGCAAGAGGAGCAATGTAATATTGAAACTGGGGCAGCTTAACATGGTTAAAGCTCTGGACGACCCTTGACCTCTCCCATGAGTAGTAGCTGACTGACGCCACTATTATGCCTCCAACCAGCGCCAGGGCGAGGGCGAGTGCCACGGCCTGCCTAAGGCACAAGGCCCACCACCTTAAGGGCGCTGTAAAGTATGAACGCGGAGGTCACGGCTGCGGCTATTGTCATCAAGTGCCTGTATCCTCTGGGCTTGGCGTACCAGGCCGCGGGTAAATAGCTTAAGGAGTAGAGCCCCAGGTAAACTCCCAGGGACTCCTCCCCGCCTATGACGAGCGCAAGCTCTATGAGGGCCGTCACGAAGAAGATGTATATTAAGAACGCCTCACTTCTGTCCACCGCTCTCAGCCCCCAGAGGCCTGAGCTCAACGGCCCAGCCGTCCTGCGTCCTGTAGGAGTCAGCGACCGCAACTGGGACTCCCTTAAGGGAGGCCACCACGGTCGCCCCGAGCAGCAGCGGGAGGGTCCCGGCCCTGTTCAGCCTGGGCAGGTCATCCATGACAGGCCTCACAGCCTCAAGCACTATGACGTTGCCCCTCTCCTCAAGCCTAATGGCCTTGGCCATCTCAGACCTCTCTACGACCACCTCCCTGAGGGCTGACTCCATGTCCGTGGAGCTCAGCGGGAGCGGCGAGGGCAGGAAGGCGAGCACCCCCCTGCGCCCTGCGGGCGACGGGAACAGGCTCTGAGGCGCGCTTCTTAAGGCCCTGGCCACAGCCTCAGGGTCCGCGTCCTCGCTGAGGGGTATGAAGGCCGCGCACCTCCCCCCGACTGGAGGCATCACTATTGCCTTCCCCCTGGCGTCGGCCTCCTCAAGGAGCGCTTCAAGGTTAACTCCCAGCGCTGAGAGCATGGACCTGAGCTGCGGCGGCTGCGGCCTCGGCGAGTCGCCGATCACTATCGCGCTTAGGCCAGCTATGGCAACGCCTATCATGGAGAACGCCAGGGGCCTGTAGCCTAGCGAGAAGTATGCTATGAGCCCCAGAGCCGCGGCAAAGGCCGTGGTGGCGTAGCCCAGCTCCCTAATGGCCACACAGTGTCCCAGTGGAGGGCGGCTAACGCCATTAAAAACACGACGTCAGCTCCTCCTCAGGGCCTCCTCGTAGCTGGCCCTCCTGGCCGCTGCAACTAGGATTAGCGCCACGGAGAGGCCGTCCACGGAAATTAGGGTAGTGTTGACGGTCAGGTCCACGCCTATGGTGACCAGCGTTATTCCTATGATGGGCAGCAGGGACAGGCTCATTGCTATGGCCAGGGCCGCCTCGTCGAACCCCTTCCACTTCCACTCGGGGTACAGGGCCCTCACGAGGGCCAGGCCGGGTATGTAGAAGAGGGACGGCGCGCCCATGGCGACCTTTATGAACTCGAGCTGCACTGGCGAGTGGGGCACGAGGAGGGCCGCTACAACGCCAAGGGCTACCCCCAGGAGGGCCAGCCAGGCCCACCACGAGGCGGGGCTCAGCATGTAAGCTGCGAAGCCCCTGCCCTCGCCCCTGACGTCTATTTCGCCTGACTCCCTCATGGACCACAGGGCCCTGGCGACCTCCTCGCCGTAGCCCATGGAGCTCGCTATCTCCCAGACGTAAAGCGAGCCTCCCCCTTCCTTGATGGCCCTCCTTATGGCTTCCTCGCTCAACTCTGCCCAGGGCAGAGGGCTTGGGCGTGCTTAATACCTTAACGCAAAGCGTTTTACTTCGACTAAGGACTCACCTAACTTCAGGGGAGCCATGGAGCCCATAAAGGCCAGAAGGCTTGGCAGGGAGTCCACGGACGGCGTCTACTATTTTGACTTCAGCAGCGGCTACTGGGTAATGATGGAGGAGTCGGCCTCGCCGCTCATCCCCAAGGAGAGGTACTCCCTCGTCTACTTTGACAACACCCTGTGCCCCGTCTGCAGGAGGTACGATTTGCACTGGTACCCGTTCGTTGAGTCAAACCTCGAGAGGCTCAGGGGCTTCGGGCTTTACGTGGTGCTCTGCGACTGGTTCACGCAGCAGTGCACCTCAGCCAAGGGGGCCATGACCTTCATAGAGTACAAAGTGAGGGCGTCGCCGACTACCATGTTAATGCTGAGCGACGGCTCAAAGGTGATATACACTGAGAGGTACGAAGGCCTGCTCACTGAGAGGGACCTGAACAACATAGTCTTCACGTTCCCGGAGAGGGCCGAGAGGGCGGCCAGGGGCGAGAAGGTCGAGAGGCCCTTAACGGAGGAGGAAATGATAGAACGGCTGTCAAAGACCCTCGCGCAGGGAGGCGCAGGGGCGAAGCCTTAGCGCTATATCCCTTCATGGTGGCATGGCTTAGGTTAAGCCCTGGAGGCCTTATTAAAGGGCTTTTATCCTGCGCCCCCACATACCTCTTGAGGCAAGAGGGTAGCCAAGCCACAGCCCTCTTAGAAGAGAAGAGGTGTGACGCGAGGTGTTGAAGTACCTCATAAGGGCGTCATTTGAAGTCGACGGAAGGGTGGAGAAGCACGACATAATAGGTGCGGTCTTCGGGCAGACGGAGGGGCTCCTGGGCTCTGAGTTCAACCTAGAGGAGCTCCAGAACAAGGATAAGATTGGCAGGGTTCACATAGACCTGAAGTACCAGGGCACCAAGACCGTGGGCGAGATACAGATACCCAGCAACCTGGACAGGGTTGAGACCGTCCTACTTGCTGCCATGATAGAGACCGTGGACAAGGTGGGCCCGTACACTGCAAGGATAACGGTGGAGTCCATAGAGGACCTGAGGGCGGAGAAGCTGAAGTGGATAGTGCAGAGGGCCAGGGAGCTGCTGCAGACGGTTAAGGAGCAGGAGCCGGACATAAAGGAGATCATAAGGGAGGTCACGCAGAGGATAGAGGCGCAGCCCAAGGTAATAGAGTACGGCGAGGACAAGCTCCCAGCTGGGCCGGACGTTGAGAAGTCAGACACCATAATAATAGTCGAGGGCAGGGCCGACGTAATAAACCTGGGCCGCTACGGCTACACCAACACCATAGCCATAGGGGGAGCCAAGGAGAGGGTGCCCAAGACCATAATTGACCTGGCCAAGGGCAAGAAGGTCATACTGTTCGTTGACGGCGACAGGGGCGGAGAGATGATAATGAGGACCGTGCTGAGCCAGATGCACGTCGACTACGTGGCCAGGGCCCCCAAGGGCATGGAGGTGGAGCAGCTGACAGGGAAGGAGGTCGCCAGGGCCCTGGCCCAGATGGTGCCAGCTGAAGAGATGATGAAGCAGCTCGGCATGGCTCCTGCCCAGCCGGCCCAGCAGGTCCAGCAGCCTCAGCCTCCCGCCGGGGCGGCGGCCCAGCAGGAGCAACAGGCGGTAGTCCAGCCCCCCGCGGCCCAGCCTCCTCAGCAGCCCCAGGCTGAGGCTCAGGCAGTGGCCCAAGAGGCTCAGCCTCAACAGGCTGAGGTGGCTCAGCAGCAGGCCGGCGTTACGTCACTGATAATGCCCAAACAGGTCCTAGACAACATGAAGGAGCTCAAGGGGACCCTGGAGGCGGTGGCCTACGACAGGTCGTGGAACGAGGTCGCCAGGCTCAAGGTTAAGGACCTGTTCAACTGGATGCAGCAGATAGAGCCCGGCAAGGTCTACGCGGTCGTCTTTGACGGGATAATAACGCAGAGGCTCATCGACGCCGCCTCCGAGAAGGGCGTGGCCCTGCTCATAGGGGCCAGGATAGGGAGCAAGGTGTCATCAAGGAAGGGCGACGTGGTCTTCATGACTTTCAGCGACATTGTGTGAGCCGGGGCCCCTCCCCTTTGTTTTTTGTTGCCTACTTCTTGTTTATGTAGTCGAAGAGCGAGGCCTGCCTGCCGCCCGCCTTGAGCTCCCTCTCGCTGATGCCAAAGAAGCTGAGTATCCTGAGGGCGGCCGGCACTATCTGCTTGTCTATGTAGTAGTTAACGTCTATGTCCTGCGGCTTCACCAGGAAGTAGGGCCTGGCCCTCCTGCTCAGCGGCCCGTCACCCTTAACAATGACGTAGCCTATCTTTGAGCCGACGTCTATCTTGAAGCCCAGCTTCTCCATCATCTTCGCCACGTACACGTGCGGCGCCTCGGCCTCGTACTTGTCAACGCTCTTGGTCAGGGTCTTCCATATTATGAGCTTCTCCACCTCCACCTTGCCGTTCCTGAGGTCATTTATGACCTGCCTCACGTAGTCCACGGCTTTCCTCACGTCGTCGCTCCTGAGCACTATCTCCGCCACCTTGGCCTGGGTGTCCTTGGCCAGGTCGCTCCAGTCGCCCCTGACGGCCTCAAAGCCCACTATGTCTATCTTGCCCTCCGGCGTGAGGCCCGCGTACCTCTTCTTGGCCTCAGTGAAGAAGACCCTGCTGTAAACCTTGTCTATCTTTATGTCAAACTCAAGGCCCTTGGTTATGCCCTCTATGACCTTCTCAACCTTCTCGGGGTCGTTCTCAACGAAGAGGCTGTCGGTGTCGCCGTAGTAGACCTTGAGCCCGAGGGACCTGGCCAGGGAGGCGGCCCTAGTGATGAGGTCCCTGCCCCACGCGGTTACAGACTCAGCGCACTGCCTGCAGTACCACCTGGCCCCGGCCCAGCCCATGTAGCCGTAGCTGGCGTTGGCGAGCACCTTTATGGCCCTCTGCCTCTCGTTGAGGAGCCTGTACTGCGGGCTCCCCTCGGGGTACTTCTTCATGGCCGCCTTGACCTCAGCCCTCCACTTCAGGAACCTCTCCAGGACCCTCTTGAAGAACGCGTCCCTGTCGGCGCAGAACCTGTGCCTGACCCCCGGCGCCTCGTTTACCCTCTCGCAGGCCTCCCCCTCCTTGAGCAGCGTGTCTGGGCCAACGTTGTACTTAACCATTATGCTGGGGTACATGCTGGCGAAGTCCAGGACTGCCACGTTGTGGTGGATCCCCGGCTTGGGCTCCAGCACGATAGCGCCAGTGTAGGTCTCGAGCTCCCTGGTCTCCTCCTCGGCCCTGTTGGGCACCAGCTCCCCCAGCTTCCTGGCCTCCCTCATGAACCTCATCTCAAGCCTGAAGGCCACGCTGGCGGCGGCCACCTGGTCAAGGGGCAGGCCGCTTATCTGGCTCAGCTGCGCCCCGAAGGGCAGGAACTGGTAGGCGAGGCCAAGGGTTGACGTCACGTCGTCCATGTTGTATGCTAGCAGCGTCTTCCTCTTCTCCGAGTCGTCCCAGTACTCAGCTATCCTCCACCAGTCGACGTTGACCCTCTTGTCCTTAGGCATAACGCCAAGGTAGTCTGCGACCTCATCGAGGGTCTTGACCTTGACCTCCTCTATCTCCTCCGCGAAGTTGTAGAGGTCCACGTTAAGCCTACCCTGCACGGAGATGTGCCCGAAGACGCTGGGGTTGGGCTCGGCGCCCCTCTTCCTGCCCACCTCAAGCTTGACGCCGTTTACCTTGGCCCTCTCCAGGAGGTAGGGCCAGTCAAAGGAGTTCTGGTTGTAGCCAACTATTACATCTGGGTCCTTCCTCCTTATGACGTCGACGAACTTCTGTATGAGCTCCTTGTCGGAGTGTCCCGCGGCCTCGAGCTGCAGCCTCTCGCCGTCGTTAAAGGCCACCCCTATGATAATGACTGGGTCCTTTGAGGGGTTGGGCGAGCCCTGCGGGTTGTAGGCCTCAATGTCAAACGCCATTATCCTGAGGCCGTCGAGCGGGTCGACGTCAGCCATGGAGGGCTCCTCCGACGGCCTACTTACCAGCCTGTAGGCGCCGTCAGCAATTATGTCGCTCCTGTTGACCGGCTCCGCGTCTGCGACGTACCACCTCATCGGGTACAGGTTCAGGTCTATCAGGTACCTCATGGAGAACCTCACGTCGGCCTCGAGGACCTCAGCCACCCCTGGGAGCTTGGCGGCGAGGTCACGGTACTCCCTCACGCTCTCGGGTATGAGCGTCGTCACCCTGAGCGCGGTCACGGGCCTTCCGAAGTACTTCATGTCAACCTTCTCGACGGAGGTCACTGGGCTCCTGGGCCTCGAGAGCCTCCTCAGCTCCTCGGCAAGCTTGTCCAGGTCCGCGCCGTTCTGAGGCAGCACGTAGAAGTAGGGCCTGAAGGTGTCGTCCAGGAGCAGGAGCCTCCTGCCCTTGACGTCCCTGGCCCAGATCTCTATTACAGGCCTCCCGCCCTCCACTGAGTAGCTCACGTCAAGGAGCTGAAACGTCAGCCTCTCGGCCACCAGCTGCACCAGGCTAACAGGGGCGACCGAAGGCTTAAGCCCTTGCTCTTCACAGCGACGCGGCTATCGCTATAAGCCCCGAGGCCACGACGAGGGCTGACATGATCCAGTAAGCTACTGCCCTCGCGCCCCTGAGCCTGGCGCTCCCCATGACGTCCTCCCTGGAGGCTATCCTGCCCAGCATGTAGAGCAGCGGCGCCAGTATTATAGTGAAGGCCGCCATGAGGTCAAGTATCAGGTTGATGAGGTCGCCCAGCGAGAGGGCTACTATCACGAGGGCTGGGACGCTCTCAAGCACGTAGGTCAGCCTGTAGGCCAGGGTCCCCCTCTTAAAGTTCACTGCCTCGAGGAAGCCCCAGGCGGAGCCAAGCGATATGACTACCAGGGCCAGGAAGCCCGACGCCATGAAGCCGAGTCCCATTATGTACCTGCTCGCCAGGCCCAGCGGCTCCAGCGCGCTTGCCAAAACGTTGGCGTCAAGCGCGGCCCCAGCCCTGCCGCCCAGGAATATGCCGACGACTACAGTGGCAACCATGAGGAGCTCTGACACTATGGCGCCAACCAGGGTCTCAAGCCTCTCCGGCCTCAGCTCCTCGGGCCTCAGCCCCTTCCTGACGTCGGCGCCTGAGTGGAAGAAGAGCATCCATGGCATTATCACGGAGCCCACGCTGGCGGCCAGCATGTAGTCAAAGCTCGGCCTCCAGAGCGGCCAGGGGCTGAGCAGGGCGTCGCTGATCCTCCCTGGGTCGGGCCTCGTGACTAGGGCCGTGTAGAGCAGCGCCGCAACAAGCAGGAAGCTCACTGGAAGCAGGAAGGCCTCGGCGTGCCTGTACCTGCCGCTCCAGGCCACCGCTATGTGTATTGCAAAGACCGCCAGCAGGCCGGGGAGGAGGGGGAGGCCCAGGAGCTTAAGGCCAACCGCGATCCCTGCGTACTCCGCCACGTACTCCATGATGTCAGCGACCGCCATGGGGATTGAGGCCAGCTGGGCCATCCTTCGGCCGTAGAGCCTCTTTATGGCCGTGCCCAGCCCCATGCCTGAGACCGTCCCGAGGGTGCCCGCGGCGTCCTGGATTACAAAGAGGGGCACCGTGAGGGCCAGCATGACGCTGACCATTATGTAGCCCCAGGCCGCCCCGACCTGGAAGCCGGTGACTATGGAGGCCACGTCGACGTCTGCCATCATTACAAGCCACGCTGGCCCGAACGTCCTAAGCGAGTCCTTTAGCTCCCTGCTCAGCCTGCTGGCGTCCATCTTCAGCTCTAGGCTTTCTAAGTTGCCTGGAGCTTTTTTAAGTGTGCCTAATTTTTAAGGTTATTTAACTAATATCGGTTATCCGAAGTAAGCGGTAAATTAAGGCCCTCCAGCTGTTAGCTGGTCAGGCCTTGAAAGGCGCCATAGTGGCTCTTGAGGGGATAGATGGCAGCGGCATAACAACGCACTCGAAGCTGCTGGCCCAGAGGCTCTCATCTATGGGCTACAGGGCCATATACACTAAGGAGCCCACCGAGGGTCCCGTGGGGCAGGTCATAAGGCAGCTCCTGGCCCAGGGAAGACCTGAGCCGAGGCTCGCGGCGCTGCTCTTCGCCGCCGACAGGTCGTGGCACCTCTGCTGCGACCCCTCCCTGCCGGGAGGCGTCATGGGGGCCCTAGAGCAAGGCTACGTAGTTGTGATGGACAGATACAAGTACAGCTCCATAGCGTACCAGGGGGCCTCCGGCGCCGACCCAGGCTGGCTCTGGGAGGTCAACAGCTTCGCCCCAGAGGCTGACCTCCTGATATTCATAGATGTCCCTGTTGAGGTGGCCCTGTCCAGGGTGGCCGAGAGGCAGAGGAGGGAGGGCTACGAGGTCGAGGGGTTCCTCAGGAGGGCCAAGGAGAGGTTTTACGAGGTCCTAGCTCAGGCCGAGGCCAGGGGCGTGACCGTGGTCAGGCTGAGCCAGGTAAAGGACGACAGGCCCCTCAGCGTCGACGAGTTCTCCTCATTAGTTCTGGAGGAGGCCCTCAGGTTCCTTAAGACATTAAGATAAGGCATGCTGGGAAACGCTTAAAACTTAGGCAAATAGCAGTTCCACTGGACGGTGAAAGTAGATGGCCAGGGACAAGGTTACCGGCGCGGCGCTGCTGATAATCTCCGTTTTCATAATAATAATATACAACGTTGCCATGTGGTACCCGCCCCTCTCCAGCCTGGCCGCGTCGTTCCTGCTGAAGCTCACGGACTCAATAATAGTCATAGTGGTGCTTGCAATACTCGCGTGGATAGGCTACACGCTCGTCACGACCCCTCCGCCTAAGCCCATAGAGGAGATAGAGAAGGAGCTCGAGAGCGAGCTCAAGAGCCTGACCTCGCAGCAGGGGAGCTCGTCATCCAGCTCGGGCAGCAGCAAGAGCGGCGAGCATTCTTAACTTAACAGAGGCTATTCAAGGAGTTTTATTAACGTCAGCCGCTAGGAGCCCCTGGGTGGTGTTTTGAAGGACAGGGGGTCCTTGAGTAAGGCTGAAGCCATAGTAATAATCGTTATAGCGGTGGCCGCAGTGGCCGGGGCCGCTTACGTGATTAGGCAGTCGCCGTTTCACAGCAGCGTTCCAAAGACCACAGCGCCGGAGTCCCAGGCAAGCTCGTCAACTACAACGTCGTCAGGCCCCCTGACGCTGAGCGACATAGAGTCCCTGAACTCCAGCTGGATAATATCGCTGGGCCCCCCTAACTCGTCAAAGGTCATAGTTGTGGTCTACGATCCCGAGTGCCCCTACTGCTCCCTTGAGCTCAACGCCACCCTGCCCTTCCTCTACTACGTCTCGGAGAACACCAGCCAGGCCAGGGTGATATTTCTCGGGCTTCCGATACACGAGTACTCGGTCCAGATGCTCGAAATTCTCTACGAGGTATATCACCTCTATGGTCCTGTGGCCTTCGTAAAGCTGCTTGACGCCAACTACGCCTACTACACGAGGAACATAGAGCTGTACCTGAATCACGAGACTAACCAGCTCATCATACCCACCAACTACACCCTAATATACATGGCAGACGCCCTGGGCTACAACGTCACCCAGCAGGAGTCGGAGGTCTGGTATCCGGCAGTCGAGGAGGTCGCTAACTTCCTTCTGTCACACAACATAAGCGCCACGCCGGCCTTGCTGGCCTTTAATGAAACTGGCGCTCCCGTGTATTACGAGGTCGGCCTGGAGCAGCCCCTGTATATAGAGGGCAACCTCACAGAGAGGCTTGGCCTGCAGGTGCCTGGGCTTGGCTGACTGCGAGCTGAGCGAGGTCAGGGTCCCGTGGGGAAGGTACCTTGTGGCGATCTGCGAGGGCCACGTGGATGACCACGAGCTTGAGAGGGTGTCAACGGAGCAGGGCCTCAAGGCGCTGGTTCTGAGGCTCGCCAGGAGGCCCGACCCCTGCGAGGCGGCCCTCTACCTGGCCTACTCCAGGGAGGACGCGGACCAGGGCAGGGTGAGGCTAAGGAAGCAGCACCTGCAGGCCCTCCTGTATGCCACCAGGTCGAAGCAGCTCTCCGAGGCCCTGAGCAGGTCAAAGGGAGGCAGCACCATCGTGGTCGTATCGGACGACCCCTCAAGGCTTGAGGGCGTTGCCTCAAGGCTCGGCCTGGGCCTGGGCAACGTTAAGGAGGCCAGCTGCGACCCCTCATCGCTTCAGGACCTAAGCTCCTTCAGGCTTCAGCTGCTGCTCAGCTGAGCGCGTCAATTTTAAAGCGGCCCTGACCTTTCCTGCCTGTTACGGCGGGACGCTCAGCCGGTAGAGAATTTGAGCTCTGAGTGCGAGGTACTCGCGGCCCGATGATTGGGTGGACCGCTGCTGAGCCGTGAGGATGGAATCCAAGGCTATGAGGGCCTCTTAGGCCTCACGAACTCTATTATCTTGGTGTAGTCCAGGTCCCCCATTCCGTGGGCCTCGGCGCTCTTGTAGAGCCTTGCTGCTGCCGAAGTCACAGCCGCCGGCAGTCCGACGTCAAAGGACGCCCTGCTGGCGTATTCAAGGTCCTTAGCTGCCAGCGAGAGCCTGAAGTGAAGCTGTGAGCCCGAGAGCATCCTGTCTATGTACTTTTCGGCCACCCCTGCAAAGGCTGTCCTCTTCATAACCTCCTTCAGCTTCTCAGGGCCAACGCCGTAGGCCTCAGCGAGGGATATTGCCTCGGCAAGCGACGACATGGTTGTTATCAGCACGGAGTTGTAGGCAAGCTTAAGCGCCATGGCTGAGCCCGGGCCGCCGCCCACCTCAATCAGCTCCCCGGCGGCGCTCAGGACGCCCCTCGAGAGCCTGACGCAGCCCTGGTCCCCGGCCACCAGGAAGAGAGCGCTCCCCCTCTCCAGGTCGTTGGCCCCGCCGACGACGGGGGCCTCGACGTAACATATGCCAAGCCCTGCGAAGTGCTCTGCCAGCGCCCTGCTGGTGTTGGGGGTTATTGTTGAGGAGTTTATGAAGAGGAGGCCGTCGGCCCTCCTCATGTCAGTGGCAACCGATATCATCGCGCTGTCGTCGGAGAGGAAGGCTATGGCCGCGTCAGCTGCCTCCACGGCCCTCCACGGGGAGCCGAAGGCCTGGCCCCCTGCCTGCTTCGCAAGGGCCTCCGCCTTCTCCCTGGTCCTGTCCCACACGTGCACCTGGAAGCCCTGGGAGCTGAGCCTCATGGCCATGGCTGAGCCCATGAGGCCGGCCCCTAAGACCGCGACTTTCAACTAAGCCACCGAAGTATTTAGCTTCAGGGGACTATTTCTGCCTGCGCAGGGAGGTCGGAAGCACAGCCTTGCCTGAAAGGATCTGTCCCATGTGCGGCAGGAGCAGCAGGGAGGTGGAGTTCATAGGCAGCCTCTGCAAGGACTGCTTCGTTAAGAGGTACGGCATCGCGAGGCTGCCGGAGCAGGTGGAGGTGACATATTGCACGTCCTGTCACGCCCACAGGACCTCTGGCAGGTGGTCGGACCCGTACCCGAGCCTGGAGGAGTCGCTCACTGACTACTTGGAGGCGTACCTTGCCAACAAGGTTAAGCCCGTGGAGCCCCTGGAGAGCGTAGGCATAGACGGCGTGAGGCTGGAGCTGCAGGGGGGCACGGCGACCGCCTACGTTGACCTAGAGGGAAGCTATGGTGACGTCAAAGTTAAGGGGACGGCGGTCGTCAAGGTGATGCTTAAGCCGACCCTGTGCCCCGTGTGCTCCTCAAGGAAGACGGGCGAGGGCTACACGGCTGTGGTGCAGCTGAGGTCATACCCAAGATCCATCAGCGAGGTCAGGCGCCTGAGCGAAAGGGTGCAGAGGATAGTGGCCTCGATAGGTGACGACATAGTCAAGGTTGAGGAGCGCAAGGAGGGCCTCGACGTGTACGTCAGGGAGCACTCGGCCGCCAGGGTGCTCGCGACGAGGCTCAGGTCTGAGTTCAACGCTAAGGTCATAGAGACCTACAAGGGGAGGGGCGACAGGCTGAAGCTCTACGTCTCCGTGAGGCTGGCCACAGTGTCCCCAGGGGACGTGCTTGAAGTGGACGGCACGCCCTACTTCTACATGGGGGACAGCCAGAACGGCCTGCTGCTGATAAACCTTGAGACGGGCAAGAGGGCTGTCATGACCCCGGACGAGCTGTGGGACCAGGGCTTCAAGCTCTACGAGGGCCAGAACCTGGAGAGGATGATGCTGCTCAGCAGGCAGGGCAACAGGTACGTGCTTGTCGGCGACGAGGGCTCCATAGAGGTGCCCTCCGACCAGGTCGAGGCCTTCACTGAAAGTGTAAATGAAGGCGACCACTTCTTAGTTTATTTATCCAGGAGGCGCATCTACCTCGTGAGGAGGGAAGAGTAGCGCTTGGTGGAGAAGAGGAAGCAGGGCAAGGGAGAGACCCCCCTTCCAAACGACGAGGAGGGGACCATGCTCTGCGTGACCGAGAGGATACTCGGAGGTAACTTCGTGGAGATAATGTGCGCTGACGGCAACAAGTACAGGGCCATGATACCGGGCAAGATGAGGAGGAGGGTGTGGATACACGAGGGCGACCTGGTGCTCTTCCTGCCCTGGGGCACCCCGGACAACAAGGGGGAGCTGGTCTACAGGTACAGCGAGTCGGAGTCCAAGGAGCTCACAAAGAAGGGCCTCGTGCCAAAGGACCTCCTCGACCTCATGAGTGGTGAGGGCGCCACTTGAGCCCGCACAGGATAAGGATTGACAGGGAGGAGAGCAAGGTAAAGGACGAGGACGTAATAAAGACCGTGGAGGAGGTCTTTGACTCCTTCACAAACTACCACGTCTACAGGCTCAGGAACTCGCTGAAGGCGTTCAAGGAGCTCAGGGGGGCCGTAAGCGCGGGCAAGGAGGCCAGGGTTTACTGGGCCAAGGGGTGGAGGGGCGAGGACCTGGCGGTCAAGATATACCTCACATCCTCGGCCGAGTTCAGGAAGAGCATAAAGAACTACATAGCTGGCGACCCCAGGTTCCCCTCGGTGCCGTCCAAGTTCAGGGACCTCGTCTACCTCTGGGCCAGGAAGGAGTACGGTAACCTTGAGGACATGGCTAAGGCCGGCGTCAGCGTCCCTGCCCCCGTGGCCGTCTCGGGCAACGTGCTCGTAATGAGGTTCCTGGGCGAGAACGGCCTCAGGGCCCCCCTGCTGGTCGAGGCCTGGAGGGAGCTCGAGGACGAGGACGTGGAGAGGATGTTCAACTTGTTGGTTGACGACATAGAGAGGATGGTGTGTAAGGCCAGGCTGGTCCACGGGGACCTGAGCGAGTACAACATAATGATATGGGAGGGGAGGCCCTGGATAATTGACGTGGCCCAGGCGGTGAGCCTCGACCACCCCAAGTCAAGGGAGCTCCTTGAGAGGGACCTGAGTAACGTCTTTAGCTTCTTCTCTCACAGGCTGGACGTGAGCGAGAAGGAGGAGAGCCTCAGGAGGTCCTTAGAACAATGCCTGGAAGCGAGCTGAGGCCCCAGCCCCAGGCCAGGGCCTACGAGCCCGTGCCGCCCGAGGAGCTGGGGAGGGTTAAGGAGGTCATAGGTGGGATATCCAAGCAGGTCATGGAGAGGCTCGGGGTCTCCATAAGCGTTGACGAGCAGAACTCAGCTGTCATAGTAGAGCCCCTGACGCCTCAGGGCTCAGCCAACGTGCTCAAGGCGAAGGACATAGTCAGGGCGCTGGTCATAGGCTTTCAGCAGTCCGACGTTACAGAGCTATTTGACGACGATGTAATATTGGTCGTGGTTGACGTGGCCTCCGCCCTGGAGGACAAGGAGAACCACGTGAGGAGGGTGCTGGGCAGGATAATAGGGGAGGGCGGGAGGGCCAAGAGGGCCATAGAGGAGATGGTGGGCGTCAAGATAGCAGTCAACGACGGCAGGGGGCTGGTCGGCATAATTGGCGACTACGAGAGGGCCATGATAGCAAGGCATGGGATTGAGATGCTCGTGGAGGGCAAGATGCACGGCACCGTTTACAAGAGGCTTGAGGCCATGATGAGGGAGCTCAAGAGGAGGGAGTCCACGGAGCTCTGGTACAAGTGACGCGGATAACCAATTTTATTTCCGGGTACACCCCACCCTACTGGGAAAGGGCTTGTCCTCGATGGTCCTCTCAGGGGACGCGTCGCTCCTGAAGGGCAAGGTGATAGCGGTCCTCGGCTATGGCAACCAGGGCGAGGCGCAGGCCAAGGTCCTCAGGGACAGCGGGCTTGAGGTAATAGTAGGCAACGTTAACGACGAGTACAGGAGGAGGGCCGAGAGGGACGGCTTCAGGGTCTACGACATACCTGAGGCAGCCTCAAGGGCCGACATAATAATGGTGCTCCTCCCCGACGAGGTCCAGCCCCTGGTGTTTAACGACGTGGTCAAGGCCGTGGGGGACAGGGACGCCGTAATAGACTTCGCCAGCGGCTACAACGTCGCCTTCGGCCTCATAAGGCCCCCCGACAGGTATGACGTGGTCATGGTGGCCCCCAGGATGATAGGGGCCGGCATCCTGGAGCTTCACTCCAAGGGCATGGGCTACCCGGTGCTGATAGGGGTCGCTAATGATCACAGCGGCAGGGCGTGGGACTACGCGGTCGCCATAGCGGCTGGCATAGGGGCCATTGGGAGGCCAGGGGGCATTGGAGTTAAGGTGACTTTCAAGCAGGAGGCCTTCATAGATCTCCTCGATGAGCACACCAACTGGCCTCTCATATTGGCCAGCTTCATGGCGTTCTTCGACGTGGCCACGGAGAAGTATGGGGTGCCGCCCGAGGCCGTGCTGCTGGAGATGTACGCCTCCGGCGAGATGGCCGAGGTGGCCTCAAGGATGGCGAGCTTGGGCGCCTTTGAGCAGCTGAGGCTTCACTCCACGACAAGCCAGTACGGGCAGCTGAGCAGGGCCTTCAAGTTCTATGACATGGTTAGGCGGGTGGTCGAGGACGAGGCGTCCCAGATATGGCTTGGGGACTTCGCCAGGGAGTGGACCCTTGAGCAGCTGGCCGGCAAGCCAAAGTTCAACGCCCTGTGGGACGCCGCCAGGGGCTCAGACATGGCCAGGGGGGAGGACGGGCTGTTCAGGCTGCTGGGAAGGAGGTAAGCGGGCGGCGCGCCGTGGCGCCGCGGCCGGGATTTGAACCCGGGTCACGGGCTTGACAGGCCCGCATACTATGCCGGGCTGTACTACCGCGGCGTGCCATCGCATATAGCCCATGCTAGGGGCTATTAACCTTTTTGCGTGAACTCTGCCTGGGCTTCACCTTGAGGCTCAGCGGCTGTGTAGCCGTCAGAGGGCCATCGATAATAGCGGTCAACGACGGGGACATCAGGGTGCTCGGGGCCCAGGTGCCCCCGGGCTCCTCGCTCACTGTGCCGGTTGGCAGGGCGGTGATAGTTGAGGGCAATGGAGACCTAAGCGTAAACGGCCAGCTTGAGCCCTGCGACGGCGAGAGCCTTAAGGCGATAGAGGGCGTCGTGGAGGAGGTAAGGGGGGCCAGGAGGATTATACTTGTGGGCCCCAGCGACAGCGGCAAGAGCACGCTGGCGGCGTACCTCTACAACTCCGGCGCCGTGAACTCCGTCATATCAACAGACGTGGGCCAGAACGAGGTCTACTGCCCCGGCTTTGAGGCCCTCTCTATGCCCAGGAGGCCCTTCCTGCCGGGCTCCCCCCAGGACCAGCCCCTCTCGGCCTGCCTGGTCGGGGACTTCACGCCCAGGGGACTCGAGGGCAGGTACATGTCATGCGCCATAAGGCTCTCAAGGCTCTCTGGCAGCTTTGTAATAGACACGGACGGGTGGGTGTCACAGGAGGGGGTTGAGCTTAAGGCGGCCCTGTCGCTCGCAGTTAACGCTGACGCTGTGGTGGCCATAGGCCTTGACAGCGACGCGGTGGTCGCCCTGAGGCACGAGAAGGCAGGCCCCCTGGTCGCCGTGCCGAGGCTGGCGCCCGCCTCCAAGAGCGTCCCTGAGAGGAGGGCCAACAGGGACAGGCTGATAGCCTCGTGCATAATGAGGTCGAAGAGGAGGACGCTGAGGCTAGAGGGCCTTGCCATGGAGGGCAGGGGGCCCGGCGAGGACTGGCAGGGCCTCCTAGTGGGGCTTGAGGGGCCGGGGAGCGACTACTTCGGCGTAGTTGAGAGGGGGCCCTCAAGGTCTGGCGCTATAACAGTTATCTCAGAGTACCTGGGCGATGTGACAGCTGTTAAGCTCGGCAGGGCGAGGGTCGACCTGGGGGCCTTCAGCGGACTCATCGGGCAGGCCTGAGTAGCAGCGTTATGATCTCCCTGGGCCTGTAGGAGAACCTCACGAGGTCGCCCTCGACGCTCAGCTCCCTCGGCACCTCGTCCTCCTCAAGTATGTTAACGCTCCTGGCCTCGCCTACCCTGAACGGCGCCCTGAGCACGCCAACGCCGGAGGAGTTGTGGGCCTCGAAGACCCTCACCACTATGCCGTCCCCGTCCTCCGGGACCTTCACGGCCTCCAGCACCAGGTTACTGGGCGAGAGCTCCATGAACGACCCCTCACCGCTCCCCGGGCCTACGGTGAGCTGGAAGGCGTATTCGTAGGCAACCCTGGGCACGTTGGCCGACCTCCAGTCGCCCGGGTGGACGTATATGGCGTAGGTGAACTCCTGCCTCCCAAGGTCAGTGGCGGGGTCAGGGAAGACGGGCGTCCTGAGGAGGGTGAGGCCTACCCTGTTGTCCATGACGCTCGCTCCGTACTTCTTAGGCGAGAGTATCGCTGCCCCCCTTGAGGAGTCGTAGACGTCTATGAACTTCTGGAACGGCACCTCAAACATCGCTCTCTCCCAGCTGTTGTTCCTGCGGGCAGGCTCCTCCAGCACCCCCAGCGGGGCGCCGTAGGCGTAGTAGTCATTGTTGACATTAAACGAGTGCCAGGCCTTGAGCATCTGCTCCCTGTCCACGGCGTCAATAGTGACCTTGAACTCTACCAGCGGGAGCCCAGCGTACAGTCTGACCTCCTCCGTGACACTGCTCCTGCCGAAGGAGTACGTTATGGCTGCTGAGGCCCTGAGGGGGCCTGACTCCTTGACCGTCACGGAGTCCGCCTTAAGCTTGACCTCGCCCAGGCGGTAGCCAGGCTCTATGTCCCACGCGTCCGCCCAGCCCGGCGAGTTCTGGTAAACCGCGAGCTCGTTGGCCCTGCCCGAGACGAACTCGTGGCCGCTGTCCTTCAGCAGTATTGACGATATGGTTCCATCGCGCTCTATGACGACCCTGAGCCTGGAGCCCTCAAGTATGACCTTGTCGCCCTCTGTCCTGGCGCTTACTGAGTCGCCTGGGTCAGCTGGCCTGAGGGACGAGTAACCCATGGGTGGGACCTTGACGAAAGCCAGGTAGCCCTCGTCAACCCTCTGGGCCCCGTCCACCGGGGAGTTTACAACCACGTACCCTGCCCTCGGCCACGGCAGCGAGTTGAACACCGCGTTGCCTGAGCCGCCTGCCAGGAGGGACATGGCCTTGGCTGCCTCGGCCCTGGCCTTGTCTATTACATCCTGCAGCTCCCTGTAGACCTCATCGTAGACCTCCCTTATGGCGGACCCTGGAAGGACGTCGTGGAACTCGTCCTTCATTATAACCTTCCAGAGCGACTGCGCCTCCGACCTGTCGTAGGCGTTGGCCAGGGCGGACCAGGCCTCGAGCTCCCTCATCCACCTCTCGGCGTCAAAGTGAAGGGCCTTCATGGCCGAGTGGCTCGTGTACGTGCCCCTGTGGGTCTCAACGTAAAGCCTGCCCCTCCACCTGTCGAGGGAGGAGACTTCTATATAGTTAAAGTACTCCGAGGGCCGCGAGTGGACGAGCCTCGGCAGCCCCGGCATCTCATTTATTACGTCAAACAGCAGCTCCATGTCCTCAGTTGGCCCCCCGCCGCCGTCGCCGTAGCCATATGATATGAGCGTCGGGTACTCCTTGGTAGGCCACCTGTCCCACTGCTCCAGGACTGAGGATGCCGTCAGCGGCGAGTTGTAGCCCCTGCCCCCGAAGCCGAAGACCACGGAGGGTATTGGGACCCCGTCGCCCCCGTCCCAGAGGAAGGGCCCGTAGGGGAACTGGTTGGTGTCGTTCCAGGTGAGCTTGTGGGTCGCGAAGTACTTTACGCCGGAGAGCCTGGCTATCTGGGCCAGCGTCGCCTGGTAGCCGAAGCTGTCGGGCAGCCACAGGACCTCAGCCCTCCTGCCGAAGGCACGCTCGAAGAACCTCTGGGAGTACAGCAGCTGCCTCGCCATGGATTCGCCCGACGTCACGTTTGGGTCGAACTCGATGTAGCCCGCCCCCAGCTCCCACCTGCCCTCCTTGATTAGCTGGGCTATCCTTTCAATGAGCTCGGGGGCGTCCTGCTGGAGCCACTCGTAGTAGAGCGACGAGGACTGGACGTACTTCATGTCCCTGAACTGGTCCATGAGGGTGAGCACTGTAGCCGTGGTCCTGAGCACCTTCCTCCTGGTCTCGCTGAACGGCCACAGCCACGCCGCGTCTATGTGGGCGTGGCCAACGACGTGGGCGACGCCCGGCTTGCCGTGCCTCTCCACGAGGTCCTTGAGCCCCTCCCTGAGGACCCTCAGCGCCTCTGAGAACTGAACTCCCTCGGGCTCCACGTAGACGCTTGAGAGGCTCTCGTCGAGCGAGACCAGCACTCTCCCAGCGTCGTAGCTGGTCCTGTAAAGGGTTGACGCTATCTCAAGCTGCGCCGGCGAGATCGAGGGGACCCTGACCAGCGACAGCGACCTTGAGAGCAGCGACAGAAGGTCGTCCCTGAGCTGCTGGTCACGCGTTGACTGGGCCACCTCAAGGGCCGAGGACGCGTAGAGGAACAGCGCGTAGCCCTCGGGGTCCCTCAGGGCCGTGTAGGCCCTCGGGGGCCCCAGGGGCCTGCCCATCTTGAGGGCGGGCTCGCCGAAGTCGTCATATATTGTGAGCTCAGCCGTCACCGTGTGCTGGCCCCGGGGCAGGGGCACCTGGTGGTGCTCCCTGTCAATTTCATAGTAGGGCCTTCCGTCAAGCCTCACAAGGGCGGGCACGGAGTGCGCCGTGACTACCATGTAGAGGTCCTTAGGCGACTCAGACGAATACCTGTAAGAGTAGAGCGTCGTCCCCTCGCGGGACCAGGGGACTGGCCTTACCTCCCTGAAGGAGGACGCAAGGACCAGCAGGACCCTGTGGGCTATTGCTTGAGGCGTAAGCTTCTCCAAGATTGACACCAAAGTAAAAGGCTTGCAGCTCACCCTTATTTCTTCCTTTGCTATAGCGGCCCTCACGGCTCAAACCTTGTGAGGGTTTTTAACTTCAGCAGGCCAAAGCCCTCACGGTGAGGAGCGGGTCGCCAGGAGGATACTCTGGCTCAGGGCAGACCCAGATGGGATAAGGGAGCTGAGGAGGAGGCTGTGGCTGCTGGCCCCCCAGGGCGTGAACGTAACGTTTGAGGTCGCCTCCTCCTGGGAGGTCGCCGTCATGCCGGTGCCGGGCTCCCCGGAGTACAGGCTGCTGGCAGACAAGGTGGACGGCAGGCCCAAGATATTTGAGGAGGACCCGCTCAGGGCGCTGCTCCTTGCCATAGCTTACCCCCTCAGCAGTTTCTCGAGCCTCAGGGTAGGGATAGACCCCGGCAGGAGGTCCTGCGGCGTGGCGGCGCTAGCTGACGGCATGATATTTCACGCCTCCTCCGTGGGCTGCAGCGACGTGGGCCGCGAGGCGGCCTCGATAATTAGGGCGGCGCCGGCCGAGAGCTTCTCCGTGTTCCTGGGCTCCGGGACAGGCTGGGAGGAGGTGGCCAGCTCACTGCTCGAGGCTGGGGTCGAGTTTAAGGTGGTCGACGAGTATGGCACGTCAAGGGGCGACCTGGGCCTCCCGCTCCCATTGAAGGATAAGAACATGAGGGCCGCCGTGAGGCTCGCGCTGACGCCTCCTGAGGATTAGGGTCTTTAACCTGGACCCATGTACTTAGCGAGGGCTTGGCTTGAGGGCCTCGCTCAGCGAGTTTGTCGAGGAGATAGGCTACGAAGACGTGGGCCGCCTGCCCAGGGAGTTCGCGGCCGCGGCCGAGCTGAAGAGGAGGCAGGGCAGGGGCAAAGCCGTCAGGTTCCTGGTGGAGGGCTCGGAGCAGGAGGCGGTAGGTAACGTGGTTGACAACAGGGACAAGGTAATCAAGGCGCTCTCGGCGAGCGACCTAAGGGACGCGTACCGCAGGGTGCTGAAGGCGATGAGCGAGCAGGGCGAGCTGAGGGAGGTCGGCATGCCAAGGCTCAGGGAGGCCTCCAGGGGCCTCCTCTCGCTCCCCGCGGTCAAGTTCTACGAGAGGGACGGCGGCCTCTACCTGTCAAGCGCCATGTTCATTGCATGCTACGACGGCGTGTGCAACGCGAGCATACACAGGGTCATGCTGTTGGGCGAGAGGAGGGCGGCCGTGAGGCTCGTGCCCAGGCACCTGTGGTACCTCTACAACAAGGCCATGTCAAGGGGCGAGCCCCTGCCCGTCACGGTTGTTGTTGGCGTTCACCCGGCGGTCCTGCTGGCCGCGGCCTCATCACCGCCACTGGGGTTCTTCGAGCTCAGGGGCGCGTCGGCTATGGTTGGCGGGCTTGAGGTCTTCAGGAGCCCCCTCCACGGCAACCCGGTGCCGGCTGGCGCCTCAGCGGTGGTGGAGGGCTACCTGACCTCGGAGCAGGCCGACGAGGGACCCTTCGTCGAGGCCATGGGAGGGTATGACAGGGTGAGGAAGCAGCCCGTGCTCGAGGTGAGGTCAGTCCTAATAAACCCGGACGAGGTTTCCCACGTGATCCTCCCCGGCGGCCTTGAGCACGGCATGTTGATGGGCTTCCCCAGGGAGGCCGCGATATACGACGCCGTCTCAAGGGTCGTGCCTGAGGTGGTGGCCGTGAGGCTGACCCCCGCCAGCGGCACCTGGCTTCACGCTGTGATCTCCATAAGGAAGAGCCACGACGGGGACGCGAAGAACGCCATAATGGCAGCCTTTGCGGCCCACCCGAGCCTCAAGCACGTGGTCGTCGTGGATGACGATATAAACGTTGACGACCCCTACGACGTGGAGTGGGCCATAGCAACCCGCTTCCAGGCCGACAGGGGGCTCGTCATAGTCACGGGGGCCAGGGGGTCAACCCTTGACCCCAGCAGCTCCCAGGACGGCCTCACCGCCAAGGTGGGGGTGGACGCCACGAAGCCCATGGGGCAGGGGGAGCGCTTCGAGAGGGCCAGGATACCCGGGCTCTGATAACGTAATTTTACCCCTGGTAGGCTCACATCTTGGGATCAGCTTGGACGCGGAGGAGAGGCTGTCATTAATTACGAGGAACCTGGTAGAGGTCATAACCTATGACGAGCTCAAGGAGAAGGTGAGCTCCGGGGCCCAGCTCAAGGGTTACATAGGCTACGAGCCCAGCGGCCTGGCCCACATAGGGCACCTAATATGGATGTTCAAGGTTAAGGACCTCGTGGAGGCGGGCGTGCAGTTCAACGTCCTTGAGGCCACCTGGCACGCCATGATAAACGACAAGTTCGGGGGCAACATGGAGCTCATAAGGAGGGCGGCGGTCCTCTTCAGGGAGATCATGAGGTCCCTGGACATACCGGTTGACAGGATAAACTTCGTTGACGCCGAGACCATGGTCTCTGACAAGGACTACTGGGCCCTGGTGCTCAAGGTGATGAAGATGACCAGCCTCGCCAGGATGAAGAGGGCCCTCACCATAATGGGGAGAACCATGGACGAGGCGGAGCTCGACTCGTCCAAGCTTGTCTACCCAGCCATGCAGGTGTCTGACATAATTTACATGGACCTGGACATAGCGCTCGGCGGGCTTGACCAGAGGAAGGCCCACGTCCTCCAGCGCGAGGTGGCCGAGAGGATGGGGAGGAAGAAGGTGATAGCGCTCCACACGCCGATACTGACTGGCCTCGAGGGCGGCAAGAGAATGGACAACGTGGAGAGCGACGAGCAGGCCGCCGCCTTCAAGATGTCCAAGTCAAAGGCCTCCTCGGCCATATTCCTCAATGACAGCCCCGAGCAGGTCAGGGCCAAGATAAGGGCTGCCTACTGCCCTCCAAGGCAGGTGGAGCTCAACCCGGTGATCGAGATAGCTAAGTACATACTGTTCTCGAGGCCCGGCTTCACGTTGCACGTTGAGAGGCCTGCCAAGTACGGCGGGCCCGTTGACTTCACGAGCTACGCTGAGCTCGAGAAGGCCTACGTGGAGGGGAGGCTCCACCCGCTGGACCTCAAGGAGGCCGTTGCCGAGGCCCTCAATAAGATGCTCGAGGGGCCCAGGAAGCTGTTCGAGAGGCCCGACATAGCCGAGCTCGTGGCCCAGCTGGAGTCCAAGGTGACCAGGTGAGCTGGGGGCCTCGCCGCGGCGATCAGGCCTGCCTGAAGGCCTCGGCCAGGACCTCCATCGGCGACGGGTGTGGCGGGGCCAGCCAGTAGAGCCTCTCCGCGTCAAGGCCTGAGCCCATGGCCATGGCGAAGGCAGTCAGTATGGCGTGGGCCTCGGGGGCGAAGGCCTGGGCCCCGAGCACCCTGCCGGGCTCGTCAACAAGCACCTTGACCCACGAGTCCTGGTGGCCCAGCATTAACGTGTAGGAGTTGGCCTTCATGCTGTACCTTATGACGTCGAACTTAACGCCCATGGCCCTGAGCTCCTCCTCGGTGTAGCCCACGTAGCCCATCTCCGGCACGGTATAGACGACGGAGGGAACGTCCAGGTAGCTCATCCTGTAGGCCTCCCTGCCGACTAGGATGTTCCTGGCCGCCACCAGGCTGCCCCTCACGGCCGCGTGGTAAAGCATGGCCTTTCCAGTGACGTCGCCGGCAGCGAACACGTTTTCCCTGCTCGTCCTCATGCCTGGGGACACCTTTATGCCGGGGCCAACGTCAAGGCCCAGGACCTCGAGGCCGTAGCCCTCAAGCCTGGGCCTCCTGCCAACCGCCATTATAACCTCGTCGGCCCGAACCTCTATGGAGCCCCCGTCCCTTGAGGTCGCCCTGAGGACCTTGGCCTGGCCCCTCCTCTCAACCGAGGAGGCGGCGTAGCCGAGCCTCACGTCAACGCCCCTCCTCTGCAGTGCCCTGAGGGCCGCCCTCGAGAGGTCCATGGGCATGTTGGGCAGGAGCCTGTCCATCATCTCGACGAGGGTCACCTTGACTCCAAACCTTGAGAGCACCTCGGCCGCCTCGACACCTATGTAGCCGCCCCCCACTATGGCCACTGAGTCCGGCAGCTCCCTGGGGGTCCTCATGTAGGTGTAGAGGTCATCGCTGGTCATGCAGAGCTCCGCTCCAGGGATCCTGGGCACCACGTTAACCGAGCCCGCCCCTATGTGGAGGTACCTGAAGTTTACGGTGAGCTCGCCCTCCTGGGTCCTGACCCTGAGCTCCCTGTCGCTCACTATGGTGGCCCAGCCCCTGAGCACGGTCAGCCTCTCGGACAGCTGCTCGGCCATCCACTTCAGCTGCGAGAACACCTGGGACTGGACCCTGTCCTTAGCGTCAACGGCCCTCCTCCAGACCTCGTCGGGGTCCACCTTAGCGCCGATGGAGACTGCCTCGTCAACCTTCAGGGCCCACTCCCTGAGGGCCTTTGAGGGCACGCAGCCGCTGTGGAGGCACTCGCCCCCTAGGAACTCCCTGTCGTCAACTAGGGCCACCCTAAGGCCCGCCCTGGCGAGCTCGAAGGCTCCTGGGTAGGAGGCACCGCCCCCTCCTATGAGGGCCACGTCTACCGTCAGGGCGCCGGACAAAAGCTTCACCGCAGAGCGCGGGATGCCAAGGTATTTCAGCCTTATCCTTAGGCATTACAGTATTTACCTTGGCCTCCACAGGGAGCTCGGTGAGCCGGTGCTCAGGGCCAGCGAGTCCATAGCGGCCTCCCGCCTGGAGTCCATGGGCTTCAGGGTGCTGGAGTTCCACAGGAAGGTCATAGTAGACGGCGTCGAGGCCTCGGACATAGACATAGTTGCAGAGAAGGACAACGTCCTATACGCAGTCGAGGTCAAGGCCGGCCTGGTTGACGTGTCTTCCGTCAGGCAGGCCTACGTTAACTCCGTGCTCACGGGCATGAGGCCAGCCATAGTGGCCAGGGGCTACTCGGACGAGGCGGCCAGGGCGGTGGCCTCGAGGCTCGGGGTTGAGGTGATAATTTTGGATGACCAGCTCTTCGTTCAGCCCGACGAGCTGAGGGAGCTGATAGTTGACGCCGTGGAGGAGGCCCTGGAGAGGGTGACGCTGCCGCTCTCCTTCTGCGGCAGCCTGAGCGAGGAGGAGCTCAGGGCGGTCAAGGCCATAGCGTCGGCCGAGGACTTCAGCTCCGCGGCCAAGGCGCTCGGGGTCACGACGGAGCAGCTGGGAAGGCTCGTGGAGTCCATGAGGAGGAGGGGCGTTATGCCGAGGGGCGACTTCAGGGCCATGAGGGTGGCCTCGAGGCTTTTGCTCCTGTGCAGCCGCTGAGCTTATTTGGCTAGTGTTTCCGATATATCAGTGAGAGAGTGAAGCGGCACGGAGGCAGTTGAGACCCAGGACCTGACGAGGGTGTTCAAGGTCAAGTCGCTGGAGGTCAGGGCCCTGGACGGGGTGAGCATCAGGGTCCCCAGGAGCTCGGTGGTCGCCCTGGTGGGCCCCAACGGCTCGGGCAAGACGACGCTGATAAAGATACTCTCAACTCTCCTGCTCCCCACCTCCGGGAAGGCCTACGTCATGAGCTATGACGTCACAAGGGACGTCAAGGAGGTCAGGGGAAGCATAGGGCTCGTGCTGACGGGCGAGAGGCTTTTCTACTACAGGCTCACGGGCTACGAGAACCTGCTCTTCTTCGCGAGCCTCTACGACATGAGCCTCGGCGAGGCCAGGCGGAGGGCGAGGGAGACGCTGGAGCTCGTGGGCCTGGGCAGGTGGGCAAACGTGCAGTACATGAAGTACAGCCTGGGGATGCAGAGGAGGCTCGCCATAGCCAGGGCCCTGATCCACGACCCCCCGGTGCTGCTGCTGGATGAGCCTACCCTGGGCCTCGACCCGGTCTCAGCCAGGGAGCTGAGGGGTCTTGTCAAGTCCCTCTCGAGGGACAAGGCCGTCCTCATGACTAGCCACTACATGGGCGAGGTGGAGGGCCTGGCAGACTACATCTACGTGATAAAGTACGGCAGGATAATAGCCGAGGGCACTCCTGCCAGCCTCAAGGCTGCGGTCGGCAAGGTCGTGGAGGCCTCGCTCCCCTACGACGCCGTCCCCCAGGACCTGAGGAGGTTCATGGCGTTCGTCAGGGGGAGCAGGGCGGTGCTCAGGGTGCCCAGGAGCATGGCCGACAGGCTCGACGGGAGGGCCGAGTACTACAGGGAGGACGAGCCGACCCTTGAGGACGTCTACGCCGCCCTGGTGGGCGAGGAGACTATGGAGATAGACCACAGGTCCAGGGTCAGGGGAGGCTGGGCCTGGAGGGGTGGGATGGCTTGAGCCTGGCCAGGAGGCTGAGCGTTGTGGCCGCCAGGCTCTACGCCTACGTTTACCTAAGGGGCTTCAGGGTCTGGAGCACCTACAGGACGCAGATAGCGCTTAACGTGGTCAGTTGGGTCCTCCCCGTGTTCACATACTACTTCACTGGGACAGCCCTCGGCGCCAGGATAGTGAGCGGGGCCTTCAGTATGAGGCCCCAGGAGTACACGCCCTTCGTCGTCATTGGCCTGGCCTTCCAGGGCTACGTGTCCTCCGTCATAACGACGATAAGCGGGAGGATGAGGAACGAGCAGCTCATGGGCACCATAGAGTACTACCTGATGACGCAGAGCGGGGTCCTCGGCATGCTTATATACTCGACGCTGTGGGGCTTCATAATGAACTCGATAAGCATGGCTGTTACCCTGGCCATAGGCTACGGCCTGGGCGTCAGGTACGCGGCCTCAGGCCTGCTGGCCGCGGTGATCATAGTGGCCGAGCTGCTCATAGCTACCGTCGGCATATCAATGGTGGCAGGGGGCGTAGTGATGATAACCAAGCAGGGCAACCCGGTGGCGTTCTTCTTCTCAACGGTCACCACACTGATAGCTGGCACCGTGTTCCCCGTGTCCGTGCTCCCGGCGTGGCTCAGGTACTTGAGCTACGCCGTGCCCCTGACGCCCGCCCTCCAGGGCCTCAGGCTGTCGCTCCTTGATGGCGTCGGCGTGGGCGGCGCCCTCTGGTACATACTTGTGCTCCTGGCCTATGACGTGGTCCTGCTGCCCCTGGGAGTCGCAGTTTACACGTACGGCTTCAACAGGGCCAGGAGGGACGGCACGCTCAGCGAGTACTGAGCTCCAGGATCACCTGCCTGAGCCCCCTGAGGTCAGGCACCACCGCAAACCCCAGCTCCGGGAGCACAATCGCCTCGCTCACCCTGCCCCTGGCGACCAGCACCGCCCTGAGGCCGGCCGCCAGGGCGCCCCCCAGGTCCTCCGACGCCCTGTCGCCCACGTGCACGAGCTCGCTGACGTCAACCCCCAGTCCCTTCGCTGCGGCCAGGAAGGCCTCAGGGCTCGGCTTTGAGTGGCCTATCTCGTCGGCAAAGCCCATGAAGTCGAAGGCGTCCCCGAAGGCCCTGCTCAGGAGCCTCCTGGTGGCGGAGCTCGACCAGAACAGGGTGTTCCCCAGGACCCCGACCCTGAGGCCCAGCCCCCTCACATCCCTCACTGCCTCCAGCGAGTCCTGGAAGGCGACGGCGCTCACGTCAAGGGAGGCCACGGCATCGTTTATAACCTGCAGCAGGTCGCCCCCGTAGCCGAGGGATGACGCCAGGTAGCTGACCGAGGCCCTGACGCTCTCGGCGCCGCTGAGCCCCCTGAGCTGCCTGAGCCTCCTGACGTGCCTGTCCGCCTCGCTGACTGCCTTCCTGACGTCGTCCACGGGCCTTCCCGTGGCCCTTGAGACGGCCCCTATCATCGCCTCCCTGGCCACCTTGAGGTTCAGCAGCGTGTCCCAGACGTCAAACGTAACGGCCCTTATCATGGCCTCTCGCCGGAGGGAAGCCAGGGAGTTTACTCATAGCCTAAAGCCTTTTAATTACATCTAACCTTTCACGGCGTCCTCTTAAGGGGTCACATACGGCCACCTCTAAGTCATTGGAACCGCTTGAGGAGGACGCCGCTATTATCTCATAATATCACATGTACACATATATTTTCCTTGCAAGGTTAAGTGGGGCCGCGGAGCCTTCCCTAAATTAATCAAAGGAGTTTCAGCTTTTGCGCCTTTGAGGCTTAGAATTAAAACTTCGTGTGTTCCGGCGCGGCGACCGTGAGCCTCTTTGGCCCGTTACATCTCTTGGCATCTTCAGGGCGAGGAGGTGAGGTTTATGAACACGAGCTCCCTGGGCAGCGTGAAGCCGTAGCCGCTGGCGTTATAGTACACAGGCGTCAGGTTGCTGTAGTATGCGCTGGCATAGTAGCCCTTCGGCAGGCCATTGCCTATCAAGATAGTGTTTGCGCTGACTGCCACTGAATAGCTTTGGTACTGGAAGGGGTTGAGGACCCCAGCTATCAGGTCCGCGGCCGCTGCCGCCTCAGCCCGGCCAAATATCATTGAAATAGTCTTGCTCGCCGACGCTATGGCCGAGCCCAGATCAAGGCCCACGCCCAGGGGGGAGCTGGCCCCGTTAACCCCGACCGAGAGGTCAACGAAGGCCTTGGTGAGGGTGCTGCCAGGGCTCACGGTGGCATAATAAGCCAGGTTCGTCGCATAGTCCTGCCATATGACGGGCGCTGGCGTGTTGGGCAGGGGGCAGGTCGAGTTCATGCCAGTCCCGAGGAAGCGGCCTGGAGACTGCATGAGCAGCTCCTGCTCGTAGGCCCACATGCTCAGGTTGACGCACCTGTCGTAGGCCTGCCAGACGTATACTGCTGGAGCCTCAGCGCCGTTATCTTCTACTACCTGGACCTCTGTTAGCTGGAGGCCAAGGTACCAGGCCACTACAGATGAACCCGCCTCCTCGGTCCAGTTGACAAGCGCGCCCTGGCCCACTATATAGAGCTGGCCTAAGTTGAGGGTAAGCGTTGGGGTGTCAGCCTCGGTTCCGTTACCCTCGACCACCTTACCCCCTGTCGTGAACGTAAATGCGGCACCCATCAGGGGGGACAGCTCGCTGACCGCCTGGAAAAGCTTTCCCGACTCAGCGTCTCCTAGGGCTGACTCGAACTCACTGCCGAGCAGGGTAATTGAGTTCACGCTGAACTGGTCAACCAGCTCAGAGGCGTCAAGGATCTCTATGACCGCGTTTGCGGAGCCTGACCCGCTGACTGTGCTGGGCTGCGCTGCCGCCAGGGCGAGGCTTATTGGAGCCATGCCTGTGTCGTTGGGATACCACGCCAGAACGTGAGGCACTAGGTAATACGGAGGCGAGGCGGGCTCAGTAGTTATAGTGGTGCTGACTGTTGTCGTAGTAGCGCTTTGCGCTGGCGTCGTCCCACCCATGTTCTCCGTAACCTTAATGCCATTGCCGGAGGTTTCCAGAATAGTCCTGAATGGATGGCCCACTATCACGCTTATTACAGCTCCCCTGCCGCTCAGGGCAAGGCTCAGGTTCAGGGGCTGGTAGATGGGCTGCGCTATAACCTCAACGCTTCCGTTAGGGAGGTCCACGGCGTATGAGACCCATATTATTATTGAGGGCTCCAGGGAGTACACGACGGCCCTGCCATACCTGTGCACCCAGTCCTCAGCCCAGCCGGTCAGCCTCCCTGCGCTTATGTTCGCCTGCGGGCCGGTGCCGTTGTACACCGCAATGAACTGCGTCCCATCGGGGGTCGGCGCCCAGGCCCACACCGAGAAGGAGGCGTTGGTCAGTTGGACGGGTTCGCTGTCGTTCGCGACGGCATAGGCCTTTATTATTATTTCCTCCCCGTGGCGCAGCAGCTTAGGTATAAGATAAAGCCCTGTTAGCAGGGAGGTCGCGACAACTATGACTAAAATGGCAGCTAAGGCGCCAACAGCCTTCACAGGGCAGCCGCCGATTGTTACTAAGGGACGCGTGTTTATAAGATCTTTCTTATAAAACTTTCTTATCTCAATTTTATTTATTTTAATTTTAATATTTCAATATATTATGTACTTGGGCAGCTGTTTTACATTTTAAAGTTTGTAATAAATAGACAAGAACTAATGTCTCGCGGGGCCTGGGTTGATGTTCCTCGCCTCACTCTACCTTGCCTGCCCCCTCCTGTAGCCCCAGGACCTCAGATGCCTCGGAGGCGAGCCTGTGGGCCACCCTTATGGGCTCAGGCACCCTGGTGAAAAACTGGTATAGCTCAACGAGCTTAGCGGCCTCATCGACGCCCATGCCCCACGTAACGAGGTAGAGCCTGCCCCTCCTCGTGTTAACCTCCCTCGCGCCCGAGACCAACGATATGGCCCTGAGCCTCAGCTCCGCGTCCCTGAAGTGCTGCCTCAGCGGCCTTGAGAGCCTCCCGAGGCTAGGCATGTAGGAGTACACCACGACCACGGGCATGCCCGTCAGCCTGCTGAGGCCCGGCAGCGAGACGAAGTTGAAGCCGCCTATGGTTATGGAGTCCAGCATTATGACCCCTGGGGGCCTCGCCATGAGCGACACCATGCCTGATATCACTGAGGTGGCGTCGAGGCCATCGACGCGTATCAGGCCTATTGAGGCGCTGCGAGGCCACAGCTCCCTGTAGGAGACGCAGGCGACCGCCGTGACCCCGCCCCCCAGCTTTTTGACGACGCCGTCGTCGCACGCGACAGCAGTGAACTCCAAGGCGGGCCCCTCAGTAGCTGACCGCAGCCCACAGGCCGCCGCCGCGGCCGCCGAGCCTCACCTCATCAAGTCTCAGTGAGCCGCTCAGCCTGAGGTCCGCGGAGGAGGGGCCGACGTAGAAGCTGTAGGTGCCCCCGGGCACTACAAGCCTGTCGCCCGGCAGGTAAACCGAGAGAGCTTCATAGCTGACGCTGAACGTGACCCGCCTGGCCTCGTTGACCTTAAGGGGCACCCTGGCGAAGCCCACCAGCTCCACCTTTGGCCTCTCGTAGGCCTGGGAGGGAGCGCTCATGTAGAGCTGTGACACCTCCTCAACATCAAGGGGGCCCAGGTTCCTCACTGTAAAGGAGGCCCTGACTCCATTGTCATAGGTAATCAGCTCAAGGTCAGAGTACTCGACCCTTGAGTAGCTCAGCCCGTGGCCGAACGGGAAGGCCGCCGAGGGCCTCCTCCTGGTGATCCTGGAGTATGAGGACCTGCGGAGGTTGTACCTGACCGGCAGGTCACCAACGGAGGCCGGTATCGTCACTGGAAGCCTGCCCGAGGGGTTCACCAGGCCCGCCAGGGCCCTCGCTATAGCGTTGCCCCCCTCCTCGCCCGGGTAGAACGAGTACAGGATCGCCACGGATGACCTGACCACGTCATCAGGTATGGCCAAGGGCCTGCCGGAGACGATCACTGTGACCAACTTAACTCCAGCGCTGGCCAGCTCCCTGAGAAGCCTCGCCTGGCACTCGGGCAGCACGGGGTCCCTGTCTATCCCCTCGCCCGAGGTAACCTCGGGGTCCGCCAGCCAGAAGCCGCCCGCAACCTCGCCGACGACGGCAACGACTACGTCGTGCCCGGGTGTGGCCTCGGCCGCAGCCCTGACCTCCTCGTCGCTGCACCTGGTCCAGCTGCTCACTCTGACGAAGTCGACGTTGAGCCCCAGGCCCCTGAGGCCCTCAAGTACGCTCACAACCCTGGTGACCTCCTCCCTGAGGCCCCTGTGGGCCTGGAGGTGGTAGTCGAAGAGCAGGGCCCTGCCATCTGCGGCGCTGGGGCCCGTCAGCAGGACCCTAGCGTCGCGCCTCAGGGGCAGGGCCCCCTCGTTCTTAAGCAGCACCAGGGACCTCTCAGCGGCCTCCCTGGCCAGCTCCCTGTCGCCAGGCTCCTCCAGCGGCTCGCCCGAGTAGCTCACGTAAGGGTTCTCAAAGAGGCCGAGGGCCACCTTAGCCGCGACCACCCTCTCGGCAGCCCTCCTTATCACGGACTCCGGCGCCCTGCCTGACCTGGCCATGTCTGCCAGGGCCCAGTAGAGCCTCTCCCTCATGGGCGCGTAGCCGTTCTCCACGTCAACTCCTGACGTTATGGCCAGGAGCGCGGCCTCCTCCCTCCCCTGGGCGACGCCCTGGGTGTCAATGAGCATGCTCAGGGCCTCGGCGTCTGACGCTGTGAAGCCGCCGAAGCCCCACTCGCCCCTGAGGACGCCGTCTATGAGGAGCCCGTTGGCGTGGCTTGGGACCCCGTCAACGTCGTTGTATGAAGGCATGACTGAGAGGGGCGAGGACTCCTTGACGGCCGCCTCGAAGGGGACCATAACGAGGTTCCTGAGGTCCAGGTAGCCTATGGGGGCGTTGGCGCCGTTCCTGCCACCCTCCGAGGCGCCGTAGGCCACGAAGTGCTTCAGCGTCGCGGCCACCCCCTGGGACTGCACCCCCCTGACGTAGCTCACCCCCATGGCTGCAGCCAGCTTGGGATCCTCGCCGTAAGTCTCCTCGCACCTGCCCCACCTGGGGTCCAGGCAGAGGTCAAGCACTGGGGAGAAGAGCTGCCTGACGCCAAGCCTTGAGGCCTGCCTTCCAATGGCCTGGGCAACCCTCAGCATCAGGCCGGGGTCAAAGGTGCTGGCCATTGCCAGGGGCGAGGGGAAGGCCGTGGCCTGGGGCACCATCAGCCCTCCCGCCCCCTCCTCCTCAGGTATGGCAGGTATGCCAACCCTCTCCATAAGGAACCGCTGCAGCCTGTTGAGCTCCCTGGCGGCGGCCGCCAGGTCCCTCACGACGCCGTTGCCGTAGACCCTCTTGACTATGCCGACCCCGCTGCCGACCAGTTCCCTTGCCTTCTCCTCCGAGAGCCTTCCGTCCTCGTCGAGGAGGTCCGTGAACGGTATGGCCTCCAGCTGGGCTATGGCCTCCTCCAGGGACAGCCTTGAGACTATTTCCCTCGCCCTGAGGAAGTGCTCAGGCCTTAGCTCCAGCAACCTCGCCCCGCGGCGTTGTTGCCTAGGCAGAATAAATGCATGTCAGCGCCTCAGCGGGTGTCGAGCGCTGTATACTTTTTTCTACTCATTCATGTCTATTTTAATAGATTCTTTGATACTAAGAAAGGTTTTTAAAGATTAGAAAGGTTAATGAAGTGTGGTGATGAAAGTGGCCTACCAGAGGAAGGACATAAGGGAGGGCGGAGCCAGGTACTCCACGGACACCAGGTACGCGATATGCGAGAGGCTGGGCTACACCACGTGCCTCAGCCTCTACGGGTTCAAGTGAGGTCATTTTCTTTTAGTCAGCAGGGCAAGGGCTACGATTAACGCAGTTATAACAACTACAGCGGGGACCAGTAGCTCCTCGACTTCATGAGCCTCGCCTGGCCTGGGGGATTGTACGGAGGAAGAAGTTGTGAGGCTTCTAGAGACCACGGGCGTGCTGACGTTACTTGTTGTGCTCGTTAACTGTGGGGCTGTAACTGAAGTTGTTGTGGTCGTGGTCATCGCGCTGCAGAGGTTTGTGGGGGAGCCGTTAACCAGGTACCAGGAGCTGACGTTGAAGTTCATAATCATATCGCCGCCTGGGGCGTCAACCTCGGCCCCGAGCTGTATAACGCTCAGGTAGAGCCCCTGTTCCCACCGGGTGCCGTTGAACTCCCCGATTATGTTAAGGGTCTCATTCATAAGCTCGCCCAGGTTGACGCCGTACTCGCCCTTAAGTAGCCCGTGGTACTGGCCGCCACTTGTGTTGACCTCAGGTATCAGTATTATGAGCATCCAGCCCGAGGGACCCCCGTTGCGGGGAAGTATGAAGACCTGGTAGGTCACGTTTTCAATATCGCCGTTGATGAGCGTCGGCATCGTTATAGGCCTCCACGTGACCCAGTACGGCAGCCCAGCGAGGCTCTGGTTGGCAAACATCCAGAGCATTAGCTCAACGTCGCTTGGCCCAAGCGAGGTGACGCCAGGGCTTCTGACCAGCCATATGTCGTATGAGAAGTCGTTGTAGGCGCCCCTGCTGAGCGAGAGGGAGTAGTTCACCACGGACCAGAGGTCAGGCACCTCAGAGGCCGGCATGGGGAGGCTCAGGAAGCCGTAGCTTGAGGTCCTGGTATAGAAGGGCCCCCAGGAGTACCAGCCGTACATTATGTCGGGGAAGCCCACCACCGGCGTGAACTTGATGGCCCTCGAGACGCCCGTGACGTTAATATAAACGTAAAGGCGCCCTCCTGAGAGCACCATGGTCACGTTGCCTGTGCCGCCTACAAGGTTCCAGAGCATGGGGGATATCATTGCAGTGGCCCCGTCCTGGAGGCCGCCTATGTAGGCGTTGTAGTTGTTGACGCCGGCAAGCGTGAGGAGCGAGTAGTTGCCCCTCGGTATCATAGTGTAGTACTGGCTGCAGGCCGCCGCCTGGGGGCCTGTCAGTGCGAAAGCCACTACGCCAACAGCTAGGGCCAGGTAAAGAAGCCTCACACGCATGGTATCGGACCCCTCAGTGGGCCGACTTCAGGGCCTCCAGCGCGTAATGGCATGAGGCCCAGTGGCCCGGCTCAACCTCCTTCAGCGTGGGCTTGTTGGACCTGCAGTAATCCCTTGCGATTGGACACCTGTCGGCGAAGACGCAGCCCTTTATGTAGCCGGTCTTGAACTCTATGGTTGTCGTGGTTATGCGGTCCCTCCACTTGGAGGTAACGCGGGGTATGGACTTCATAAGCAGCTGGGTGTAGGGGTGGGCAGGCCTGCTGTAGACGCTGTCGACGTCGCCATACTCCATGATCTCGCCCTTGTAGAGCACCAATATCCTGTCTGCTATGTAAGACGCCAGGCCAAGGTCGTGGGTCACGAAGAGCACGGACACCCCGGCCTCTGTCTTGAGCTTGTAGAGCAGGTTGAGCACGTTGGCCCTTAGTGAGGCGTCTATCATTGAGACTATCTCGTCGGCCAGGAGCACCCTGGGCTTTATCAGGAGGGCCCTGGCTATCATTATCCTCTGCAGCTGTCCGCCGCTCAGCTGGTGCGGGTACTTGCCCAGGGTCTCGTCGGGGTCCAGGCCAACGAACTCCAGGGACTCCCTTATGGCTTTCATCCTCTCGGCCTCGGATGCCGAGGGCATGTAAGTCTTTGCAGCCATGTAGAGGGGCCTCTCAACCCTGTAGAACGGGTTGAAGGAGGAGTAGGGGTCCTGAAGCACGGCCTGAACCTCCTTCCAGTACTCCCTGCTGTCCCACCTCTCCAGCGGCCTGCCGCGGTACAGTATGGTGCCTGAGGTGGGCCTCTCAACCTTCATCAGTATCTTGAGCAGCGTGCTCTTCCCGCTGCCGCTCTCGCCCACAATTGAGAGCACCTCGCCCTCCCTCACGTTGAATGATACGTTGTTAAGCGCGTAGATCCTCGTTGTCCTGAAGAAGCCCGTGCTGAAGACCTTGGTGAGGCCCTTAACCTCGTAAAGCCCCTCGCCGTTCACTGAGCCTCACCTCCTCCGGCGTAGAGCCAGCACGTCACAGCCCTCCTTCCTCCGTCTAAGTGAACTGTGGGCGGGGCCTGGCGGGAGCATATGTCCTTTGCCATCGGGCACCTGGGGTGGAACCTGCAGCCGCTGGGAGGTGATATCAGGGATGGCGGCTCCCCCCTGAGCCCCTCGACGCGCTTCTTAGCTATCCTGACCCCCGGCTCGGGTATGTTTGATATGAGGACCTTGGTGTAGGGGTGCCTGGGGTTTGTCATAACGTCCTCCGCAGGGCCCATCTCCACTATCTGACCGGCGTACATGACCGCTATGTCTGTCGATATCTCATTCACCAGGGCTATGTCGTGAGTTATGAACACCATGGACTTTATGGAGCCCTCGCTGACCAGGTCCTGCAGGTACTGTATTACCAGCCTCTGCACCACCACGTCAAGCGCGCTGGTCGGCTCATCCGCTATAAGGACCTCAGGGTCCAGGAGGGTGCTTATTAGGATAGTCACCCTCTGCCTCATGCCGCCGCTGAGCTCTATGGCGTACCTGTCAAAGACCCACGGGGGAAGGCCGAGCTTCAGGGCCCTCTCCCTCGCCAGCTTCACCCTGTACGCGAACTCGTCAGGTGGAACTTCATGGGATATCAGCAGGTCCCTCACTATATCCCTTATCTTGCTTGTCGGGTTCAGGGCGTTCATGGCGTACTGGGGAATTATGGATATGCCTGCGGCCCTCACCTTCCTAAGCTCCTCGGGGTGCATCTTAAAGATGTTCACGCCCTTGAACAGGACCTCGCCCGAGACCACCTTAAGCGGGGGCCTCATGGTGTTTGACAGGACGCTTCCAAGCGTGCTCTTCCCGCTGCCGCTCTCGCCCACGACTCCCAGGACCTGCCCCTGCTCCAAGTCAAAGGAGACGCCGTCCACGGCCTTGACCTCGCCGGCCGACGTGAAGTAGTACGCCTTGAGGTCCCTTACCTCGAGCAGCTTCAACCCTCATGCACCCCTCAGCCTTGGGTTAAACACCCTGTCCATGCCTATTGCTATTGCCGTGAGCGAGGTTGCCACGAGAATTATTACTACCACTGGCGGCATCCACCACCACCACCAATTGTAAACTAGGGCTCCCCAGCCCCAGGCGTAGCCTATCATGAGGCCAAGGGTTATGGTGTTCCCGGGGCCAAGCCCTATGGCGTCGAGCCCCACGTCTGCCATGAGCGCCCCGTTGAGCGTCATCACGAGCATTATAGCTATGTAGGGGAGCATCTGAGGCATTATCTCCGTGAGGGCTATGGACAGCCCGCCCATGCCGTTGAGCCTGGCGACGGTGACGTAGTCCCTGCTCCTCATGTTCAGGGCAAAGCTCCTGTAGGCCCTCGCCCCCCAGGGCCACGAGAACGCGCCTATTATTACGGCCTCGAGCTGAAGGCCTGGATGGTGAACTATGGAGGCTATCAGCAGGAGTATGGTAAAGGTGGGTATGACTAGGAACGTGTTGGTAAGGAAGTTGAGCACGGCGTCAGGTATGCCCCCCATGAAGCCGGCTATGATGCCTATGGCCAGGCCTATGAGAGTGGCCAGGACGGCCGCCACTGTAGCGACGAACAGCGTGTGCTGCGTGCCGAAGAGGAGCTGGGAGAAGACGTCCTGCCCGAAGCCCGTAGTGCCTAACAAGTACTTAGCCGACGGGGGGCTGTTCAGTGGCCCCACAGGGGCCAGGTAGTCCTTGTAGGGGGCTATCACGCCGGCCAGGAGGGCGGGGACTACTACTATAAGGAGAACTATCACACCCCCCAGGAAGAACCTCTCCCTCAGGAGGGACCAGAGCAGGGAGTTCCTGATGCTCTGGACCTCAACCTTAGGCCTTGGGATTCTCCTGCTCAAGGCATCATCACTCCCCTACCTCGGCCACCCTGACCCTGGGGTCAAGCACGCTGTAGAGTATGTCAACAATGTAGTTAGCTAGCAGCACCACGGTCGCTATAACGACGAAGACCCCGGCCACTGTGAGGTAGTCGTTGTCTGTGGCAGCTATGCCCATTATGTAGCCCATGCCAGGGTAGCCAAATATGAACTCGAGCACGTAGGAGCCGCCCACCACGGTTCCGAGGCTGAGCGCCAGGCCAGTTATCTGAGGCAGGAAGGCGTTCTTCATGGCGTACCTCGACAGTATCGAGGGGCGGATCCCCAGGGCCTCGCCGTAGTTCATGTAGTCGCTTCCCTTCTCGTTAATTATGAGCTGCCTCATGCCGAGGACCCAGCCGCCTAGCGAGACTATGGTTACAGAGGCGAAAGGCAGTATCCAGTGCCTGAAGAATATCGGAAGGTAGGACCAGGTGAGCCTGGGTATCGCTGAAAACGTGTACCCAGTGGCAGGGAGCCAGTGGAGGTCCACCGCAAACACAAGTATGAGCAGGAGGCCAAGCACGAAGAACGGTATATTGTTTATAGCCACAAAGGCTATCATCGAGGCCTTGTCAGTTATGGTGCCCGTCTTCCTGTAGCCTATCTGGGCCCCCAGTATGTTGCCAATGACCCAGGCCACCACCGTGGAAGGTATTATTAATATAAGGTCATAGGGCAGCGCCTCAGCTATAACCTTGTTGACAGTGGCTGGGAAGAACGCTATCGAGGGCCCGAGGTTCCCGTGGAGCAGGTCCTCCCAGAAGTGGACGTACTGCAGCCACAGCGGCTCGTTGGCGCCGAAGAGCCCCTCTATGTAGTTGACCATCTCCTTATACTCCTGTGGCGATATCATGGAGGAGCCCTGGGTCAGCGACCTGACCATCTGCGAGACCGTGATCTCAACGGCGTTGTAGGGCAGGAGGCGAGGGACGATCCACGCCACCGTCACCGCCACGAACCACGTAAGCAGGTAATACAATCCCTTATACAGTACGTGCTTTACGAACGGCGAAAGCCTAAACATCTTCACGCCTCGTATATTAGGTGTAACTGACTGCGTGGTTTTAAGTATACCTTTAACAAAGTTAAACATGCACTTAAATCTGTGCACAATGTTCTATACCTACATGAGTGAGAGAGTGAAAGGCAGGTCTTTAGGATTTCTTGGCATAGCAGTTATAGCGGTCTTCATAATAGCCATGGCAGGGTACCTCGCCCCAGCTGTAAACTTTAGCCCTGTCAGGGCCCAGACTACGACCTCGCTGATTTCGCTGCCTCCGGATCAGACGGTGTACGCGGGCGGCGTAAGCTGGAGCCCAATAACCACGCTCAACCCGTTCTCCACGGCAAACGTGATAGACGCGCTGGAGCTGGGCATAGTGTACTTGCCGCTGTTCCTCTGGTCCCCCGTGACGCTGCAGTACTACCCGGCCCTAGGCGAGAACTTCACGGTAACGTCAGTTACGGTGCCCGCCTCCATGGTCTATGGGCCTAACGCCACGGGCACTGTGGAGAGGGCCGCGCTTCTCGTGTGGATATGGCCTAACGCCACCTGGCAGGACGGCCAGCCTGTGACGGCGGACGACGTTGCCTTCACGTACTACCTAGGCAAGTACTACCCCTCGCTTGCATGGGGCTGGCTGTGGTCCCCAGGGCCTGGGGCGCTGCTGAACGTCACGCCAGTTAACAATAAGGAGGTCGAGTTCATATTCAACAGCTCACCCTCGTCGCCGCCGTGGGGCAACATACTTGCGATACTTACAAGCCCGTCGTACCCGGTGCTCCCGCTTCACGAGTTCTACCCGAGCCTCAGCGACTTCTTCGCCAACGCCTCTAAGTGGAGCCCAATAACTTGGAACCCCAACACGTCACAGGTGATAGGCGACGGCCCATATGAGATATACGCCTACACCCCAAGCGAGGTAGTCTTCAAGAAGTGGAGCGGCTGGTGGGGCTGGAACATATGGAACGTGCCTGACAACGGCGCATACGCTCCAACATACCTGGCGGACGTAGTGATAACCTCAAATCCACAGGCCATATCAATGTTTGAGAGCGGGGAGATGACGTGGGGCGGCTACTTCCTGACCAACGTGTGGCAGCTCAGGACCAACGGTATATACACCTACCTGAGCCACGCTCCATGGAACCTGCAGGAGGGCCCGTGGGTGACGCTCCTCATAAATGAGATGTACCCGCCGTACAACATAACCCTCGTGAGGAGGGCAATAGCATATGCCATAAACACTGAGCAGCTGGCCCAGGTAGGGGAGAACGGGCAGGAGGAGCCAGCTAACATAAGCAACGGATTCGGCTTCTTCGCGCCATACAACATCTACAGCAAGGCGTGGGGCAGGTACATAAACATGAGCATAGTACAGAAGTACGGCTGGACCTTCAACTTAACCGAGGCCAAGCTCCTCATGGACGAGGTGGCTAAGGAGTACGGCTGGCACATGAACTCGCAGGGCTACTGGGTGACGCCGCAGGGATGGGTTGTTAACGCCACAATAATAGTGCCCTACGGCTGGACCGACTGGATGACGGACGCCCAGCTCATAGCCCAGAACCTGTCTAAGATAGGGATTGACGCCTCAACGGTGTTCCCATCATACAGCCAGTGGTACAGCGATGTGGCGGAGGGCGAGTACTCGATGTCACTGATGTGGTCATGGTCGGGCGTAATACCCAACACCTGGTTTGAGTACTTCCTCTGGACCACGGGCACAGCGCCAGTCGGCAGCTGGGCGTGGGCTGACATGGAGAGGTTCAACAACACGGCCGCGTGGCAGGCCTACAACGACATGAGGGAGATATACACAATAAACCCAGACAACATGAGCGCCCTCATGCCGCTCTACGACAACCTGCTAACCATACTGTTAAACTACACGCCCGTCATACCGCTGTTAACTAACGGTATATGGTACGAGTACTCAACCACGTACTGGCAGGGATGGCCCAACGAGACCACGGGCTACCTCTTCCCGCCAGCCCCATGGGACAACCCAGGCAACGCCTACGTGTTAGTGCACCTGTACCCCAAGGGGGTCACAATTACGACCACCACCTCAACAACCACAACACCTACCACAACGACAACCACGTCTACCACCACGACCACCACCTCAACAACCACAACCACCAGTACTACATCAACTACATCTACTACGTCAACAACCACAACACCTACAACTACTTCAACGCCCGTGCCCAGCAAGAAGCCTTCATACACAGGGCTCTACATAGGCATCGCTGTAGTAGTAATAATAATTGTGATAGTGGCGGCCGTTCTGGCCCTTAGGAGAAGATGAAAGGGCTCCTAAGGGTGAACTAATTGCCTAAACGCATTTTTGTTTTTCTTGCCGTGATAGTCGTGCCTTTAGTTCTTGTCGGCTTCCTAAGTTCGCAGTGTTCAGCAGGGCCAGTGGCAAGGGGCCAAGGGATAGGTGGATGGGATAACATACAGCTGGTGCCAGCGACTAATGCAACTCAGCTTCAGGCAGTTCCATGCATAGCAGTATCGCAGGCCCCTGGCGGCCCGTACGCTCAGCTCAACCTCACGTTGCCTTCAGAGGTAAGCGCTGTGATTATGACAGACGTCTGGAACACCAGAAGCGGAGGCGGGGATGTCACAGTAAGGGCCTGCAGGACGCACGTCTCAGCTTACGTAAACGTCAGCAGTGCCACCGCGTCAGACATTTATGACACCGTCATGGGCTACCCTGAGATCATGTACGGCTACAAGCCCTGGGGGCAGACGGTCACAGGGGAGTCCCCCTACCTGCAGCTGCCACAAATGGTGGGCCGCCTGCCCCCCATACTGGCCTACCTTAACTACACCCTTAACTTCACTAACGGCAGGGGCGACTTCTCCTTCGACATCTGGGTCACCAGGAGCTATGAGCCATCCTCAGTCACATCAGGGGACCTAGAGGTCATGGTGTGGTTCTACCACACCCCCGGCTTCAACCCCATGGGTTACCCCGCTCCCAACGCGACATTCTACGTGCCGACCTTCATAAATGGAACTCCTGTGAACGCGACGTGGCAGGCCTACGTGGCCAGGAGCATACCGTGGACATACATAGCGATGGTCCTCAGCCCTCCGGTGAGCAGCGGCTCCATAGAGGTTCCGCTGACCCAGCTGCTCGGCGACGCGGGCCAGCTCTACGATAGGCTGTGGAACTACAGCTTTAACGACATGTACCTCAACGACATCGAGCTAGGAATGGAGTACACCTCGCTGAAGTGGCCCCCTGTGGACGTCAGCGTAACCGCGTGGTACAGGCTCTACTCCTTTGGGTTCCTAGTGCCGCTGGAGGCCACAACCACTGTAACGAAGGTAGTGACCCAGACGGCTTCACCTATGGCATTAACTAGCACCACAACCACAACAACTATTATGACATCTATCATCACCAGCTCAGTCAAGGCAACGTCTGCAGGGCGTCAGGAGGCCAACTCCATTTACTTAGCTGCGGCCGCAGCCATAGTAGGCATATTGATTGGCTTTTATTTAGGCAGCAGGCGCAGGGCAGGGCATTAATAGAGGTTATTAGATTTCTTTCTGTATTCATTAATGTTTAATAATATGTATTCATAAGTTATAACAAACATATTAAAAGTTCAGAATAGGTTAGTAAGACTGGTGATAAAATGAGCAGGAGGTCCCAGGGGGACTCCAGGAAGGAGGACTCAAGGGACAGGTGGCTCAGGTACGTGACTCTGGCCATGATGTCAGCGCCATAGTTTAAACGGGCGGCGACCTCAGGCCTTTAACTTCCTCCCCTTTTAAGGAACTCTGGGTGTCGCTGCTGATCCAGCTTGGCGACCAGCTGATACCTACCCTTGACGACCTGAGGCCCAGGAACTCCAAGGTGCTGGTCAGGGTCGACTTTAACTCCCCGGTTAACGACTCGGGCATGCTTATGGACGACTCAAGGATAAGGGCCCACCTCCAGACGGTAAGGGAGCTCGTAGACGAGGGGAACAGCGTCGTCCTCATGTCGCACCAGGGCAGGCCGGGCGGGAGAGACTTCGTGAGCCTCTCACAGCACGCCAAGGTCCTCTCGAGGTACCTGGGGGTTGAGGTGAAGTTCATAGAGGACGTCATGGGCCCCTACGCGAGGCAGTCCATAAGGTCGCTGGGGCAGGGGGAGGTGGCCATGCTTGAGAACGTCAGGTTCGCCTCTGAGGAGCTGGTCGAGTCGCCCCCGAGGCAGCAGGCCAACACGTTCCTGGTCAGGTACCTCTCGCCCCTCTTCAACTACTACGTTAACGACGCCTTCGCCACGGCCCACAGGAGCCAGCCCAGTGTGGTGGGCTTCCCCCTGGTGCTGCCGTCAGCCGCGGGGAGGCTCATGGAGAGCGAGGTCAGGGCGCTGGCAAAGGTGCTCGACAGGTCCCTGGGGCCAAAGGTCTTCGTGCTGGGAGGCGCTAAGGTGGCCGACACCCTCAAGGTCATAGAGAACCTGGTGAGGAACAGGCTGGCAGACAGGATACTCACGGGAGGGCTGGTGGGCGAGCTGTTCGCCGTGGCCAAGGGCGTAATGCTGAGCATACAGAGCATGGAGGCCCTCGAGAGGTCGGGGGCCCTGGCGCTTCTCCCCAGGGCAAGGAGGATATTAATGAGCGGGGCCCCCATAGAGGTGCCCATGGACTACAGGGTGATGGCCGGCGGCGAGGTGAGGGAGGAACCCTTGGGCAGGGTGAGCGGGCTGATAATGGACATAGGCAGCGGCACGGTCGAGGTCTACTCATCAATGATTGAGGACGCGGGCCTCACAGTGATAAGGGGGCCCATGGGCGTCGTCGAGCTCCCCCAGTTCAGGGAGGGCACAATGGCCGTCCTCAGGGCCGCCATGGAGGGCAAGGGGTACACGGTAATCGGAGGGGGCCACGTGGCCGCCCTCAGCGGCCTTGAACCTGGCGCCAGCAACTCCAGGGTCCACGTCTCCACCGGGGCCGCGGCGTTCCTGGCATTCCTCTCCGGCGAGGGCCTGCCAGCCCTTGAGGCCCTGTCGCAGTCAGCTAAGGGGGTGAGAGCTTGAGCGAACAGGGAAGCGGCGAGCCGAGCTACACGGTCAGCTTCTGGCTTAAGGAGCTCCTGGTGCCTGTCGACGGCTCAGGCTCGAGCATGAAGGCCCTCGACCTGGCCATAGACTTTGCGATGAGGTACGGCTCCAGGATAACAGTCCTCTTCGTGTGCCCCGACGCCTCAAGGGTCGAGTCCGTGAGGAAGCAGGTTGAGGAGAAGGCCTCGGGCAGGGCGGAGATAACGTTTAAGGCAGTAAGTTATGACCCCTCCACGTCAAGCGTCGCCAACGAGATACTGAAGGCCATAGCTGAGGGCTCATACGACGCTGTAATAATGGGGGCCCGGGGGACCAGCATAAATGGCGACATAAACGTCGGCTCGGTGGCAATGGCCGTGGCGGCCCACGCGCCGGTCACCGTGATACTCGTCAGGTGACGCGACATAATGAGGTAAACTAATATATCTAGAACTCACACATCCCTGTGGGCTCCTGGTTGAGCTCAAGGTCAGCCCTTGTCGGGGTCCTAGTGCCCTTCATGCTCTCGGCTTACGCCGTCTTCTCGATCTCGCTGGCGGTCAGCCAGCTCTCGGAGTACCTCTCGGAGCCGCCGTCCCTGGTCCTCGTCGCGGTGCTGCTGAGCTTCATAGGAGGCGCAGCGGGGGGCGTCATGATTGGCTACGTGGCTGACAGGCTCGGGAGGAGGCCGGCCATAATGATATCGTCCATCCTCTTCGGGGCCTCGGTGCTGATGGCGTCGTTCATGAGGGCCCTCTGGGAGCTCTACGCCCTGTGGTTCCTGGTCGGCGTTGGGGTGAACTCGCTGAACGGGGTCTCCTACGCCGTTGTGGTTGAGGTCCTCAGGTCCTCCAAGGGGGTCTTCGGGGGGTTCATGCAGGGCCTCTACTTCGTTGGATTCCTGCTTGACGTCGTCACTTTTGCCCTGGTCAGGTACTGGAGGCCTTACTTCCTCACAGTCGGCGCCGTAAGCCTTGTGGCCTCGCTCGCCGCCTCGCTGCTGGTCCCTGAGACCGCCAGGAGGTGGGCCAGGCCGGCCTCAAGCATGGCCAGGATGGGCAGGGGGCTCGCAGTCGTAACTGTTGGCCTCACTGCCATAGTCGCCGGGGCCTTCATGTTCTCCGTGCCCCTGCTCTCGGTGACCCCATCCTTCCTGCCCAGCATGGGGCTGGGCCAGGGGCTGCTCATGGGCCTCTCGCTCCTGGGGCTGGCTAGCTTCACGCTGGCGGGGTACCTGTCAGACAGGTATGGGAGGCTGCCCGTCCAGGCCGCGTTCGCCGCCATGGGCCTCGCCTCCTCGGCGCTCCTCATACCTGCCTACCGCGGCCTCCTCGGGGCCCTGGCCCTGGCCCTCATGTTCTTCTTCACCGGCTACTTCGGCTACGCCGGAGTGTGGGCAGGCGAGACTTACCCGGCCGAGTACAGGGCCACGGCGACCAACGTGGTGTTCGTGGTGGGCAGAATAATGGGAGGGCTCTCGGCAGTCGTGGCGGCCTCCCTCTTCCCCGCGTCGCTGAGGGTCGGCACGGCGCTCACGTGTATCATAGCCAACGTTATAGCCCTGGCGGGCTCAGGGGTCTACCTTTACGGCAGAAGGCTTGAGGGCAAGTGAAGGCTGTGGTGGGCGGCATCACCAGGCGCTGGGCTGCTGCCCGGGGCCCGTCACCTGTGCCCCGGGCTCAGGCCCCTGAGCGGGGGCACTGAGTTCAGGTGCTCTATCTCGTCCGTTATCGCCCTGCTTTTGGCTATCTCCCTGTATATGAATGCCGAGGGCCTCCAGTGGAGCCTCTTGGTCGAGTAGTCAACCATGAGGAGCCCGAACCTCTTGCTGAAGCCCGAGGCCCACTCGTAGTTGTCCGCCAGGGACCAGTGCAGGTAGCCAATCACGTTGACGCCGTCCTGCAGGGCCCTGTGCACCTGGTACACGTGGGAGACGAGGTAGTAGGGCCTCTGGTAGTCGCCCTCGTCAGCTATGCCGTTCTCAGTTACGAGCAGCGGCAGGTGGTACCGGTCCCAGTACTCCTTCAGCACATTATAGAGGCCCTCAGGGTAGAACTCCCAGCCGAAGTCGCTGCACGGCCTCCCGGCCGGGCTCACGCCGTTGGGCTCGCAGCCGTGGCCGTAGCCGGGCACTATTTCATATCCGCTTCCCCTTGCCCTCACGACCTGCCTAGTGTAGTAATTAACTCCTATCCAGTCAAGCCTTCCTTTAAGGTCATCCCTCGTGGAGCCCCCGAGCTGCCCCCTTACCACGGCGTCAAAGAACGCCCACCTGTTGTCAAACTTAGCCCTCTCAGCGGCCTCCCTGTCGGCGTCGGTGAGCGGCGTGAAGTCGGAGTTGGCGTAGATGACCCCAACGGGCTTCTTGGTGATTGCCTTCACCGCGTCATAAGCCCTGGCGTGGGCCTGCACCAGGTTCTTCATGGCCCTCCCAGCGCACTCGAGGCACAGGTAGCCGGGCGGGAAGCCGGACTTGACGGCAGCGTAGCCGAGCCCCCAGACAACGTTTGGCTCATTCATGGTTGAGTACATGTAGACCAGGTCGTCAAGCTTCCAGGCTACGTAGGCCGAGAACTTGGCGAACTCTATGACGGTCCTCACGTCAAGCCAGCCCGAGGGTGCCGAGAGGTTCCCTCTCCTTATCGCTATGGGGTCGTGGAGCCAGAGGGGCAGGGGCCAGTGGTAGAGGTTCAGTATGAACGTTATCCCCCTTGACCTGAGGTCGCTGAACATCTCCCTGTAGTGGTTAATGGCGTCCCTGTTGGCCATCTTGTCCAGCTGCTCCAGCGCGCCCTCGCTTACATAGACTGACAGCACGTCGTCACCCTTGACCTCGGCGTCCACCTTGACGTCGAAGGTAGGCCTTGGGAATATCCTGCTCCACTCGACCCCTATCCTGGCGGCTGTAAGCCCCATCGCCTGGGCGGCGTCGTGGAACTTCCTGTAGTTGCCCCAGTAGCCGGGGCCGTTCTCAGGGAAGTCCCCGCTCACGAGGCCGGCGGCTATGTTCTCGCGGTCGTGGACCCAGGCGTACCAGTCGCTGTTCGGGTCCTCGCTGCCTGGGGTCCCCATCTCGGACTGGAAGCCCGCCTGGGACCAGCCGAACAGGAAGTCCTTTGGGAAGGTAACTGCCAATTACATCGCCGCTCAGCAGGTGGTCCCGCTAAAATTTAAAGGCTTCAGGGGTGGGACGACAGGGCTATTGCAATGGAGTAGGCCGTGGCCAGGAGGACGGTGACGTAGAACCTGTACCTGTTGGCCTTCAACAGGGGCTCGCTCCTGACGCCTAACACCGTCAGCACGGCCGGCACCGCGGCGGGGGCCACTGCCAGGGTGAGCAGCCCCCAGGGCCAGAGCAGGGCCGCCGGGAGCAGCAGGGACGTCAGCACCATGGCAGCGTAAAGCCAGGACGCAGCTGCCTTGCCTACCCTGACGGGCAGGGTCCTCACCCCATGGGCCTTGTCCCACTCGTAGTCCCTTATGTTGTCAGCCAGCACCACAGAGGAGGTTATGAAGGCCATTGGCAGCGAGAGGACGGCCTCCCTGAGGGAGAGCGCGCCGGATACGGTGTAGGCGGCGCCCACTATCATTAGGACTGCTGTCACGAAGACGTCAAGCTCGCCCAGCCCCATGTACTTAAGCCCTACTGGGCCGCTGTAACAGAAAAGCAGGAAGGCGCCCACGGCCAGGAAGAGGGGCAGCAGCGGCCTGTTGAAGGCCAGGGTAGCGATGGCCACGAGGGCGGAGCCGAAGGCGAAGAGCGATGCCCCGAAGGCCTTGAGTCTCCCCAGGTCTATGCCAAGGCCGTAGAAGCTGTGCGGCCTCATCATTACGCCCGGGGCCCCGGGGGCGTCCACGCCCCTGACAGTGTCAAAATAATCGTTCAGCACGTTCTCAGCCGCCTGGAACGAGACGACCCCTAAGGCCACCATTGCCGTGAGCGCTATGGACATTGGCCTGAAGCCGCAGAAGTAGCTCATAGCTATCACGCCGCCCACCACTGCCCTGGTGAGGCTGTTGAGGAGCGACCATGGCCTGGTCGCGGTAAAGTACTTCCTCAGGCTACAGGCCGTACTCGGCCCACCTCCTGTTCACAAGCTCCACGGTGTCCCTGTCGGGCTCCAGCTCCTCCGGGGGCTCCCCTCCAGTCTCGTCCTTCAGCTTCCTGGTGGCGTCAACTATCAGCTTGCTGCCCACCCTCCTCCTCGGCAGGTAGGAGACGTCGAGCTCGTCGGCAGGGGCCTGGGGCACTACTATGACGTCCCTCGAGGGGTCCACGAAGCTTGAGACCGCCCAGGTTACCTGCCCCAGGTCGTGCGGGTTCACGTCGCTGTCAACCACAATTATTATCTTTGTGAGCGACATCTGGCCGGTGCCCAGGAGGCCCATGGCGACCCTCACGGCCTCGCCTGGGAACCTCTTCCTTATTGACACTACGGCCAGCCCCTGGACCCACCCCTCCGCCGGGAACGAGACGTCAACCACCTCTGGGAAGAGGTACCTGATCAGGGGCAGGAAGGTCCTCTCCACCACCTTGGCTATCACGGAGTCCTCCATGGGTGGCCTTCCCACGACCGTGCCGTAGTAGATGGGGTCGGGCCTCGCGTAGGCCCTCTCAAGCTTGAAGGTCGGGAACTGCCTGTCGGGCCTGTCGTAGAACCCGACGTGGTCCCCGAAGGGCCCCTCCGGCCTCAGGTCCTCCAGGTCTATGTAGCCCTCAAGCACGACCTCGGCGTGGGCGGGCACCCTTATGCCGTTGGGGAGCTGGTGCACCTCGACGCCCTCCCCCCTCAGCGAGCCGGCCACTAGGTACTTGTCAAGTGGGTATGGCGCGGGCATCACTCCGGCCAGCAGCGTGCCCGGGTCAGCGCCTATCACTAGGGCCGCCGGCATCCTGCCCTCGCCCCTCTCCCTCGCCCTGGCCTCCTCAGCGTAGCCCCTCTTGTAGGTCTGCCAGTGGACCACGGCCTCCCTCTCATTTACTATCATGACCCTGTAGACGCCGAAGTTGGTCGACTCGCCCAGCTCGCCGGACTCCCTGTGCACGAGCAGCGCGTAGGTGAGGTACCTGCCCCCGTCCTTGGGCCACGTCTTAAAGGCCGGGAGGTCTGTAAGCCTCAGGTCCGGCCTCTCCTCGAAGTCGGGCCTCCCCTGCCTCGGCAGATATGAGGCCGCCCTGAGCAGGGAGGTCACGTTGCCCCTGATTACGTCAGCCGGGGACGGCATCCTGGACCCGAGCTCGTCAAGGCTGCTGACGCCGAGGCCAAGCTTCACCGCGTCCTCGCAGCAGAATATGTTGCCCGCGACCCTCCACCCTGGGCTCCCCTCGACGTCCTCAAAGAGCACCGCGGGCCCCCCTGACCTCATGAGCCTCCTCAGGATCTCGGGTATCTCAAGCACTGGGGAGACCCTGGCCTTAACCCTCCTCAGCATCCCCCTGGACTCGAGGAGGTCCAGGTACTGCCTCAGGTCCCTCAGGGCCATCATGACCACCCCGCGGCCTTCCTTATCAGCTCAGCCCTCCCGCTTGGCGGGACCTTCCTTAGGTCCTCGTGGGCTACCACCCTGCCTGGCCTTCCAGCTATAGCAGTGACCACGTCGGCCACCTGGGCCGTCTCCTCGATCTGGTGGCTCACGATTATAATTGTCTTCCCCTCGCGCGCCAGCGACCTGACTATGTCGTTGAGCGACCTGACGGCCTCCAGGTCGAGGCCCGTGTAGGGCTCGTCGAGGAGGAGCACGTCAGGGTCTGTGATCAGGGACCTGGCTATAGCCACCTTCCTCCTGGTGCCGCCGCTGAGCTCCCTGGGGTATGAGCCCAGGAACCTGGTTATGCCGAGCCTCTCAGCTATCTTAACTGCCTCCTCCCTGGCCCTCTCCATGGGCATGCCGGCGACCTCCAGGGGCAGCGTTATGTTTCTCAGCGCTGACCTCCACGGCAGGAGTGAGTCGCCCTGGGGAACCAGCGAGACCCTTCCCTCCACCTTGACGAGGCCCTCGTCAGGCCTTATTATGCCAGCTATTATCCTGAGCAGCGTGGTCTTGCCGACACCGTTTGGCCCGACCACGGCGTGGACCTCGCCCGCCCTGGCCTCAAGGCTGACCCGCTGCAGGACTGCGACCCTACCGAAGGCCTTTGACACGTCCCTGACCAGCGCTGTCACTCCATCCACTTCATGGCCCACCTCTCTATGGGCCTCAGGGCGCCCAGGTCAATGATAACCATGACGAGCACCAGCAGCAGGGACCAGGCCTCGAAGGCGGCGTACTGGTGGAGCTCGAAGAAGAGGTAGAGCCCGTACCCTATGCCCCCGGCCGTGCCGAAGGCCTCGGCCACGGGGGACACTATGAGGGCCACGCCCAGGGCTGACCTGGAGCCTGAGGCGAAGTAGGGGACGGAGGCCGGTAGGTCTATGTAGGCGAGCCTCCTGAGCCCCCTGAGCCCCAGGGCGGCCGCCAGGTCCCCGAACCTTGCCCTTGAGGCGTTGAGGCCCTCTATAAGCGAGGTCTCAAGGGGAGGGAACGCCGAGAGGCCGCTGACCAGTATGGGCACGAGCCTGCTTGAGAAACCGAGCAGTATGAGCAGGGCCAGGCTCCAGGCCACTGGGGTGACGCTGTGTAGTATCTCCCTGACGGTCTCAACCGTTGACTCGCCAAGGTCGCCGAGCTCGTAGACGGCCACCCCGGCGACGGCCATGGCAGAGGCCACGGCATACCCCCCTATGGCGTCAATAAGTGTTACCGCGGTGCTCCACGCGGCCTCGGCTGGGTGGGCTGCAAGGTACCTGATGGCGGGCGCGGGGCCAGGTATGAGGCCTGAGGAGAGCTCGGAGGAGAGCTGCCAGACCGCTATCACCAGGGCGACGCCTAGCAGGTAGCCGGCAGCCCTTCTGGCGGTCATGTCAGCTGAGCCCCAGGTCGCTGCACGTTAATATCCTTGAGGTGTTGGGCATCGCTGTGAAGAAGCCTGACCTGACCAGGTACTGCCACTCGGACACCAGCTCCTGGTACTCCTGCTGGTTTATGCAGACAGACGTTGGGGTGTCGTTGGTGGAGGCCCACACCAGCTGGGACACGTTGCCGGGCACGCCGTAGAGCTTCTCAAGGGCGAGGGCCGCCAGGCTCTCGTTGTGGTCCCAGGCCTCGGCCGACTCAGCGTGCAGGGTGAGCACGTTGACCAGCAGGTGCCTGTTGCTGACAAGCTTTGACGTGGCCACCCAGACGAGGAAAGGAGCCGTCTCCTGCCCGGTCAGGTTGTGCCACATCTCCTGGTAGGTGGCTATGACCCTCATGTGGTAGAGCTCCACCGCCTCGGCCAGCATGGGCTGCCATATGACGCCCGCCTGGGCCGAGCCTGTGAGCACGGCGTCTATGACGTTCCCTGGGGCGGCGTTTATGACGTGGACCACGTCGGGGCCCGTCAGGTTAGGCGACACGGTTAGGTTGTAGAGCTCCTTCATCATTATCACGAAGAGGTAGTAGGTGCCCGTGCCCACGGGTATGGCGACTGTCTTGCCTGCCAGCTGGGCCGGCGAAGTTATGTTCGAGCCCGCGGGCACAACTATTCCCTGGAATAGCGGGAAGTCGACGGCGACCACGTAGGTGTTGTTGCTCTGCAGCAGGGCCAGCCCGGCCAGGTCAGCTGGCAGTATGGCTATGTCAACCTCGCCCCTGAGCAGGGCGTCGAAGAGCGAGGGCGTGAGCGAGTAAATCACGTAGTTAACCTTGACGGGGACGTTTGATATCGACGGGTCAACCCTGTAGGCGTCGAAGGAGGAGACGCCAACCGATATGCTCCCGACGCTCACCGAGCTGCTGCCATGGCTGACCACGAGGGCCACCGAGGCCCCTATGACAATAACTATGATAATGACCGCGGCCACCAGCAGCGCAGGCCTCGTGATAACCACCAAAGGGTGGTGTGCAGGCCTTAAATTTAAACTTAACCTGTTAGAGTTAAAATTTCTAGAGGTTATAATTAAAACACCATTAAAATCGCTGATTGAAACCCCTCAAACCCTTAGCTGGGATAGCATATGGCAAAAAGGCTTAACAATATTAAGTTAGATCACCTCACACAGAGCCGGAGTGAAGGTTGCCCGCAAAGGTCATTCTAAGGCCTGAGGTCGACTCCTTCTACTCCTTCTACAAGGTTGCCGTGGGCGAGGAGCACTGCAGGGGTCTGGCGTGTTACGCGGCCAGGTCCCTCAACCCTGAGGCCTGGAAGAAGGCTGTGGCACAGCAGCCGCCCACCTACTGCCTCGGCAAGTGCTACGCCGGGCCCTCAAGCACTCTGACCCGCGACCTTCCAAGGGTTGAGGTCAGGTCCAGGAAGGCCATAGTGCTCAGGCACATAGTGGACGGGCCGGTCAGGTCGCTGCAGCAGTACCTTCAGCTCGGCGGCATGAGGGGCCTGGAGAGGGCCCTCTCCATGCCCCAGGCCGAGGTCATTGATGAGGTAAAGAGGTCCCAGCTCAGGGGCAGGGGAGGCGCTTACTTCCCAACGGGCCTCAAGTGGGAGTCAGCCATGAGGCAGGCGGCGCCAACCAAGTACGTCGTCGTCAACGGGGACGAGGGGGACGCGGGGGCCTACGTGGACAGGTTCCTCATGGAGTGGGACCCTTACCTTGTTATTGAGGGCGCGCTGATAGCTGCCTATGCAATAGGCGCAGGCAAGGTTTACTTCTACATAAGGAGGGAGTACCCGGGCGCTGTGGCTGCGGTGAGGAGGGCAGTAGAGGAGGTCAGGGAGGCCGGCTACATAGGAAGCAAGGCCAGCAGGGGGCCTAACGTTGAACTTGAGGTCCACGTGGGCAGGGGCTCCTACGTTGTGGGCGAGGAGACCGCTATGATAAACGCCATAATGGGCAGGAGGCCCGAGCCCACCCCGAGGCCTCCTTACCCAACCGAGAGGGGGCTATTCGGCATGCCGACAGTTGTGAACAACGTGGAGACGCTCTCCAGCGTCCCCTGGATAATAGAGAACGGAGGCGATGCCTACGCGGAGCTGGGCTTCAGCAGGAGCAGGGGGACCAAGGTGCTTAGCCTGAGCTCAACGTTCTCGAGGCCTGGCCTCTACGAGGTCGAGTTCGGCGTCAGCCTCAGGGAGGTGGTCTACGACATGGGAGGGGGGGTGAGGTTCGGGAAGCTGAAGTTCCTGGTGGTTGGGGGACCCCTCGCGGGGCCTGTGCTCCCCTCAGAGCTTGACGTGAAGCTCGGCGTGGAGGAGCTGAGGGCCATAGGGGCCAGCCTGGGCCACGGCAACGTCATAGCTTTCAGCGACGACACCAGTATGCTTGAGGCGCTTCACGAGATCGTTCACTTCGCCTCCTTCGAGTCGTGCGGCAAGTGCTTCCCGTGCAGGCTCGGCACGGCCAGGGCTGACGAGATATTGGAGGAGGCCCTCAGCAGGGGATACCTGACTCCCGCTGAGGCGGACGAGCTGAAGTCAATAGCCACGGCAATGAGAGCTGCCAGCCTCTGCGGCCACGGCCAGGCCACGGGCGACGCCATACTCTCGTTCCTGGCGAAGGGGGCGGACGAAATGGTCAGGGGGTGAGCGGGGTGGCAGTCAGGATTAAGGTTAACGGCGTCGAGCATGAAGTTGATGGCAACCTGAGCCTCCTCGAGGCCCTCAGGAGGCTCGGCTACTACGTGCCAAGCCTATGCTACGACGACAGGCTTGGCCCCCAGGGGTCGTGTAGGCTGTGCGTCGTCGAGGTAAACGGCAGGCTGGTGACCAGCTGCACCACTAAGGTCCAGGACGGCATGGAAGTCAGGACCGACAGCGAGCAGGTGAACCAGGTTAGGAGGGAGGTGCTGAGGCTCCTGGCAAGGAGCTACCCAAGGGACGCTTACGCCAGGTACCCGTTCAAGGAGTTCCACGTGGCTATGAGCAAGTACGGCGTTGAGCCTCAGGGAACCGAGAGGCAGGACCTCGTGGACCTCTCGCACCCCTACATAGTCGTTGACATGAACAGGTGCATCAAGTGCTTCAGGTGCGTGAAGGCCTGCGACGAGGTTCAGGGCTACCACGTCTGGAGGGCGTGGGGCCGCGGCGGCAGGATAATGATAAGGCCAGACGGCCCTGACTTCGCCCACAGCTCCTGCGTGAGCTGTGGCCTCTGCGTCGACGTCTGCCCCACGGGGGCCCTTGAGGACAGGAGCGTGCTGATCTACGGGTGGCCGGACTCGTGGGTCAAGACAACGTGTCCCTACTGCGGCGTCGGCTGTGAGCTTGACGTCGGAGTCAAGGACGGGAGGATAGTGGACGTCAGGCCGTCCAGGACGTCAGTTGTGAACAGGGGGAACCTCTGCGTCAAGGGCAGGTACGCGTGGGACTACATATATTCACAGGACAGAGTGCTGAGGCCGCTGATCAAGGTCAACGGCGAGTGGCGCGAGGTCAGCTGGGACGAGGCGATAGGCTTCGTCGCCTCAAGGCTGAAGGAGATACTGGCCAAGTACGGCCCGGGCAGCGTGGGGGTACTTGTAGGTGCGAGGGTAACTAACGAGGAGGAGTACCTGGCCGGCAGGTTTGCCAGGGTGGTGCTGGGAACGAACAACGTTGACAGCTGCGCGAGGGTCTGCCACGAGCCCTCCGCCCAGGGCCTTGAGGACATGTTGGGCACGGGAGGCGCCACAAACACGTTTGAGGACATAGACCTGGCCAGGACAATAATGGTCGTGGGCTCTAACACCACCGAGAACCACCCGGTCATAGGGAACAGGATCAAGCTGCTCGCGGAGCAGGGCAAGGTGAAGCTGATAGTCGTGGACCCAAGGAGGACGGAGATCGCTGAGTACGCCGACTACCACCTGGCCCTGAGGCCTGGCACCGACGTGGTGCTCTTTAATGCAATGGCTAACGTGATAATAAGCGAGGGCCTCATAGACAGGGAGTTCGTGGCAGAGAGGGTCGACGGCCTTGAGGAGTTCGAGGACGTAGTCAGGAACTACACGCCTGAGTTCGCTGAGAGGATAACAGGGGTTAAGGCAAACCTAATAAGGGAGGCGGCGAGGCTCTACGCAACTAACAGGCCCTCAATGATATTCTGGGGCCTCGGCGCCACCGAGCACATACAGGGGACGGAGATCATATATCAGCTCATAGACCTCGCGCTCCTCACGGGCAACGTTGGCAGGCCGGGCTCAGGCCTCATGCCGCTGAGGGGCAAGAACAACGTCCAGGGCACTGCTATAATGGGGGACCACCCTAAGAAGCTGCCCGGCTCGGTGCCGCTGGCCCAGAACTTGGAGAGGTTTGAGAAGCTTTGGGGGGTCAGGCTTAACCCCAACCCCGGGCTCGACGGCATCGAGATGGTCGACGCTGCCATGAGGGGTGACCTGAAGGCGCTCATAGTGTTCGGCGAGGACGTGGTCATGTCGCACCCGTACAGGGAGATGACCGAGAGGGCGCTCTCAAAGCTGGAGCTCCTAGTGCTTGTTGACATGTTCCACAACGAGACCTCCAGGTACGCCCACGTCTTCCTGCCGGCGGCCAGCTCCTTTGAGAAGGAGGGCACCTTCACCAACGCCGAGAGGAGGATCCAGAGGGTGAGGAAGGTCATAGAGCCCCTGGGCGAGTCCCTGCCCGACTGGCAGATAATAATTAGGCTGGCCAAAGCCATGGGTTACGGGGACTACTTCAGGTACTCGTCGCCCGAGGACGTGTGGAACGAGATAAGGTCCGCGTGGCCGGCGGTCTACGGCATAACTTACGAGAGGCTGGAGAGGGAGGGGGGCCTGCCCTACCCAACCCCAGGCCTCGACGCCCCGCCGGTCAAGGTGCTCCACGTTAACCAGTTCACCGTAGGCAGGAGGGCCAGGCTGAGGCCCGTGGCCTACATACCGTCGCCGGAGCAGCCAACGGAGGAGTACCCGTTCACGCTGATAACCGGCAGGACCCTCTACCACTTCAACATGGGCTCCATGACGAGGCGCACCGGGGACCAGGTCATAGAGCCCGAGGACTTCATAGAGATAAGTGAGGACGACGCCAGGGCCCTGGGCATAGGCGACGGCGACATGGTCAGGGTCACCAGCAGGTGGGGCTCAGCGGTGGTCAGGGCGAGGATATCAAGGAGGGTCTCCAGGGGCACAGCCTTCGCCACGGTGCACCACCCCGAGGCCTCAATTAACTACGTGGTCTCGCCTGCGGTCGACAGGATATCCCACATACCGGAGTACAAGGTGACGGCCGTCAGGATAGAGAGGGTCTCCTGAGCAGGGCCCTCAGCCTCTCGACCCTCCTGGCCACGTCAAGTCCAAGGGCCTGGGCGTCAAGCAGTGAGTGGAGCTCGAGGTGCCACACCCTCAGCCGCCTGTAGGCCGCCGACTCCTCTCGGAAGGCCAGGGCCGCCCCCTGAACGTCGCCAGCAGCTGCCAGCGAGACTGCCTTCCTGTAGGCGGTCGGGTCGAGCTCAACGGTCCTCCGCGGCCCCCTCGACCTCGGAGGCCTGTCGCCCGGGACGTCAAGGTCATAGAACCTGGCCTGGCCGCCCAGCGGCGAGGCGCCAACGAGCCTAGAACTTGAGGACCTCAGCAGGTCCGTCATCCTCGCCCTTAGCCCGAGCGACGCCTTAGAGCACATGAGGTCCACGGCCTCCCTCAGCAGGCCTGTGGGGCCGCAGACGAAGGAGGGGTTGACGAGGCCCCCGCTCATCAGAGGCGAGGCGAGCCTCTCGGCGCACTGCCTGAGCAGGGCCTCAAGGCTTCCTGTCGTCGCCCACGCCGCGTCGCCCGGCATTACGAGCACGCGGTCCGAGCTCACGTGCCCTATTGCGCTTGCAACGCCCCTCGGCGGGCCCCCGCACGGGAGCTGGGGCAGGTCCTCGACAACCCTCGCGCCGGCCAGGAGCCCGCCAAGCCTTGAGATCTCCTCCCGCGAGGACACCACTATGACGTCGCCCACCTCCGCGGCCACGCTAAGAACCCTTGATATCAGAGGCCTCCCGTTGAAGGGGGCCAGCAGCTTGTCCGAGCCAAACCTTGATGAGGAGCCGCCCGCCACTACTATTACTTCAGGCTTCCCCGGCACCCCTTTCACCGCGGGGCACGAGCAGCGCGGCCCAGAAGGCCACGGAGGCAAGGAGCATGGCGACCCCGGCGTACATAGTGTACCTGCAGGCGCCGCAGCCAAGGGCCACGGCCAGGGCGCTCAGGAACATGGCTACGGCGCCAACGCCTCCGAGGAGCGACGCCGCAAGAGTGGAGACGTCGTCCTTTTCCAACGGGATCCCCCTTACCTGACGCCCTGCAGGCCTTATGTCTGCAGCGGCAGCCAAAGCATGCACCGCGGAGGCCTATTATGTGAGTGAGCCCGCTGGGCCCTGGGAAGGCCGTCAACGTGGGAGACCTGCCCCAGGGCGGCCGCCCTCGGGGGCGAAGTGGGTTTGCGACACGCCCAGGCGTCTCGCGCCAAATATTTCCCTTCCGCCTAGCCCTGCGGTGGGCGCGCTGATAACCTATCAGAGGGACGAGGCGCTTGAGAGGGCCGTCAAGTGCGTAATAGAGAGCGCTGGGCTTAACTACATAGACCCCGGCAGGGTCTATGTCATAAGGAGCAGGGGCTCGAGGTCAAGGGCCATAGCCAGGATATACTCAATGCCGTCCGCCTGGAGGTACGCCCTTAACATGGAGCCTGCCTACCTCATAGAGTTCATCTCTGAGAAGTTCGACAGGCTCACGCCAGGGAGGAAGGCCGAGGTCATAGTTCACGAGCTGCTCCACATACCCATGGCCTTCAGCGGCGGCCTGAGGCCCCACGGCAAGTACGTCAACGACAGGGTGGCGGCGAGGATAGCCGCTAGGGTTGACAGGAGCTGCCTTGAGGCTTTAAGCTTGACAGGACAGCAGGGACTGGGCCGATGATGTCACCATCAGTGTCGGAGCCGTGAAGACGGGTTATCCCCCTGAGGCCCCTAGATCCTCATCAGCTGCCTGGCCGCCAAAACCACCGGGTCCCAGGCCCTCCCAGAGCTGGGGTGGTAGCCTATCTCGACGAAGAACAGCTCCTCGGCGGTCATCCTCTTCATAATAGCTGCGGCTATGACGCCCAGCCTCCCTATGACCTCCTCAGGCCCCGCGACCTGGCCCCCTATTATGACCCCGCTGGACTCCTCGGCCAGGAGCTTCACAGTCACATCGCCGCCGCCCGGGTAGTACCTGGCCCTCGACCTGGTGGTTATTATTGACGTCACGTACCTTATGTTGGCCCTCCTCGCCTCGGCCTCGTTGAGGCCAACCCTGCCAAAGGCGACGCCCTCAAACCTAGTCACTATGTCGCCCAGGACGCCGGGGAACCTCTTGTCGCCCCCAGCCGCGTTGACCCCCGCCACAAGGCCGGACTTGTTGGCTATGGGGGCCAGGGGCCTCCAGTCAGGCTGCCCCGTGACCATGTTCCTGTGTTCCATGGCGTCACCAGCAGCGAAGGCGTAGTCGTAGGTCGCCTGCAGCCTGTCGTCAACTGCAATGGCCCCATGGGGGCCCAGCCTCAGCTGTCCCCTGACAAGGTCAACGTCTGGCTCAACCCCTACGGCGGCCACCACCAGGTCAGACCTCAGCTCGCTGCCGTCGCTGAGCCTAACCCTGTCCCCGCTCGCCTCGGCCACAGTCACCCCGAGCCTCAGGTCGACGCCCGCCCTCCTGGCCATCTCCGTCAGGCCTGAGCCCAGCTCCTCGTCCAGGTCCCTGCTCATCAGGTAGGGCCCCCTGTGCACCAGGTGAATGACCTTGCCCATGTTCCTCAGCTGCTCGGCCATCTCGACGCCCAGGACGCCTCCGCCAACCACGGTGACCTCCCTGGCCGCCTCTGCGGCCCTCCTGGCGGTTTCGGCGTCAGCAGGGTGGTGAACGTAGATCACCTTGGCGTCGTCGACGTTGTTGAGCCTCCTGGGCCTCGCGCCCGTGGCTATGACGAGCCTGTCGAACTCAAGCTTGACCCTCTGACCGCCCATCCTGGCAACCGCTACCCTTGACTTAACGTCAAGCTCCTCCGCCTCGGCGTTCGTTATAACCTCTATGTTCCTCCTCTCCCTGAAGAACTTGACGTCGTAGGCCTGGAGCAGCCAGTAATCCTTGAACAGCCCGCCTATGTAGTAGGGCACGCCGCAGGGGGCGTGGCTTATTATGTTGGTCCTCTCGAGGACCGTTATCCTTGCGTCAGGGGCCCTCCTCCTGGCCCAGGAGGCCGCTGACATGCCGGCAGCTCCGCCGCCTATGACGAGTATCTCCATGCACTTCCCTTGCTACCCGCTGATGCCGGGAGTTTAACGCTCAGCTACTGCCTCCGGCCTGAAGCCCCTGTTGAGAAGCGGCCTGCAGCCCCCGCTCAGGTCGACCTCTATTGGCCTCATTGACGGCATGGGCTCCCCCCAGACCCTGAGCGGCTCAAGGATCGCCCTGTTCCCCCTGGCGGAGAGGTAGAAGACATAGTCATAGTAGCCCGAGAGCGGCACGCTCCAGACGGAGTCCCTGGGCGAGGCGTAGAGGTGGAACGTGCTTATGTTCATTGAGGCCCTCCTGAGCAGCGTCCTGTAGACGAGCCCCACGTAATCGCCCCTCTCGCTGAACTCGCTGAGCAGGTGGATCCCCTCAACTATAACTACGTCCGGCCTGAAGCTGACGTCGCTGGAGTAAGTCATTATTTCAGCCTCGCCTATGGTGAGCGAGGACGCGTCGTAGCTCTCGACGAAGAGGTTATCAGCCCTATTAGTGACTTCAGGCCCACAGCCCTCCATTACGTCTCTCATGCTTGCTATGCCATGTATGAAGGAGCCCATCTTGACCCTGAGGCCCGAGGCCAGGGCTGGCGCGGCCAGGTACCAGAGGGAGAACTTGGTGGGATCGAGCGAAGGGTCGTATACTATTAGCGTGCCGGTGCCCATGGGCATCACAAGGTCGTCGAGGCGGTACCTGCGCGCGGGCTTCACCCCGCTGGGCAGTGCCTCGGGCCTGAGGGGCGGTGCGAACTCGACGCCCCTCCCGGTGAAGGCGTAGGGGAGGGACGCGTACCCTATGTTCGTCCCCCTCATCTTCCTCACCTCCGCGTACCTCTCCAGCTTACCCTTGACGACCCTGTACCTCAGGACTATTATGCCGTCAACTATGAACTCCTCGGGCCCCAGGCCTGAGGCCTCCTGGCCCACGGGGAGCTCTGAGATAAGCAGCGCCGTCGCCCCCCTCCTCTTGAGCCCAAGGTAGAGGGCCGAGTGCATTATCTCCCTCGCCCTGGGAGGGTCCCTGGCGAGCTGCTCAACCGCTGTGACGCTGTCAATTACAACCCTCTTCGCCCCCATGCTGTCGGCCTGAGACAGCACGTCCTCGACCACGTCCCCCAGGGCCTCCGGGTCGCTGACGCTCAGCGCCTCGTAGTACCTGAACAGGCCCCTGCCCTCCAGGGGCCTGAAGTCCATGTTGAACTGAAGGGCGTTGGCCATGAAGTCCTCCCTGGGCTCAACGAAGCTCACGTAAAGGGAGGGCTCCCCGGATGAGGCGCCCTGGTAGGCGAACTGGCTCGCCAGCGTGGTCTTCCCCGCCCCGGGGTAGCCGGCGACCAGTATTATGGAGCCCCTCGGCACGCCCTCAGAGAACATGTCGTCTAGGCCTGGCACCCCAAGGAGTATCCTCTGCCTGGCGGCCTGGCTGCTCTGGCTCAACGCTACAACCTCTGCTCAGTCATGGACAGGATATTGTCGCAGTGGGTTTTTAATCTAACTCCCCCGGCGCGTTAACCCTAGAAAGTAAACCCTTTTATGGGACCAGACCTTTCCATGGGCGTATTTTTATCTTCCCCAGGCAGCAAAGGGCGCGGTGCAAGAGGGCTTGATGTCGAGGGTCTCCGAGGCCGAGCTCAACAGGAGGCTGAGGGCCCTCAGGGAAAGGGTAGCCGCCGCAGGGGCCCAGGCGGCCGTGCTTACTTCCTCCGTAAGCATATTCTACTTCACAAACCTCTCGTTCATAACCACTGAAAGGCCCGTTGTAGTCATAGTGCCTGTGGACGGTGAGCCCTTCGCGGTCCTGCCGAGCGTCGAGATGGGCCACGCGGAGTACAGGAACTCCAGGTGGGGAGGCGTTGTCAAGCGCTTTGAGTACTACTTTGACTACCCCGGGGAGGTGCACGTGGCCAACTTCATAGCCGACGCCATAGCAGGCTCTGGGCTAAGGCATGTCATGGGGGAGTCCCTGGGGCCCAAGGGGGCCTACGGCTACTCTGGCCCGCCTCTCCAGGAGCTGCTTGCCAAGAGGGGGGTCAAGTGGACCGACATGGGCGACCTGGTGGCGGAGATGAGGCTCACTAAGTCGCAGGAGGAGCTCTCGCTTATAGAGGAGAGCGGCAGGTGGGCCTCAAGGGCCATAGACAAGGCCATGGAGCTTATGGCCCCGGGCAGGTGGGACTGGGAGGTCTCGCTGGAGGCCAGCCTCGAGGTCAGCAGGGAGATGAACAGCCGCTACTCGCCCTACGTGCCCCTCAGGGGCACCGTGGGCTGGGTCGTGGGCTTCAGGGGGCAGGTGGGCGAGTTCTCGGCCTACCCCCACGCCCTGGTGGCGGAGAGGCCCATGAGGGAGGGGGACGTCATTGGGATAGGCTCCGGGCCCGAGGTGGGGGGCTACTTCGCTGAGCTCGAGAGGACCCTCGTCCTTGGGACGCCGAGCAGGGAGGTGAGGGAGCACTTCGACAAGATGCTGAAGGTGAGGCAGGCGGCCATTGAGTCCCTGAGGCCAGGCGCCAGGGCCTCAGACGTGGACAGGGCCATGAGGACCAGGGCAAGGGAGCTCGGGGTGGATGGCCTGCTGAGGCACCACAGCGGCCACGGCCTGGGGCTTGAGGAGCACGAGCCCCCGTTCCTCGACGTCGGCAATGGCCAGGAGCTCAGGCCGGGCATGGTAGTGACCATAGAGCCGGGCCTTTACGTGCCCGGCCTCGGGGGCTTCAGGCACAGCGACACCTTCGTCATAACTGAGGACGGCGCCAGGAGGCTGACAAGTTACCCGGAGGACATAGACGAGCTCACAGTAAGGCGCTAGAGCTCGTAGTAGGCGTTAGCTATAGAGCACGCCACGTCCCACGACTTGAGGGGCTCCCCCTCCCTTATCCTGTAGTACTTGAGGGCCAGGGACTTCACCTCGTCAGAGAAGTCGCCCCTCGGGAAGGCCCCGAAGCCTACTGGAACACCGAGGGACGAGGCCTCCCTGAGGACTGAGAGCGTGTCTGAGCTGGCCCCGCCCTCAGAGAACACTATGATCCTCCTGTCCCCCAGGAAATCCCTGAGGCTGTCCGCCACCTTCCACGCTAGCGGCCTCCCGCTCGGCGGCACCCTGTTGTCCCTCAGCAGCTGCGCCATGAGTCCCTTGAACCTGTCGTAGTTCTTTGGAACCCTTACGTCTGGGGCGAAAGCGAACACCCTGCCGTCCTGGACGTGCATGTAGACCTCCACCTTGCCCTCCAGCACCGGCCTCTTCTCGAGCAGGTTCAGGAGGCTGAGGTGCACTATGTCCGGCCTGCCCCTCCTCCACCAGCCCTCCAGCGACCTCATAGCCTTCCAGTGCAGGCCAGCGTCGAGGACCATCTCCTCCGGCCTGAGGCCGTACCTCCTGGCCGTCTTGACCACCTGGGGGTGGGAGGCGAGCTCCCTGGGGATGACCTCCAGCGCGGAGTCCAGGAGGAGCACGGTGAGCTTGGCCAGGCCCCCTCACCCTATACTAACATAGGAAATACAGAGATGGAGAAAGGGCTGCGCAGCGGCGTCTACTCATAGTCTTCGCCGCCCTCCTCGGCCTCCCCCTTGCCCTCCCTGCCCCAGAGCTCCCTTCTCCTGGCCTCCAGCTGGTTCACCTCAACCCCCATCAGCTCAGCCGCCGTGAGCAGCCTGACGCCGGTGTCCTCAGCGGCCCTGTAGTGCTCCCTCAGCCTCTCCCTGTAGTTGAGGTCCCTGAGGAGGTGGTGGTCAACTACTATGGTTTCGGCCACACGGGCCTTGATCAGCTCCATCAGGCCATCCAGGCCCCTCTGGACGGCCTCAACGGGCACCTTGAAGCCGGCGAAGTAGGTGGGAGGGCCGCTGAGCACCAGGAGCCTGGCCCCCGCCCATGACTTTAGCTGCTCCACGGCCTGGGGGTCCGCGGGCCCCTGGGAGTCGCTGGCGAATATTATGGATTCGCCGTCGCACGAGGCCCTGACCATTATCAGCCTCCCCACCTTGGTGCCCGGCTCGCCGTGCCACACGGGCGGGGAGAACTCGAGCGTCAGGTCCCCCACCCTGAAGGTCTGCCCGTCGGCGTAGGACACCTGGGAGTTCTGCTCAACCTTGCCCTCAACAAGGAACCTCCTGGCCCTCCCCCTCTGGCTCCAGTTGATGTTACTGTTTGGGTCCTTGATGAGGAGCCTCTTGCCGTAGTAGAGGTCTGGCCTGTCCTTGAGGTAGTGGTCGTAGTGGTAGTGCGTTATTATTATAGCGTCCGAGCTGGAGACCTCCTCGGCTATCCTCTCAAGGGCGCTGTGAAGCGCCTGGAGCTCAAGCTGGTGGGGCGGCAGGCCGTACCTCCTGGGCGCGAGCGAGGCGCCGAGGTCTATGCCGAGCCTGACGCCGCAGGCCTCTGCCACGGTCGCTATGCTCCTCACGCCCATGCTGTCGGCCGCGAGTATAGAGACGTCGAAGGGCCCAGCCCTTACCAAGCTCCCGCCGAGGACCCTGTGGCCCCCGGCGATAGTAAGCGTTTACACCTGCGGCTCAGGGTTAAAGGCACAAGCGGACCTGGGCCTGGGAGGGGTTAGAGGCGCTCTCAGTAATACTCTCGAGCGAGAACCCGACGCTGCAGAGGGACCTTGAGGCCCTCTACCCGGGCCAGTTCAAGTTCTTCTACATGCAGTACAGGCCCGGCCACGGCATAAGGAAGGACGAGATGGACATCATGTTCGCCGAGCTCTCCAAGATAAAGGGGGAGGCGGAGCGGGCCGACGGCATACTCTACGCCAGGTCCTACGGCGCCTTCAAGGAGTTCCAGTTCAGGCTGCTCAGGGACTTCTTCTCGGTGCCCGTGGTGATAGCCACCGAGGCCATACTCACCAGGCTCAGGGAGCTCAGGGCCAGGAGGGTCTACCTGGTGACCCCCTACAACCATTGGAGGCACGACTACGAGGTCAGGTGGCTCAGGGATAACGGCTTCGAGGTGGTGGGCTCCATAGCGCTGGGCAGGACGGGGGGCAAGGCCATAGCGTCAACGCCCCACGAGCTTGTGATAGACGCTGTCAGCGTGGCCCAGAGGAGCGAGGCCGACGCGATATACGTGGCGTGCACGATACTTTCAACGCTCCCCGTCCTCGACAGGCTGAGGGGGAGGCTGCCCGTGGTCACGGCCTCCTCAGCGATGCTCGACGTGGCCAGGGAGATCGGCATCTTCAAGGGGTGAGCCGGTTGCTCTCCATAAGCTCCGAGCTGCTCGGGTTCCTCAGGCTCAGGGAGGGCACGGTAGAGGTCATAGACAGGGCCCCTCCCTCTGACGAGCAGCTGGTGGGGCTAGTCAAGGAGGCCATGGAGAGGGAGAAGTCCCTGGTGTCGGGCCTCAGGCTGGGCGACGACATGAAGTACGCCATAGACGTGGGCCTCACCAACGCGTCCTCAGGGCTCCTCTACCCGGCCGAGGTGGCCGTCAGGTTCTTCCTCGAGAGGGGCTCGCTGTGCCTCATAGCGTCGAGGACCACGGAGCTCTACATAAAGGCCCTTAGGGAGAGGGCCTGGCACGCCATGGTAGATGACGGCTACATAGTGAGGAGCGGGCCGGAGGCCGTGGGCAGGGTGAAGAAGCTGAGCGGCAGGAAGAGCCTTGAGGGGGACGCCATATTCCTTGCCGGGAAGCCCGTGTGCGAAAGGCACCTTAAGTGGCCCGAGTACTCAAAGCCCATTGAGGAGCTGCCCCTCGAGAAGAAGTACCTTAAGGCGACCCTCGACACCAGGAAGAGGAAGAAGGGCTCGGCAATAAGGTGCGCGTTCTGCAACAGGGAGGCCAGGTACTTCACCTTACCCATGATAAAGGCCAGCGCCCTGGTCTTCATAGCGAGCTACCTGGCCGGCCTTAACCCCGAGGGGCCCATGGAGCTCTACTCAAACCTCTCCAGGGTTCTCCACCCCTACGGCTTCTCGTGGCTGAGACCCGAGGCGGCGTTCACCGTGTGGGCCAGGGACATGCTGACTGCGGCCTTCTACGTTAACTCCATGCTCGGCTTCCCGCTGCCGAGGGTCAGCCCGAGGAAGGCCCCGGCCGAGGCCGCGCTCGAGCAGCTGCTGTCCATAAGCGACACTGACGAGGCCTCAAATGCCCCCGCATAGGGCTCCCCAAGGGAAGTAGGTTGCTGTGGCTGGTGTTTACCACGGGCTTCTGCAACCTGAGGTGTGACTACTGCGGCGGCTCCTTCCCAAGCAAGGTGGTGCCCTACACGGTGAGGTACGACATTGAGAAGCTTAAGAGGCTCGTGGAGGCGGACCCCCAGGCCACGGTCATATTTTACGGCGGCGAGCCCCTGGCCAACCCCAGGTTCGTAGAGGAGTTCATGGACAGGGTCAGGGCCAGGAGGTACGGCGTGCAGACCAACGGAACGCTCTACAGGCTGCTGCCCGACCCCTACTGGAAAAGGATGAGCGTGGCCCTCCTCTCAATAGACGGCAGGGAGTCGGTCACCGACAGGCACAGGGGCAGGGGGGTCTACAGGAGGGTGCTGGAGGCCGCCAGACACCTCAAGTCCCTAGGGGTTGAGACGATAGCTAGGATGGCGGTGACCCAGGACACGGACATATACGAGGACGTCATGCACCTCCTGGGCCTCGGGCTCTTCGACAAGGTGCACTGGCAGCTTGACGTGGTCTGGTCGCCCAGGTGGGACTTCGAGGGGTGGGCCGAGAGGAGCTACTTGCCCGGGGTGAGGAGGCTCGTGGACCTCTTCATCTCGGAGCTCAGGAGGGGCAGGGTGCTCAAGATAATTCCAATACTCGGCGTGGTGAGCGCCCACTTCTTCGGCGGCTACCCCGGCTCGCCGTGCGGCGCGGGCTACAGGAGCGTGGCCGTGAGCACTGACGGCAGGGTGCTCGCCTGCCCCATAGCAGTTTACGAGAGGTGGGCCGAGCTGGGCACCGTGGACGGGGGGTTCAGGCTCATGGGCCCCTACCTGGCCAAGGAGTGCGCCTCCTGCCCCTACAGGAGGTACTGCGGCGGCCGCTGCCTCTACGCCTCGATAGAGAGGGACTGGGGCGAGGAGGGCTTCACGGCAGTTGACAGGGTCACCAGGGCCTACCTTGACGCCGTGCTCTCAATAATACCGGAGGTGGAGCGGCTGGTAAAGGAGGGCGCCGTGAGGCTGGAGGACCTGAGGTATGACCCAACTGAGGACTCCACTGAGGTCATACCGTGAGCCTCGGGGCTCAGGGTTATTAGCCTTGGAGCCCGCGCTGTAGCTGAAGGTCATGTCGCTGCTGCCCGACCTAGGCAACAGGAGGCCCGTCAGGCCGAACAGGTCCTGGAACCCGGTCACTGGCTGCCCCCACCTGTGCACCTACTGCTGGGCCATGAAGCTGATAGAGGGGAAGCTCAGGGACAGCCCCAAGTACAGGAACGGCTTCGCGCCGACGCTCCATGAGGAGGACCTTGAGAGGGCTAGGTTCAGGCCCGGCGACACCGTGTTCGTGGTCGACATGGGCGACCTGTTTAGTGACGCCGTGCCCTCTGAGTGGATAGCTAGGGTGCTCAGGAGGGCCAGGGAGTTCCCATCAACGAGGTTCATGTTCCTGACCAAGAACCCTGCCAGGTACAGCGAGTTCCTGGACCTCTTCCCCAGGAGCTCGGTGCTGGGGGCCACCATAGAGACCAACAGGGACGACCTTGCTAGGTCGGTGTCTAGGGCCCCTCCGCCGTCGGCCAGGCACGAGGCCATGGCTGAGCTCAGGTGGCCCTACAAGTACGTCTCAATAGAGCCGATAATGGACTTCGACCTGGACGTCATGGTCTCCTGGGTGGCTGACATAAGGCCGGTGAGCGTTCACGTGGGCTACGACAACTGGAACTCAAGGCTGCCTGAGCCTCCTCTATGGAAGGCAAGGGAGCTGGTCAGGAGGCTCTCCTCCGTGGCCCCCGTGGCCCTGGGCTCCATGAGGGAGCCGTGGTACGAAGCCGCGTTTAGGAGGAGGCTGGGGAGCGCAGTTCTCTGAAGTCCTGGAGCATCTCTGTTAACTGACGAGTTCCCTCGCCACTTGGGCCCGAGGGGCTGAGGAGCGCGCTCGTCAGAAGGCTTTATCTTTGACGAGTCGCTTCACGTAACTGAGCGGGTGGGCGGTTGTCAGAGGACGTGTTTGACGCCCTGTCGCACCCGACCAGGAGGGCCATAATAAGGGCCCTGGGCGACAGGGGGCACCTGACCTTTACAGAGCTCATGGACGCCGCCGGGGTCAAGGACACGGGCACCATGACCTTCCACCTGAGGAGGCTCTCGCAGCTCATCGCGAGGAACAGCTCAGGCGAGTATGAGCTGACGGAGCTCGGGAGGAGGGCCTACGAGGCTATAAAGGTGGTGGAGCAGAAGGGCCAGGAGCAGGCCAACGTCAGGGCTGAGGCGAGGGGCGGCGAGGAGGGCCTCCTTGTTATATCTAATAGGCTTCACGTTGACATCACAAGGTCCCTGCTGGAGGACGCGAGGGCCCAGGGCAAGAGGGTGCTCGTCAGCGACTGCATAAGCGTGAGCGTAACCGATGACGTGGACGAGGCCCTCGTCAGGGAGGCCCTGGAGGGTATAAGGGATGTCGTGAGCGTCGAGGCGCCCAAGTGGCTGGCTGGCGTCCTTGAGCCCAGGCTCAGCGACGTGGTGGTTGTAAGCTACAGGGACCACGTCAAGGGGCACGGAGGCGCCTACGCCTTAGGCCTCGGCTGGCTGGACAGGCTGCTGGGGAAAGCCGTAGGTAACGCTGTTGGAGCTGCCTTGGGCGAGGCGGCCGGGAAGGGGTCCGAGGTGTACTCCACCTCAATAGGGCCGGTCAGGGCTGTGAGGGTAAACCTGAAGAGGAGCTCCCTGAGGCTGGAGCAGGGAGAGGGCAAGGTAACGGTTTACCCATACTGGAGGGGTTGCAAGCACGACGTGAGCGTTAAGGACGAAGAGCTCATAATAAGCTCTGACGGCTGCTACGTTGAGGTCTCCCTGCCCCCTGGCGCCTCCTCCCTCGCACTGGAGGCCGAGAAGGGCGACATCAAGCTGGCCTACGGCGGCCTGAGCTCGTTTGAGGCTGACATGCTGGAGTCCTCCCTCTCAGCCTCCCTGAGGGACCTGGGCAGAATGACGGCTGAGCTCGACCTCAGCGACAGCGAGGCCAACCTTGAACTGTCGTATGGTGAGCTCAGGGGGGGTCCAGGATAGCGGTTGACGCCGAGGGAAGCAGCGTTGACATTAATGCCACCGTCAGGGGGAGCGCCTCGGTAACGCCGAGGGTTAAGGAGAGCGAGGACAGCTCAATCTCAATAGACGTCGACAGCTCCCTGGGCGGCGGCGAGGGCTCCATAGTCTTTGAGCTGAGCTCGAGCGAGAGCCGCGTGAAGGCCAAGTTCAGGAGGGAATGAAGAGTGGATGCTGCCATAGAGGTGGAGGGGCTGAGCAGGTCATACGGTAAGGTGGTCGCCCTGGAGGGCGTCAGCCTGAAGGTGATGAGGGGCGAGCTGGTATCCCTCCTGGGCCCCAACGGCGCCGGCAAGACGACCCTTGTGAAGCACCTGTACTGCGAGCTCAGGCCCCAGTCAGGCAGCGTCAGGGTGCTGGGCGGCGACCCCTGCGACAGGAGGGTGAGGCTAAGGCTCGGCGTAGCCCCGCAGGAGGCGACCCCCTTCATGGACCTCACGGTATTTGACAACGTCTACTACGCGGCCAGGATAAGGGGTGTCCCGGGCAGCAAGGCCAAGGCCATGGCCGAGGAGACCGTGAGGGCCCTGGGGCTCTGGGAGCACAGGGACAAGTACGTCATAGACCTCTCCGGAGGGCTTAAGAGGAGGACCCTGATAGCCATGGCGGTGGTCCACAGGCCCGAGGTCCTCATACTTGACGAGCCCACGACCGGCCTTGACCCCGAGGCCAGGAGGGAGCTGTGGGACCTGCTGAGGCAGCTCAAGGGCGAGGGGAGGGCCATACTCCTGACGACACACTACATGGAGGAGGCCGAGGCGCTCTCGGACAGGGTGTACTTCATAAACAGGAAGGTGATAGCCGAGGGGACGCCGGCGGAGCTGAGGAAGAGGTTCGCCTACTACTACGAGGTCGTTGACCTGGAGGAGGGCAGGGTCTACAAGGTCAGGGAGGACGAGGTCAGGGACTTCGTGTCAAGGCTTAGGGGGAGGTTCGAGGTGAGGGCCCCGTCCCTCGAGGAGGTGTACCTGGAGGTGATGAAGGGTGCTCAGGGAGCTTGAGTCGCTGGCCGAGATGTTCATCAAGGAGGCCAGGACCTGGATAGCGGTGAACCTGTTCTTCATGATAGTGTTCCCGGTGGCCATAATAGCGTCGTTCGGCTACATAGTGAGCAGGCAGGACGCCTACTACCTGGTGTCGGGGACAATAGTCTTCCAGGTGGCCCTCTCCGGCATGCTCTCAGTGCCGAACAACATAGGCATGGACAGGCAGGGCGGCAGGATCTCAATCATGATAGCCAGCGGGGTGCCGCTGTGGGCGTATGCTATGACGTCCGCGCTCGTCAACAACGTCTTTGCCGTGCTGTCAGGCCTGCTCATAGTTGGGGTGGCGGCGGCGCTAAGGTACATAGCGGTCAGCGCCGTCGACGTTGCCTACCTCACAGTTGCACTGCTCCTAAGCACGTTCGAGGGCTCCATGGTTGGCCTGCTGATAGCTGCAAGGATAAGGAACTGGAGGCTGCTGCAGCAGGTGACGCAGATAGCGTCGTTCACGCTCACCTTCTTCGCGCCGGTCTACTTCCCGCTCTCGGCGGTGCCCAGGTACCTGCTGCCGCTGGCCATGCTTGAGCCCACGACTTACGCGGCGCAGGCCATAAGGCTCTCGCTCCTCGGCAGCCCGGCGTCGCTTCTCTGGGGGCTGGCGGCCCTGGCCTACGGCGCTGTCTTTGGAGCTGTGGCGGGCAGGTGGGGGCTGGCGTGATCACTTTAGCTCGTTGACGTACTTGGCCAGGCTCTCCTTGAATGAGCTGTAGCTGAACCTCCTTGCTACCTCGGCTGAGGCGGCCGACAGCTTGGACCACCTCTCCTCGTCGCCCAGGAGCCCCGATATGGCCCTGGCGGCCTCCTCGGGCGTGGCGTAGCCGAGCCCCCGATCCACCCTTGAGGCCATGTCGGTCCACCCTCCCCCGTCCCTGTAGACCACCGGCACGGCCCCGGCTGCCATGCCCTCAGCTATCGCGATGCCGAAGTGCTCCGCGAAGGGAGGGTGGAGGTAGATTTTGGCCCTGGCGTAGAGCCCCAGCAGCTCGCCCCTGGGCACGTTGAACTTCAGGTGAACCATGTCGTCAACCCCCAGCCTCCTGGCCTCCCCCATTATGGCCTCTATGACCGGCCCCGAGTAGCTGGCCGTGGAGCCTACTATGTAGAACTCCGCCCTCACGCCCATCTCCCTGGCGGCCCTGGCTATTGCAGGGATGACATCAAGCCTCTTCTCGGGGCTGAACCTGGACACGGTGAGCACCAGGGGCTCCTTCTCGACCTTCCTAGCGGCCTCGCCTATGGCCTCCACCTCAACTGGGGGGTAGAGGACCCTCGCCTCAACGCCGTAGGCCTGCTTAACCTTTTCGGCAGTCCACGAGCTGTTGGTCAGCACCAGCCTCGGGGGCCTCCTGGAGGCCTCCCTCAGCACGGGCCTCGCTGCGAGCCTCACGGCCAGGTTGTAGGCCCGCCTCAGGCCGCCCCCTCCCATGTAGTCCAGGAGGGCCGGGTAATGTATGTAGACGGCGTCCGAGGGGAAGGGCACGTTGGCCTGGGTCTCGAATATCAGCTCGTAGCCCTCCTCCCTGAGCCTGGGGAGGCCATCCCTCATGAAGGCCCTCAGGGCCAGTATCCTCCTGAGCCTGGTCAGCCTGTTCCTGGAGATGCCCTCGAGCGGGAACCCTATGTCCAGGACCCTGGGCGGAGGCTCCCCAGGGGCCAGGAGCTGCCAGGCGCTGGCGCTGAGCCTCATCGTGTAGAGGTCCGCCTCGTGCCCCAGCTCCCTCAGCGCCCTGTAGACGCTTATGGCCAGCCTCTCCCCGCCGCCCGCCTCCTCTATCAGCGTGTGAACAACTGCTACCTTCATGACTTACCATAGCTGGAAATGCCATGCAGCAAATAAAAGCGTGAGGGCCCCACGGCATGTGCGCGCCAACAGAGGATATAGCCCCCTGCAGCCCCCCTAGCTGGGAAAGCCCTCTTGGCGTCCCTTGGAGGCTACCTAAACCTGGTCCCTCCCAGCGGCCTCAGGGACTGCGTCGCCGCGTCCTCAACCAAGGCGGGGGAGTCAAGCTGGGTTACAGTGAAGGACCCTCAGGGCCATGGCATAGCCGTTGACCCCAACCCGTGGAACACCTGGGAGGGCTCAGGCAGCTCCTCGGTGAAGCTCTGTAGTGACGGACTTGACGTGGTGGTCTCCTACAGCGAGGCCACGGCGGCGAGGCCGCCCGAGACGGTGCTCGGCTACCCGGAGGTGATATACGGCTACAAGCCGTGGGGCGCCCTCTCAACGCCGACGTCCCCCCTGCTCCAGCTGCCCGCCAAGGTTGGCCAGCTCCCCCAGGCGCTCGTGTACGTTGACTACTCAGTGGAGTTCCCCAACGGCAGGGGCAACCTGGCGTTCGACCTGTGGCTCACGAGGGGGCCGGGCCAGAACGGCGTGGGGCCCCGGGAGCTCGAGGTCATGATATGGCTCTACCGCACCCCGGGCTTCAACCCCATGGGCTACCAGTCGCCCAGCTCAACCCTTGCCCTGCCGACCATAGTTAATGGCAGGCCTGGGATTGTTAACTGGGGAGTTTACATAGCCGACCCCATGGGCCCGGGCCGCTGGACCTACGTTGCCTTCACCCTCGAGCCCCCGCTGGCCTCGGGAAGCGTTGTGGTGCCCCTGACCCTTGTGCTGAGGTCGCTGAGGGACCTACTGCCATGGGGCAACGAGGTGAGCGACCTCTACCTCAACGGCCTTGAGCTTGGCATGGAGTACACCTCGCTGACCTGGCCGCCTACCAGGGTGAGCGTCATGGCCAGGTACAGGCTGAACTCATACGGTGTCCTGGTCCTCCCCCAGGCTTAAGACTTAATAGCCCCCGCTGAAGCCACTCCGTGGCCTCTGAGGAGGGATTGGGGGATGTCAGTTCGCGTGGCACTCGCGGGCCTCCATTGGTAAGCCCGCGTTAGGTCTAGCGGTAGTCTTTATTGTAGTTCTCGCGCTCCTGGGCGTCCTCCTGTGGCACCACTTTAATGGCAGCGCAACGCCCACAAGCACGACGGAGCAGCAGGCGCACTCCCTGCTGCCCCCAGCCCTGAGCTCCTACACGGCAATAGCCGGGCAGCCCCTTTACATAACCGTGACCTCGTACTCGCCGTCGCCCGGCCAGTACGTTATCATCTACACAGGAGACGGCAGCGACGTGAACTCAACTGCGGGCTCCGCGCAGGTCACGTATGCCTACCCAGGCCACTACCTGGTGTACTACGCCATATATAAGAACGGCCAGCTCGTGGGCAGCTCCCAGGGCAACCTGCTGGAGGTCCTCGTGGCCCCGCCGCAGTTCAACGAGAGCTACGCCCAGCTCATAACAGTGCCCGTCATAGCCCCCTCGGCCCAGGTCATCAACGTAAGCCAGCCCGTCAACCTCTCGGCGGGCTTCCTGCAGCCGCCCTCGGGCACCAACATGACCATAGAGGAGTACGTCTGGAACCTGGGCAACGGCACGACGATAACCATACCTTCAGTCAACGGCACGGGCTACGCCGAGCAGGTGGCCCTCACGGGCTCAGGGAACGTGACCTACCTGGAGCCAAAGGAGAACCCGGTGACAGTCAAGTACACAAAGCCGGGCCTCTACACGGTGTGTCTCACAGTAGTTACGGAGAACGCGAGCAGCGGGGCCACGTATAACTACACCTCGTGCTACACGTTGGCCGTGAGCTCGTCCAAGGAGAGGTTCTCAATATTCGCGCCGCAGCTCTCGGTCCCCAACCCCGGCACCATTGTGGTTGCCGAGAACGTGCCAGGAGGGCCCTTCAGCTTCGACCCGGCAATAGACTACGAGACCGTGGGCTTTGAGGTCATAGACAACATATTCGCGTCCCTGCTGATATACGACGGCCCGTACACTACCAAGTTCATACCCATGGCTGCTGAGTACATACCTACTGTGGGCAACTGGTCAAACGTCACCGCCAGGCACCTCTACGGGGCCATATCGCCCAACTACACAGTTTACGTTTTCAAGGTCAGGCCAGGCCTCAGGGCGGCCAACGGCGACCCCATAACAGCTTATGACGTCTGGTACAGCCTTGTCAGGGACATACTGCTGGCCGGAGGTGTGCCCTCCACGAGGGGCTGGATCCTGGCTCAGTACCTCATACCGAACTACACGCCGTTCACCTTCGTTGTGACCTCCCCCAACGACACTCAGGGCGCGGAGGAGATAGTGAACGCCGTAACCTATGACAACGCCACCGACACGGTGACGTTCCACCTGGTGAGGCCCGTGGCCCCTCAGGTGTTCTTCACAGCACTGGCCGAAGGCTGGGGGCCTGGGATACTTGACGCCAAGTGGCTTGAGGAGGTCGGCGACGGTATAAACCTCACTGGGCTCTACGACCACAACATGACCCAGCTGGCGGAGGCCTTCTACAGCTACGAGCAGACGGCCAACGAGTGGGACTATAACGAGGAGGTCAGGTGGGATCCCATGGCTACAGGGCCCTACTACATAGCTGCCTACACGCCGGGCCAGAGCATAGTGCTCAAGCCAAACCCATACTGGCCGACCAACATAACTGATATACCGAGGCCCAACGACACCGTAATCATAGAGTGGGTCAAGGACCCGACAACCGCTTACGAGCTCTTCGCCTCAGGCCAGGCCGACATAGTCACGAACCTGCCGAACAGCTTCATGCCGAGCATAGAGCAGCTGGAGAGCGAGGGCGAGGCGAGGGTTTACGAGTTCCCGAGCCTCCTTGAGGAGTTCTTCGGCTTTAACCTTAACATAACCGAGTCCCTGCTCTCTCAGCTCAACCCGGCCTACCACATACCGGGCTGGTACTTAGCCAACCCGCTCGTCAGGGAGGCCTTCGCCTACGCCTTCAACTACACCGAGTACATAGACGACATAGTCGGCAACGTGAAGTATCACTTCAACTTCGGCAGTCTTTACTGCGGAGCTATAATCAAGGGACTAGATATATACATACCCCCCTCCGAGCTCACGGGCTGCCCGACCTTCAACCTCACGTACGCAAAGCAGCTGCTGGAGGAGAGCGGGTTCTACAACATAAGCGTCTACTTCCCCATCGTGATATCAAGCGGCGACACCACCGACTACACCGCCGCCCAGATGTGGGCCGCGGCCCTCCACAACATAGACCCGAACATAGTGGCCCAGCCCCTCTACCTCCCGTGGCCCACAATGCTCTCCTACTGGGTGCCTGGCATGAACCCTATGGCTATATGGAACAGCGGCTACGTGGCCGACTACCCGCTGGCCTCGGACATGATGAACGCCCAGTACACGGGCACCGTGTGGGTGGAGCCTGACGGCTGGAACGCGACCTACCTCGAGAACCTCAGCGCGTACTTCAACCAGTCAAGGGTAAGCTACCCAGGGCTGAGCCCGAGCGTCGAGCCTGAGATAGGCAGGTGGCTCTGGCAGGAGGCAGTGGAGTACCAGGAGCTCCAGAACCTCATAGCGGAGGCTGACAGCGTCGAGCTGACGAACTCCACGGCGGCTTTGCCGCTCTTTAAGCATTCTGAGGACCTGGCCATAGAGCTCTATATGTACGTCTACACGATACAGCCCAACGCATACTGGATAGTGAAGCCCTACATAACGGGCTACATGGGCTCTGTCGCATGGGAGGAGAACCCCATGATAGGCGGCGGAGGGGACGCCATATACTGGTGGTGGGTCAAGGCCTAGGCGGGGCCCATGTTTTATAGGCCAGAGGGCCCCCAGTTCCTGGGCCCGTGGCGCAGCCAGGATCAGCGCGCCAGCCTCCGGAGCTGGTGGTCCCGGGTTCAAATCCCGGCGGGCCCGCTGTTTAGTCATTATCGGTAAAGTAAGCGCCCGTAACTTTGTAACATAAAATATATTTTCCCTCCAGAGTTACACACTTGCAGAGGCTAAGTGGTGGACATTATGAGGTCTTCAATCCCCGCGCTCGTGGCTGTCCTGCTGGCCGTCCTGCTTATGGCCCCCATGGCAGGCGCCGTGTCTTCCCCCAGGGCTTACCCGCAGCTGCCAGCCGCCCACGAGGCCGCGCCATACCCAGGCCCCCTTAACTTAGCTGCTAGGGACCTGGGGGTCGCGGGCAACCATGACGGCTACTACTCCTTCCAGGCCTTCAGGTACGTGCCGCCCAACGAGACGCCCACTGTCATATGGATAGGCAAGAACGTGGTCTTCAACCACACTGGCCTGCCCTACAACGCCACGGTCTACATACCTCCTGGGAACTACAGCCTGATACTGCTCAACATGTCAATAAGGGAGCTTGGGGGCACTCAGTATGACACGGTAGCGTACGTCTTCGCCAACGGGACCCCGCTGCTCTGGGGCTCTACTCAGGAGATACTGAACTCCACTACAACGGTTGACGTGACGCTTTTCGAGAACCTGCTCAGGGGTCCCGTGAGGTTCCAGTTCATGGTGCCCAACGGCTACGCCCCCTCCATAGGGATAACGGGCTACTACGTGGCCAACGTCAGCCTGCTGCTCTACAAGGGGAGCCCGCCGCCCGGCCTGCCGAACTACTTCATACCGCTCTTCGTGAACAAGCTTGGCTACTCTATGACGCCTTCAATAAACGCGTACAATGACTACGTTGAGCAGCAGGTGACGATACCCAACGGCACCTACAGGGCGTGGTTGATACTCTACACCAAGGGCAACGCCTATGACGAGTTCTGGTACACCAACATACCAGCGGTCAGGTACGTCAAGGTCTACTACAACGGTCACCTGGCAGGCGTGGTGAACCCGTTCGAGACCATCTACACTGGCGGCATAGACCTGTTCTGGTGGAAGCCTGTGCCCTCAATAAACACGCTCTCGTTCCACATGCCTGACATAGTTGACCTGACACCGCTGCTGGCCTACGGGCTCAACGCGACGTTAGCGATACACATAGCTGACCTGCTGGCCTCCTCAGAGGCCCTGGGCGTGCCGGGCACCGAGTTCAACTGGAACCTCGGGGGCGTGCTGCTGCTTTGGGTCAACAGCAGCAACCCGCTCGTTGGAGCCAAGGTGATAACTGGCCAGGCCTCGTACCACGACTCGGGCCCGCTCATAATGAACCAAGGCGTTGCCGGCCTCTACTTCCAGGAGGGGGCCAGCTACTTCATAAACTACACGTCCCTGCTTGAGTTCGAGCACGGCCAGGAGGTCGTGAGCAGCCAGCAGGAGGGAGTGGCCACCGTGGACCAGGCGTACAACTACGCCGGCACGTTTGCCTACAACTACCTTGACGAGGACTTCACCGTGAGCTCGTGGGCCCAGGGCTACGGGCCCTACAGGCTGTGGGTGAGCGCCAACTGGCCCGTGACCCTCTACTACGACTTCGTGGCGATACCCATAACCCCGCCGACGAGGTTCCCGTACAACGCGACCTTCCTGCAGAACGGGAGCATAGCCCTAGCGCCAACCTACGCTTTAAGCTACGCCTGGCCAGGCTATAACTTCACCGAGAGCCTCAACTACGACCTCAGCGCCGTGGGAGGCTTCGCGGGCATACTGGAGTTCATAAACCCGACGGGCGCGGTCATAATTGGGCTGACGTCGAACAACGCGCTGACCCAGAAGTCCTTAACGGCTGAGGTGCTGGTGAACGGCAGGGGCTTCGAGGAGAACGCCTACCTTGAGGGCTTCCAGAACAGCACCGTTAACACGGCAGGCTACCTAATAGCTAACCAGTTCAGCTACCAGCTCATAAACGGGGGCCTCCAGTAAGGGTCGGTTTCAGCTAACCCTTAATTTTATTTTTCTTTTATCTTTTATCTTATCTTGAAGTTTCCTCCGCGCTGACGATAAGGCCTCAGGCCGTGAAGCCTCGTCACAGTTCTCGCGGTTGGGCTCCGTGGGAACGTTTGTCCTCATCGGCCTGGGCTAAGGTAGGTCCCAGGGCTAATAAGCTCAAGCCGAGGCGGCCTTAAACTTAAAACTCCAAGCACCTGGAACCAGCAAGGTGCGGCGGTAGTCTAGCCTGGACTAGGACGTCGGCCCTCCAAGCCGAAGGTCCCGGGTTCAAATCCCGGCCGCCGCACCACTTCTTGGAGTCGCACACCTATGAGCCACGGCTTTAATTAGCGTTGGACTGCGACAGTGACAGCTGTCAAGCGAGGCCTAAGGGCTGAAAGGCCCGTCTGGCGACATCATCTAAGGAAAGGCCTTTAGACTTTGCCCCGCCCCCTGCGCAGAGGGTGGGCTTCTGTGGGATCCCAACTTAGGAGGGGCTCCATGCCTTTTTACGCCATGGTTGCTGCCGTGGTCGCCGGAGTCCTTCCAATCATAGGCCCCATAGAGGTCACGGCGTTCATAAGCGACTCAGGACCCGCCGCCATATGGCCTGTTATTATAGGTTACGTGCTCTTCGTGCTGGTCTCCCTTCCAATACTGGAGTACACCAGGATAGTGTCATTTGCCGGCGGCTACTACGGCCTGGCCGAGCTGGGCTTCGGCAAGGGCGCCGGCAAGTTCACGGCCCTGGGCAACTACTTCTTCTACAACTGGTGGCAGGCCGCCAACGCGTTCTTCATAGGCTGGCTGCTCGTTGACACCGTTTACTACGCATACCACGTCATGCTGCCCATCTGGGCCTGGCTGCTCGCCAGCGTGGCCACGCTTGTGGTGACCTATGCAATGTCGGTACAGCCCGCCAGGAGGCTTGGCATAGCCATAACTGCAGCCGTGCTTACAACGCTTGTGATTGTGGTGGCCTTCACGGCGGCCGTGATAGCCAGGAGCCCGTACAACTCGGCCTACTACCTCAACCCTGCCAACAGCGCAGGCGGCCTCAGGGGCCTCATGCTGGCCACCGCCATAGTGGGCTTCTTCACCTTCGCTGGCTACGGCACGGCCCTCTTCTACTCCGAGGAGGGTGTCAACCCGACCAGGGACGTCTGGAAGGCAATATACGTGGGGCTCACCGTGTCTGCCGTGGCCATAGCTCTGGCGGCCTACTCGGAGCTGGTGGCCGTCCCCAGGAGCGAGCTGTCCCAGGTGACGTCCTCGGCCCTGCCCCAGCTGGTGGCCTGGTCAAGGTACTTCCCCCTCAGCGCCCTGGTGGGGCTTAACTTCCTCATACTCGTGGTCTCCCTGATAGCCTTCGGCGCGGGAGGGGGGTCGCAGGCCAGGCTCCTCTGGGCCATGGCCAGGGATAACTTCATATCAAGCGGCTGGCTTAAGGAGCTCAACAGGCACGGCGTTCCAGCGAACGCGGCCCTCCTAGACTTCGCGCTGGCCCTCGCAACGACCCTTGCGGTGGCGGCCTCCCTGGTCAAGGTCTACGGGTACAACCCCAACACGGTGGCCGTGGCCTGGTATGTCATGGGCACCGCGTCAAGCATAACGTGGTACTTCCACCACTTCGTGCCCGAGTTCGGCCTCTTCCCGTACGTGAGGAGGCACCCTGAGCTGGGGTTCTCAAAGCTTAGGCTCGCGGTCTCAGGCCTGGCCTTCCCAGTGCTTGGCACCGCGCTCTTCGTCTACACCTTCTACGAGGGCGTCGTGAGCGACCTTGTGGAGCCTTACTTTGCCTTCATGGTGACGTCGCTGCTGGTGGTTGTTGGCATCGCAGCCTACACGGCGTACAGGGCCTCCAAGGGGGCCCTCGGCGAGAGCGTCGTGAGCTACATGGCTGTCGAGGCTGGGAGGTCCAAGGAGTGAGGTAAGCAGCCCAGAGCCTGCCCGGGCCCTTGAAGGCCTCCCCTAGAGGTTCACAGGCTTAGTTTTTGTGCTTTGAGCTTCGCGCTGCGGTTCAGCGTGAGGCCCTCCTCAGGGAACAGCATTACAGAGGCGCGGCTGGCCTGGGTGAGGACACGCTCTCCAGCAGGGCCCTCCTGGTGTCGTAGCCCCTGAGCCTCCAGAGCACCGAGGTCGCGGCCCCAACGCCCCAGAGGGCTATGTTAAAGAGCACGAACTGCCACTCGCTCCAGCTGCTGGTGACGTAGAGGGACACGTCGTAGGAGGCTATGGGCACCGCCCTCACCAGGCCTATCATGGTCGCCCTAATGTGCGTCGGGAAGAGCACCGGCTCATAGATCGTCCTGACGGCCCACGCGAGCTCGCTGAAGACCATGTTTAGGAAGAGCAGCGGGTAGAAGAGGGAGAGGAACCCCTGGGAGCCAAGGTAGCGGAGCGCCAAAGCTATTGGTATCATTGAGAGGAAGCCGCCTACGTAGGCAAGTAACGTGAAGTTCCTGGTGTCCATGATGTCAGGCAGGAAGGCCGCCGGCACCCCCGCTATGGAAGCGCCCAGGAGGGCCACCAGCTGTATGAAGTACACCGTGGCGCCGCTGTAGTAGAAGTAGGCTATGGTGAACGCCATGAGGCCGAACGTTAAGTACTGGGAGAGGCCAAGCAGCGCAAGGAAGGCGTACCTGCCGCCTATGCCAACTGTCGGGCTCACGCTTGACACCTGCTCGCTGGGCTGCGAGACCAGGGCCGAGGCCTCCCTTGAGGCCCTATCGCTCATCCCCTTAGTCATGAGCCACCTGACGGACTCCGGCATCGTCGCCCTCACAGCGAAGGTGACAGCCAGCGCGACGGCCGTGGCTACCAGCAGCGCAAGGGCGGCGTAGAGGTAGGAGTTGGTGCTAGTATACGTAAGGTACAGCACGGCTGCCCCCACGGCGCCCCCTATGTTGTTAAAGTTGGGCGAGAGCACGAGCACCCTGTTCCTGTACTTGGCCGGCGTGTTCTCAGCGAGGAACGCGAGCGACACGGGCACGTCGCCCTCTATGCCAATTTTCATTACGGCCGCCCCGGCGAGGCCAGCGAGGACAGCGATAAGCCCCCTGCCGGCCGTGATCACGAGGTCGAGGCCAAGAACTAGGAGGCCGACGCCTATCAGGGACATGGTGACGTAGAAGGCCCCCTTCCTGGCGAGCGTGGTGTCCGAGAGCCTGCCTATGGCTATGTCACCTATGAAGTCAAACGCATAGAAGGCTATGAGGAAGGCCAGGCTCCTGTGAAACGCGAAGTACCCCGCGGGGCCTATCATGGCCTCAAGGCCCCATATGAACATGCCGAGGCTCGTTGACGTGAATATTAGCCCGTGGGCCGAGGTCCACCTTGAGCTGTCGAGCCGACGGGCCAGCTCCTCCAAGCCCTACACCGCGTTGTTACTACTGGGGGTGGTAAAATGCCTTTCCTACATAGGTTGGGCTGATGTAGAAAGGTGCGAGGAAGAGTCCCCTAAAAAGGCCTACCACTGGGGCGGCAGGAAGGCCTGAGCCACTAACATGGCCTCACAGGGAGGCATGGGGGAGTAGACCTCAGGCGACTGCCTCCTCTTGGACTTCCTCAGCAGGCTCACTTGCTATCACCTCTTTTTGCCTTAGTTATTAGTATAGGATAGCGGGCGAAGTTTTTAAACAGTAACACTTATCGCGCCGGGTCTATCCCAGCTCAGTGGGAATTAAATGAGGCGGCGGTCCTGCACATCGCTCCGGCCCTCCGGCCTTGTTCAATGAATATTAACGCCTCCAACGGTCAGCTACTGGGTGGCCGCTTGAAGGGAGTCCTGGGCCTCCTGCTGGTGGCTATTCTCCTGATAGCGATGGTATCGCCTGCAGAGGCGGAGGCCATGGGGATTAGGCCGCAGCAGCCGCCACAGAGGCTCGCCGAGCCGCTGCCGGGCTTCAGGCTGGTAGGCCAGGCGCCTCCGCAGTCGCAGGTTGTTGGTGTCCTCTACGTGCCGCTGAGGGACGTGCCCCTCATATTCTACTACGCCCAGGCCGTCAGCGACCCCGGCTCGCCGCTCTACCATAAGTTCCTGACGCCCTCCCAGGCAGCAAGCATGTTCTACCCCTCAGGGGAGGTAAGGGAGGCCGTGGGCTACCTCAGGTCCCACGGCCTGAGGGTGATAGCTGTCGCGGGCTCAATGATAGCCTTCAGCGGCCCGGCCTCGGCCATAGAGAGGGCCCTGGGGGTCTCAATAGGGGTCTTCAGCAACGGCACCTCCAGCTACTACGCCGTCACAGGCTACAGGGGCAACCCGCTGGGCCTACTGCCCTACGTCTCAAACGTCACGGGCCTCGTTTTCAGGCCGCTGCTATCGCTCGCCTCATTCACGCCAATTAAGGGCCAGGAGGTGTACGTGACCACCGAGGCCTACCCCCTGACCAAGGTGGCCCTCGCCTATAACGTGACGCCGCTCTACTCCAGGGGCTACACGGGACAGGGGGTAAACGTTGGAATTGTCGACCTCTATGGCGACCCTGAGATCTACCAGGTAATGTCTTATTACGATAAGGCGTTCGGCCTCCCGCCGGTCAACCTCACGGTCGTGCCCATAGGCCCATATAACCCTAACCTGGGCGTGCTGACGGGCTGGGACGTGGAGATAGACCTGGACGTGGAGGCAGTGCACTCCATTGCGCCGAGGGCCCACATATACCTTTACATAGCGGCTGGCTACCTGCCGCTCTCCGCAGTGATAGCCTACATAGACCAGCACGACAACGTCTCAATAGTGAGCCAGAGCTTCGGCATACCGGAGTCCATGTTCTCTAACATGGGGGCGCCATTCTACTACTACAACGTCTACCTGAGCGACGTCTACTACGCCCTCGGCGCGGCGGAGGGCATAACATTCCTGGCGGCCAGCGGCAACGGCGGGGGCATGGGCTACAGCGCTGGGCCCGTGGGGGACGTCAACTACCCTGCCTCCTCGCCCTGGGTTTTGGCGGTGGGGGGCACCACGACGTACCTGGACTTTTACCCCAACGGCAGCGTGAGCTCCTATTACAGCACTGCCTGGTCCTCGGCGGGCTTCGTGCCGTACATGCAGAACGTGGGCGGCTCCACGGGCGGCTACAGCGCCTATGAGCCGATGCCGTGGTGGCAGGAGGGGGTGGCGCCGAGGCCCCCCGAGGGCTTCCCGCACGGCAGGGCCGTGCCCGACGTCTCGGCCAACGCAAACATATTCCCAGGCGTCTATGAGGTGACATACAATAACGTAACTATAGTCGAGGGAGGCACTAGCGAGGCGTCGCCCCTGACGGCTGGCCTCCTGGCCCTGGTCGAGGGCTACGTTGGCCACGGGCTCGGCCTCATAGCGCCAACGCTCTACGCGATGTACAGGGCCTACCCAGCGGCCATAGATGGGGTCACCTTCGGCTACAACATACCGTGGAGGGCCAGGGGCAACTACAGCCTCGTCACGGGCCTAGGCACTATAAACGCTGGCCAGCTGGCCTTCGCGTTGAGCAACAAATACATAATGGACAGGGTCAAGTCGATGCTCCCGTCCCTCTCAGTTAAGGTCAACGTCATCGGCGCGCCGAGCGACCTGGAGCTGGTGCCGGGGCACAGGGTGACGGTCGTAGCTAACATAACATACCCTGACGGGGCCCCTGTGGCCTTCGGCAGCTTCCAGGTGACTCTGGAGACAGCCCAGGGGGTCGGGCTCACGCAAAGCATGACGTTCAACGGCACCCTCTGGGAGGCAGAGGTTACAGTGCCGGCCAACGTCTCAGGCCCCACGCTAATAGTTGTGGGCGGCTCCTCGGGGGGCCTCAGGGGCGAGTCGTTCATCGAGGGCTTCATAGGCTACTTTGTGTCGTTCGCGTACCCCACCGCCGCGTACCCGTGGGACCCCTCGCTTGGGCTCCCGGTAGAGGTCAACCTGACGTACGTTAACGGGACGCCGGGGCCCCAGATAACCTATAACGTGTCGCTGCTGTACTATAATTACGTCACGAACTCCTACTCGGTTTACAACAGCACTGTAATTGTGGTTCAGGGCAACTTCGCCCAGGGCGTGGTGACGTTCCGCGCGCCCTACGGCTACGTGCTCATGGAGGCCAGGCCGCCGGCCTTCGGCGTGGTGCCGATGTTCTTCGGGGACAGCCTGCAGGACACGGTTGTCCTCGGCGAGAGCGCCATGATGCCTGGCACAGTTGAGCCAGGCCAGGATATAGTTGTCATGGGCTACGTGCTCCCGCCCGTTGAGACCCAGGCCTACACCTCCTACAGCACGGGCCAGTCCCTCTTCGACACCATAGCGTTGGGCAGCAACGTCACGGTGACCCTTGAGTACCTCAACGGGACGCCCGTGGCCTCCTCCCAGGCGTTCTACGACCCGGCCCTGGGCTACTACCTGGGTACCCTGAAGGTGCCGCAGCTGAGGCCTGGCCTCTACTGGGTGCTGCTCAACGCCTCCTATAACTCCACCACGCTGGGCGGCCTCGTGGAGGGCTACGGGGTCGACATGATATACGTGGGGCAGCAGCTCAATATCAGGGCCTGGGCCGCGCCTAGCGAGCCGGCCGAGGGGCAGGGGGTGACCATTTACGCGGACGTCACCTACCAGAACGGCACCCCCGTCAGGTACGGCCTCTTCTCGGCGGTCCTGGTGCCCAAGGCAGATGCCAGCGCCTACTGGCAGCTTGACGGCGAGCCGCAGGCCACAGTAATGCTTTACTACAACTCGACCCTCGGCCTGTGGGTCGGCAGCGCCGTCATGCCATCACTTTACTCGCAGGGGAGCACGGGGCTCTCGGGCCTCTACCTCGGAGAGCCCTGGGTCGCCGTCATCACGGGAGCGTCGTTTAACGGCATGCCTGCCAGGCCAGCGGTAAACGTAACTATAATGGAGACCAAGTACGCCTACTACGCCAACGAGACCCTCGGGCCCGGCAGCTTCTACCCCTATGACGACCTCTTCTATGACGTTAACATAACTGGCTACAGCGGCCCCATAGAGGACTCCATCCTCAACGGCACGGTCTACATAGTGGACAGCAACGTGACCCTGGTAAACGTGAGGTCCCTGGGCCGGCTCTACTTGGTCAACAGCACGGCGAAGCTGATGGAGTCCCAGCTCAGCTACCTTGGCGTGAGGGGCGGCACGGTGTACCTCTACGCCTCAGACGTGGTTAACAGGCTGAGCTCCAACGGCACGGTCAGCTACGTGCTGCCCAGCAGGCTGATGAACATAATAGAGCTTGACACCAACACTGCAATAGCCAACCTCAGCAGGCAGCTGAGGTCCATCTATTACTACCTGAACTCAAGGATATCCAGCCTCAACCAGACCGCTGAGGGCCTAAGCCTCTCGCTGAGGGAGCTGAACAGCACCGTGGCGATGTTGAGCGGTGACGTCGCCAAGCAGTCCGAGGAGCTGAGCTCCAACGTCACCCAGCTGAGCCTCCAGCTCCACTTCCTTAGCCAGGAGGTCAACGCCGCGAACTCCACAGCCCTTGAGGCGCAGGCCGGCTCCCAGAGGGCCCTGAGGGAGGCAGGCCTTTACATGGACGCTATGGTGGTCAGCGCGGCCTCGGCTATAATCTCAGTGGCGGCGCTGGTAAGTGTGACAAGAAAAAGCAAGAGGGGTTCCTAGCGGAGGGAACCGTCAGAGCCTCCTCGGCTCGAAGGGAGCAGCTATATAGTAGGGCTCAGTGGCCGCCGCCGTGGTAGTGGTCGTGCTGGTGTAGGCCTCCATGTCCTGGACCCACGCCGCGGCGGCCTGCTGCAGCGCCTGGGAGGCGTTTGTTATCTGCCCCTCAAGGTAGCCGAGCACCTCCTTCTCAAGGGCCGGCTCAAGGGCGGTGGTGCTTATCGAGACCGCAGGTATGGCGGCGTAAGCGTGCTCCGCCGCGTAGTAGGTGGCGTTTATCCACTCCCTCTCATATGCTGGGAGCGAGCTGTTCTCGAGCAGCAAGTGGTAGGCCTCCTTCGATATTGGGAAGTTGGTCATGTTGTAAAACGAGGCCACCTGCAGCTGCGGGCTTGCTATGAAGCTCAGGAACTCCAGCGCCGCTGCCTTGTGCTGCGAGTACTTGCTGACGCCGAAGAACGTGGCGCCGCCGAGGGCGTAGCCTCCAGGCGCGGGGGCAAGCCTTATCTCGGACAGGTTGTTCTTGTTGGTGAAGTAGGAGAGCTGTATCGCGAATATGAAGCCTCCTGGGGCGTAGTTGGGCTCCTCCAGCAGGGGCACTATGTTATCATAGGACACCAGGAGCTGGGTGGGCGGCGGCATGTAGCTGACGAGCTGCCTCTGGACCTCTAGGGCCTCAACGCCTGCTGTGCTGTTGAACGCGGGCGGCGGGAAGCCGTGGCCCCACCAGCTCGGCACGCACCCCATGAACAGGTCGCCGTAGAGGGGCATCATTCCCATGACGTTGCCGCAGCTCAGGCTGCTGTTGTGCATGTAGTACCACTCGAAGACGAGGGCGTATGCCTCATAGAGGTCTAGGTCGCCCGGCTGGTCCCAGAGCAGTATACCGTACTTCGTTATGTTGTGGCTCACGAAGAACTTGTCTACATCCACGACCTGGCTCCAGTTGCTCCAGGTCCAGGGGTTGAGGCTGAAGCCGTACTCCTCCTGGAACTCGTGTTGCAGCGTGGCGTTGTCAAAGTAGTTGGCGTAGTAGGCCAACAGCATGACGCTGGTCCCCCTGGCCACGCCGTAGGTCACGTTATTTATGGTGCCTCCCAGGGCCTGGACAGGGTAGATCAGGTCTGACTCATTTATGTAGGTTGAGTTGAGCGGCACCAGGTAGGGTATGAACTCCATGGCGTTGGCGGGCGTGTAGGTTATGATGTCATACTTGCTCTCCCCGGCCTCCAGCTCGGTCAGCTCGTTGGTGACGTACTGCGTGAACGGGAACGCTATAACCTGCACCTGTATGTTAGGGTGCTCCTTCTCAAAGAGGCGCGCCGCGAAGTCCATGAAGCCCTGGCCCGAGGGGCCGGTGTAGGTGACCACCGTTATTGTGACCTGGGGGCCTGACGATGAAGTTGTTGCGGTAGAAGTTGACTGAGAGCTAGTGGAGGTAGTAGCTGTCGTTGTCCTGGGCCTTGAGTAGTATAGGAAGGCGCCGACGGCAGCGACTATAACCACAATAATTACGACCGCCGCGAGGGTCGCCCTGCTCAGGGAGTTCAAACTATCACCTACTTTCCCCGGCTGAAAGTGAAATAAAAGCTGTAGGGCCCTGGAGCGCCGCCGAACATATATAGAGAACAGCCGTTTATGTAGGTTCAGTAGGTAACCTTTAAATAGAAGGGTACGACTTAAAAATGGTGGTTGCCCTGAACAGGGCCTCGATCTCAAGGGCTGTCCTAGGAGCAGTCATAGTAGTTGTTGTGGTTGTGGCGGCCCTCGGTGCCTACTACGCGGCCACGGCGACCAGGAGGCCTGTCACCCTGACAGTGGTCACCTACAGCGGCGCCCCGGCCCAGCCGCTGCTCAGCCTTGCGGCCAGCTTGTTTGAGAAGGAGCACCCCGGCGTCAAGGTTGACGTGGTCACGTTCCCCTACAGTGAGTACATATCGAACGAGCTCTCGGTGCTTGAGGCCAAGAGCCCGGAGTACGACGTGGTCACCTACACTACGACTACCGTGGGCCAGGTGGCGCCTTACCTGCTGCCCCTGAACTCCTCAGTCATAAACGAGAGCGACATACTTCCGCCTGACCTGCACGCTGCAGGCCTCTACTACAACCCCCTGACAGGCAACACGACGTGGGTGGGCGTGCCCATACAGACCGACGGCATAGTTATACTTTACAACGCCAAGTACTTCGACAACGCCACCCTGCAGCAGGAGTTCTACAACGAGTACCACGTGCAGCTGAGCCCGGAGACCTGGGGCAACTGGAGCACCGTACTTGACGTTGACAAGTTCTTCGTCAGCCACAACATAACCAAGTACGGGTTGCTGCTGTACACTGACCAGGCCGACCTGCCGGCGAACTCGTTCATGGCGGTCTTCGGGTGGTACTACGTCAGGAACTCGAGCCTCAACTGCGGGAACCTGTTTGGAATGACAAGCTTTGGCACAATGTTCATGGGGTGCGTGCCCAGCTGGTGGGGCCACGGCTTCCCGCCGCCCGCCATAAACACCTCGGCCGGGGTGCAGGCGCTGGAGACGCTCAAGGAGCTCGTCAGCTACATGCCGCCGCCCACCCAGCTCCAGGTAACATTCTACAACTCGCTGCCCCTGATGCTCAGCGGCCAGGCTCCGGCCATAGCTGGCTACCTGGGCCAGCTGCCGAGCATAGCCAACAGCTCCAACGCGAGCTTGGTCGGGGTCGCCCCGCTGCCGGGGGACTCAATAAGGATAGGGCTGACCTACATAGGGGTTAGCAGGTACTCGCAGCACAAGCAGCTCGCCCTTGAGTTCCTCCAGCTCGTCGAGTCCCCGCAGTTCCAGGTGGAGGCGTTCCTCAGGACTTTCGTGTTCCCGTCAAGCAGGCAGGCGTATCAGATGATAATATCGAACACTTCCATACCGGCGTACCTGAGGCAGTGGGCCCAGGCAGCCCTCGCCGCAGCTGGGAAGACCGCATACGTGGCGCCTTACTTCCCTGCCATAACGTCGTCTGTGAACAGCCAGGTCGGCGAGTACCTCTTTAACTACATAGTTGGCACAACGCCCAGCGCGGAGCAGGCCCTCCAGCAGGCGGCGGCGACCCTGGCCAGGGCGATAGAGGTCTACTACAGCGGCAGCTCATCATAAACCAGCCTTGGGGTGAAGCCTTTTTAATATGAAACGTTAAAGCGCTGTGAGTTAAAGTACCGTGGGCTTAAATCAACGGGGCATGTAATATACTGTGTAACTACCATCATTTGTTAATGGGGCCTTCCGCTAGTGCCCGCTCTCCTTGGGAAGCCGCGCCCCCGAAGCTTAGGCCTCCCACGGCTCACATGGGAAGAACTTAAGGGCAGCGCCCGCGGGGGACCGTTAATTTAGGTTAACTTAAATATTTTAATAAAAATAAAAATTTGAGTTGATGGCGCCCCTCCCAGGCGGCCCCTGGGGAGTATCGGCTAAGCGTCAGGGCGGGCTTAAATAGTCCCAAGCGGACTCAGAGAGACAGGGGAGGTACACCCGGGCCCCACCACGTGAACTCACGGAGGGGCCAAGGCTCGGAATCCGCTCAATGGAATTGAAAGAATACTATTAGTTATCACAGAGCGTTTATAAATTTTCGAATCCGCTCAATGGAATTGAAAGCAGGGTAAATACGTCGGCCTTGCCATAGGTGCCATTCTCAGGAATCCGCTCAATGGAATTGAAAGCTATTTTAGTCCTCGGCATGGGCGGAAGCGGCAAGACTTACTGAATCCGCTCAATGGAATTGAAAGCTCGCCCATGTTAGCCAGCGCAACCGCAGCGTCTGCTAGGTCGCGGGAATCCGCTCAATGGAATTGAAAGTTATTCAAGAAAAAGTCCCGGGCAAAGGCCCTTACGCTTGGAATCCGCTCAATGGAATTGAAAGGTTAGCCTTTATGTAGTCCTCTATAGCCTCCCGGACTATTGAATCCGCTCAATGGAATTGAAAGAGAATCCGTCCAAGGTGGGAGCTCAACGACAGGAATCCATCCAATTTAATTGAAAAGGGTTATTGAAATTAAAAGTCGCTCACAGGTAGTCCCAGACCCCCTTGCCCTTGTAGTTGTAGATTATGGACTTATACGCAGTGACGAAGTCTATCGTGTACCCTATGCCCTCCCTCCCTATGCCGGAGTCCTTCATGCCGCCGAAGGGGTAGTAGCCTATGCCGTGCTTCGGGTAGTCGTTTATGTAAACCGCCCCGACCTCGAGCAGCCTGGCGGCCTTCCTTATCTTGCTTACGTCGCTGCCGAATATGGCCGCGTCAAGGCCGTACCTCCTGCCGTTGGCTAAGGCTATGGCCTCGTCCAGGCTATTTACCTTGACTATGGCTGCCAGTGAGGCGAACACCTCCTTGTTGTACATGTAGAGGTCGGGCAGCCTGGAGGCCTCGACCTCTATCAGCGTCGGCTTAATGTAGTTCGGCCCCAGCTCCTCCACCTTCTCGCCCCCGTGGAGCACCTTGCCTCCCTTGGACACAGCGTCCTTGGTGGCCTCTATGACTTCGTCGGCCGTCCTCACGTCAATCAGCGGACCCATGTCGGTGCCCTCGTCCCTCGGGTCGCCGACCCTGACCTTGGAGAGCTGCTCGGTCACCTCCTCCTTGAGCTCGTCGTAGACCTCGGGCTCGGCCAGTATGTACTTTATGGAGTCGCACCTCTGGCCCGAGTAGCTTGTAATCCCAGTCACTATCTTAGATGCGGTCTGTTTTACGTCAGCGTCACTTAGAACTATTGCGGGGTCCCCTCCCCCGAGCTCCATGACGTACTGCTTCACGCCCGCCTCCTTTATCACCTGCAGGCCCGTCTCTGTGCTGCCCGTGAACGACACCGCCGCAACCCTCCTGTCCGCCAGGACCTCGCCCATGTCCCTGCCCCTCATGGGGACCACCGCCAGCGCCTCCGGCGGGAAGCCGGAGTCCACCAGGGCCTTTGCAAGCGCCAGGGCCGGCAGCGGGTCGGCCTCGGCGGGCTTCACTATCACGGCGTTGCCGGCTATCGCGGAGTAGACTATCTTGTTCACCGCGTCAAAGAGCGGGTAGTTGAACGGAAGTATTGCAGCCACGACGCCCAGGGGCTCCTTCTTAACTATTGCCTCCGTCTCAAGCGTGTCAGCGGACCAGTCCCCGGGCACGAAGTCGCCGTATATCCTCCTGACGTCAAGCTTTGCCAGCCTCAGCCTCTCTATGCTCGCGGCCACCTCGCCCTCCGCCGCCTTCCTTGTCTTGCCCGCGTTTATCATTAGTATGTTCACCAGGTCCTCCTTCATCCTCTCCAGGGCGTCGGCCGTCCTCTCGAAGATCTCAACCCTCTCCTCGCCCGGCGTCTCCCTGATCTTCCTCCTGCCTATGGAGTAGACCCTCTCAAGGATCGAGAGGGCCGTCTGCACGGAGGGCCTGGCGGTAACCGCAGCGGTGCCGAGGTCTATGGGCGACCTGACCTCAAGCCTGTCGCCCTCGAGGCTCCACTGGCCCGCGGCGAAGTAGGGGAAAGCCGGCACCTCCCCCTGCCTCACGAACTCCTTCACCGCCTCTGAGCTCAGGCTCAGCTCGGCCTTCCTCATGATCTCACTCATGATGTATGTGCGGGGAGAGGGTTTAAAAGAGTGTTAGTACTGTGATTCTGCCTTAGGATGTGTATTAAAATTTATACATGCCAAGGCCCTGGGAAGGCGTTTATCCTTCCTGTAACACTGGGAACGTGTGACCAGGTATGTCCTTTGACGTAAGGCAGGTAGTAAGCATGAGTCCTGACGAGAGGGAGAGGTTCATGACGCAGGTCTTTAACCAGCTGATGGGCATGAGCAGGGAGCAGGTGGTGTCGACGCTGGTGGAGTTCATAAGGCAGCTGGCGGCCGTCGCCACGGACGAGCAGTACAAGGAGGTGTGCAAGACCAACGTAGGCATCATAGGGAAGCTGCCCGAGGACGTGGCCAAGCAGGTGGTCCAGATGAGGCTGGAGGCCCAGTCGAGGCTTCCCCCTGGACTGAAGGAGAGGGACCAGCGCCTGCTGATGCAGGCCATAAGCGAGAGCCCCTACGCTAACAAGGTCATGTCCTTGCTCAAGTGAGGCGACCGCGCTCCATTACCTTTCTGATTTTTTCTTTTGGGCTCTAGCCCCTTTAACCGGGGCTGGCAAGGCTTTCTGGGGGACGCCTTGAGGAAGTGCATAGTGGCCAGCGGGGTCCTCGTGGAGGACGGCAGGGTACTCATGATATGGCACAGGAAGCTCGGCGTCTGGCTCTACCCGGGAGGGCACGTGGAGCCCAACGAGACCCCGAGGGAGGCCGTCGTGAGGGAGTTCAAGGAGGAGACGGGACTTGACGTGGAGGCCGTGGGCCCTGTCTACAACCTGGGCTCGGGCGAGGTCAGCGACGAGCCCATGCCCATGGCGATACTGCTTGAGACAGTGAGGTACCCCCAGGAGACGCACCTCCACTACGACCTGATATTCAGGGTCAGGAGGGTCGGAGGGGAGCTCAGGGAGGGCACGTGGATGACGCCCGAGGAGGTGGAGAGGTCAAGGACTTATGAGAACGTAAAAAGGATCGTGAGGCTCGCCGTGGCCCTGGACTCGGTCACCTCTGGCTCAGGTACTTCATTATCGCGTTAGCGGCGTCCATGCCGCTCTTGAGGGCCGGGCCCAGCTGGCTCGGCCCGTGGACCACGTCGCCGGCCGCGAAGACCCCCTTCCTGGAGGTCATCATGTCCTTGTCGACAACTATGGTGCCCCAGTCTGTCAGCTTTATGCCGCAGCACTCCTTCCCCTCGAACGGCGGGGTGGGCCTCTCGCCTATGGCCTCCAGCACGAAGTCAAAGTAGGCGTCAAACTCGCTCCCAGGTATGGGCTCTGGCCTCGGCCTCTTCTCGCCCGGCGCCTGGACCAGCCTGTTCCTTATGATCCTTGCAATCCTTCTGCCGTTCTCCTCCCTGTAAGCTATGGGCACTGTTAGCTCCCAGATCTCGACGCCGGAGGCCTCTATGTTAGTCATCTCCATGGGGCCCATGGGGGCCTCGTTCCTGGTCCTCCTGTAGCTTAGCACTATCCTCCTCATCCTGTCCCTGTACTCTGGGTATGTCCTCGGCACGTAGGCCGCGTCCTCGGCAGTGTAACCTCCACCCACGACCAGCAGGTCGCCCTTGACGTCGGGCACTATGTCCCAGGGCCTGTAGCCGAACTTAGCCAGGTGGGTCGCAACGAGGAACTCCATCGCGGGGTACACCCAGGGCAGCTCCTCGCCGGGCACCTTTGACTTGTTGCTGGTCCACGTGCCCGTGGCTATCAGGACGGCGTCGTAGGACTTTATTATGTCCTCAAGGTCGACCACGTTCTTAGCCTTCACAAGCTCGTCCATCCTTTCAAGGTCCCTGTTGCCGACCTTGGTGTTGAGGACGAACTCCACGCCTGCGTCCATGAGCTCCCTGACCCCCTCCCTTATGGGGGGCTTCGGTATCCTGTCAACGTGAATGCCGAATATCAGCATGCCTCCCGGCTCGGGCAGCATGTCGTATACGGTGACGTCGTATCCCTTGCACTTAAGGACTCCGGCCGCCCCCAGGCCGGCGGTCCCAGCGCCTATGATGGCAACCTTCTTCCCGTTGCTCGGGGGCACCTGGTTGGGCTTACACCTCAGGAACTTCAAGCCGAGCACCCCTTGCTTCACACGTGTCAAAGAATTTATGCATTAAGAGGCCCAGGACATTGGTGCGGCGCCTTGCAGTGCGAGAGGGGGACTATCGGGGACTGCAGCGTCTCGTGGATTGTCTGCTCCTCAGGCCTCCCAGGGGCCATCGGGGAGGCGGCTAAACCTTTCAGGTACCTCAGGCCGGGCTCCCTGCTGCCCGCGGTCTCCCAGGACATGGAGTGGGCCTACTTCCTCTACTTCAACGAGGCCGGGGCGGGCTTCTACCTAGCCATGAGGAACGAGGACTTCAACAACCCCGCCTGCGCCCAGAGGGTCAAGGAGGAGCTCATGAACAGGGTCGACGAGGTCCTCGAGGGGGACCCGCACAAGGCCGTGGTTGAGTACATAATAACCAGTGTGATGTTTCCCCTCTAAGTACCTGCCGTTAAAATCGCTGGACCCCTCGGCGTAGCTGGTGGTGGGCCCTGCAGGTCTTCGACTACAGGGGGAAGGAGTGCCCCGAGGGCTACGTCCTGGCCATGAGGGTGATAGACAGGCTCAGCGTTGGCGAGGAGGCGGAGGTGCTCATGGACTCCTGGAGGTGCGCCGCCATGATAATTTACTCCCTCAAGGAGAACAGGAAGGTCAGGGTCGACGTTGACAAGGACGGCAACGTGATAAGGTTCAGGTTCACGAGGGTCTCCTAGGCCCCTCGGCGTACAGTATGCCCACCAGGAACGGCGTGGGCTTGAAGGACACCCTCCTGAACCTCCTCGAGGCCTCCCTCACCAGCTGGCTCGGGGTCAGCATGCTGAGCACAGTCCTGTAGATGTCGCCGAACTTGAGGCCGTCCCTGCCGCACCCCATGGCAAGGCCTATGGCGGGGCCTATGTACCTGAACTGCATGAGCGACATGGCCAGCTCCAGGGAGTTCTCGGGCCTGTAGAGGTCAAGTATGGCGAGCCTCCCGTCGTCCTTCAGCACCCTTGAGAACTCGTCCAGCGCCATCAGGTAGTTGGCCGCGTCCCTGAAGGAGAACATGGCCACGGCCCCGTCAAAGCTCCCCTCCCTGAAGGGCATGTGCTCGAACATTCCCTGCGCGGCCCCCGTGCCGTCCCCGGCAGCCCTTGAGGCCCTGAGCAGGTTGAGCGCGCCGGGGTCCATGGCCACTACCTTGGCCCTGGGGTACAGGGCCCTGACCACCTTGGTTGAGGTGCCCGGGCCGCAGCCCGCGTCAAGTATGGCCTCAGGGGGGTCCCTGTTAAGGCCTATCAGGGCGGCGGCGAGCACCCTGAGCTTCCTGGCTAGGTAGAAGCTTATGGCGTCGCTCACGGGCTCGTAGCAGCCCTTGGTCGAGAGCCTCTGTATGTCGTCAACTATCAGGTTCCACAGCTCGCCCTCGAGGCCGGACATGAGGTCAAAGGCCCTTTAGCGGCCTGGGCGCTTGGGAATTAAAAGGCTAGGCCAGGGCCTGCTCCAGCTCCTCCTGGGTCAGGTTGAGCATTATGCCGCTGAGCGCGGACCTTATGTTGTCGACCTCTAGCATAAGCAGCGTCAGGGCGGCGGCCACCAGGGCCGGCGTGAACGGGTAGCCCTCGTATACGGCCTCGGCGGCCCTCTGGGCGGCCAGCCTGGCTGACCTCCTGACCGAGACCATGAGCTCCCTCCTGGTCTTCCCCTCAAGCCTTGAGCGCCTCAGCAGCGGGGCCACGTCGAGGATCAGCCCCGAGAGCTCGCCCTCGAAGCCCCTCTCGTAGGCAGCTGCCATCAGGTCCCAGCTGACGCCGCAGACCTTGGGCCCCTCTATGGCTCTGGCGAAGGTCTTGGGGTTCACCCTTATGGCCCAGGCCTCCAGGACGCCCAGGGCGGCCCTCTCCTCTATAAGCGGGCACACGACGCTCTCTACGTCGCCCACGTCCTTGCTGGTGAAGCCCGCCACCGCGCTCCTGAACATGATGAACGAGCCGGTGAGCGAGAAGAACGTGAAGACCTCGGGCTGCCTGAGCTCAGCGTAGGCCTCAGAGGCCATGGCAAGGGTCTTGGCCAGGTCCCTGTCCCTCACCACCTCCTGGAGCCTCGTCATCGTGGGCGAGGCCTCGACCTCCTGCAGGACGTAAGCCATGGAGCCGAGCCTCCACTCCGCTGAGGGCAGCCACCTCGGCGGCCTCTGGCCCTCAGCTATCGCCCTGGCCACTATCATAAGGTCCTCGACCTCCTTAGCTTTGGCGAAAGCGGCTGCCAGCCCCTTGGCCTCGTCAGGGGAGAGCCTGTAGACCTCCTCCACCGTCGAGAAGTAGAGCGACGCCAGGGCCCTCTCCACGCCCTCCAGATCCTTGGCCTCGGCCACGGGCGCGTACATGCTGTCCCTGAGGACTGCTACGGCCTCGGCGAGCGGAGGGGCCAGCTCCCTCACCTTGGGGCCAAGCATCCTAGACTTGAGGTACCTCAGCAGGGGGACTACCTTAGCGTAGTCAGCAGGCCCAGCCAAGGGCTACACCTCAGCCGGAGAGGGCCTTCTTGACGGCCTCCACTACAGCCTGAACGGCCGCCTCCCTGTTCTGCTGGGCGAGTTTGTTGAGCCTCTCCTCCGCCTCAGCCAGCCTCCTCCTCAGGTCCTCATCGACCTTGGCCTTCTCGGCGTTGTAGGCCTCCTCCAGCTCCCTGGAGGCCTCCGCTATTAGGGGGTCAACTGAGGAGGCCAGCCTCGATGACAGCTCGTCGGCGGCCTTAACAATGTTGGCCTGCTGCTCCTTCACGTAGGCCTCGGCGTCCCTCAGCCTGGACTCAAAGCTGACCACGGCGTTCAGCAGCCTGTCCACGGCGCCCTTGGATGACAAGCCCAGCACCGGTAAGTTGGCCACGGCCTTGGTTAAAAGCGTTTAAGGCCAGCGCTATTCGTCAGCAGGGTCGTCAGGGCCAACGTTAACGGTTGCAGCAGCCTGTTTTAAGCGCTGAGAGGACTCACAGTTGCCCTCCAACGTGACCATGCCCTAGGCCTCTGCCTGAGCAAGAGGCCCTAAAAACCTCCGCAGGGAGATAGTTAGGGCGTCTGAGCTTGGAGCGCGTGCGGGTCTTAGGTGACGAGCTGCCATACGCAAGGTGGCTGCTCCTGAAGCTGAGGGACAGGAGGACCGACTCGCCTACCTTCAGGTACTACATGAGGGAGGCGGGCAGGCTCCTGGCTATAATGTCGTCAGCTGAGCTGGAGTGGACCAAGGAGTCCGTCACCACGCCGCTGGGGGTGCAGACGGAGGAGCTTAACCTGGCGGCCCCTCCGCTGCTTGTGGGCGTCCTGGGCGCCGCCCTGCCGCTCCTCGAGGGCTTCTCCGAGGTCTACCCACAGGCCCCGGTTGGCCTCGTGGCGGCCAGGAGGCTCGAGGACAGGGACGGCGTTAAAGTCGAGCTCTACTACAGGAGGCTGCCGAGGGTCCACGAGGGGGTTGCAGTCGTCCTCGACCCTATGCTGGCCACCGGCAGGACCCTTGACAGGGTGATATCGGAGGTCAAGTCCCTCGGCTCTGGCAAGGTGATAGTTGGCTCGGTCATAGCGTCAAAGCAGGGGCTGTCCTTTATACTCTCAAGGCACCCGGACGTGTCCATTTACACGCTTGCCGTGGACCCAGAGCTTAACACGTCGTTCTTCATAGTCCCGGGGCTGGGCGACGCGGGGGACAGGGGCCTCGGGGTCTCGCCGCCTTAGGCCCTTTTCCTGTTGAGGAACTGCAGCACCCTCTCGCGCACCACCGGCCTCGCGGTGAACGCAGCCAGGGTCCTCAGCCCCTTGTCGCTCAGGGCCTGCATCTTGGCCTCAGCCATGAGGGCCCTGGCCGCCGCAACTGCCTCGGGCTCGGCTTCGGCTATCTTGGCTGAGACCTCCTCGACCGTCGACCTCAGCTGCTCCACGCCGTCCACGACGCCGTTTATTATTCCGTACCTCGCCGCCTCCTCCGCAGTTATGAGGTCGCCCGTGAGCACAAGGTATGAGATCACCTTGGGCATGCCGAGCAGCATGCCTATGGTCGAGGAGGCCGGGGGCACCATGCCGTACCTCAGCGGCGGCAGGCCAAACTTGGCCCACTTAACTGCGTATGCCAGGTCGGCGGCGTAGAGCACCTCAAAGCCGGCGCCCAGGGCGTAGCCGTTAACCGCGGCTATGACGGGCTTCCTGCAGTTGAAGGCGGCCCTGCAGAAGCCCCCGAGGCCGTCATACATGAGCCTCCAGGCGTCCTCCTCGCTCTGGGCCTCGGCGGTCTCCTTGAGGTCTATGCCAGTTATGAAGAACTTCTCGCCGGCCCCGGTTATAGCTACGGTTGCCGTCGAGCCGCTGGAGCACTCGGCGTTTATCGCCTGCGTGAGCTCCTGGAGGTCCCTGTAGCCCAGCGAGTTGCCGGCCTCCTGCCTGTCAACTATTATCCAGGAGGTGTGCTCGCTCCTCTCAACCCTTATGGCCATGTTATCCCCAGTGAGCCAACGCGCTCAAGGTATTAATGCCTTTCATTGTCGTCCAGCAGTATAAAGGCCCTCCTGTACCCCGGGCCCGACACTATGACTGCCCTCCTGGGCCTCGCGGCGTCGGCCGAGAGGTAAGCGGCGAAGGCGAGGCCAAGGAGTATGCCGTAGTATGCCACAGTTATCGCGAAGCCCGCCCTGAGCGACCACGGCGGGTAGGAGGCCACCATCAGGGCCGCCAGGGCGAGCGATATTGCCAGAGACGCCAGGGCCCTGGAGCCCCCAAGGCTGGCCCTCCCAAGGGAGGCGCTGCCCCTGAGCCTGAGCTCCCCTCCTGGGGTAACCAGGATTACCTCGTCGCCCTCCACCCTGTAGGATATGGCGAGGCCCTCGGCCCTCAAGCTCAGCCCCGCAGCGGCCTGGGCCGCGGGAGATAAATGCTCAGCCAACGACGCCGTCAGCCCTCAGGGACTCCAACTCCTTGTCGTCAAAGCCCAGCTCCCTGAGCACCTCCTCCGTCTGCTCCCCCTGCCTCGCGGGCGGCGGGGACCTGATCTGGGGCCTGACCCCGTTGAGCCTGCCCGGGAACGAGATGAGGCCGTAGGGGGACCCGCTGACCCGCTCCATGTCCTCCCTCGAGTAGGGGTCAGAGAACAGCTCTGACAGCGTGTAGACGGGGGCCACAGGCACCCCAGCCTTCCTGAGGAGGTCGACCCAGTGGTCCCTGGGCCTCGTCGAGAAGACCTCCTGGAGCCTCCTGTTTATGTATTCCCTCCTGCTCACCCTGGCCAGGTTGCCCTGGAGCTCCCTGTCCTCCGCCAGGTCCCTCAGGCCAAGGGCCTCGCACAGCTTGGCCCACTGCCTGTCGTTAACCACAGCAACCACGAACCACCTGCCGTCAGAGCCCACGTAGGCCTGGTGAGGCGCATATGACGGGTGTTCGTGGCCCAGCCTCTCCGGGTCCCTGCCGGTGGCCAGGAAGGCGTTGACCAGGTAGTTCATGGAGTATAGGCCTACGTCAAACAGGTAGGCCTCGGCGTAGTAGGGCCTCCTGCCCGAGTAGAGCCCCGCCAGGGCCTCGAGGGCCGCCATGTAGCCCGTGAATATGTCGAAGAGGGCGAAGGGGACCCTGAGGGGAGGGTCCGAGGGGGTCCCGAGGGACATCATGAGCCCGCTCATGGCCTGGACTACCATGTCATAGGCCGGCAGGTCGCCGTACTGAGAGTCGGGCCTGAAGCCCTTTATGCTGACGTACACCAGGTCCCTGTTGACCTTGAACAGGGACTCGGGGTCGACGCCGAGCCTCTCCCTTACGCCTGGCCTGAAGTTCTCGAGGACCACGTGCGAGGACCCAGCCAGCCTGGCTATGACCTCCCTGGCCCTCGGGTGCCTTAGGTTAACCGCCACGCTCTTCTTGTTCCTGTTAGACGCAGCAAATATGGCGCTGAGCCCTCCCACCACCGGGGCCGCCTGCCTGACCTCGTCGCCCTCGGGCGGCTCGACCTTTATGACCTCGGCCCCCATGTCGGCCAGTAGCATGGAGGCGAAGGGGCCGGCCACCGCGTGGGTGAAGTCAAGGACCCTCACGCCCTCAAGCGGCAGGCCGCTCAAGCGCCCTCACCGTAGTCCTCGAGCAGCCTCTTGGCGGTGGCGTAGTGCACGTAGTCCACCAGCTGGTCCCTGAACCTTATGGCCCCCCTGCCCTGCCTGGCCGCGGACTCGTAGGCCTTAACTATCTCCCTGGCAAGCTCCAGCTCCTCCTTGGACGGCGTGAAGACGGCGTTTGCTATAGGTATCTGGGAGGGGTGTATGACCTGCTTGCCCACGTACCCAAGGGCCCTGGCCTCCCTGCACTCGGCCTCAAAGCCGGCGAGGTCCCTCAGGTCGAAGAACACGGAGTCTATGGGGTCCACCCCGTAGGCCTTGGCGTAGACCACTATGGCAGTCTTGGCGTACTCGTTCCTCTGGTACCTCTGCGCCTGTCCCCCGACGCTCAGGGCCAGGTCAGCTGGGCCGTAGGTTATGGCCGCCACCCCCTCGGAGGTCACCAGGTCCTCGATCCTCGCGAGCCCCCTGGCGGTCTCAACTATGGGCTCCAGGCTGACCCCCAGGGACCTGTGTATGAAGCTCAGGTCCCCCTCCGCCTTAGGTATGACGACCAGGTCTACGTCGAGCTCAGAGAGCAGGGCAAGGTCCTTGAGGCCCTCCTTGGTAGAAGGCGAGTTTACCCTGACGGCCAGCTCCCTCCTGCCCCAGTCAAGCTCCTTGACCAGCCTCCTGAGCAGGTCCCTCGCCTCGTCCTTCTTGTCGGGCGGCACCGCGTCCTCAAGGTCTATTATCACGCTGTCCGCCTCCAGCTCGGTGCTCTTCCTTATCATGTGCTCGTTGTTCCCGGGCACGTAGAGCTGGGACCTCCTCCTCAAGCCCGGCACCGCCGCTGTCTCGCTGAGAAGCGTTTATTACGCACAGGCCCTTTTGCTTTAATTATAACTTTCGTCTAAAGTCTACTTGACAATTGTCTATACTTTTAATCCTGCCGCAGCTCAGCCTCAGGCAATAGCTCAGGTGGCGCAGGTTGAGTGGGTCCAGCAAGAGCCTGGGCGAGGCCCTTAAGCTGGCTATATCCGCGAACCTGGGGTGGGGCTTTGAGCTCTTCGACTTCGTCGTATACCTTTACGCTGGAACCACTATGGCTGAGCTCTTCTTCCCGTCAAGCGTTAAGATAGCAAGCCTCCTGGAGTTCTACTTGACCCTTGTCATAGGCTACCTCGCAAGGCCCGTAGGCGGCGTCATATTCGGCCACTACGGCGACAGGCTGGGCAGGAAGAGGCTCTGGTTCGTCTCGCTCCTGGGCATGGGCATCTCCACGATAGCCATAGGCTTCCTGCCGACCTACGCAGCCATAGGCATAGCGGCGCCCATTGCAATAGTGCTCCTCAGGGTGGTCCAGGGGCTCTTCGTGGCGGGCGAGTGGAGCGGCGGGATGACTTTTGTCGTTGAGAACGCCCCTGACCACCTCCGCGGCCTCCTGGGCGGGATACAGCAGGGAGGGGCTGCCCTCGGCCTCATATTTGCGGCCATAGCCTCCGAGGTCGCAAGCTACTTCGCCCCGACGCCGGCGCAGTTCGCGTCATATGGCTGGAGGGTAATGTTCTGGTTCGGCGCTATCCCCCTAGCAATAGCCCTCGCCGTGAGGTGGAGGGTCTCGGAGAGCGTGGAGTGGCTGGCCAAGGCCAGGGGCGACCCGGAGAAGGTGCCAATACTCACCGTGTTCAGGAGGTGGTGGAGCCTCGTGATAATTTCGACCCTAATAATAGTTGGCGAGGCCACCGTCTACTACGGGGTGGTCGCCTTCATGCCCGACTTCCTCCAGAACAACGTCGGTATGCCATCCGGCGAGATCGCCATGGTTGTCCTCGTCACAAACATCGTCTGGTTCGTGACCTCACCCCTCTTCGGCTACATAAGCGACATAATAAGGTCCAGGAAGCTTTACCTGGCGGCTGCCTACGCGCTGATAGCGGCTACTTCCTATCCAGTGCTCCGCATGCTCTACAGCGGCAGCTACGCGGCCGCCCTGGCGGCGGGCGCAGTCGTGGGCCTGCTGTTCTCATGGCAGTACGCCGTCCTGCCGGCGTTCCTGGGCGAGAACATAAGCACGAGGGTGAGGTACTCCTACATAGCCTTCGTCATAAACGTTGGCGTGGCCCTCTCGTCCCTAGCGCCGTTCGCGGTGACTTACCTGGGCTACAGGATTAACAACACGCCCCTCGCAAACATACTGGTTGCCATCGGGGCGGCCGTGCTCGCCATGACATTCACCCTGGCGTCGCCCAGGGACAGGATAGGGGCCCCGCTCATGTAATTAGTAGCTGGCCTCCACGACCCTAGCCCCCTCGGCCCCGGCCTCGAGGGCCCTGACCCAGCGCGAGTGGGCCGAGAGGGCACTAACCACGTCGTTTGTTTTCTCAGGCTGCGCAATGGCTATTATCGAGCCTCCCCACCCGGCCCCCGTGAGCTTGGCGCCCAGGGCCCCGGCCCTCCTGGCGGCGTGTACCAGCTCCTCAAGCTCAGGCGTAGAGACGCCTATTGCCGAGAGGAGCCCGTGGTTTATGTTCATGAGGTTCCCGATGTCCTCCAGTGAGCCCTTCCTGATGGCGTCAGAGGCCAGGTCTATGATCTGCTCCACGAGGCCTATCATGGAGTCCCTGAGGCCCCCTATCCTGTCGAGGAACCTTATCACTGAGAGCACCGGCGCGCTGGTGCTCCTCCTCGCGCCGGAGTCAGCTACTATCAGGGGCACGCTGAGGCCAGGGCTTATGGTTCCTACCACGCCGGCCCCCTTCCTGAAGACAATGGTGCCGCCGTATATCACCGCGGCCGGGTCGACGCCGCTCGGGTTCCCGTGGGCCGCCCTCTCGCCCTCCATGACGACCCGGTAGAGCTCCTCCTTGCTCAGGCCTGCCCCGGCGAGCTCCGCCAGGGCCGAGGCGAGGGCCGCTGACGATGAGGCGCTGGAGCCGAGCCCAGCCGAGGCCGGCGCCTCGCTGCTTATTATAACCCTGGCAGGGGGCACGTCAACGTCAGCGCCCCTCAGGGCCTTCACAACCGCCAGCAGCGGGGTGGCCTCCCTCGAGCTGCAGGAGAGCTCAGGCCCGGTGGCGCACCTGAGCCCAAGGGCTGGGGACTCCACCTCAATGGGCCAGGAGGGCTTCTCGTACGCTATTGCCTGGGTCCAGAGGCCGAGGGCCGTGGCTATGGCCCTTGAGCCGTTGACCACGAAGTGCTCCCCGAAGAGTATTGCCTTGGCCGGGGCTACTGCCTTGGCGTACCTCGTGATTGTCCCTAGGGGAGCCGTGGGCCCAGGAATATTTAAGCTAGGCCAGGGCCCTTAGCACAGTTATGAAGCCCGTGTGGCCTATCATCCTCACGGCGGGCCTGAGGGCCTCTGGCCTGGCCTCCCACTCCCTCTTTATGAGCTCGCTCACCTCCTGCACGGCGTAGCCTCCTATGGACTTCAGGGCGTCGAGAAGCTTAATGACCTGGTTCACGGTGGGCGTGAAGACCACCACCGGGGCCGAGGGCTTGAGCGAGGGCCTTATGGGGCCCAGGGCCTCCCAGGGGTCAGGCATGTCAAGGAACGCCGCGTCCAGCTCCCTCTCCTCAGCCCCCTTCCTTATGTCGCCCTCCTTTATTGTGACGCAGCCCTCAAGCCCAGCGGCCCTCACGTTTGAGGCGGCCAGCTCCCTCATGTCGCTCCTCACCTCATATGTGTAGACAGCTCCCCCCGGGCACACGTGGGCTGCTAGCCATATTGTCAGGAAGCCGCTCCCGGCCCCGGCCTCAAGGACCCTCATGCCGGGCAGGAGGCCCGCCGCGGACGCTATGTAGCCCGCGTCCTTAGGATATATGACCTGGCTCCTCCTCGGGAGGACGTGCATCATTAAGTCGTAAAGGTTGGGCTTCAGCACGTAGGCGACCCCCTTGCCGAGCTCCACCCTTGAGCCCCAGGGGATCCCCACGAGCTGGGACCCCCTCAGGCTGCCGGCGAACGTGGTGTAGGAGGCCTTGGACCTGACCCTGAAGACGTAGCTCTTCCTCCTCTCCCTGCCCTCAACTATCAGCAGCGCCCAGTCGCCCTCGCCGACGGCTGACATGGATGGCCCCAGCTAGAGCTAGGCCCTCAGGCTTATAGGACTTAGGACTAAGGGAAAAGAAAAGGGGAAGGTTAAGACGCTCAGTAGTCCTCGGGCAGCTTGATTACTACAGGCTCCTCCTCGAGCTTCTTGAGGTCAACCCCTGGCAGCAGGGTGGCCTCGGGCGGCAGCGGCACCTTCTCGCCCTTCTCCGGCGGCGGCCCAATGATCTTGCTGACCCTCCTCTTGTAGAGCCCAAGCCTGAACCTGAACAGCTTGCTCCTCAGCGACTGTATGGCGCCCGCGGGGTCGACTGCCTTCGGGCACACGGCGCTGCAGGAGGCGGCGAAGTGGCACCTGTGGCAGCCGTGCTCGGTGTCCACTATCAGGAACCTCTCCTTCCAGCCCTCGTCCCTGACGTCATTGACGAACCTCAGGGCGTACATAAGCGCCTGCGGCCCAAGGAACTCCGGGTCGGCGGCGACCACTGGGCAGGCCGCGTAGCAGAGGCCGCAGTAGACGCAGTTGGTGTACTGGTAAATCTGCAGGTACTCGTCGGGGTACATGTCGTACTGTCCCTTGGGGTTCTCCTGCTCCTCCTTGTCGTTCCTTATCAGGTATGGCTTGACGCTCCTGTGCTTGTTGAAGAAGTCCGTGAAGTCAGTCATGAGGTCCCTTATGACTGGGAAGTTGTAGAGCGGCTCAATTGTCATAACAGGGTTTGCATCACTCACGACCTCTGTCAGCTGGGTCTGGCACGCCAGCCTCGGGGTGCCGTTGACCACCACGCCGCAGCTGCCGCATATGCCCTGCCTGCAGCTGTACCTCATCACTATCGTGTGATCCACGTCCTCCTTTATCTTAAGCAGTGCGTCGAGCACTGTCATGCCCCTGTGGGCCTCTATCTTGTACTCCTGCCACCACGTCTTCTTGGTCTCGGGGTCGTACCTCCTTATCCTCACGGTCACCTGCTTGGGAGGAGACCTCCTCGCAGCCTCCATGTCCATTGCCATTGGCTCTCACCTCACGGGTAAGCAGGCAGCTTTACCACAGTTAGTGTGGCTATAGCGGCGAACACGATAAACACTATCCAGAAGAGGGCGTTTATGGTTGCCGTGTACATCCTGCCCTGCCTGAGCTCAAGCAACATGCCCCTGACGCCGTTGAGGCCGTGGAAGAGCGCAACGTAGGCCAGGAGGAGCAGCGCCCAGCCGAAGTGCACGTAGTCACTGTAGACGAAGGCGGCGGTCAGGGTCTGGTCCATCGTAGACACGCCCCAGATCCAGGGCACCCTCTCAAGCAGGTGGAAGCCAAGCAGCCCTATGAGCAGTATGGCAGTTATGTACTGCCAGATCTGAACGCTCGAGGCCTTACCGCTCGACATTCCCATCACCCCTCACGTGAATATTATCACCCCAGCTATGATCCAGAGCACTATCCACACCACAAAAACAGCGTAGAGCCACTGCCTCTGCGCCGCAGTGAAGGTGAAAGGCACGTAGGGCGGCTTCGGGTCGCCGGGCCTGCCGACGCCGACGCCGAAGAACTCGGTGAGCAGCAGCCTTATGCCGTTGGGGGCGTGGAAGAGCACCGCCCCGGCCACTATGAACTCGCCAATCCTGAAGGCCAGCCCGCTCTCAATGCCCATTATGTGGTTCCAGAAGGCCCAGCCGTTCACGTGGTAGACTATCTGAGACCAGACGGGCGAGTCAGTCTCAAGTATGTGCGCCAGGAGGAAGGCCAGAATTATGAAGCCCGTCACCCTGTGAAGCACGAAGGCCACCCTCTCCGGGTTGTTCTTAGTCCTGACAGTCCACGGGTTGAGGCTCGACCTCCAGAAGCCGGGCCTGTTCTCCTTCTCCACCGCCCCTCCCTGTTCCCTGGCCATTGTAACCACCCCTTCAGTAGTGCCTCTCGACGGGCTTCCACGTGGTTATGGTGACAGGCCAGTATGAAAAGCCGACGCCTAGGTTTGTACTGGCGTCCCTTATAGCTATGGTGTGCTTCAGCCAGTTCACGTCGTCCCTCTGCGGGTAGTCGGTCCTGTAGTGCGCTCCCCTGCTCTCCGTCCTGTTGAGGGCTGCGGCGGCCACCACCACGGCGTTCTGGAGCATGTTGTACGTCTCAAGGGCCTGCACTAGGTCAGTGTTGTAGATCCTCTCCTTGTCCTCAAGGTAGACCTCGTTGAGGTAGGAGTCCCTGAGCTTTATGAGCTGCGAGAGGCCCTCGCTCATGTCCGTGCCGTTCCTGAAGACGTAGAAGTCCTTCATCATTATGTTGTGCATCTGCCTCCTTATCTGATATGACGGCGTGCCACTCTCCTTCTTCACCAGGCCCCACACGAAGTCCTCCTCCTTCTTGGCGACGTCAGGCTCTGGGCTGGAGGGCTCGCCCAGCTTGAGGGCGTACTCGCCCGCGAGCATCCCAGTTATCCTTCCGCTCACCAGGCACTCAGCTGTCGCGTTGCCCCCGAGCCTGTTGGCCCCGTGCACCGATGCCGCGGCGGCCTCGCCGGCCGCGAAGAGGCCCTTGACCCACTTGTGGTCAGGCGTCATGACGCGGTAGTATATGTCGGTTGCTATGCCTCCCATGTGGTAGTGCGCCGCTGGGAAAACGGGCAGCGGCTCCTCGACTGGGTCTATGCCCACGTACCTTATGCCTATCTCCCTTATCGCTGGTAGCTTCTCGTTTATCTTCTCCTCGCCCAGGTGAGTCATGTCAAGCTGCACGTATGGCATCCCTGTGGCCTCGTCAATGAACGCCCTGCCCTGCAGGTACTCCGTGTATATTGACCTTGAGACCACGTCCCTCGGGGCCAGGTCGAGGAACTTGGGCGCGTACCTGGCCATGAACCTCTCGCCGTTCTTGTTCTTCAGTATAGCTCCGTCGCCCCTGGCCCCCTCAGTTATGAGGATCCCGTTGGGCACCAGGCCGGTTGGGTGGAACTGCACCATCTCAGGGTCCTTTATAGCGAGCCCCGCCCTGTAGGCAGCCGCCATGCCGTCGCCCGTCACCGTGTGGGCGTAGGTGGTGAACGGGTAGAGCCTCCCCAGGCCCCCCATGGCTATTATGGCGGCCTTGCTCCTGAACATGTAGAGGTTGCCGTCCTTGAGGTTTATGGCGAAGAACCCCTTGTACGTGTTGTTCTCAATTATGAAGTCCGTGACGAACCACTCGTCGTACCTCTCCCAGCCGTCGTACTGGAGCAGCTTGTTGTAGAGGGTCCTCATCACGGCGTGCCCCAGCCTGTCGGCCGCCATGGTGGTCCTCGGGAAGCTGTGGCCCCCGAAGGGCCTCTGCATTATCCTCCCGTCGGGCCTCCTGGACCACTGTATGCCCCAGTGGTCCAGCAGCAGGATCTCCTCGGGCATCAGCTTCACGAAGTTCCAGACGACGTCCTGATCGGCAAGGAAGTCAGAGCCCTTAATCGTGTCCCAGGCATGCAGGGCGAAGCTGTCCCCCTCCTGGGGGTAGAGGGCGGCCGCCGTGCCTCCCTCGGCGGCCACGCTGTGGCTCCTCATGAGCTGTACCTTGCTTACTATTCCAACGTTGAGCTTATCGCCGTACCTTCTCTTGAGCTCAACTGCGGCCCTCAGCCCCGCGATGCCGGACCCTATGACTACAACATCGTGATAAATAGTCTCAACCGGCATCCAGGCTTTCGCCTCTACACCACGTGTACAGCAAGCTGTGCTGGGAGGAATATAAAGCAAGCAGAGTTGGCTATATTAGTTCAAATAGTAATGCTTTTTAGAAGCTTCAGTTCACTTGCTCCTTGACTTGACGTTGTTGACGTACGCCTGGTGGTCAAGGAACTTAGATTTGTCGAGGCCTCCCTTGACCTCTATGACCGCTATCCAGCCGCCGTCGTATGGCTCCTTGTTTATCAGCTCGGGCCTGTCAAGCAGGGCCTCGTTGACCTCCTTGACGACCCCGTTAACCGGCGAGTACACCTCGGCCGTGGCCTTGACAGACTCCAGCACTGCAAGGTCCATGTTCTCGTGGACCTCCTGGCCGACCTTTGGCAGGTCGACGCCAACTATGTCCTTGAGCTGCCTCTGGGCGTAGTCCGTTATCCCCACCCTCACGCTGTCGCCCTCAACCTTGACCCACTCGTCGCTCTGCGTGTAGAGCAGGGAGTCATCAACCGTGAACGTGGTCTTGCCGACCGTGACCTGGTACCTTGCCAAGCCCAACACCGCGCCTTGGTGCGCTCACAAATATTAATGCTTTAAATCTTGGCAACACGTAGGCCTACAGGCAGGCGCGGGGAAGTGGAGGTCATAGATGAGGCCCTTAGGCTTGGCGCTTCCTTCGCCGACCTGAGGTACTACAGGGCCAAGACGCTCGTCGTCACCAGCAGCGAGGCCAGGGACCTGGTCAACAACTACGGCATATCAGAGGGCTACGCCCTCAGGGCCCTGGTCAACGGCTCCTGGGGCTACTACACCACCTCCTCGGAGGTCACCAGGGAGGCGGCAGGGGAGGCCGTGAGGTCCGCCTCGGGCCAGGGGAACGCCAAGGTGTACCTCCTCAGCCCCCTGAGGGACAGGGTCAGGGTCAGGGAGAAGTACCCGCTTGACAGGGACCCGCTTGAGGTGATGAACGAGCTGAGGAAGGTAAGGGAGCAGGTGAGGGCTGCGGAGCCGAGGGTCAAGTCGATCACTGTCAGCTACGCCCACGTCCAGTACGACAAGGGCTACTGGAGCAGCGACGGCAGGGACCTGGAGCTGAGCTACTCAATATCGAGGGTCTCGCTCACCGCCGTGGCCCGAGAGGGCGACATTGTGGCCTCGGCGTACGCCTCGGCCTCCACGTACCTGGGCTACGCCCTTGAGGCCTTTGACGTCAGCGAGCTCGTGGACACCCTGCTCAGGAGGCTCAGGGCCCAGCTCAGGGGCGTGGCCGTGAAGCCTGGGCAGTACCAGGTTGTGCTCAGCCCCGACGTCTCCGGCGTGTTCGCCCACGAGGCCCTGGGGCACCTGGCGGAGGCGGACCTGGCGGTTAACGGGATACTTGGGAAGCTCAGGGGCAAGAGGATAGGGGCCGAGTTCGTCAACGTCTCAGACTCGCCTCAGCTTGACGAGCCCATGGCGATAGGCATAACCCCCTACGACGACGAGGGCGTCAGGGGGAGGGAGGTCAAGATAATAGAGGGCGGCGTCGTGAAGGAGCTCATGAACGACAGGTCATACGCGGCGTCCCTGGGGGAGGAGCCCACGGGCAACGGGAGGGCCGAGGACTTCAGGAGCAGCGTGATAGTCCGCATGAGGAACACCTACTTCAAGCCAGGGGACATGACGCTCGACGAGCTCCTGGAGGACGTCAAGGACGGCTTCCTTATGGAGTCAGTCATGGGAGGGCAGACTAGCAGCGACGGCACGTTTCAGTTCGGCATACAGGAGGGCTACCGGGTTGTTAACGGTGAGGTGAGGGAGCCCATAAGGGGCGCGGGCATAGCGGGCTACACCATAGAGACCATAGGCAACATAGACGGGGTCTCGAGGGACTTCAGAGTGTGGCCGGGGGTCTGCGGCAAGTCGGGCCAGAGCGTCTTCGTCGGCACAGGGGGGCCCTACGTTAGGGTGTCGAAGCTCAAGGTGGGGTGACAGCATGCAGCTGAGCCCTGAGGACATTCTGAGGAAGGCCTCAGCCAGCGGCGCCCAGGCTGAGGTGCTGTTCGTCAGGTCGCGCTCCGTGGAGCTCTCGTGGGAGAAGATGAGCCAGTACGGCATGACCTACGTCGAGGAGGGGTGCGGCCTCAGGGTGATAAAGGACGGCAGGGTGGGCTTCGCGTACTCTAACAGGTGCACTGAGGAGCTGGTCAACATGGCCCTGTCCTCCATGGAGGCCTCGCAGCCCGACCTCGCCAACGCGCTCCCGGGCCCGGAGCCCGTGAGCCCCCTGGAGGACTCCTACGACAGCTCCCTGGAGGAGCCGTGGGGCCTGCTGAGGGACCTCATGGAGGCCGTCCTCTCCTACTCCGGCAGGGGGCTGAACATAATATCGGCGAGGGCGTGGGGCGGCACGGCAACAGTGACGGTCAAGAACACGGAGGGCGTTGACGTGAGCTCCACCACGTCGTTCGTGGGGGCCGCGGCCACCGGCAACTACATGAGCGAGAGCTACGTCGGCCCTGAGGTTTACGAGTACGGCGACTCCAGGACGGCGAGGGGGGTCAGCGTGGACCCCTTTATGAAGGAGCTCCTGAGGAAGGTCGAGCTCACCAGGAGCAGGAACCCGCTTAAGCAGGTCGACAGGCCCGTGGCCCTGACAGCTAAGGCGGTGTCTGAGCTCCTCTTCCCCCTGCTCAACCACGCCGTGAGCCTTGAGAACGTCTACAGGGGCAGGTCGCCCCTGAGGCCCGGCGACGCCTTGGGGAGCAGGGTGACGGCGGTTGACAACCCCAGGCTGCCAGGCGGCGCATGGTCAAGGGCTTTTGACGGCGAGGGCCTCCCGACCAAGGAGGTCACCCTGATAGACTCGGGCACTTTCAGGACGCCGCTCTCCAACACTTTCTGGGCCAGGAAGGCCGGCGGCGTCAACACACACTCCTCCTGGAGGACCTTCATGACGCTGCCCTCGATATCCATGAGCTACCTGGTGCTGGACGCCCCCTCGGCAGGCGACCTGGGCGACGCGGTGTTCATAGACCAGGTCCAGGGGGTGCACACGAGCAACTTCGACACGGGCGAGTTCGCCGTGAGCGCCGCCCTGGCCTGGGACTCCGACGGCGGCCTCAGGGAGTTCGTGCTCTCGGGCGACCTGAGGTCCCTGCTGGGAGGGGTCATAGGCATGGCCCCCGACAGGTCAAGGTTTGGCAGGGTCGTCAGCGGCACCCTGCTAGTGAGGGGCCTCAGGCTCTCGCCCTGAGCCCTAGCGAATTTTAACTAATGACCCTTCACAGCCCTGGGGAGAGGCTTGGCGCTTTCCAGGGCGTTCGCAGCCATAGTGATAGCCATATTTCTCCTCGCCATGTTCTCGGCAGGTTACTACGCGCTATTCCAGCCGCGGCAGCACAGGGCCTCACCGGCCGCCACCTCCACGCGCGCCAGGGCCATGACAACTACCTCTTCACAGGGCCTCACCACCACAACAACTTCAACGACCTCAGCGGCCACCTACACACCCTCCTTCCTGGTCTTCGTGACCGCGGTGCCGGTTAACGCGGACGGCAGGCTCAACGTCAGCGCCATAGTGTTCTACGACGGCACCCCAAACGTCACCCTGACCTACGCCGCGCTGAGGTGGCCCAACGGCACCGTGGCATGCTACAGGGAGCTTAACATAACTATGAAGTACTACTCCGACGCCAGGGTCTGGGTGAGCTGCGACAGCGTGCCCTTCAGGCCGGGCGAGCAGGTCTACATAATTGTTATGGACTCTGCCAACGAGACCGCGTCCTACGAGGTCACGGTGCCCTAGGGTGTTGCCCTTGCTCACAGTAAAGGCCTACGAGGCCCTCGCGATCCTTGCGTTCTCGGTGGCCCTGCTGATATCAAGGAGGCTGAGACACGACATAGTTGGCGTCATAACCGCCCTGGCCCTGGTGGCCCTCGGGCTGGTCAGCCCCTCGCAGGCGCTCTCTAACCTGTCCTCGGTGGCTGTCATAGTGCTGGCCTCAGCCATGATAATAGCTGGCGTGGTGGCCGACTCCGGAGTCCTTGACGTGGTGGGGGACAGGATAGCCTCGAGGGTGAGGGGCGGCCTCCTGGTTATAGTCATAGTGCTGCTCATATCGCTGTTCAGCTCGGGCTTCGTGAGCGACGTGGCCCTGACGCTCATGTTCATGCCGCTGATCTACAGCGTCGCCTCGCGGATGAAGAGGCCGGCCTCGAGGTACCTGATGCTCCTCTCCTACGCCGCCATACTGGGCGGGAGGTACACGATAATTGGCACCTCCTCAAACATCGTGCTCGAGGGCCTCTGGACCCAGAGGTTCGGGACCCCCTTAGGCATATTTTCGACGCTCCCAGTGGGCCTCGCGGCCGCCCTGGCGGGCCTGGGGGTCGCCGTAGCCCTGGTGCCGCTGCTTGTCAGGGGGAGCGCCGGGGGCGCTGCAAGCCTTGAGGCCGTCGGAAGGCACGAGATACTTATTGAGGCCAGCGTCGAGGAGGGAAGCGATATAGCGGGCCTCACCATAAGGCAGGCCGAGGAGAAGCTCGGGGCCAGGATAAGGCTGCTCAGGGGCAGGTTCTCTATATATTCAAGGCGCATCATAAGGGCCGGGGACACGCTCATACTTTCCGTGGAGAGGGACAGGCTGCCCATCGTAATGAGCGTCAAGGGCCTCAGGACTGAGCTTGGCCAGGGCCCCTTCTACGAACTCATGGTGACCGGGGACTCGGCAGTCGTGGGGAACACTGTATATGAGGTCAACCTGAGGCTCAGAGACGTCAAGGTTGTTGGCGTGGCCACCAGGAACAGCCTCAGGAGCATAAGGAGCTACGCCCTGTCGCCGGGCGACATAATCCTCGTTGAGGGCGACGAGAAGGCCGTGGCGCGGGCGGCCGAGGCCTTCAGGCTCACGCCGCTGACCACAACGCCCGTGAGGTCGCTCAACGTCAGGGCAGCGGCCTCCGGCCTCCTTGGCCTGTCCGCCGCCCTGGCCGCCTCGGCGGCCGGGCTTAACATGGCGCTCAGCTTCCTGGCCGGGGCCCTGCTGGCCATCCTCCCGCAGCCCGGGTCGCTGAGGAAGGTCTACTCCTACGTGGACTGGCCCGCGATAGTCTTCGTTGGCACCTACCTCTCCATGGGTGAGGCGCTGCTCAGCTCGGGGCTTGGAAAAGCCATGGGCTTCCTGGCCTCCTCGCCGCTCCTGCTCATGGTTGCCGGCGTGGTCCTCGCTAACCTGGTGGGCAACGTGGCCTCGGCGATAATACTTGGGCCCCTGGCCATCAGCTCGCCCCACCCGCTCACCTCCGTGCTGGCACTCTCAATGGCGGCCTCCTCGACTTTCATAACCCCGTTCTCACACCCCGCCAACCTGGTAGTCTACTCAGCTGGGGGCTACACGCCCAAGGACTTCGCCAAGGCGGGCGTGCCAGTGGCTATCGCAGTGATCGCGGTCACCGCCCTAATGCTTCACCTGCTCTAAGCGCTCAGGCAGCTCGTGCTCCGGTCACCGCCGCCCCAGGCTCTCCAGAGGTGCATCCTCCTCATCGCGCGCCCTCCCTGTTGTACTGGGCCCTTTAATGCCTGTACACCTCCGGGCCCCTGAGGTACCAGGCGACGCCGGCCGCGGCCCCCACGGCCCAGAGGCCCACGTTGTAAAGCATGTACTCCCCCGTCGTCACGTTGGCCAGGTAGAAGACTGAGGCCGCGTAGAGCGCGTAGGGCACCACCCTGACTATCGCTATTGCCGTGCCCCTGTAGTGCACCGGGAAGGCCAGGGGCTCCAGGAGGACCCTGGCCGCCCAGGCCATCTCGCCGAAGATGCCGTTTATCAGGAGTATGTAGACGAACAGGGTGAAGCTGTTCCTAAGGAGGCCCAGGGCGACCGCGGCCACTGCCATGGTAATGGCGCCGCCGAGGTAGCTCACCAGGGCCAGGCCCCTGCTCCTGCCCCATGGGAGCACCGCCAGCGCTATCGGCCCCCCGACGAGCTCGCCCACATTATAGAGGACCAGCAGCAGGCCGGTCTTAGAGGGGAAGAGGTAGGGGCCTATTGTAAGCGCCAGGAAGGCGTAGGTCAGGGCCGTGGCTATCACAAAAGCCGTCAGCGCCGTTACCCTGAACGCTATGCCCGGCCCCTCCCCCGGGCTCGTGACCCTGCCCCTGGACTCCCTCGGCACGGACTGCCACTCGGGCGACTCCGGCATCATAAACCTCATGACAAGTATGACCGCTATGGTCACGCCGAGCACGGCGCCGAGCGCGTCGACCGCAACAGAGACTGGTATGGTGCTGCTCTGGTAGAGCATCATTATCAGGCCGTCTATCAGGACGCCCAGGTTCGACACGTCAGTTATCAGTATGAGCGCGGCCGCCCTCCACCTGGGCTCTATCACCTCCGCCAGGTACGCCAACATGGCTGGCATCTCTCCCCCGAGGCCAACCTGGGCCACCGCAAGGCCCGCGAGGAGGACGTAGACACTGCCCCTGACGCTCAGCAGCGTTACGAGCGAGCCCACGCCGTAGAGGGCCAGGGTGACTATGAACGACGGCTTCCTGCCTATGATGTCCGTGAGCCTCCCTATTATCAGGTTGCCGGCCAGCGTCCCGACCGGTATGGTCAGGTACATGACGCTCACCGCCCAGGAGGGCGCCGAGGACCATATGGCCGCCACGGGCACCAGGCCGAGCACCAGGCCGTAGACTACCATGGACACCGTTGTCGAGGCCACTATCAGGCCCTGCCTTGAGTCCAAGCCCGACACCTGCCCCTGAACCAGCGCCCTGGAGGAAAACGGCCTGCTGAACGTTCAGTACCTGAAGGACTCCAGTGCGGCCCTGGCGGCCTCCTCTGGGCTCACCCTGAGGCCCAGGTCCCTCATGGCGCTGCCAAGGGCCAGGAACGCCCTGGCCAGCTTCTCGGGCGAGGCCTGAACCCCCATGTGGCCAACCCTTATCACCTTGCCCTGCAGCGGCCCCCAGCTGCCGGCTATCATGGTGTTGTACTTCCTCCAGGCCAGGTCCCTGAGCCTGGCCTCGTCGACCCCTTCAGGAACCTCGGCGGCGGTGACCGTGGGCGAGCTGTGCTCCATCAAGTCTGGGTAGTGCCTGAGCCCCAGGGCCTCAAAGCCGGCCCAGGCGGCCCTCCTGGCGGCCAGGTGCCTTGAGTAGACTTTGTCAAGGCCCTCCTCAAGCACCATGTTTATGGCCTCTGAGACCGCGTAGAGGAGCGGCTCGCTCACGGTGTAGGGGAACACGCCCTTGGAGTCAAGCCACGAGTCCCACTGCAGGAGGCTCATGTAGAAGCCCTGGTAGCTGACCCTCCTGGCCCTCTCCATGGCCTCCTCGCTGACGCTCATCAGCGTGACCCCGGCGGGCGCGTTAAGGGCCTTCTGGCTCCCCCCTATAGCTATGTCGACGCCCCAGCTGTCCACCTGGAGCGGCACTGCCCCTATAGTTGAGACCACGTCAGCTATGACGAGCGCCCCGAAGGACTTGGCCACCCTGGCCACACCGGCCAGGTCGTTTAACATGGCTGAGGGCGTGTCGCAGTGCACCACGGTCACGGCAACTGCGTCCCTGTTCCTCTCGAGGGCCCTCTCTAGGTCCCCCAGGTCCACGGCCCTCCTCCAGCTGGCGCCAAGCTTAACTGGGACCCCTCCGTAGGACCTGACGAGGTCGGCGAAGGCGTCACCGTAGACACCGTTGTCAACGACTATTACCTTGTCGCCCCTGCTCACCGTGTTGGCTATAGCTGACTCCAGGCCTAGCATGGCCTCACCTATCATGAGGTAGACCCTGGACCTGGCGGCCCCGAAGAGCCTGGCGGCCCTGGACCTGAGGTCCTGGTAGAAGCTAAGGAAGTCGGGGTCAAGGTCTGAGTTGGTCTCCTGCCTAGTCATAGCCATCATGACCCTGTAGGGGACCTCAGTGGGGCCGGGGGTCATTATGAGCCTCTCGCTGAACAAGGCTTCCACAGGGCCTGCCTTTGGCCGCCCAAGTAAAAACGGCTTGCTGAACTTTCAGCCCAGCTCTAAGAGCTTCACGTCCGCCAGCAGGTTGACGAGCTCCGTGAGCCTCTCAGCGGAGACCGAGGCGGTGCCGTACTCAGCTGCAAGAAGGGCCACCACCTCCCCCAGGGGCCTCTCGGGCGCGGCGAGCATGAGGCCCTCCCTGAGGTAGACAGTGCTGGCCATGGGTCCCGAGGTGGCCAGCAGCTCCTCGACCCTTATGGCTGCGTCCAGCGACCTCCTGGCTATGACCCTCGGGCCCTCTATCATCGGGGGCTTCACCTTTACAACTGTGTCCACCTTGGGCGGCCAGCCCTCGGGAGGCGCTGAGGCCTCCTGCAGTCCCAGGGCCCCGGACATCAGGCTGGCCGCGAGGGAGGCCGCGACCTGGTCCCCGTTGAGGTAGTGCCTCCGCGACAGGGTTGACACGAGCCTTGACCTGAAGGCCATCGGGTCGGGGGGCGACTTGGCGAGGATGTACAGCGAGGAGGAGGCTATAAGCGACGACAGCCTCAGCATGCGCCTCGAGACGCTGTCAAGGTCGTCGACGTCAGTGTGGTAGTTCACGTCCGGCCAGCCGTTGAGCATAGCTGAGGGAATGCCAAGGGCGGAGGCCACGTCGTGGTCGCTCCCGCCCTCGTAGGGCACCAGCCTCAGGGAGTCAAAGCCAAGGAGCTCGGCGGAGGCCTCCGCTGCCTCCTGAAGCGCGGCGTCGGCCTGCCCGAGGGCGGACAGGCTGCTGGCCACGACCCTCAGGGGGCCGTTGCCGCCGCCAGGCTCGACGCCAACCATGTCAAAGTTAAGGAGCTGGGTGACCTGCCCCTTGAGCGTCTTCGTCAGGGCCACGGCGCTCCCCGTGTACTCTGGCACCCAGACGAACCTGACCGTGGCCTCCGGCTGGGGCAGCTGGCCCCTGTCAATCAGCCTTGAGAGTGCCACCGCGGCCTCCACGAGGGATGCTGAGCCGCTGCCGTTGTCGTTGGCTCCCGGCGTGGGGTGGCACACGTGGGCCATGGCTGCCGGCCCCTTCCCGTCCTTGTCGCCCAGCCACGCTATGACTATGGGGAACCCCGGGTCCCTCCTCACGTCCGAGTCCACCACAACCGACAGCTTCCTGCCGTGCCTCAGGGGCTCAACCATGGAGCGAGGTATTGAGACGGCCGGCAGGGAGCCGTTGGCGGCCTCGCCCCTGCTCAGGAAGAGGCTCTTGTAGGGCACGGCGTCCGGGGGAGCGGACTCGCTGTAGAAGGCCACTGCCGCCGCGCCGGCGTCGCCTGCTAACCTATATACTATATATGGGTCCCCGGGGCTCACCACGACCTTCCCCTTGGCCGAGGAGTAGGACTCAGGCCTCCACCAGTACCTGTCTATGACTATTGCCTCCGCCTCGGCGCTGCCCGGGGGCGAGTGGGCGGCAGCCAGGGTGGGGTGGGACTCAAGGGTGAGCTCCTGGCCCCCCTCGACCTTCACCCTGGCCTCGTGTATGGCCCAGCCCGTGGGGGAGGAGACCCAGTCGGGGACGTTGGTGCCCCCGAACTTTACCAGCTCCACCTCGAGCGAGTCCCCCGCCTCCTCCAGGAGCACCTCCTGGACGTGCTTCGCGGCGTCGACAAGCTCTATGGTGCCCTGCACCCTGTTGTATGCCGTCAGCGAGGCCAGGACCCTCATGGCCCTGTGGTCGCTTATGGCCGAGCTCAGGGCCCTGACCACGTCCTCAGCCCTTAGGCTCAGACCTCCTCACCGCCTTGGCAGGAGGCTATTAACAAGATATGCATTGTTGCCGCAGGCGGCCCTGCGGCTCAGGGGGCGCCGCGGGCAAGGAGCGAGGCCGCCGCGGAGCCCGCTAAGACAACGACAAGGTTTACTGCCAGGGCTATGAGCCCAACGAAGACAGGCACGCCCCCGACTGCTATTGAGGTGGTCCTTATGGGCCCGAACCTGTTGGCGAGGAGGGTCAGGTAGACCCCTGACGCCAGGCCCGCGGCGAGGCCCGCCAGGAGTGCCCTTGGGTCGAGCCTCCTGATGACAAGGCTTAGCATGACAGGGGGCAGGGTCTGGAGCACTATTATGCCGCCGAGCAGCTGGAGCTGAATCGCATACGTCAGCGGGGTCACGAACACGAAGCCCAGGGCTAGGAACTTGAAGAGCACGGATGCCCACTTGGCTGCGGCCTCCTCACCCTCCGGGCTGAGCCTCGCCAGGGGCCTCACTATGCCCCTCACCAGCAGGTTCGACTGGGCTATGGCCATTATGGCAGCCGGCACCATGCCGCCTATGAATATGCCCGCGAGGATCACAGCCGCAAGCGGGCTGGGGAGGAGGAGCTGGGCCATGGCAGGGACGACGAGGAGCCCCCTCTGGGACGCCGGGAACTGGGACACGAACCTGAGCACGCCAGGCATGAGGTAGGCCGCGAAGCCAAGGAAGGAGAACACGCCAACAGCTATGACGTAGAGGGGCAGCAGGGCCGTGGAGGTCCTTATAGTCTTTGGCGACTGGGAGCTCATGACTCCGTTGATTACGTGTGGGTAGAGGTAGAGGGCCAGGGCGCTGCCCAGGGCCAGGCTGAGGTAGTCAACGTAGAGGTCGCTCCTGAGCGTCAGCGTGCCCGTGGGCAGCGGGTCCCTGGAGAGCCCTGAGAAGAGGCCCTGGAAGCCCCCGACCCTGGATATCACCACCGCGGCCATTACAACCACCGTGAGCCAGAGGAGCGCGTCCTTGAGCACAGCCCCAAGGGCCGAGCCCCTGAGGCCGCTCCTGTATGTGAAGGCCGCCAGGACGGCGAAGGCAAGCAGGAGGGAGAGCTCAGACACGAGGCCCGGGCTTGAGACGCCCTGGAGCAGGACCTCCAGCACGGCTCTCATGCCGTCTATCTGCACGGCCATGTAAGGCAGCACGGCGACTATGCCCGTCACCGCGACGGCCACCCCGAGGGCCCTGCTGCCGTAGATGTCGGCCACGAGCTCCGCGGCAGTGAGGTGCCCCCTCCTCCTGGCCTCGGACCAGAGCCTAGGCATGGCAGCGTAGGCCACCAGGAACGTGACGGCGTAGGGTACGGTGAAGAACACTATAGCGCCTGAGGCGAAGGCCAGCGAGGGCACGCTGACAAGCGTGTAGGCCGTGAACACGTCAGCGCCGAGCAGGAACCAGATTATGACTGGCCCGAACCTCCTGCCGGCTATGGCCCACTCCTCGAGCCCCCCGCCCGACCTCCTGAACCTGTGGCCCAGGAAGCCCAGGGCCGAGAGGGCCGCCACAACCGCAGTGAACATCGCTAGCTCAGCGGCGTTCAACTGGGCTCACCCCCGCACCTGGAGGCCATGACAAGGCAGGCGCTGAGCACTAGTAGCCAGGCGAGCTGGTACCAGTAGAAGAAGGGAATCCCCAGGAGCTCAGGGGACGCCCTGTTGTAGAGGGGGACCGGAAGTATCATTACCAGGGGCGCCAGGAGGAGCAGCACCTCTACGAGGCGTCCCCTGCGCCCCCTACATATTCCCATTCCATCACCGCGCACCTCGCTCTCGGCTAATCCAAGGCCTCAGGCATTTAAGTGTTAGCCCAGTGGGAACGCGTTATGGCTGTATACATCCTCCGGCCCCGGCAGCGGTGTTACTCGCCCCTCCCTGCGAAAGCCCCCTTTAAGCTAAGGAGCTAAGGGGCGAAGCTTGAGCCAGCAGTCTGAGAGGGCAGTGAGCAAGGAGACGCTGGAGGCCTACCTGAAGAAGAGGATACAGGAGCTCGAGGAGGAGCTGTCAGCGCTCAAGGCGCTTCTCGACTACATAGAGGACGCGGGCAAGGCCAGCCCGGCTGAGAGGCCCGAGGACATAAAGGTAGGCAGGAGGAGGGTGGCGAGGCTCCTCAGGGGCGAGGGCTACGTGAGGGTCGTGCCGGAGGTGCCCATGGCCCTCCCCAAGGAGGTCAGGGAGTACCTCAGCACCGTTGAGGCCGAGATAAGGGCCTACCAGGGCAGGGAGGGGAGCGACGAGGGCGGAGGGGTCAAGCTTACCATAAGGGACAGGCCCGACGGCAGCGTGGCTGAGATCAAGTTCGACGGCCTCTACTCCACCCTGGAGTTCCTCAAGGCCAAGGCGGCGCTGAAGTATGCGATGGAGGTCTCATACGAGGTCTACAGGGCCCAGATGAAGGGAGGCGCCGAGGAGGAGGGAGAGGGGAAGGAGGAGGGCGGCGAGGAGGGCGAGGAAAGTAATAGTGAAGACAACGAGGAAGCTTAATTTTGTACTTCGGCCTCCTTAGCCAGGTGCAGGCCTTGGACGCCGGGGAGCTGATAAAGCAGTTCATGAGGTCGGCCGCCCAGCAGGTCTACGTTGTCACGGCGAGGGACCTGGGGGGCTCCTACGCGGCCCTGACCGTGAGCTCGATGACAAGCCTGAGCATAAGCCCTCCCCTGATACTGATATGCATAGACAGGTCCAGCAGGAGCCACGAGGTCCTGACCCAGACGCCTTACTTCATAGTAACCATGCTCTCCAAGGACGACGAGTGGGTGTCCCGCTTAATGGCTGAGCCGGGCGACGCCCTTGACAAGCTCAGGAGGGTGAACTACGTGGAGAGCAGGTATGGTCCCATGCTTCCCGGCGACAGGCCCTACCTGGTGGCCAGGAGGTGGGCCGTCTACGACGGAGGGGACCACTCAATAATTGTCGGGGAGGTAGTTGACGGCAGCGCCCCTCCCATGAGGTGCCCCCTGCTTTACCAGAACAGGGCGTACACCACTGTTAAAGGGTGTTAAGGGCTCAGCAAGTTAGCTTAAATCAAATGACACCAGTCAACACGTATAAGGGTACCCACCACGGGTGACCAGGAGGAGTTAGACCTAGGGTGGATAGCGATGGCGTTCGGAGGGCCTTCGGTTCCGTTCGTGCCTACCAGGCCTGAGGTCCTTGACCTGGTGTTCCAGGCGCTGGACCTCAAGGAGGGCGACGTCCTCTACGACCTCGGCTGCGGCGACGGCAGGATAGTCATAGAGGCCGCCAAGAGGTACCCGATAAAGAAGGCAGTCGGCGTTGAGCTCAGGGACGAGCTCTACAAGGAGGCCAGCGAGAGGGTCAAGAGGGAGGGGCTCGACGGAAAGGTTGAGATAGTTCATGGGGACTTCTTCAGGGTCCCGATAGGCGAGGCCACCGTGGTCTACATGTACCTGCTGACCAGCGTCAACGAGGCCCTGAAGCCGAAGCTCAAGCAGGAGCTGAAGCCGGGGACCAGGGTGGTGACCCTGGACTTCCAGATACCCGGGTGGAAGCCAGTCAAGATAATAGGGGACAGGGGAGGCTGGCAGAGGACCCTGTACGTCTATGTCATAGGAGACTCCGACTCGTAGCTCTAGGTTATCTCCCCTTTTTGTTAGAAGTCGTCAAAGCCCAGGGCCTGCAGCGAGCCCTCTCCAATGCCGTAGTACTTGGCCGCCAGCTTCCTTATTGCCGTCTTAACTAGGGACAGGGCGTCCTCGAAGCCCACGCCGAGCTCCCTCGAGGCCTCTGGCCACGGCCTCCCCTGCATCACCTTGACGGTTATGGCCAGCTCCTCCTCGCGGCTCAGCAGGCCCCTGTCCAGGGGCGCCCTCTCCCAGTACGTCATGACCACGTCCCTTATGACGTCGTTGCTCGTCTCGTAGGTCATGGTGCCGTAGAGGTAGGCCCAGAGCCTCTGGAGCCTCAGCTTGTTCATGGGCGGCACGTCGTCCCTCAGGGGCGCCGTGGCGTTGAGCATCGCAACCGCTATGTCAGGCTCCATGCCCCTGTAAGTGTCCTGGAGGCTGTTGAGGAGCTTGTACTTGAACTCCCTGTTGGCCGCTGCCGTGAGCCTGGAGGCCTGCTCGCTTATGGGCTTGAGCACCAGCACCGTGAACTCGCCGCTCACGGGGTTCCTGTCAGGGCTTATGTGGATGAGCTGGAAGCCGTTCCTGGCCCAGAACCTGACCAGCTTCTCGTTGACGCCGAAGCCGCTGCCCACCCAGTCGTAGCCCCTCTTGACGGCCTCCTCGTATATGCCCCTGAGGAGGGCCGAGCCTATGCCCTTGTCCTGCACCTTGGGGTGGGTCGCTATCCTGACTATCCTCCAGCCCCTCAGCCTTCCGAAGGGAGGGACCCTCAGGTGCTTTATCACCCTGTCGGGTATTATGTTGCCCTTGGTCTTGTCCTGGTTGAGGAGCGTGTTGCTCAGCTCCTCGTCCAGCCCTCCCTCCTCGGCCAGGAGCGCCGCTGAGACCACTTTGCCCGAGGACGTGGCCATGGCCCTTATGCTGTAGTGGGGGGCGTCGGCTATTAGGGCGAGGTCGTCGGGCTCGTTCCTGTAGTGGGCCTGCACGTATATCCCGAAGGCCTGCCTGAGCAGGTCCTCCCTCTTTGAGAAAAGCTCCTCGGGCTCCAGCGCCAGGTACTGCAGCCTCCCCTCCCTTATGTCCCTCAGGTCAGCGTCGTCCAGGTCCGCGGGCTCAGCGTCTAGGAGCAGGACATCGAACAGCCACCTCTCGACCGGGTCGTTGGCGGAGTACCTGATGGGCTCGCTCATCTCGAACTCCCTCAGGTCCGTGTCGGGGTCCTGCCTCACCTCGCCGAGGAACCTGACGCTGAAGCCCCTTCCTGCGCCCTCGTAGCCGTGGATCGTCGAGGCCACGAGGACCCTCGAGTGGCTCCTCCATATCTTGTGCAGCAGGGGGACGGGGAGGCCGCTGGCCTCGTCTATTATCACCAGGTCAGCGTCCACCTCTGGCACGTCGTCGGGACTCACGTACTTTATTCTGATCCCCTTGCCCCTGAAGCCGGCTATGAGCCCCCTGTCAACTATGGGCTCAACGTCGAGGCCCTCTGCCTTGAAGGCGCTCTCGGCCAGCTGCATGAGGCTCTGCGTGTTCTCAAGGTCGGGGGACGTGACGACGGCCCTGAAGGTCCTCTCCCTGGAGAGGACCTTTGCCAGGCCGGCCATGGCTATGCCTGCGGCGCAGCTCTTGCCCCTGCCCCTGTCGGCGGTTATCACCAGCAGCTTCCTCCTGCCCCTCTTCGGCGACTCTATGAGCCACTCCGCCTGCTTTATGGCGTTGACCTGGTCCTGGGTGAGGGCCAGGGAGTACAGCTCCCTTGGGAACTCCGCCTCCTCGGGCGGCGTCACCTTCCTCTCAGCGGCGGCCGGTAGCTTGGTAGGCTGCCCGCTTACTATGCTGTCGTTATCAAGGTCAACTACGAATATGTTCTCCTGGTGCTCCAGCAGCTTCCTCTTGAACCAGCCTATGAAGACGTACCTTGGCTGGTCGTGGCCTGGGACCAGCAGGTTCTTCCTGAAGTCCGTGAGCTGCTGGTCCCACGAGCTCCACGAGGGTGCCTGGAATATTATTATGCCCCCTCCCTCGACGACGCCGACCAGGATGCCTACCCTGTTGGGCCTGAGGTCGTTGACCAGGTCAAGCACCAGGCCCTGGAAGGTGGTCCCGAGGTACCTCCTCGAGTCCTCGGACTTTATTATGGTCAGCTTGAGAAGGTTGCCCCTCTCCTTGACTGACCTCTTGACGAGCTCCTTCCTCAGCTGCGAGTCCTCGTAGTCCTGGTTGAAGGCATAGAGTACCCTGAGCTGGGGCCTTAACTTCAGGGACCTCATGACCTGCTCGTAGGTTATCAGCGCGCTGGCCGTGGCAACCCCGACCTTTACTGGGTCGGAGCCGCTGAGGACCACCATGACCCTCGTGTTGGATGCCACTGCGTACTTTATGGCCCTCCTAAGCAGCCTCCTTAGCCTGAGCACGGACTCCGGCAGCTCCTTACCGAGCTCGTAGGAGGCCTCCTCGGCCTGCCTCTTGACCCTCTCCCTCTCCTCAGGGCTCCTCCTCAAGTCGGGACACCACGGCCACAAGTCTAGGGCTGGGTCGGCCCTATTAAGGACGGGCCTTGCAACGAAGGCCTTAAGCGGCAGCTTTCAGCGCTATCTATTGCTATGCAATATCTCAGCCCTAGTTCATGACCGTAATACTGTGCAGGACCTGAGGTATTACAGGAAAACACTTCATACCGTAGTTCTATCCTCATTGTCCCACGTAAATCCCTATATCTTACGGGGGCGCCTTAACATTCCTTGGTCTGAGACATGCCCAGGAGAAGCAGGAGAGGCATGGTGGGCATAGACACGGCCATAATCCTCATAGCGTTCGTCCTCGTGGCCGCGGCAGTGGCCTTCGTGGTCCTCGACATGGGCATGACGTCGGCCCAGAAGGCCAAGCAGACCATGGAGAGCGGCCTCCAGGAGTCGTCCACGGCCCTCCAGGTTGACGGCAACGTCATGGCTTACGTGAATGGCAGCGGCTACGTCCAGGACATATTCATACCGCTCGGTGTGACGCCAGGCACGGGCTACGTCAGCTTCGCCCCGAGCCTGATGGAGGTGTCAATTATAACGTCAAAGGGCAGCTACCCCGACATATACATTGGCGTCAGTAACGTAAGCCTGGGCGCGCACCCCAACGTGAACCTCACTGCAATAGCGTTTAACTTCACCTCAGCGGCCACCGCCAAATACCCCAAGTATCAGAGCATGGCTGCCGCGGTGGTCTACTTCATACACGGCAACATAACTCCCTACGTCCTGGGCCCCTACGGCCAGGCCCTGCTGGTGATACACCTGCCATACGGGCTGCCGGCTTACTCGAGCTTCACCGTGACCATATCGCCAAGCATAGGAGGGGCTATAACTGTAGCCAGGATCATACCGCCTGACAACGTGAGCAGCACGATAATAGACCTTGGGTGAGGTGCGCAACTTTGCGCACTGAGAGGCCAACAACACAAAGGTCTTTTTTTGTGGTTGAGGGCTCCGCCAGGGAAGTGAGCAACGTCTCAGCGGCCCTGACGGGGCTCTTCCTTGCGATTGGCGTCCTGGGGGCATTTATAATCGTCGAGGGTCGCGGACCCCTGTACTCAGCTGCGGGCATAGCCGCCCTGGTAGTTGCGGCCCTCGACGTTCCTGTGCCCCTTTCGCTGATTACCAGCGTCAAGGGGAACTGTGATCTTTCCGGTTTTTTCCTCTCGGCGCTGGCACCCTCAGGGAAGAGCTCGGCCCCGCTGGGTTCACGCCGGCTGGAGCCCTGGAGTCCCTCCTCCTCAGAAAGGTCAGGCTTGCGAGGAGGTGTGTTGCCATGAGTGAACAGAAGCCACAGGAGCAGAGGCCACAGGAAGCTCCCACAGAGCTCAGGGACGTGGCAGAGATGCTCAGGGACGCCGCCGCTCAGCTCAGGTCAATTATAGACAGCCTCAACAACCCGCTAGCTGCAATAGCGGCCAACGCCATGCAGAGCCAGCAGGCGGCCCCTCAGCAGCCACAGCCCAGGGAGCAACATAGCCAGGAAGCGCCACAGGAGGCGAAGCGCGCAGAGCAGGAGGACGTCGTTAGACCCCAGCCTCGCCCTGAGGCGACCAGCACGGAGGTGGTAAAGGCCCAGCCGATGGCCTCCCAGGCGGTAGGTCCTAGCAGGGCCGCCGCGCCTGTAATCCCTGTGACTAACGTTGAGAGGGTAATGAAGCTCCTCAACCTCTTCGCCGACATGAACATACTCTCAAATGACTTCTTCGAGAGCGTGGTTAAGGCCATGAGCTCCCTCGGGGTGCTCAGCGACGGCGAGAGGGACGCCCTAGTCTACCTCCTGAACACGATGAAGCTCGGCGTCGAGAAGGGCCTCTCTCCCCAGGAGGTGGTATCCCTCCTGGCAATAATATTCAGCGAGGCCGGGGTTGACAACGACGAGGTGATAAGGAGCGGCCTTGCCAAGGTGATACTGTCTAAGCTGAGGAGGCAGGACGAGTCGAGGTGAGAGGCCTTGAGCGAGGTCGCGATAAGTCACACGGTCTTCATTATAGTCACTGTAATACTCGTGTCGGCCGTGAGCGCCGCTGTCATACTTAAAACATATCAGATAATGAGCGCTTACTCGCAGAGGTCTAGCGCCGAGGCCCAGGCCCTTGAGACGCAGCTTACGCCGGTCTACGCCTACTACAACTCCACTGACTCCTCTTACTACGTCTTCATAAGGAACAGCGGGTACACCACGATAAGCAGAGCCGAGCTGAGCTATGTCGAGGTCTTCCTGGGACCTGCCAACGGGACGCTGAACATGTACCTCTACTCCCAGTCGGGCGGCCAGGGGACCTGGGGGCTCGTGGCCATGTACGGTTCCCAGGGAGGCCAGCTGAGCCCCGGAGCCATGGCAGAGATAGTTGTGAGGACCGGGGTTAACTTCGGCAACACCGTGCACGTGGTCATATCTCTCCCCGACGGCCAGGACTTCAGCGCGTACCTCCAGTCGTCCCCTTAGGTGGATCCCATGGGGCTTGAGGTAGCCGTCGGCATGGCAATAGCCGCCGTGGCCCTGGTCGTGGTCCTGGGCTCACTTGCAGGGATGATACTCACTGCCTACCGCGCGGTCCCGCAGCCCCAGGCCCTCAGCCCTCCCCCCTACATCAGGGTGACCTCGGCCTACCTGGAGTCCAACAACAGGACCCTGCTGGTAAACGTTACAAACTATGGCCAGGAGCCGCTGTACCTGGTCGGCGAGACCTACGTGATAGTGCTCTACAGCACCTCCCTGGGGGAGAGGGTCCAGGTGTTTAACCTGACCTCGAGCCCTCCCGTGTTCAAGTTCGTGGGGGACTACGCGGCCCCCTATTCCCCTGGCTCCGGCCTCATGCCGGGCGAGACCATAGAGCTGAACCTGACCCTGACGTACCAGGCCATTAGGTCGCAGCCGATGAGCGTTACAGTAATACCCCTTAAAGCACCTCCCGCCCAGTATTCCTTTACACCGGGCCCCTAGAGTGATACTTAGCACTGGCAACGAGGAGATAGACTCAAGGTTGGGGGGAGGGATACCCCACCCGAGCCTCATAGCTGTCGAGGGCGACAACGGCTCGGGCAAGACCAGCATCGCGCTCCTCCTGGCGCAGACATACCTCAGGGCGGGCCTCTCGGTGGTCTACTTCACAAACGAGGGGGGCAGCTACACCTTCGTGAACAAGGCGAAGGAATCAGGCTTTGACCTCTTCGACTACTTCCTGAGGGGCTCCCTGAGGGTCTACACTATGAACGTGGGCGTCCCAGTAACGAGGAACACCGCTGAGAAGCTCCTGGGCGCCCTGTCCTACATATTCACCTCGGGCAGGCTGGGCTTCGACGCCGCCGTGATAGACACGCTCTCCTACCTTTCCTCGGCGGCCCCCGAGAGCTCAATAAAGATGCTGTTTGAGGCCCTCAGGAAGTCAGCGGACAGGGGCATGAGTGTGGTTGTCACATTTCACCCGAACACCTTGCCCAAGGCTCTCTCGGAGCCCATAAAGGCCACGTGTGACGGCTACATAAAGCTCAGCGAGGCCAGCCTTGGGGGCAGGAGGCTCAAGGTGCTCACAATAGTTAAGCTCAAGGGCCTCCCCTCGGGGGCCCAGAGCTCCATAACGTTTGACGTGGACCCAGCCTTCGGGATCAAGGTCATACCAATAGTGTTGTCCTGAGGTGCTTGCCTTGAGGTTTAGCCTTCTGCCGAGGAGGTCGAAGGGCCAGGGGCCTCCTGAGGTAAAGGAGCCTGACTTCGGCGAGAGGCCCCAGTACCTCCAGGAGTACATCTCAAAGGTGAGCGGGGAGCTCGGGGAGCCCGTCTACATGGAGAAGCTGGACTCCTCGCTTAAGAAGCGGAGGGAGTACAACGTCATCTACCCTGTGGGAGGGGGCGTCTTCATTCACGCGCACTCCGTCAGGGGCAGCGACATGGGCAGGTACATAGTTATAGAGCCCCCGAGGCCCCCGCCCGAGCTCCTTAGGGCAATAGACGTCGCCCTGGCCAACGTGATAAGCGGCGAGGCCCCAGAGTCTGCGGAGGAGAGGAGGAGGCTCCTCCTCTCGCTCCTGGACAGGATACTTGAGCCTGCCAGCTCGGACGTGGACTACTCCTCGCTCTCCAGCGACCTGGAGCTGAGGAAGGTGCCTGTTAAGAGGGAGTGGGTCGACTACATAAAGTACCACGTGGTCAGGGACAAGATAGGCGTCGGGGTACTTGAGCCCTTCCTCAGGGACCCGTACCTCGAGGACATCTCGGCCAGCGGCGTCGGCAACATATACCTGGTGCACAAGATATTCAACAGGATGGAGAGCACCGTGAGCTTCTCCTCTGAGGACGAGCTGGACTCCTTCGTGCTCAGGCTGGGGGAGAAGATAGGCAAGCCCATAACGAGGGCGAGGCCCATAGTCGACGCCACGCTGCCCGACGGGAGCAGGATAAACATTGTCTTCGGGAGCGACGTGAGCCTCAGGGGCACGAACTTCACCATAAGGAAGTCGTCGAAGGTGCCCATAAGCGTCACCCAGCTCATAGACTGGGGCACGATAGACGAGAGGGTCGCGGCCTACTCCTGGATGCTGCTGAGGGAGGGCATGAGCGGCTTCATATGCGGCGAGACGGCCTCAGGCAAGACAACAGCTTTAAACGCGATAGCCGTCTTCATAAGGCCCACCTACAAGATAGTCACAATCGAGGACACGGCCGAGGTCCAGCTTCCCCACCCCAACTGGACCAGGGAGCTGGCGAGGGACACCGGAAGGCCTGAGACCAGCGTGACCCTCTTCGACCTGCTGAGGGCAGCTCTGAGGCAGAGGCCCGACTACATAATAGTGGGTGAGATAAGGGGTGCTGAGGGCGCAGTCGCATTCCAGGCCATGCAGACTGGCCACCCGGTGCTCTCAACGTTTCACGCGGGCGACTTCACGAGGCTCATACAGAGGCTCACGGGCCACCCCATAGACATACCCAAGCCCTACATGGACAACCTTAACTTCGCCTGGTTCCAGGCCTCGACCTACTCTAAGACGGGCCTCCTGGTCAGGAGGATGACCGCGCTTTACGAGATAGTCGGCTACGACCCCAACAGCGACTCGGTGAGCGCAATACCCGTGTTCACCTGGGACCCCTCCACTGACCGCTTCATATTCTCAGGCAGGGGCTCAAGCTACCTGCTGGAGGAGAAGATAGCGAGGATGAGGGGACTCTCGAGGAGGGACTACAGGCTGATATATGACGAGCTTGAGCTGAGGGCCTCCTTCCTGAGGGAGCTGGTGAACAGGAAGGTCTTCGACTACTTCCAGGTCTTCAAGGCCGTGGTCAAGACAGAGAGCATGGGCATAGAGAAGGCCCTGGCGGAGCTGAGGGCAGGGAGGCTTGACCTGTCTTGAGGAGGCCAGGGAGGCCTAAGGTTAGCCTGCTGCACGTCTCAGCCCTGGTGATAGCTGCCGGCCTCCTGCTGCTTGCGGTGGGCAGGACGAGGCTGGAGGCGCCGTCGCTGCTGATAATTATGGCGGGCGGCGGCGCGCTCCTTTACTGGCTGCTCTCCCACAGGACGTACATAAAGCTAGACGTGGACTTCCTTTACTCCCTGCTTCACATGTACGTGGTCTCCACAGGCTCCCAGCCGCCAGGTGAAATAGTCAGGAGCGCGTCCAAGGGGCCCTACGGGCACTACTCGAAGACCTACAAGAAGGCCGCCGAGCTCTCGAAGAGGTGGGGCTACACAGTACCCGAGGCCCTGTCGCTCTCCTCAAGGGGGGAGAGGAACAAGGCGTTCAAGGAGTTCATGGAGAGGTTCGCTGTCATCTCAGCAGTGGGCGAGGAGGTGACGTCGTTCCTCAAGGTAGAGTACGAGACCATAAAGTTCAACTACCAGAACTTCTACAACAGGAGCCTTGACTCGCTCAACGTGCTGTACGGCGCCTACGCGTCAACCATGGTCTCGGTGATATTTGCAGTCACAACGATGATGCTGCTGTTCTTCTTCTTTGGGGGCACCAGCCTCAGGATAGTTATACTGAGCTACGTGGCCGCCCTGGTAGCGATTTCCGTGCTTGGGGTGCTGGTGATACTGAAGGCCCCAAAGGACCTATTCGAGGCCAAGAGGTCCAGGAACCCCACGGCGCTCCTCGCCGACATCCTTGCCGCTGCCGGGTTCGTGCTGGGCGTCATAATATCATACCTGGTGCTGTCGCACGGCGTCAACTACGTTACCGTGGGCATATCATTCATAGTCTTCGGCCTCCTCTTCGTCCCCGCGGGCTACGTGATAAACAACATGGAGAACCTGATAGACGACTACGACAAGTTCTTCCCAGTCATGATAAGGAGCCTTGGAATATACCTGTCCCAGGTGCCCGACCTGAGGCAAGCGGTCAAGGAGCTCTCCAAGATAGAGCTCGGCAGGCTGAGGAAGCTGCTCGAGAACCTCCAGGCTTCCCTCGCCATGGGGGTCGACAAGGGCATAGCTATGGCCAAGTTCGCCGTGCAGACGGGCAGCGAGAACATATACAGGTCGCTTCAGGTCTTCACTGACGTCATGGACCACGGAGGGGACCTGAGCGAGGCGGGCGTGGCCCTCTCTGATCACATGAACCTGCTGCTCACCCTGAGGGAGAGGAAGCTCCAGGTCACAGGGAACTTCCTGTCAACGCTCATACTTATGCACGCCAGCGTCATAGCGATAATGGTGTTCATGGCAGAGATGATGTACTACTTCTCACAGCTGCTGATACCCCTGAGGGCCAGCATAAGCGATTCCTTTGCAAACATCTTCGTCTTCGGCAACATAAACGTGCCCCTGCTGGAGTCCTCAACGCTCATATTTGCAGCAGTGATAACGCTCATAAACGCCTACATACTCGCGGTCACCAAGGTGGGGAGCCCGAGGTCCTTCTACCTCTTCCTGGCAATACTCTCAATAATGACGGGAGGCGCCATAGTTGGGGTAGCCGCCCTGATGTCGTACCTGTTCCACATATTCCCAGTGACGGCAGCCGGCCTCCCCTAGGCCTTGCCTCCCGCCCTAAATACCTGCCCCAGGCAAGGCACCCTCGGGGTCCTGCTTGAGGCGGAACGTCGCCTTCTACCTCGTGCTGTTAGCGGCTTACGCTGCATACTCGGCCGCGTGGTCCTACATAGCCCTGGCCAAGGTGTATGGCCTCAGGGTGACCTTAGGGGACCTGGGCATAATAGTGCAGGGCGCCTGGGACTCCGTGCACTCGGGCGTCCAGGGCTTCGTTAACTACCTCACGGGCCAGGCGGCGCTCCTAATATATGCCTTGTTCCTGCCCCTCGGCCCCCACATGATAGAGGCCCTGGTGATCTTCCAGACGCTGTGGCTGGGGGCCGCGGCCTTCCCGATATTTGCGATAGCCAGGAGGTACCTCAGGAGCGACGTCGCCGCCCTCATGCTAGCTATCTCATACCTCATATACTTCCCCCTGGCGGGCGTTAACTGGTTCGACGTTCACAGGCAGGCCCTCTTCCCGACCCTCTTCATAACCTCATACTACCTTTACCTGAGGGGAGGCAGATCCAGGTACGTCTCGGTGCCCCTGATGATATTCTCTTCGATGCTCAGGTTCGGCTACGAGGTCTACCCCCTGTGGTTCGGCGTGACGCTAGTTGGCTACTGGGCCCTCAGGGACAGGAGGGAGAGGTTCGGCCTTGCCGCGGGCCTCACGCTCATAGTCGCCTCCCTCCTGCTGGCGGCGTATAACGTAGGAATCCTGACGTCGCTCTTTACGTCGCCCACTAAGGCGATCCAGGCGGCCCCCGCCTCGGTGAGCTCAACGGCGTCCACGTATCTAAGGCTGACTCCAGGCCTGTCGCAGCTGCTCTCGATAAACATAGTGGCGCCCCCGGTGGCCGAGCCCGGCCACGTGCAGCTGCTCTACGTGAGGGGCTACGTGGTTGACGCCCTGACCATCGGGCTCTCCCTCCTGCCTGTGCTCTTCCTGCCGCTGCTCTCGTGGAGGTGGGCCCCCGCGCTGCTGCCGTTTATAGCGCTCCTGGCGTTCTCATCCTACTGGGGCTACCACTACCCCTACTTCTTCAGGTTCGAGTACCCCTCGATAATCATGGCTCCCGTCTGGCTCGGCACGGTAGAGGGCGCAGCCGTGATATCCAGGGGGTCGCGGAGGGTCGCCACCTACGTGGCAGCTGGCGTGCTCGTCATGTCAGCTGTGACTGCCGCCTTCTTTGAGCCCTACGGGCCGCTCAACTACATGTCCTTCACGGACTACCAGCTCTCCCAGTGGACAAGCTTCAACGTGACCTACTATGAGAGCATGATAGACGTCATAAATATGGTGCCGCGCAACGCCACAATGATAGCGGCCCAGGACAACATGCCTGAGCTGCTGCCCAGGCCCAACGGCGACGTCCTCCTGGGCTGCATAGAGGCCAACCAGAGCCAGTACATAGTCGTTAACGTAATCCACGGCCTCTACCTATATTACGATAACACTGACGTCTGCGGCAAGAGCATGCTTGAGGTCGCGGACTGGGCCCTCAGGTCAGGCTACGGCATAGTGGCCGAGGAGGGCGGCACCATGCTGCTTGAGAGGAACTACTCGGGCGGCGTGGTCGCCTTCAGGCCGTACTCCTACAGCTACGGGGCCGGCGACCTCTGGCCCCTCTTCACGGCATGGTATGGAAAGGGCTACATAAATGTGACCAGCTTCCATTACGGCAGGCTTGAGGGGCTCTTCGCGGAGCCCCACGCGCTGAACTTCCTGCCGGGAAGGTACAACGTGACCTTCTACGTAATGAACGACGGCCTCTCGCCGTCAACGAGGCTCTACGCCGTGGTCACAGGCTACTACATAAGCGGCGACGGCCTCCTGACCCAGATAACGCTCCTCAACGAGAGCGTGCCCGTCTCACTGCTGCCCCAGGGAAGGTGGGTGAGGCTTACTCTAAGCTTCTACTCGCCGACGTTAGTGGGCTTGGGCTCAGTGACGCTGCTCTCTGACGACGTGAACGGCACCCTGCTGATAAGGGGCTTCTCCATTGCCCAGACTTCGCCTTCTTAGGCATAAGTAAGTGTTCCCCCCTTTTACCTTCCCTATTCAACTTCTGGCTGGGGAGAGGCTTGACCGCGCTGAGGTTCGGTCCAGCGGGGAAGCCCACGAACTTCAGTGGGGACTACGAGGACGTGCCCCCGGTGCTGAGGCAGATGGGCCTTGACGCCCTCGAGTATGAGGCCGTCAGGGGCGTTAGGGTGACCAAGGAGAAGGCTGAGAAGATAAGGGAGGCGGCGCAGCAGTACGACATAACGCTCAGCATGCACGCCCCCTACTTCATAAACCTGGCCAGCCCCGAGGAGGAGACCGTCAGGAAGAGCGTGGAGAGGCTCAGGGAGGCGGCCCAGGCCTCCGAGTGGATGGGCGCCTACGCGGTGGTCTTTCACCCAGGCTACATAAAGGGGAACTCCAGCAGAGAGGAGGCCCTGAACAGGGTCATTGAGGCCCTCAAACAGGTCTTCGACGGACTTGAGCTCAGGGTGGCCTGGCTGGCCCCCGAGACCACTGGCAAGGAGTCCCAGGTGGGCGACGTGGAGGAGACCATAAGGATATGCCAGTCCCACGACAGGCTCAGGCCTGCCGTTGACTGGGCCCACCTCCACGCCAGGACGGAGGGGGCTGACATAAACAGCGAGGACGACGTCATTAAGGTGATTGACAGGATAGAGAAGGAGCTCGGCACGTGGGCTGTAAGGCCGCTGCACACGCACTTCTCAAAGATAGAGTACGGCAAGGGCGGCGAGAGGGAGCACCACACGCTGGGCGAGAGGGACTTCGGGCCCGAGTGGGAGTACGTCTGCAAGGCCTACGTGGACACAGGAATTGACGGGGTCATAATAAGCGAGAGCCCTATACTTGAGCAGGACGCGCTCCTGATGAAGAGGGTCTGCGAGAAGTACCTTTAGCCTGTCCCAGCCGCGGCCAACCCCTTAACCTCGGGACTTATTTCGCTCAGCAGCTTAGCCTTCTCAACCACCGCCATGGCCTCCGGGACCAGCAGGTACCTCAGCCTGTAGAGGCCCTCCAGGGGCACGTACACGGTTCCCTCCTCAACGTGGCCGCAGGCCTCGCACCTGAAGTGGTGTTTAACCTCTATGAACGCCTGCCCGTCCCTGACCACGGGGCCCGAGACTTCGTAGTGGTACTCGCCCAGGGCTCCACAGGATGGGCACACGGCAGGCTTAACTATCGACCTCGTCTCCACGCTGGCCCCCGTACTACTCTTGTAAAGCGACTATAAAGGGGGCAGAGGCTGGCAGGAGCCCTTTGCTGCAGATGCACATGCGACATACTGGACTTAGCTTAGAAGACGTAGAAAAAGGTAATAAAAGAAAAAAAGGAGATGGAATAGAGCTAGGTATAGCTCAGATATTAGTCGTTAGGGCCCGATTCTCATCCAAGGTCTATTGTGGTGTTAGTCACGTTGTCAGGCGGTATGATCCTGGCTACAGTTATAGCCCCTCCTATGCTTGGCGATATGGTCACGGTGAAGCTCTTGTAGGCAGGCAGCCCCGAGGGCAGGTAAATCACCAGCAGGGCCTGGCCGTAGGGGCCCAGGACGTAGGGAGTTATGTTGCCGTGTATGAAGTAGACCACCGCGGCAGTACTGGTCGTATACGCGGTTTGCATATCAGTAGCAATAGTGTATAAGGGGGTTGAGGGGTTCATCTCCAGTAGGTTACTGACGCCCCTGTATATGTTAGCGTAGCTGCCGCTTGGAGTTATAATTGACACCTCCATCAGGCTCGGGGCGAAGCTGACGTAGCCCGTGCCGGGGGTCACTCCGAGCGGTATGAATACGTCCTGCACCTCACCGTTACTGTTCACGTAAGCCATGACGTTGCCGTCAACCTGGAGGGCCGTGGACGACTCCTGGAGGCCGCTCTCCATGGTCTGCTTGGCCTTCTGGGCCGACGTCATGCCCATGTCGAGGACCACGAAGGCCACGGCCGCGGCCACGAGGACGAACGCTATGAGGATTATGGCCGTGTCTATGCCCACCATGCCTCTCCTGCTTCTCCTGGGCATGTCTCAGACCAAGGAATGTTAAGGCGCCCCCGTAAGATATAGGGATTTACGTGGGACGGCTTGCCAAGTGTGAGGAGCCTAGGCTGACCCCTGTAATACCTCAGGCCCTGCACAGTATTACGGTCCTGGACTTGAGGAGGCCAAGGCTGCCAGGGCTCCCCGTGAGGGAGAACTTGGCTGCCATAGCAATGTTCGCCGCGGCGGTGCTCATAGCCCTGATGTTGGCCAGGCTGTCGCCCATAATAGCCTCAAGGATAGGGGCCCCTGGGATAGCGATAACGCAGCAGAGGGTCACGCTGCTCTCCTGCGGCGCTGTGGCCACGCAGCAGGGCATGCTCCAGGTCTACGCTATAGCTTATAACAACGGGACCTCGGGCGTCGAGGTCTCAAGCGCTTACCTTTACGACAGCGCCGGCTTTGAGGACGCCTCGAACACCACTCAGGTATACATACCTCCCAAGCACTACGTGCCCATAACCATGTATGTCATGGCACTTAACCAGTATGAGCCCTACACGGTGACCGTCTTCACGGCCTCCGGCTACCAGGCCAGCTGCCAGTTCACCTACGGCGGCTAGATAGCAATCACCGGGGCCTCGCCGAAGCGGCCCAGGTCCACCTTGTCCCCGGGCTCAGCGCCGTCAACCGGTATGAGCCTCACCCCGAGGGTCCTTCCCTTGGCCCTCGAGTACGAGGCCACGTCAAGTATGAGGCCCGCCAGCCCCTGCAGGTCCGCCGGGACAGCGACCATGTCAAGGCCAGCCACGCAGGCCCCGCTGAGCATCGCAAGGTACCTGGCGTTAACGTCGCCCTCGCTGGCCCTTGCCTTGAGCTTGGAGTCCTCGCCCACGGGTAGCATGACCTCGTTGAACCCTATAGTCCTGAGCCCCCTGGAGGCCTCTGCTATGGCCTCGTTGACCAGCCTCACGCCGACCACGAAGCCCGGCTTCGGCATCCTGACCCCGGCCACCTCCTCCACAAGGCCAAGGGATGAGTCCTCCATCCACGGGGAGACGCTGAGGTCCACGCCCATGTACTCCGCCCCCAGGTAGCTGGCGACCGCCTTGGCCAGCGACTCAGCCCTGCCGTGGGCCTCGGCTATGGCCTTGACTAGGCCCTTGATTCCGCCAGACCTGTAGGCCGAGGCGAGGTACGAGGGGTAGGTGAGGGCCGCCGTGACCCCAACCCTGCCGGGTATCGCGGACGCGAGCGGGTAGTAGGGCGTGACGAAGTGCCTCTCGCCGGAGACGTTAACTGCCACCCTCGTGGCGAGGGTGGGGTCCTCGGAGGCTATGCCCGCTATGAGGGAGGCGGCGGCCCTGGCCTCACTCCATGAGGGCTCCCTGAGCAGCAGGGAGGCGTAGAGCCCCGCCGAGGCCAGCGCCTTCAGGTCGTCCTGGCTGACGCTCAGCTCGAGCTGCCCGACGCTTATTGACGCCTGCGAGGTCAGGTGCTCAAGCTCCTTTGCCAGGCCGCCCAGCCCGGCGCCACCTGGGTCAGGTATGGCTACCCTCACGTACGTCGGCCTGACGCCGAGCTGGGAGGCGGCGGAGTCCACAGCGTCAAGCAGCCTGCTCACGGCGTCCTCGAGCGACTCTGCAACCTCATCGCCCTCCACCGTGCCAAGGTGAAGGGTTACGGCCCTCACCTCGAAGCTCACGGCCTGCACCTGGGCCTGTGGAGGCCTTGAGGTTATTAGCCTCAATCGCTGGGGAAACCAAGGGAAAGCTGCCTTGGTGCTCGAGGGCCTCAGGGAGGCTGTGAGGAAGTTCCTCGGCGGAGGCTCCACCTACAAGGACTCGGTCGAGGAGTTCATAAGGGACCTGCAGAGGGAGCTCATAAGGGCGGACGTCAACGTCGCACTTGTAAAGAGGCTCAGCGACGCCATAAGGCAGAGGGCCCTCGAGCAGGAGCCGCCCCCGGGCGTCAGCAGGAGGGACTGGTTCCTGAAGATAGTCTATGAGGAGCTTGTCAAGGTGTTCGGGGGAGAGGAGCCGCCGAGCGTGGAGCCGAGGAAGGTGCCCTGGGTGATCCTCCTCGTGGGCGTGCAGGGCTCGGGGAAGACCACAACGGCGGGCAAGCTCGCCAGGTTCTACAGCGCCAGGGGCTACAGGGTAGGCCTGGTGGAGACCGACACCTACAGGCCCGGGGCCCTCGAGCAGCTGAGGACCCTGGCCCAGATGTCAGGGGCCCTCTTCTACGGGGAGCCCGCTGGGAGGGCCGAGGAGATAGCCTCCAGGGGGGTCAAGGAGCTCGAGTCCAGGGGGGCCCAGGTCATCATAGTTGACACCGCCGGGAGGCACGGCTACGGCGACGAGCAGGCGCTCCTGGACGAGATGAGGAGGATAGCCGACGCCGTGAGCCCCGACGAGGTGGCCCTCGTGGTTGACGCCGCCATAGGCCAGAGGGCCTTCGACCTTGCAAGGAGGTTCCACGAGGCCACACCGATCGGCACAATAATAGTGACAAAGCTTGACGGCACGGCCAAGGGCGGAGGGGTTCTCTCGGCCGTCGCGGCCACGGGGGCGAGGGTTAAGTTCGTGGGCACGGGCGAGAAGGTGGACGAGCTGGAGCCCTTCGACCCCCAGGGCTTCGTCTCAAGGATCATGGGCCTCGGCGACATAAGGTCGCTGCTGGAGAGGGTCAGGGAGGCCGAGGCCGAGGAGAGGGCTGTAAAGGTAGTGGAGGAGGACATAGAGAAGGGCAGGGTCAACATGAGGACCATATACGCCCAGCTCAAGTCAATAAGGAGGCTGGGCCCGCTGAGCAGGGTCCTGGAGATGCTGCCCCTGTCCACGCTCCCTGTCAAGGTTGGCGACGAGCAGGTGAAGCTCGGGGAGGAGAAGATCAACAAGTGGCTTCACATAATAGAGAGCATGACTTACGAGGAGCTTGACGACCCGGACATAATAGACAGGTCGAGGATGAGGAGGATAGCTGTGGGCAGCGGGACCACGGTTAACGACGTCAAGGAGCTGCTGGCCTACTACAAGTCAGTCAAGGCGGTGGTCAAGAGGCTGAAGAGGGACAGGTCCCTCCTCAGGAGGTTTGGCCTGCAGGCTGGGGAGTAGGCTGGGAGCCCTGCGGGGCGAGGGCCACCGTTATCTCCACGGCCGGGAGCTTCACCTTGCCTTTGTCTGTGTCGACCTCCTCGTAGTCCGCCGAGAAGGACTTGACATAGAGGTTCGTGAAGTACCTGGCCTTCACGGCGCTTATCACGTCAACGGCCTTGCATATGGCCTTCCCCCTGGCCTTAACCTTGACCTCGGCCGAGGGGGACGAGTTGAAGACCTCTATGAGGGCAAGCATGTAGTTAACTACGGGCTTCTTGCCTATGAGCACCACGTTCTCCTGGCCCTGCGACATATACTTCGCCTCAAGGTGGGTGGGGGCTTGGCAATAAAAGCGTTAGGCAGCCCTCCTGAGGAGGTCGTAGGCCAGCGAGGCCACCACGAGGACCGCTGCCCCGGCGGCCGCCCCCAGGTTTGAGAGCCTCCCGTAGCCCGTCACCCTGTAGTCCACGCTGACCCCCACGCTTGAGCTGGAGTTGCTGGGCACTGCCACCACCACGAGGTAGCTGGAGCTGTTCACATTGCCCCTCACGGTGTAGACGCCGTTCACCGGCCTGGAGTACTTCACCGCGTTCTGGAAGGCCTCCTCCACGAATATGGGGTTGCCCTGGAGGCCGGCAACCTCCACTATCACTCCGGCCCTGAAGTCCTCGTCCGTCGAGAGCGTGACGACCTTGAGCCCGAGGCCCTTGACCTGGGGCAGGAGGGCTATCGGGTTTGCCTGAAGGCTCAGGTAGAGCACCTGGGAGGCCCCGATGATCCTCATGGTGGCGACTCCCTGGGACGTAGTCGGCATAACCACTGCAACTGCCGCGCCCACCTGTGACGAGGGCACTGCGGTCGAGTAAGAGGTTCCCAGCTGGACGCCGTAGTAGGTGGCCACCAGGCTCGATATTATCAACGCGACACCGACGAAGAACAGCAGCCTTGACACGGCTGTCCTGTACCACCTCAAGTCGGCTCGAACCTCCTCTCAAAGTAGTAGAAGTAGAGGCCTAATAGAACAGCGTACGAGAGCGGCACCACAAGGTACTGCCATGCGCTGACGGCCTGCCCAGTGAGGCCGTAGTAGACGTCGAAGTAGAACCCCATGGAGTTCGAGGCGTTCACGAGCGACTGTATGTTGTCAAGGAGCCCTATCAGGTAGAGCACCCCCGAGAGGGCCACGTAGCCGAAGTAGAAGGATATGCTTGCAATTATAGCGGTGCCCGTAGACCTGAACCTGCTGGCCAGCAGAAGGAAGACTGTGCCGTAGAGCTGGCTCTGCACCAGGTACGAGGCCCACATGGCCGCGTACTGGGCGGGGCCCCTGAGCACCACGGGGTAGAGCATTACGGCCGTCACTATGGCCGGCACCCCAAGGAGCATGGCCGCCGGGAGCAGCGACCTGGTTATGTAGAGCACCGCCGCCACCGCCCTCCTCGAGATGGGGTAGCTCATGTAGACCTGCATTATCCCCCCTTGCACTATGTTCACGAGGTCTGACGAGGCCCTTATCGCGATGTATATCGTTGTCACGAAGAGCGCCAGCGACTCTGGGCTGAAGGTGAAGCCGGGCCCCAGGGCGGCCACGGGGCTTGATATTGGCTGAAGCACTGAGAGGGCGCCGCCCATGGCCGCTACCACGAGGAGCATTATGTCAAAGCCGGGCGGCCTGAGGGCGTCCCAGAGGTCCAGGTAAAGCAGTTCAAGGCTCCTCCTTATGGACATTCAGCTCACCTCCCTCAGGAGCTCCTCGAGGCCAGGCTCCACCAGGTCTATGCCGTAGTACCTTATGCCGGAGCTCACTGCGTCCGCAAGCGCCAGCAGGAGGGCCCTCTCGTCGTCAGGCCCCCTGAGCCTGACCGTGACCTCCTGGACCCCGGCCTCCGCGTTGAGCCCCCTCCCGATGAGCGCCTTTGCCAGCGCCTGGGGGTCAGGCGCCCTGACCCTGGCGACCTTGATGGACCCTATGACCTCGTCGGGGGCCCCTTGGGCCACCACAGAGCCCTGCTTTATCACGACTATCCTGTCGACGACCCTCAGCACCTCGGAGAGCACGTGGCTTGAGAGCAGTATCGTCACCCCCCTCTCCTTCTTTAGCCTTGAGAGCGTCTCGAGCACGGAGGCCCTCTCGACGGGGTCAAGGTTGCTGGTGGGCTCGTCGGCCACAAGAAACTTTGGGGAGGCCACGAGGGCGTGGGCTATGGCTGCCCTCTGCTTGAGGCCTGCCGAGAGCTGGCCGAAGGGCCTGGACTCGTGGCCCTCGAGGCCTGCCAGCTTAACCGCCTCCCTCACGTCAGACTCGGGCACCCCGTAGATCCTGGCAGCCCTCCTCAGCAGCTCTATGACCGGCATGGTCGCCGGGAGGGAGGGCCTCTCAAATATGACCCCCACGCTCTCCCTCGCCGTGGGGTCAAGGAAGGGGTCCCTGCCGAACAGCCTGACGTCGCCCGAGTCCCTCCTCAGGAGGCCCAGGGAGACCCTTATGAGGGTTGTCTTGCCCGCGCCGTTGGGGCCCACGAGGCCCAGGAACTCGCCCTCCCCAATGCTCACGCTGACGCCCCTCAGGGCCTCCCTGTCCCCGAACCTCTTCCGCACGTCCCTGAGCTCCAGCACGGCCTGGCCCAAAGCCTTAGCTCCCAGCCCCACTGTGGGCGCGGGCTTAATTTTCCTTTAATACAGGGAAGACCGGGGTCGGGTTGAGCTGCAACGCAATAGTCACAGGGGCCAGCAGGGGCATAGGCCTCGAGGCGGCCAGGGCCCTGGCCTCGAGGGGCTGCGACGAGCTCCTGGTCGCAAGGGACAGGGCGGGGCTCGAGGAGGCCTCCAGGGAGCTGTCATCGAAGTACGGGGTTAAGGCCATACCAAGGCCCGCCGACATGACGTCAAGGGAGTCGGAGGCCATAGTTGACGAGGCCAGGTCCCTCCTGGGCGACATAGACGTGGCATTTGTGAGCTACGGCAACCCCCCGTGCGAGCCCTGCGAGCCCGCCGACGCCAGCTGGGACGACTGGCAGTACGCCGCCTCCATGTACCTCGTGTTCCCCGCCAGGCTCCTGGGGAGGCTTGCCAGGGTCAACGGGAGGAAGGCCACAGTGATACTGGTCTCCAGCTTCTCCTCCAGGTCGCCCATGTGGCCCACCGGGGTAAGCGACGTCGTGAGGGCCGGCCTCCCGGCCATGGCGAAGCTCTTCTCAAGGGCCTACCCGGGGTCGCTCAGGGTCATAGTCCTTGAGCTGGGCAGCTTCAGGACCCCCGGGGCTGAGAGGCTCATAGGTGAGCTCGCGAGGAGGGAGGGCGTGAGCGCCGAGGACTACTGGTCAAGGGTCGCCTCCATGTCGCCCCTGAGGAGGCTCGGGAGGCCGGAGGAGCTGAGGGAGCTCATAGCGTGGCTCGCCTTCTCGCCCGAGTACCTCACCGGCGTCACCGTGCTCTTCGACGGGGCCACGCTGCAGTCCCTCTAGCCACGATATGGATTCCCGTTACATGAGGAATCCATATCATAGGGCCCTGGTGGAGCCTTTTAAGAGCAAGGGCACAGGCCTCGCTGGGGCCTAGGTTGAAGTTCAAGAGCCTTGAGGAGGCTGTGGCCAACAGGAAGGTCCTGGTGCTCGGCATAGGCGGAGGGGGAGACGCCGCTGGGGCCCTCTACCTCTACCAGAAGGTCAGGAGGTTCGGCGGGAGGCCAATACTAGGCTCAGTGGTCTGGGAGAGGTACGCCATAGACCCCTACCCAGGGCCCATACCGCTTGAGGCCATGGTGGACGTCGACATACTCGGGGACTCCGCCGCCCTGGTCAGCGGGAGCTCATATGCAGTAAGGTTTGGGAGGCAGCTCAGGCCCCAGATAGTCAGGGCCGCCGAGCTCCTGGGCGAGAAGGCCCTCTTCGTCGACATAAGCAAGGGGAGCGAGGGGGTTAGGAGGGCCCTTGAGGCAGCCAGGGACCAGCTCGGGGTTGAGCTCGTCATAGGGGTTGACGTGGGAGGGGACGCGCTCGCCCTCGGGTGCGAGGAGAACCTCTGGAGCCCGCTGGCCGACTCCGTCTCGCTGGCCGGCCTCGGCTCGGCCGGCGTCGACTCCCTCATAGCTGTGCACGGCCCGGGCGCTGACGGGGAGCTCTCGACGGACCAGGTGCTCTCCTACATAGCTGACGTGGCCGCCCAGGGAGGCCTGCTGGGCATATACGGCATAAACGAGGAGGAGGCGGAGCTGCTCGACAGGGCAACTAAGGCCATCGAGACTGAGGCCTCCCTGATGCCCCTGCTGGCCTTCAGGGGAAGGAGGGGGGACCAGAGGATAAGGGGAGGCACGAGGACCGTCAGGCTCTCGCCCGTCCTGGCCACCACCTACGTTATGGATGCGCTGACCGTCTACAACAGGAGCCCGCTGGCCAGGGCCGTCTCAGGCACCATGGGGATCTCGCAAGCCAGGCAGATACTCAACTCCATGTGCATCTACACTGAGCTTGACCTTGAGTACGACCTCTTTAACATGAGGGGCTCCACCAGCTCCAGGCCCATGAGCCTCGAGGACATCAGGAGGGAGGGCATAGGAAGGCTCGTGAGGCAGGGCTGCAGGCCGGTTAAGTGTTGACGCTCTCCTGCTCAACGCCAAGCGCCTTCTTAGCCTTGACCTCCCCTATCAGGTCCTCAAGGGCGTCAAGCCTCTGGAGTATGTAGTCAAGCGCCTCCTCCAGCTGCCTGTACCTGCCCTCCATCATGGTCACCTTGAGCTTCAGGTCCCTCTCAACCTTGTCAAGCCTGTTCGACAGGTTGGCGACCATCACCTCTGAGGCGCCCTCCTGCCTGGCAGCGAGGCCGCCCTGCAGGCCCATCTTTATGTAGAGCTTTATCAGGTCCGTTATCTGTATGCCTATCTCGTCGCTCTTCTCCTTCAGCTGCTTGTACATGGCGTCGCTCAGCGACAGGTGCACTGTGGGCACTGCTGTCTCCCCGTTGTAAGAGGAGTACTGCAGGAGGCCTAATATACTCTTATGTTACATAGAGTCCTATTGCAGGTTTCCTCTTGTAGTCCGAGAGGGACTTTCAATAAAGCCTCCAGTAGTACTGCAGTAGTATCGGAGCCCTGTTGGAGGGTGAAGACAGGAGGTGGAACGCATGAAGGTGCTCAGCTTCAAGCTCGAGGACGACCTCCTCGAGCTCCTTGAGGAGTACTCAAGGAAGAGGAACATACCCAAGTCCGAGGTCATAAGGAGGGCCCTGAGGCAGTACATAAGCGCGGACAGGGACAGGCCCTACGTGGGTAAGTACATAAAGATCTACACGTGAGCCCTGAGCCCCTTTAGTCCCGGCCCCTCCTCCTTGTGATTGAAGGTTAAGAGCTAGGCCTCAGCCAGCTTCCTGGGGAGAAAGTGTCGCTGGAGTACGGCGGCTTTGAGGTCATAGGCGCGGAGGACGTGCACAGGGACATGCTGGAGAGGGCCAGGCACATTCAGAGGCCCGACGTCAGCCAGGCCATTAAGGAGAAGCAGGAGGTGATCATGGCCACCAGCAGGTGGTCCCCGAGGGAGGTCAGGGTCGGGTCCGAGATGCCGAAGCTTGAGGCCAGGCTGAGCAGGGCCTCAGCCCTCATAATAGTCATGCCTCCCAGGCACACGATGCTCGCAGTTGAGGCAAGCAAGGAGATGGAGGACCTGCTCGAGTGGGCCGAGGGCGCGGAGGGCAAGGCGATATTAGTCTACTACTCGAGGAAGGGCGCCATGACCACGGCCGCCTACCTCTACCTGGGCAACGTGATGGAGGAGGCTGACGTGGGCATACTCTTTGTCAACGGCCCGCCATCGGAGGTGGCCGAGGTCTTCAGCACCCTCGAGTCGAGGGGAGAGTACACCCCGGCCGAGGGGGGCTACATAGACATAAACTTCTGACGGGGCAGCGGCCTGGCCCCCAGGGCCCAGGGGCCTGAGCTGTAGGCCCACTCGAGCTCCAACGGCCCTCCGACGGCCTCCTCAGCCCTCAAAGCATACGAGGCTACCTCCCTGGCCTCCTCGTCGCTCAGGGACTGCGTCCAGGGGTCGGCCATGGGGATGGCCACGACCCCCCTGCCTGGCACGTACCGCCTCGCGCTGGCCTTCCTCATGACCCTCCTCTCCACAAGCCTCAGGGAGAGGTCAAAGGTGAAGCTGTCGTGCGGGGAGCCGACGCTCATGAACTCGTCCCCGAGGCCCGGCACCGCCTCAACTATCAGCCTCCTGAACCAGGTTATCGGGCTGACCGTGTAGGCCGCCCCAGAAGCCTTGGGGGAGGCCACCAGGCTCTGGACTATTATCATGCTCCCCGCGGCGGCCGGCGTTACCTCTGCGGCCCTTGAGATGAGCCAGGTCGCCAGGTATGGCACGTCCTCCGGCCCCTCCGCGACCCTGAGGCCTATGGCAGAGAGGGCGAACTCCGCCAGCCCCACCTCGGGAGGGCTTATCCTCACAGCCGCCGGGAAGGAGCAGCCAGAGGAGGAGCAGGCCTCCTCGACGGCCCTCGGGGTCACCTCGCTGACGCTCATGACGAACCCTGGGGGCACCCTGAGGCCAGCGTCGATGAGGAGCCTGAGCCTGTAGGCCTTGACGCCGCCTGACCTGGTGGCATCGCTCAGGGGCATCATCAGCTCAGCAGCCTCTCCAGGGCCTGCCTCGCCTCCTCAAGCCTTACGGTGAGCCTCTCGCCCTTGGATGGCGAGTACAGGGTCACCGAGCCGGAGGCCTCCTCCTGGGGGCCGACGAAAGCCACGACAGGGACGCCCAGCTTTAGCGCCCTCCTCCTCTGCTCGTCCTGCCCCGACCTGTTGAGGTCAACCCTCACGCTGAAGCCCCAGGACCTGAGGACGTCCGCCACCCTCCAGGCGTAGGCGTAGCTCTCGGGCCTCACGTTGACAACCATGACCTGGGTGTAGGTCCTCCTGTCGGCCCTGAAGAGCCCGACCTCCAGGCCAGCGTCTATCAGCCTGTCTATGCCTATGCTCGCGCCGGTAGCAGGGACCTCCCTCTTGGCGAACAGAGATATCAGGTTGTCGTACCTGCCTCCCCCGGCCACGCTGCCTATCCTGGGCCTGTCAAGCACGACCTCAAGTATCGGCCCGGTGTAGTAGTCAAGGCCCCTCACGAGCGACATGCTGAACTCCAGGGCCTGGGGCCTCCTGACCAGCTGGGCCACCTGCCTCAGGTGCTCCACCCCCTTCATGAGCGTGGCGTTGGAGCCGTGCTCCCTGGAGAGCCTGTCCAGCGAGTCCGCCACGTCGCCCTTAATTGAGATGACCTCCATCACCTTGGAGGCGGCCGGGGCGCCCAGGAGCCTCTCAAGCTCGGCCCTGACCCCCTCCTCGCCCACCTTGTCGAGCTTGTCTATAATCCTGTAGACGGCCAGCGGGTCCTTAAGGGAGAGCTCCTCCTCGAATATGCCCGCCAGTATCCTCCTGTCGTTTATGAGAACCCTGAAGCCCGACCCAACCCCAAGGGCGTCCAGGGCGTCAACTATGACGTTTATGATCTCGGCGTCGGCCTCTGGGTAGGGGCTCCCGACCACGTCAACGTCTGCCTGGTAGAACTCCCTGTACCTGCCCCTCTGGGGCTCGTCGTGCCTCCACACTGGGGCTATCTGGTACCTCTTGAACGGCATCGGTATCTCCGGGTGGGACGCTATGTACCTAGCAAGGGGCACCGTGAGGTCATACCTGAGGGCGTACTCCCTGTCGCTCCAGGGGTCCTTGAACCTCCATATGAGCCTGCCCTCCGCCTCCTCGCCGTACTTGCCCGCCAGGACCTCCCAGCTCTCAACGGCCGGGGTCTCGAGCGGGTCGAAGCCGTACCTCCTGTAGACGGCCTCCACCCTGCCCATTAGCTCCTTCCTTAGTATCGCTAGGTCGGGCGGTATGTCCCTGAAGCCCCTCGGGGGCCTGAGGTCCAAGCGCTTCCCCAGGCGGCTGGGGAGAGGCTATAACTTAAGCCTTAGCCCTGGAGGCCAGCCACCTGGTCAGGCTTATGTCGTCTATGCCCCCGCACGGCCTGGGGCCGCAGAAGACGACGGCCACGTCGGAGCCCAGGGACTCCATCACGTCAGCTGCCTCGCCCACCGTGGCGCCCTCGTCTATGTAGGCCGCGGGCGACATGGGCAGGTCCTCCACCTTGGCCGACATGGCCTGGCCCCCGGCGGAGGCGTAGGCCTGGAGCACGTCCCTCACGGTGACTATTCCCAGGAAGCTGTCGCCGTCAACAATTAGGACGCCGCTCGTCCCCCTGGAGCTTATCACCGAGGCAGCCTCGAGCAGCGTGGCCCCCGGGTCGAGCACGGGGTAGTCGGGGACCAGCGCCTCGTGGAGCGAGGCAGACCCGGCGGCGCCGTAGGGCAGGTATGAGACCACGTCGTGGGTCGTCAGTATTCCCTGGGGCGAGCCCTCGGGGCCCACCAGCACGGCCGTGACGTCCCTTGAGGCCATAACCTTCGCCGCCTCGATCACGGGCGTGGTGGGCTCCACGTAGACGGGCACGTCAAGGCCTGCCCTGGACAGGGGCCTCGAGGAGGGGTCAGTGCCCGTGGCCAGCATCCTTATCAGGTGGAAGGCGCTGAAGACGCCTATGGCCCTGCCCTCCTCCGTGACGAGGAGCCTCCTTACGTTGTGGGACACCATGTACTCCGCCGCGTCCTTCACGCTGGTCTCCGAGGACACCGAGAGCACGGGCCTCGAGGCGACCTCTATGACGTTCTCGCTCACTCCTCACCCACCAGCATTATTCTTCCGTCCCTCTCCCTCGAGAAGAGGAGCCTTAAAGCGTCCTTGGCCTGCGACATTGGCAGCTTCCTCCAGACCTTGACCTTCAGGAGTCCTCTCGAGGCCATGTCTATGAGCTTAGCCATCTCGGCCCTGGTGCCCCCGGTCGTCCCTATGACCCTCACCTCCCTGTTGTAGAGCTCTGGCACCGAGAAGGTCACGGTCTCGCCCCTCAGGGCACCGAATATGGCCAGCCTCCCCCTCCTGTCCAGGAGCTTCATGCTCACCGGCAGGGTGGGGGTGCCTATGGCGTCTATCACTACATCAGCCAGCTTGCCGCCGGTCATCTTGATGAGGGCGTCGTAGCTCTGCTCCACCGGGGCCACGGCGTCGGCCCCGAGCTCCAGGGGCCACTTCTTGGTGCTCACGGCCAGGACCCTGGCGCCCATGATCTTTGCAAGCTGGAGGGCGAACTGGCCGGTGTTGCCCGAGGCGCCCACTATTGCCACCACGTCGCCAGGCCCCACGCCGGCCTCGAGGAGGGCGTGGAAGGAGGTTAGAGCCGCCACCGGCAGCGACGCGGCCAGGTCCCAGGGCACGTTGTCGGGCAGCCTGAACAGGTTGGCCTCGTTAACCACTGCCTTCTCCGCGAAGCCCCCGTGGGTTATCATCCCAACTATGCCGCCGAACCTGCAGAGGTGCTCGTGGCCGCCCATGCACATGTCGCACCTGCCGCAGAAGACCCTGGGGTACACGACGACCCTGTCCCCCGGCCTGAAGTCCTTTACCCCGGGGCCCACCTCCTCCACGATGCCCGCGAACTCGGCCCCAGGGATGTGGGGCATGGGCTCAACCCTCCTCATGCCGCTCACGACAAAGTAGTCAACTGGGTTGACGCCGGCCTCGACCACCTTCACCACGACCTGGCCGTAGCCCGGCCTGGGGTCGTCGAAGTCAACGTAGCTGAGCGAGTCTACGCCGAAGGCCTTCATCAGGTTGGCCTTCAACAGGACCACCGTGGTTATATGTAAGGGAATGTATAAAAGCTTAAGCTTGAGCCGCTCGCCTTAAAAACTAACTATTTAAATTCCTGGATACCGTGTCCAGGTATTGGGAACGCGGTTGAGGTTCGGCATCATAACCAGCAGGCCCGCCGAGCCAGTGGTCAGGGAGGTGCTGCAGGAGGGGGGACTTAAGGACTTCGTCATAGTCGCGCTCCCGGTGCCCGCAATATCGCTCCTTACGACTACCGCCATAGCCTCGGTGCTCAGCTCCAGGAGGGACCTCCTCTCGGGCCTCTCGGACGTCGACGTGGTCGTGCTGCCTGGCACTGTGAGGGGGGACGCCTCCGAGGTCGCCAAGGTCACGGGGAAGCCCGCCTTCAAGGGCCCCAGGAGCCTCGGGGAGCTGCCGGTCACGCTGAAGTACGTGAGCCAGGGGGCCAGGCTTGACACCGTTAAGGCTGCCGACGAGGTGCTGGGCTCCCTGGCGCCCAGCATAAGCTACGAGGAGGCCTTCAGGATAGGCCAGGTCCCTGTGCCGAGGAGGGGGCCCCCAGTGCTGCTCTTCTCCGAGGTGGACCCCAGGGCCCAGGACTTCACGGCGACCGCGAGGAGGTACGCAGGCGAGGGAGCTCAGGTCATAGTGGTTGGGGCCGAGGACGGCATGAGCCTCGGGGAGCTTCGCCGCAGGGTCAGGGAGGCCAAGGGGCTCGGGCTCCCAGTTATAGCAGAGGCGCCATCGAGGGCCTACGCCGAGGAGGCCATAGCCGCCGGGGCCGACGGGCTCAGCGTGGCCGACTACCAGGTCCTCGAGCTCGAGGACCTGCTGTCCAAGGACCTGGCGCTCCTGGTGGGCGGTGACAGCCTAGACAGGCTCAGGGACGTTGAGAGGGAGCTGGCGGGGAGGGCGAAGCTCATAGTTGACCCCTCCCTGGCCGTTCCCCCGCTGGGCCTGTCGCAGAGCGTGGAGAGGTACCTCAGGGCCTCCAGGGAGCTGTCGTCGCCGCTCCTCTTCTCAGCGGCTAACGTCACCGAGGAGGTTGAGGCCGACACGGCGGGGGTGCACGCGGTCCTGGCCCTGATGGCCGTCGAGGTCAGGGCCTCCGCGTACCTTGTTGTTGAGGAGACCTACAAGTCAGTGCACGGCACCTCCGAGGCCAGGGAGGCCATAAGGCTGGCCGAGAGCGCCTACGCCGCCAGGGCCAGCGAGAGGGGCATGTTCAGCAGGCTCCTGGTGCTAAAGCAGGACTACCCGCCCCCTCCGCAGCCCCAGGAGGAGGTCAGCGCTGAGCCGGTGGGCTACGTGGAGCCGCAGGTCTCGGCCAGCGAGTACGTCAGGGTATCAGCCGACCCGGCGAGGGGGGTGATGAGGGTCACGCTCTACAGGGACGGCAGGGCCGTCGGGAGCCTCGAGGGGTCCCACGCGCTCAGCCTCGCCAGGGCCCTGGTCAGGAGGTTTAACGTGAGCGCGGAGCACGCGGCCTACATAGGCTACGAGCTCAGCAAGGCGGAGCTCTCGCTTAAGCTGGGCAGGACATACGTCCAGGACGAGCCCATCATAGTGACGCCCTGGGAGAAAAACGGGAACTCGCACTGCTGAAAAAACTGGAAGTCACTTGCCCTTCCTGGCCTCCTGCCCCCTCATCTCAGGTATCGTGTACCTGTTCCAGAATATCTTGTAGAGCCTCAGGTAGTCCGGCAGGTTCCTCAGCCCGGGTATCCAGGGCAGGAACAGCACTATGAGGAAGAACACCATGGCTATTGATGCGTTGTAGAGCGTGTGCCACCAAGGTATGTGGTCGCCCCAGGCCTCGAGGGCGTCGTAGGGGGCCAGCCAGTAGCTGCCTATCTGCCACGGCTCAACGTTGAACTTCGTCATTCCCATGAAGTACTCGTGCAGGTGGTACTTGAAGCCCTCTATGGTGTGCATGAGGCCCGTGTCGGCTATCAGCCTTATCTCATACAGCTGGTCCAGGCTGCTGTGGTCCCAGGTCTCCTGGCTCAGGGCCCCGTCGTAGAGGCCAGACTGGGCCATCACGGTCAGCTGGGCCGCCACGACCTCTATCGGGTTTGACGTGTTGTGGAGGGCGGCGGTTATGGAGCCGTTGTCACTGAAGTAGTTGTAGGCCGCGTTGAGCTGCTCAAGCTGCACTGACGGCGGCTCGGCCTGGAACTCGGCGAGGTAGTTGGTTCCGTCGGTGGAGTTTATGAGCATCTCGTAGGGCTTCACCACGTAGACCTCCCTCGTGTTGACGTAGGTTATGTTGTCCCACCTGAAAGAGTACGGGTTTATGAAGCCGAATATCGAGAACTTCTGGTAGGTCGCGGTCCCCGAGGTGTAGTTGTACTCCTGCAGCAGCGTGGCGGCGAAGAGGTCCGGGTAGTGCTGGGCCGCCCACTGGGCGTCAAGGGCTGGTATGAACGGGTAGGCCCAGAGGGGCCCAAGTATGAGGCCAAGGGCTATAACTATGACCACGAGGACGCCCGCCCCTATGAACATCTTCCTGTGGTCGGCCTTAACCACGGAGTACCTTATCTCCGGCCTGTGCGGCTTGCTGAGCCCCCTCCTCCAGGCGAGCATGAAGTGGGCCCCGGCCAGGAGCATGAGTATGCCTGGCACAACTATGGCGTGCCAGCCCAGGACGGCCCCGAAGTTCTCTGGGTTGACGAACCAGCCGAGGCCGAGGGCGTTCCAGAGGCCGGCGCCGCTTTTGTCGTTGTACTGTGCCACTATGTTGTTGTTAAGCCCTATGCCGAAGGCGTACTGTATGAGCACCAGGAGCAGCATTATGGTCCCGAGGACCCACATGTCCTTCCTCTTCTCGTAGGCCTTGGTGGAGAAGTTGACGAACATGTGGACGAACAGCAACGTCACCAGTATTTCAGCGGCCCAGAAGTGTATCTGGCTAACGTACATGCCCGCGACGCTGTAGTTCCACCAGTAGGGGCCGAAGAACATCATTATCGCGCCGGTGACGGCCAGCACTATGGCAAGCACCAGCAGGTAGAACCCTATCTGGAACCAGAAGCTGTTGCCATACGAGGGCACCGTCTCTATGTAGAACATGTGAAATATGTCGCTCAGGTCCTTGAATATGTCCCTGAACTTCGAGCCCCTCTCGCCAGGCTCCTGTTTACTTCCCACAGAATTTTCACCTCGTCCAAGGGGACTAACGTCTGGGGCTGTGTATGTACAAGTCTTTTTAAGCGTTGGTATTGATTTGACAGATGCTTAAAACGTGGACATACACGTTTATGATATCGGATACTAGATGTAAAGCGTTACTGCCAGAAAAGGCTGCCAGGGACCGCCCGTGACGCGCTTACGTAACCCTAAAAAGCGTAATTTACCTCGGGGCCAACCATAGCCTGGGATGAGCGGGCCGACATAGGCCGAGGAAACGATGAGGAGGGGTTGATTGGGCGACCTAGAGGGGCCCGGAGCCCTTAAGCTCTGCGGCCGCGACTACCGCGTTGGCTATCAGCATCACATGCATTGTGGTGCAGTAGACGCAGATGGCGTGTATCCTGAAGAGCTCAAGGTAGACCAGGTACGGCACGAAGGAGACGCCGAGGAACCTCCAGGCCGCCTGGGCGACCCTCAGGGCCCTCGGGAGCCCCGTGGCTATTGTCAATGCTGAGAGCGCCAGGTCCGCCGAGAACCACGCTATCGCGAGCTCGTCAAGGCTGAAGCTGTAGACCCTCGAGTAGCCGCTCGAGAGCACGTCGAGGCAGTTCACTGCAACGCCGGAGACCCTGACCGGGTATGTGCAGGCCAGCGGGGCCGACCTGTGGAGGTAGAAGCTGTTGTAGACCTCCAGGGCCGCCGCCAGGCCCACGGCTGAGAAGGCCAGCAGGAGGAGGGCCGCGGCTAAGGTCCTCTGCCTCACTGCGAGACGTCCGCGACTATCGGCCTGAGCGCCCTTAAAAGATCTCTTACTGACACGTTGGCCAGGGCGTTCATCGAGCCTCCCCCGGTCCAGACCCTCTCCTTGGAGGCTATGCTCCCGTCCACTATAACCTTCAGGCCCCTTATGCACTCCGAGAGCGGCGTGAGCCCTCCTGGCATCAGGCCTGTGAGCTCCTCTATCTCGTCGGGCGACGCCATCCTTATCTTCGAGGCCTTGGTCAGCTCCGAGAGCTTCCTGTAGTCAAGCTTTCTGTCCCCCGGCAGCAGGACCGCCATGGGCCTCCCGTCCACTATGAGGAGCAGGGTCTTCACTATGTCGCTCGGCGGCGCCCCCGCGGCCCTGGCCGCGGCCTCGACAGTCTCAACGCTCTCCTCGAACTCGACAATCTTGGCGTCAACTCCGTACCTCCTTATGAAGTCGCTGGGCGAGTCCACGCAGGCCAGGGTGCTCACCGGAGCTTATAGTGGAGCGCGACACTTTTAGCCTAAGCACTCACGAGGGGCGGGGGGCCGCCTTGAGCCTCATAGCCTGGGGATCACTCTTGTTAGCCCTGGCGGCCCTGGCCATATCCCTGTACAGGGCGGTGAGGTCCCGTTGGAGTGGTCGCTCTGCGCGAGCTCAACGGTGAGCGTGGCCATGAGGCTGGAGAGCATGGGCTACGGCCTCCACGGCCACGACGTTGAGGTCACCGCCTGCTACTGCTACGGGGAGGGGGAGGCCAGGGACGACCTGGAGGCCATAGGGGCCGCCCTCGACTCCGCGCTGAGCAGGGCCAACAGGAGGCCCCTCTGGGAGGTCACGGGGAGGGAGGGGACGCTGGAGGACCTTCTAGAGTACGTGGCCAGGTCGCTCTCGGCCTCGGGCCTGAGGGGGAGGCTCTGCTACCTCAGGGCCAGGGTGCCAGGCAGGGAGGTGGAGCTCAGGCTCTAGCCGCCGCCGGTCTCGGGCAGCAGCACAACCGTGCTCCCCGGCCTGACCGGGGTGTCGGGCTCAGCTCCCTTGCCGTCCACCAGGAGCACGTAGTCGGACCTCCTCAGCTTCCTTATGACCGGGGCGATGTCCTCTACCTTGGCCTCGCCGTTGACCTCCACTTGGGCCTCATTGGTGCCGGCAAGGTCGGCCAGGAAGCCCAGGTACTTGACCCTGACCTTGCCCATCCTCCCCTTCCCCTGATAGCTGATGCCCAGGGGGCTCTAACGCTTTAGCACTTACCTCCCAGGGCCTCATTGTAATATACCGTCCAGGCACAACCACGTCGGTGAGCGGCTTGTACAGGCTCGAGGAGCTCAGCTCCGCCCAGGCCAGGGAGCTCATGTCAAGGGAGGACGCGATAGTTATCATACCGGTGGGCAGCGTTGAGCAGCACTGCGAGGGCCCCCTGGGCACAGACCTCATGATAGCCCAGGGCGTCGCGGAGGCGGCGTGCGAGAGGGTGAGCGGGCCCTGCGTCCTCGCTCCCCCCATAGCTTACGGCTTCTCCGCCGAGTGGTCCCTGGCCCCGGGCACGGTGTCCCTCTCGCTCCAGGCCCTCCAGCTGCTCCTCAGGGACGTCATAACGTCGCTGGTGAGGTCCGGGGCCAGAAACGTGGTCATAGTGAACGGTCACTACGGCAACTCCCCGGCGGTCGAGGCTGCCCTCAGGGACATGATGCCCTCCCTGCCGCCCGAGGTCGCGGTGGTGCAGGTCAACTACTGGGAGGCCCTGGAGCTCGACGTGGGCCATGCCAGCGACGCCGAGGCTGAGGTCATGAAGGCCCTGGGCTACAGCGTTGACTTCGGCAGGTGCGAGTGCCTCCAGGGCTCGCCGAGGGGCGCGAAGGTCTACGTGAGGCCGGGCGAGGGGCCCGCCACGCTTAGGTCCCCCGCCAGGGGGCTCACCAGGGACTTCATAGGGTCGGCCGTGGCTGAGGCCATAGAGGCCGCCCTGGGGGCAGCCAGGGGCTCAAGGAGGCCCCTGCCGTAGGCCCTTGGCCTTGTTGGCCACTGTCCGCTGAGGGTGGTCAGGCACGTCAGGGCCGCAGTTGTAGATGCTTATGACTGCTCTCATTTCTTCGCTTTTTCTATAGAAGCCCTGAGAAGAAGCTGTGGAGCTCGGTCAAGAAGATGGCCACAACAGCCCAACATGCATAGACAACACTAGGATAACCGTGGCTAGGAGCCAGTTTGATACTCCAGCAATTATCCTAGTCCTTTCACTGGTCTCCATTAGGCTAGTCTTGGGCCCACCTGGCCAGCCCCACGTAGCTGGCACTGCTAACTCATAGATAGACCATGCCGGAGAGGTCAAGCTGGCCCTTTGACTGATCCTGCTGCGGGGTCCCCAAGTCTAAGGCGTGTTCTGTATGGATAGGGAAAACTCAGGCTTCCACTGTAAGTATAGGCCTTGCTTGACCGTAGAGCCCTTATGTTTACTTAGGATTGCGCGATGAGTAACTATATGAATAACTACATTAGCTACCTTAAAACGCTCTTAGATCTTATCTTCAGCATATGGGCCTCTTGGTCCCAGTAGACATCATAAACTATGGGTTGGCCTGTTGGTATCTCCAGCTGAGGTACTTTATCCTCAGGTACGTCCTCAAGGTACATTATTATTGACCTTAGGCTGTTGCCGTGCGCTACCACTAAGACGTTCTTGCCATTAACAAGGTCCAACAGTATAGTATTCTTGAAGAACGGCACTGTCCTCCTCTGAGTGTCCTCTAGGCTCTCCCCGTTGGGAGGCCTTGCTCTGAAACTCCTCCTCCATAGCCTGACCTGCTCTTCTCCATATGTCTTGGCTATCTCATCCTTGTTTAGGCCTTGCAAGTCTCCGTAATGTCTTTCATTTAAGTGCTCGTCTTTAATTACTGGCACGCGATAGCCCATGGCTAGCATCACCAGCTCCAGGGTCTCAATAGCTCTCTCCAACCTGCTCGTGTAGGCCACATCAAACCTATAACCTCTTAGAAGAAGCCCAGCCCTGATGGCCTCCTCCCTGCCCTTGTCGGTTAGTGGTACGTCAACCCAGCCAGTGAACCTGTTCTCCCTGTTCCACAGCGACTCCCCATGCCTTAACAGGCACAACGTAGGCACGCGGTTCGCCCCTACTCTAGTCATAATCAGAAAAGAAAGCCTTAAGCCCGTGACGTCGAAGAACTCACTTGAGTTTCTCGAGCTTCTTTGCTTCCTCTGCTGCCTAACCTATAGTCTAATTGCTGCTGTCGTTCCCCACTGATCGCTGGCCAGGCCGAAGCCCTCCAGACTATAAAAAGTCGCTAAGGGGCGCGCCAGCCTTAGCGGGAGGGCTTTGATAATGGCGTCTCCAGACAACTTCGCCATCTTGATAATGAAATGAGTGGGAAAAGGGAAGTAAAATAATAGAATCAAGGTAGTCCTTTGTCTCAGGAGGCCCCGCGTGGCGTAGCCGTCCCTCACGTATCATATGACCAGCGCCTCCCCTAACACGCCCTTCAGCTGGCCGAGGCCGCGCGGGGCCAAGGCGAGGGTCAGCATATATACCTGGCCGAACCCATGTACATGAGTTGACGGCTTATGAGCCAAGGTTACGCCAAGGCTGCCGCGGAGCAGCTGAAGGAGGGGTCCCTCTGGGCCTTCATATCCCTGCTGCTGGCTGCGATAGGGGCGGGGATCCCCGTCGTGGGCTTCCTCGTCACGGGCGTCGGGGCCTACCTCTTCCTGACAAGGTCCAGGGGGAGCCTCGAGGCCTCCCTGAGGGACCTCCGCTCCTCAGGCCTCAGCCAGTACGACGGCTCCGGCTGGGTCAGGTACGTTCCGTATGCCCTTGGGGCCGTGGCGCTCGGGGAGCTGATAATGGCGGCCGCCGCGCTGATGGCTTTGGCCTCCATCCCGGGGCCCGGCGCCCTGATAGCTGTAATCGTTGTCAGGGAGCTCGGCTATGCCGTGGCGGCCCTGGGCTGGGTCGGCGTGCTCCTGGCCTCCATATTCCCCGGCCTTGAGGTCTATGACGTCGGCAGCAGGCTCAACGACGACCTCCTGAGGGTGGCCGGGATATTGATAATAGTCCCCTTCGCGGACGTGGTGGGCTGGATAATTACCTTCGTGGAGGCCGACCCCCTTGCCCAGAGGCTCGGAGGGGGAGGCCAGCAGCCGGGGCCCTCGTGAGGCCGCGGCCTGCCAAGGTCGCCTGAGAATCAGGCCAAGCCCTGGGCTGAACCATTTCTCATGCTAACAGAAACCCTTTTTGTATCTGTTTACAAAACAAAATATTGACAAAGGATGAGCTCCCGCCAGCGTGGGCTGTGCCCAGAAGGGCGGGCGAGGGCCGCCGCGGTGATATGCGAGCCCCGCGCCGCTGAGCTCGGCAGGTGGCCGAGGGCAGTCCCTACACTCGATCACGAGTGAACGTAAAATGACCGAGGTGAAAGCGCAGGGACGAACGGAAATAAAAAAGACCAAGTTAAGGCCTAGGCCGCCCTTCAGGTCTCAGGAGCCCTTTCCTCCCCCGTCGGCCTGCACTGGGGCGACGCCGAGCTCCCTCAGCACGGCGTCGAGGTCCCTGGTGAAGATGCCGCTGTACACCGAGTAGAAGAACAGGGCCAGGGCCACCAGGGCGGTCACCACGGTGTCCCACGGGAACGGTATTATAGGCGACGTGAAGGGGCCGTACTGGCCGAGCCAGGAGAGCGTGTAGGCGCCGAACAGCACGGCGAGCACCCAGTAGCCAGCGTTGGTGTGGGCCCTGCCCTCCTCGTTCATCTCCCCCTTGAGCCACTCCGTGAGCCCAACGGCCGCGCCCAGGTTTACCACCACGAAGCCCACCAGGGAGCCGACGGTCCTGGCGTCGACGGGCACCGGGGCCACGGACATGACGTTCCTCCACACCAGGAAGTACGTGGTGGCCGCCAGTATTGCCCAGAATACCACGCCCGCCGCAACGCCGTGGGCCCTGCTGACGCCGAACCTGGACGGGGCGACCATCATGTAGTAGAGGCTCACGCCGACAAGTATGAAGGTCGCCGCCAGCCAGAGCACCGAGAACGTGGACCAGTAAACTATCAGGAAGGAGGCTATGAACGCTATGGCAGCTATCACCCAGGCGACCCTGTCGCTCCCCACCCTGAAGGGCCTCGGCATGTTGGGAACCGTCCTCCTGAGCACCATGAGGGCGGAGCCGCCAATTATGTAGGTCAGCACCGTGGTCAGCGATATGAAGCTGACCATGAGGGCCCAGCCGGAGTAGGGCACCATGAACAGGGCCCCGAGCAGCCACGAGGTTATCAGGGCTATCCACGGTATCCTGTACTTGTTGAGCCTAAGGAACCACTCGGGCAGCACCCCGTCTGCAGCCATGCCGTAGAGCACCCTGGTCGTGGTGCCCTCGTATATCCAGCCGGTGCCGCTTGGCGAGACGACGGCGTCAATGAGCAGTATGAAGGCCCAGCCAAGCAGTATGCCGATGCCGCTCACCGCCAGCAGCTCGTAGAAGGGCCCTGAGGATAGCACGGTGTAGCCGAGGCCCTGCCAGTTGCCGGGCGAGAGCTGGACCACCTTGTAGACCGTGGTCCCGTTCGGGTAGGTGTAGGTCAGGTTCATCTGGTACCTGGACCAGTCTATGCCTCCCACGAAGGAGACCTGCAGGAGCACGTAGAGCACTATGGCTATTATGAAGCCGAGTATCGTGCCGAGGGGCACGTCCCTCTGCGGGTTCTTGGCCTCGCCGGCGTACTCAAGGCCCTGCCTGAAGCCAAGGTAGGCGAACACTATGCCTGTTGTGGGCAGCGCGAAGAACACCGGGGCCCAGCCGTAGGGGGCGAAGCCGTGGGCCGGGGAGAACGAGTAGGTCTTGTTGCCAACCGTTATGTTTCCGCCCGAGTAAGCCAGCGAGGCGAAGTTGGCCGGGTGGAAAATGAGGACAAGTATCAGTATGACTGTGGCGAACGGTATGACCAGCTTCCACCAGCCGGCCCCGTGGGTCACGGCGCCCAGCAGCCTGACGCCGAACCAGTTGAGCAGGAAGAACGCTGTGAGGAAGGCGAAGGCTATGGCGAAGCCCACGCCGGTGAGCAGGGTCACCGTGACGCCGGCCACTGTAGTTGAGTAGGTCAGCGGGGGCCACTTGGAGGGCCACCAGGTGGAGAGGTAGGTCACAGCCGCCTCAGCCTCTGCTGGGGCCACTGTCACGGCGCTCAGGAAGTAGGCCCAGCCGAGCAGGGTCGAGGCGAAGCTCCCGTGGCTGTACTGCGGGTACCTGACTATCGCGCCGGTCTTAGGTATAGCGCCCGAGAGCTCGGCGAAGGCGAGGGCCACGAAGAGCAGGAGCACGCCCGCTATAATCCATGACGTTATGGCGGCCGGGCCTGCCATGGCGGCCGCGTAGAAGGAGCCGAAGAGCCAGCCGCTGCCTATTATGGCGCCGAGCACCAGGAACATTATCTCGAGGAGCCCTAGGGCCTTCCTCAGCTCCCTGTCGCTCGCCTGCGCCTTCTCTATGTAGGAGTTCGAGCTGCCCACCAGGATCACCTCATGTATATCGGAGTTACAACAAATAGTGGGAAAAATAAAAATTTTACCTGTAATTAAACCGCCTAAGTTCCCACTTTCTATTATTAGGAAGCATGAGGGCCCAGGAGGCCGAGCTAAGCCGTGGTGAGCGCCTAGCGCGGCCCTCAGCCCCAGGCCCTTTATCAGCCGGCAGGGCTGCTGAGCACGTAGACCAGGCCTCCTCGCTCAGGAGCTAAAGCCGTCGGTCGGGCCGCGGGGTCGGCCGGGCGAGATCGGGCAGGGCACGTGCTCCAGGATTTGAGCCATTTTCATAGCGAGCTGACTTTCAGCGCAGCAAGTTACCTAAGTACAGCTCTTTACTGAAAACAAAAATAAAAAAAGTGAAGAAAAGGCCGAGGGCAGCTAGGCGCGGCCGCGCCTCAGCCTATAGAGAATTGCAACGGCCGCGCCCGCCACTATTATGGCTATTGCCGCCGCTATCGGGGCCGTGCTGATCCTGACCCGTGAGTACGTAGCAGTTGTCGGCGTTGTGGTGTGGGTCGCGGTCGGCGTCCTGTAGGCGGTGCTGGTGATGGTGTAGGTCGTCGGGCTTGTCACGCGCACCGTTGTCGTGGTGGTGTAAGTTACGGTAGAGGGCGGAGGAGTAACAGTTGTCGTTGTGGTGGTCGTGGTCGTCTCGGTGGCAGTCGTAGTATAGTTGCTCGTGGTAGTGATAGTGCTTGTGACTGTAGTAGTTGAAGTCGCAGTAACGGTAGTCACAGTCGTAGAGGTGGAGGAAGACGACGGTGAGAAGCTCACGTAGACCGTCTGCCCGGTCTGGACCACCCCGCTCAAGGGGGAGGCGGTGAAGCTGGGCGGCGGCAGGACGCGGAACTCGTAGCTGCCGGGCGCCTCGGTGAAGGTTATGACGCCTGAGGTGGTGTTGCTAGTGAGGCCTGCGAGCTCAACGCCCCACAGGCTCCCGCCTGGGAGGCCCGCCTCGACAAAGGAAATAGTGCCCAGGGACGCCGACGCTGAGCCGCTCGGCTCCTCAACAGCGCCGAACTCTGAGGAGTTGGCGTAAAACGACTCCGCGCCTGAGCCGAAGCCCATGGCCGCCACGTAGACCGCTCCCCCCTCAGGCGTGAGGGCCGACATGACTGCCGTGGAGCCAGCTACCAGGGTAGGCATGGGCTCATACAGCGGGGGCCGCCCTCTGAAGATGATCACCACGCCCCCCATGTCAGTGGTGCCCGTGTCGCAGCTGGCGGAGAGCGCCAGCTGCCCGCTGACGTTGGGGTAGTACTCGAGTCCGGGGCCCTCCTCGCCGCCCGAGCCGAAGCGGTAGAGGCCGTTTACCTGCCGCCCCTGCTCGTAGAGCGTCACCCCTCCCCAGCCGTCGGACGTGAAGTAAAGCACCAGGGCCGAGGAGTTAGGCGGGGCGTAGCCTATGTCCTGCACCTGCGGGGAGCTGCCCACCCCAAGGAAGGAGAAGTTGTAGGACGCCAGCACCGTGTTGCCCTGAGGGAACACAAGCAGCATGGGGGCTGAGTACATGGCCGAGCCCTGGGGGGCCGAGGCCTCGACCGTCACGTTAAGGCCGGGCCCGCTGTCGACGGGCCCAAGGAGGCCCGCGGCGCCCTGGTGCGTCCCATCGGCCGGAAAGCTCCCGTAGGGGGCCAGCACGTTGAACGCTATGTCAGCCACCAGGCTTGAGTTAATGAAGACCGAGGCGTGGCCGTCACCGTAGGCCGTGAGGAACAAGTAGTAGGGCCCTCCGGCCGGGAGGGTCTCAAGGCCCTCGTTTGACGGGATGTCGGTGAAGAAGTACAGGGGCATGACAGTTGGGGGCCCGCCCAGGTACTCTACCAGCCCCCCGCTGACGTTCGTGGCCCCCGAGGGGGACTCCACGTACACGGCCACGCTGCCCCTCAGGCCCGGTATGTAGACGTAGAATGGCACTATGTAGTTATAGTAGGTCCCCGACCAGACAAGGGCCCCGTTGTCATATACGTACGCGGTCAGGTTCCCCGTTGTGCTCACCAGGAACAGCACCGCGCCGCTTCCGGCCACGTCGGCCTCCATGACCTCGACGGGCGAGCTGCCCACGTCCTCATACGAGAAGGCGTATGAGCCCGCGTACGCGCTCCCCGAGGGGAACTCTGAGACCCCAGCGATGACGTACTCGTACCCGCCTCCGGTCAGCGCATAGGAGACGTTGAGCAGCAGGGGCGACGAGGACGGGGGCACGCCCACGAACTCGGCTGGCATGTTGGCCCAGCTCGTCCCCGAGCCCACATACGCAACGAAGGCCTGCCTCCAGTAGTCCTGGTCCGTGGCCACCGGGGTGCCGCGGGGGTTTCCTATGTATGAGTAGGCCACTGGATACACGAAGTAGGCGCCGCCCGCCGACGGGGTGAAGGTGAAGTTGTATGCGTTGACGCCAGGCTCATAGGTGGCCTGCACGCTCAGGTTCGTCGCCCCCGCGAACTGCATGTAGGGTGAGACCACGAGGAAAATCAGGCCCTGCACGGGCGAGCCCAGCGAGTTGTTAACATCAACTGTTATGGAGTAGCTGCCGTTGCCGAGGTATGAAGCCCGCCAGGAGGATATCCAAGGCGTGTCCCTGCGGAAGGCGTAGGCCGAGGTGACGCCTGAGGAGGCCGTCACCTGCATGGAGCCCCAGTACTCCGTCGCGTTCAGCCCGCTGTTGGGGTAGTGGTACACGTAGAGCTGGTAGGTCCCCGGGGGCACCCCGAGGAACGCCACCTGCGAGCTGGCGTTCATGTAGGCCGTGGCAACGACGTTGCCGTTTGACGGGCTCACCAGGACGCCGTAGGCCACCCCCGGAACTTCAGCTGCTGGCTCGCCGTTGACGTTATATATGGTCACCACAATGTTGCCCTCCGCGGGCTCTGCGCCGCTGGCTCCCGGGTGAAGGGGGAGCAGGAGGACCGCTAGGACCGCCGCTAGGACGAACAGGACTAACCTGGACCTCAACAGGCTAGCTCCGAAGCCAGCTGGCCTCGATTTCCTCTGTTAGCCCACTGAAATATAAGTATTGCCACAGGCCGCCTTTCCCAGGGGCCCACGGTAGGCGCTGAAAAGCGCGGGCTGCCGCTGCGGCATCGCACGCCCCGCGGCTCGCGGCTCCACCGCCATTAGTGGCGGCTGGCCCGTTGCAGCTTACTGGGCAAGGGACATGTAGTCATCGACAGCTCAGGGCAACCTCATCCTGGAGCCGCTCGGCTGCCTTTGTCGCGGTTGGCGGCCGCTCGGGCTATCTCACTTCCTTTTATAATATATAACAGCGGGCGGGGCCCGACGGCGCTGATCCCATGTTGTGAACTGATGAGCTGACCGCCGCTCAACCCTAAGCCCCTTTTGTAGTTTTACGTTAACGCCTAATTCGGCAAGGCCCTGCCCTCGGGCACAAATATATAACATAAATTTATAGAAAATATCAAAAGTTTTTTATGCTAACATAAGCACACAACTTACTTGACAGGAAGTGGAAAACAGATGGGAAGCCTTTTAGTGCCGGTCCTCTTCTCCTACGCTGGAATAATAAGTATAGGCCTCGCCGCGCTGGAGTTCGTAGCCCTGTGGATGCTGACGGGCAAGATAATAACCAAGGAGTCAGGGATCAGCGTCATTAACATTGCCTACACCGTGGCCTGGTCCGTGCTCACTCTGCTGGGGGTGGCCATATACTCGTTCATGTCGCCGGGGCTCGCCGCGCTGCCCACCGTGCTGCTCTACGCCATCTACTCCGTGCTGCTCGGCATAAGCGTGGTGCTCCTGATAGTGCCCCTCGCCATGTTCTACGGCAAGTACAGGCAGTACCAGTCGCTGGCCAACAGGTACAACAACATAAAGCTGAGGAGCGACAAGGCCCTCGCGGACGCCTCCTCGCTGTCTGGCAAGCTGAAGAGGATAAGGGATGACATATCAAGCACGGAGGCGCTCATAGCTAAGGCCAGGCAGCTGAAGGACATAGCTGACAGGAACCCGGACGTGATCATCAAGGGCGTGAACGAGCGCCCAACCATGCCGGAGTTCTCAATACCCAAGGTGAATTACGTGATCGTCGGCATAGGGGGCGGGGGGTCGGCCCTCCTGGAGAGCTACATAGAGTACCTGCGCTCGCAGGGGGCGATAAAGGACGAGCCCACCAACCCCTTCCTCTTCGTCTTCTTCGACCTTAACTCCTCCAACGCGGAGAGGCTGAGGAAGCAGTACGAGGGCACGGAGGTCGCGCCGAAGCTTTACGTCTTCAACCACTACGAGGCCATGACGCCGGACTCCATAAGGTTCACCAACCCCTGGATATCGGGCCTCTACCAGGAGTCCGAGATACCAGTCCAGGCCGCAGGGAACCTCAGGTTCGCGGGCCTCGCGGCCTACAGCGCTATCAGGAGCGCGTTCATAGACGAGGTCAAGCACAGGCTGGAGTCACTCAAGTCGGCAACGGGGTACTCAGGCACCATGATTGTGGTCCTGACCTCGCTCGGAGGGGGAACAGGCTCGGGGTCGTTCCTCAAGATAACCATGGACCTCAAGAAGGCCGTCAAGGACCTGACAGGCGTAGACCCAATAGTGGCAGGCGTGGGCGTCGTACCTAAGGAGGACGAGTCCGCGGTTAACCACGCTAACGCCTACGCGGCCATCAAGGAGCTTGTCTACCTCCTGAAGCACGGCTCCTCGCAGGGCATGAACTACCCGTTCGACTTCTTCTTCCTGGTGAGCAGGGAGAAGCCGGTCAGGAACGTGGACCTCATGATAGGCCTCGCCCTCTCAAGGTTCCTGTTCGACCTGGGCACCTCAGGGGCGCCTAGGAAGGGCGAGGGCAAGGGGGTCGAGCAGGGGACGGCCTTCGCCCACACCTTTGACCTGGAGGACCTGAGGACGTACCTGCAGCCCATAGACCTCCTGACCTTCAGCAGGTATGAGATCTACTTCCCGGCGTCGAAGCTCTCGTGGCTCAAGCTTGTTGGCGAGCCCGTGCTCGGCGAGGTTGAGTCGAGGGAGAAGGGCATCAGGGACTCCCTCAGCGAAGCTGAGGCCTCGCTCAACGCCCTCAAGTCGGACGTGTCCGGCATACTAAATGACATAGACGCCCTTTACAGGGACATGCAGTCAGCGCTCATGTACCCCAGCTTCGAGAGGAGGAAGCAGGACATGATGAAGGACATGCTCTCCATCAAGTCAAACCTCTCGACGGGCACGATAACCGTGACGTCGCTGGAGGGCGACTACAAGAGGCTCATGTCGCAGTCCGAGCCCCTGGGATACCCAGAGCTGAGCAGGCAGGTGTCGGAGTTCAGGGCGGCCGTCTCGGACACGATAAGCTTCCTCAGGTCGCCGCCCATATCGTCAATCGAGTACGTGTTCCCCGTGAAGTCACCTGATGACATAGACGTAGGCCAGCTGCAGACTGCCAACCTCTACGGCATGATAACCAGGCTGGGGCTGCAGGACGCCTTCAAGTCGGCGCTCACCAACCTCTCGGGCACCCTGGCCGGGGTCGGGCAGACCATGGCCAACCTCAACTATGACCTAATAAAGGCCCCCATAGGGAGCACAAGCCCCTTCATGGAGTTCGTGAGGAAGTACAACCCCGACCTGGCGAGGGAGGGCGTGGTCTACACTCCCCCCATAAGGAACATACTGCAGCTCGTCACCACAGCGCCTGAGAACGTGTCAACGGCCGACTTCCCTACCGAGAAGACCATAACCCTCGCCCTGCAGAGCAAGGCCTCCAACCCCGCCTTCAGGCTGGGCTACGTCCCCGCCAAGAAGTTCTCGATATCGTCTTACAGGATAATCCACGGGATATACCTGTGGAGCATAGCTGGGAGTGGGGACTACGTCTTCACCGACATCAGCTACCTGAAGAGGAGCTACGAGCAGCTGAAGCTCCAGAAGAACATAGGCCTTCACCACGCGCTCTTCTACGGCGACTTTAAGGACTTCGAGGACCTGACGGGCGTCAGGGTGAGCGGCATGTCGCCGGCGGAGGGCGTGAAGAGGATAGTTGACTTCTGGTCAAGCTACGACCCAGAGCTTGACTACATAGACATGTGGGGGGTCCTGAGGCTGGCGTTCGTCTACGAGGGGCTCGCCAAGATAAGGAACGCCTTCGACAACTACATGAAGGAGGTCTCAGGCGCCATTGAAATGCTTTCAAAGGGCGGCACCGCGGTCCCCATAGAGAAGATAGGCAGGCTGGCCGAGGACATAGCGTCGCTGGAGGTGCCCAAGGTTAAGGCTGACATAGACAAAATAGCCGAGGCCAACAGGGTCGCCAGGAGCGAGGTCATAGACAGGGCGCTCATGGGCATAAAGGAGACCGTGTCGGACGTCTACAACGTGCTCTCGAGCGCGTCCAACAGCCTGGAGGCCACGCTGACGAAGCTTTCCGAGGTCGAGGCGTCGAAGAAGGGGGACTACTTCGCCCTGAGGGAGCTCCAGGAGCTCAGGAACTCCATTATAACGGTCCAGCGCAAGGCCTCCGAGATGGCCGAGGAGTTCATCAGCGCCTACGGCTGACAGAAGTGACAAGGGTTGTCCGCGCCCCTCAGCCTGGGCGAGGAGGAGGCGTTCCTGGAGTACCTTGACGATGTCCTTCACAACCCCCCTCCCTCCCTCAGCGCCGTCTTTAAGGACCGCATGAATGAGATGAGGGACCTCGTGACGGCCTACGACGAGCTGAAGTCAATAGTGAGGGGCGCGAGGGACGCGAGGGAGCTGTCAAGGCTCCTGAGGGACTACCACATATCAGTGGAGGACATAAGGAAGAGGGCCACAGTCCTCAGGAGCTACATGGCCGCCGACTCCGGGCGATACATAAACGCCGCCTGCACCAGCGACCTGCCAGCTACAGGGGTCAGGGAGCTGAGAGGTCTCTGCGATGTGGGCGAGCCCACCAGCGTTAACGACAGCATCGAGCTCGTGGAGAGGGCCCTGACCATAGCTGTGGCCGTTGATGTGGCCCGCGGCTGGGCCCAGGAGGCGGCGGCCTTCTACCTCTCAAGCCTCGGCGTGAGGCCCTCGAGGGGCGTCAAGGAGGCCGCCTCATCCCTCGCAGGCGATGACTTCAGGGGCAGGCTGATAGCCCTTTCCAGGGACCTGGCCAGGGCCGCCAGGGGCCTGTGCGCCGCGGGCGACTACGACAAGTCCGAGAGGCTGAAGGGCTTTCACGGCCCAGGCATGATAGTGGACCTCATGCTGTCGGGTAAGCTGGCCTCAGCCCTCGGGGACAGCGGCAGGTTCCTTGAGGCCCTGGCCGGGCAGCTCAAGGGGCAGCCCAGGGGACTCCTCGACCTCAGGTCGCCCTCCGTTGTGGAGGAGGACCCCGTGCTCTCCGCCGCCCTCGTGCTCCCCGCGCTGGCGGGGGCCCGCGTGTCCCAGTACTGGAGGCTGGCGTACAGGGCGAGGGAGCTCGGCTTCAGGGGCAGGGCCGCCGTAGCCCTTTGGACCCCTCCCAGGCCCGTGACGTGCTGGGGCGTGCTCGGGCTGGCCAGCGAGGCCCACAGGGACGCCCGAGAGGGCGTGTTCGTTGACGTCAGGGACGAGAGGGCCGCCGTGGACGTTGCGTTCTCTGCCTACGCCGCGCTGTCTGAGGCGTTCGCTGCCCTCTCGGGCATGGCCGCTTCATACAGGAGGGCCTCCGAGGTGGCGACGGCGCTCGGGCTGCCCCCTCCCCCGGGCCCCCCGCCCGACCTCAGGGGGGCTGAGCTGACGCCGCAGCTCCTGAAGGAGGTGGCGGACTACGCCAACTCCGCCGAGGCCTACATGGCCAAGGTGAGGTCCCTGTCGCCCGAGGTCAGCCCCGACCTGGTCTTGAACGTGAGCGGCTTGCAGGTGAGGGAGGGGTGGCCCGTTGTCGAGGTGTGCCTGCCCAACGGCCAGTGCATGAAGGAGCCCCCGATAGCCGTGCTCGTGGCGGCCTCGCTCAGGTACAATGACACGGTGGGCGAGGTGGTGAGGCGCGCCTCGGAGGCGCTGCCGCTTGAGGGCCCCAGCGACGGCTCCCTGCCCTCAGCGGCCGCGAGGGTGCTGAGGGACATAGCAGACATGGCCGCGGCTGGGGCCCTCAAGGCCCCCCCTCAGGGGGAAAGCGAGGGCAGCCGGACGGCTAGGTCCACCGGGAGGAAAGCCAGGGGCAGTAGGAGGGCCAGGCCCACCGAGACGAGCGTGCCGCCGCAGACTGCGTCGACCGAGGCGGCGCAGGCGACCGCCCCGACCAGTGTTGCCTTCGCCTACGCGGACAGGGCGAGGAAGGTAAACAAAGGGATCCTCGTCCTCCTGTGGCCCCTGCTGCTGACCTCCTTCTTCACGGCCTTCGTGATGCCGAAGCTCTGGTTCCTGTTCATCATGAGCCTCATCATGATTATCGCGGTGTCAAAGGCCAACAGCTCCATCGTGAAGGGCCACTCCAGCCCGAGCGGCATGGAGCAGCAGGGGGGCTACGCCGGGGCGGGCAGGGACGTGCTAGTGGGGCTCTTCTTCGCCTTCATAACAGCCGTGGGGGTCCCGGCGATGAACCTTCGCGCGGTCGGCGACCTAATTGAGGTCGTCCTCTTCATTATAATGATACTGCTGCTGGCGTCGTACGCAGCGCTCCGCAGCGCCGCCTCAAAGCTTAGGTAGAGGGGAGAGCCCTCGACGAAGCGCTGGGCCGCGCGGAGGCCCTGTGCCTTGATGTCGCGGCGACTGCGGCGCCCGCGGGGCCTCGGTGAAGTTGCGCAGCGGAGCGCTAAGCTGTCATTCAAGCCTTGGTTGTCAACCCTACCAGCGTGACGCCGTGCCCACAGCTAAGGCCTCGGCCTGAAGACGGCCGCCATGATCTGATTTCAGCCTGCCCCGGCCAGCTTATTTCCCGCGGGCGCCAATACGAAGAGGGGACCTCTGTGGGCAGGACGCTGGTCCTCCTCGTGCTCAGCAAGACCAAGGACCTGATGAAGGGCTCCATAGACGCCGCCTTCAGCGCCGGCGAGTTCCCCAGGGCGTTGCTGCTCGTCCCAGCCAGCTCCTCCACCAGGCTCTGGCAGGGGGTCATAGACGCCCTCAGGAGGGGCGAGGAGGCCGGGAGGGGGTGCGACGAGGAGACCATGAGGGCCGCCAGGGAGGCCCTAGAGGGCATGAGGGGCTCAGGGCCCAGCGAGGTCGTGGATGTGGCCAGGGCGTACCTTGACCTCAGGGAGGACCTGTTCAGGGAGCACAAGTACTGCCATAGCGTCAGGGACCTACACGACATAAGCAGCACCGACACCCTCGACATAGCCTACGAGATAGTCAAGCTGGTGGGTGATGCCATAGGTGACAGCAGGGACTACGAGAGGGTAGTCCTCGACGTGAGCAGCGGCCTGAGGGGCGTGGCCGTCGCCATGGTGTTCGCCGCCCTGGCCATGACTCTGTTCCTCAGGCCCAGGGGAGGGCCGGAGGTGCAGCTCTCCATGAGGAACTACCCCCAGAGCGGCCAGGGGTACAGCGGCGACGTCATAAGCCTTAGGGCCTCGAGCTCTGTGTTCCTAGGCCTCTGGGAGGCCGCCAACGACAGCGACAAGATAAGGATACTGGAGGGGGCCGGCGGCCTCTCCGCCCCTGAGGAGGAGCTCAGGAGATGCAGGGGCCTCAAGTTAGTGGGCAAAGCCTTCTGGAGGGAGCAGGTGCACGAGGCCGTGAAGGGGATGAGCGAGAACACTATTGACGACAAGCTCAAGGATCTCGTGGAGGTCGGGGTCCTGGCGAGCGGCAGGTGCGGGAGGCGGACGCTCTACTGGTTCACCGACGAGGGCAGGAAGGTGCTCAACATGGTGAGGGCCCTCGAGAGGGTCCAGGGGGCTCAGGTTAGCTCGCCAAGCAGCCCTCCGATGTCGCCGCCGCCCGACGCGTAGTCCTTCCACTCCTTCAGGAACCTGCCGCTGCTGAACCTCCTCAGCGACTGGCAGAGGTCCAGCTTTACGAGGGCCGGCACTGGGAGGCCGTCGGCGAGCAGCAGGCCCTCCCCAGGCCTGAGGCCGGGCAGGAGCTCCGCCAGGTCGCCAAGGGCCTCGCTGGAGCTCCTCACCTGGCTGAGGTCCTCGGGCTCTACCATCCTGAGCAGCAGCTTTGTGCTGGTCTGGCTCAGCACGTCCACGTCGAGGCCCCTTGGCCTCTGGCTCACGAGCACGAGGCCTACGCCGAACTTCCTGCCCTCCCTTGCCACCCTGGCTGCCCAGTACCTGGTCTCTGTGTTGCCGTTGGCCGGCACCAGCACGTGGGCCTCCTCAAGGACCACCACCACGGGCGTCGGGTAGCCCCTGGGCTCGTCGCCCTCGTAGAGGGACCTCTCGTACCTCTTCCTCTCCTCCAGCAGCCTCCTGAGCAGGTAGCTGGCCACCACGTCAGCCTCGTTGACGTCGTACTCGCTCAGGTCGTACACGTTGAGCTTGCCTGGGACCACGAGGCTGGTCAGGTCGACCGGGGCGCTGTCGCTGAGGAGCCTGCCGAGGTCGTGGAGCGCGTCGTCGAGCCTGTTCAGCAGGGACGCCAGGCTCTGCTTGGCGCTGTTGGCTCCCCTGAGGAACTCGTCGCCGCACCTGTTTACGACGCACCTGAGGGCCTCGCTGAACTCCTTGCTGGCGCAGGAGGCCACCTCCCTGCCGTGCGCGTTGTCAAGGCACTTCCTGAGGTCGTCGTCGAGGCTCGACGAGTACCCCTTGAGGTACCTGAGGAGCCTGAACGAGAGCCTCAGGGCCCTCGCCTCGTTAGAGGCGTTGGGCGGCAGCCCTGCCAGGTTCACGAAGTCGGCCTCGCTCATGGTGAACGGGTTGAACGCGCCCCTGTGGACCATCACAAGGCCGTCGAGCTCGGGGTCGTCCTCGAGGCCCACGTACTCCCCGTGGGCGTCCAGCAGGAGCACCGTAGCCCCGTAGTTCTTCACGAGCTCCCTGACCAGCACGCAGGTGGCGTTGCTCTTGCCGTAGCCCGTCATGGCGAGCACGGCAACGTGCTTGAACACCGCCTCGGCCGGCATCATGGCCTCGACCCCCTGCTGGGCCTTCACGACGCCGAGCCTGACGCCCGCGTCAACCCTGAGGGCCTCCCTGACCTCGTCGTCAGTGGCGGGCCTCACGCAGGAGCCCACCAGAGGGGGCTGGCCCACCTCAGGCACGAAGGAGCTGCCGAGCACGCCGAGCAGCTTCAGCCTGACGCTGTAGTAGTTGCCCGTGGCCCCCTCCGCCACGCCCCCGAGGGACTCAAGGGACTTCAGGTAGAAGCTCGCCTCCCTGGGGGCCCTCACGGCCTCGAGGAGGGAGTTGCCGTGCTCCACGGAGGTCACCAGGGCCAGGTACTTCCTGTCGCCCTCCTCAACAACCGCGTACTGGCCCACGGAGAGGGCCCTGCCTGCCGTGAAGGCGGTCGCCTCGAGCGGGCTCGAGTGGGTAACCACGCCTGTGGTGCACGCCACCTCAAGCCACCCCCATGAGGAGCCTGGCCTCGTTGAAGCCCATGAGGCCGAACCTCAGGGCCGCGAAGTCCCTGGGCACCCTGGCGTTGGCGTGGGCCATTACGAGGGGCAGCGGGTAGCCCTCCATGGACCTGAGCCCCTCGAGGGCGGCCACCGCCTCCCTCGCCAGGGGCTCGCCGCTCAGCGTTGAGGAGAGCGACTGGAGCCTCAGCACAGCCCCCCTCGGGCTGAGCCTGGCGACCACGTCGACGAAGTTGAGGGACCTGGCCAGCTGCCTGAGGCCGCCGAGCGACGGCAGGGACCCCTCGCCCAGGGCCTCTGCCAGCGTGCCCTGCCTCACGAGCATGAAGCCCGGCTCCCTGACCGCGAGGCCCACGAGAGCGAGGTCGTTGACCCCGTCGCACAGGCTCCCCCTCCTGGAGCTCTTGGCGGTGAAGACCGCCAGGTGGCCCTCGCCGGCGAGCTGCGCCAGGACCCTGGAGGCGTGCGCCATGAGCTCCAGCTGCTCGAGCGCCTCGGCTACCTCTGCGTTGAGCACCCCCCTCGCGAGGAGCAGCCTGGGGGCCGCGACGGCCCTGTAACCCTTGAGCTCCTCCCAGAGCTCCGCGGCGTCCCTGAAGCCCACGAGCTTGGCAGCGAGGTCCATCTCCTGGTCCACGTCCTCAAGCGAGGCCCTCTTGGCCCCTCCAGGCCACTCCCAGCCGAGCATGCTTACGGCGCTGCCGTCGAAGAGGGCGAGCTGGGCGCTGGGCATGACCTCCAGGGCCTCGGCCGCGGCCCTCAGCTCCATGGACTTCATGTACCTGGAGCTCCTCCTGCTCTCGGACTGGGGAGGGAAGACAAGGTAGCTGTCCTCCACGAAGTTAACGTGCCCCCTGCTCAGCGCCGCGGCCCTGACGTAGTAGTATGCAAGGCCGTCAGCAGACCTTGCAAGCCCCTTGCCCCCGTCCTCCGCGACGTAGCTGTAGTAGCTGGGCTCCGGCGCGGGCCTCCAGGAGGACCTGACGCCCTCGAGGCAGCCCCCGAGGGCGCCCTCGAGAAGCTTCCTCACGCCCACGTACTCTTCCTCAGTCATCTCACTCACCCGGTCTCACTCCCAGAATATACTCTGCGTCGAGGGGCTTTATTGATAGTCTGAAGCACCTCTGGGATAGTCCCAGGCTGGCCGGCACAGTCCCAGAAATTTTGGGAAGGTCGGAGGCGTCAGCAGTCCCACTGAAAGCCTAGTACTGTTTCAATAAAGTTTCACGGTTTAACTTCTGGGAGTGAGGCACCTGGATAGCCGCCACAGCTTTTCAGCGCCATCTTGTGGTTTCTTCGAGGATAGGGAGAATGCCAAAATATGGACAGAGGTGTTTACGCTGTCTATGAAGTTTCAACACCATCAGATGGTTTCCTCCACGTCTACGGCAATGAACCTGAACAGCAACGCAACGCGTTTCAACACCATCAGATGGTTTCAGAAATCAGTAGTCCCAGGTATAGACGTCCCAAACAGATAGTTTCAACACCATTCCTTGGTTTCCCAGGGGTTCCTCAGCATCTGCTCTGGCGTCATTCTAAGGTTTCAACACCATTCCTTGGTTTCACTGCCTTCAGTGCCACGGTTGGCGGCATAAACACTGGTTTCAACACCATTCCTTGGTTTCCTGGAGAGGCCCCACAGGCCTCCCCTGAGGCCCAGACATCCA